>NZ_VXCX01000023.1:0-31158 GCF_052850745.1 Pseudomonas sp. 1121_17
GCTGCGCAGAGGCCCCACGATTTATGCTTCGCCGCGTTTATCGCCGGGCCAGCTCTGCTGGCCTTTCGCGACACAAGGCCGCTCCTACACGGTCGGCGTAAGTCGCTCGGTCAAACCGAGACTACAAAAAACGCCACGATCAACGCCAACCCGGCAAACCACACTATCGAGCGCAATATCGCCCAATCGGCCAGGTAGCAGATGATGAACAGCAACCGGCTGGTGATGTACATCACCCCCAACACATCCTGGGTCACTTGCTCGGCGTTGCCGACGATATCAGCCACCAGTACCGCCGCCGCAAAGGCCGGAAACGCTTCATAGCTGTTCTGCTGGGCCGCATGGGCGCGGCGTGGCAGCCCTGACAGCGTGTCCAGAAACGCACGCGGATCGTGGTTGTGCTGCATGCCGAAACGGCCGCTGCTGAGTTTGGCGATCAACGCACACAGCGGCGGCAGGATCATCGCGATCAAAATGCACCACAGGGCAACGGTCATGGACAGAATTCCTTGTTCAAAAGAGTTGGATTCAGAGCTTCATCACCAGCATGCCTGCCAGCACCAGCCCGCAAGCTAAGAGCCTCGGTCCGCCGAAAGGTTCTTTGAGGTAGCGCATGCCCAGCAGCACCACCAGAATTACGCTGATCTCGCGCAACGCCGCCGCCTCGGCCACCGACCCCAGGTGCATCGCCCACAGCACCAGAGCGTAGCTGGCCAGCACGCAAACACCGACCGCCAGGCCCAGCCGCCATTGGTTACGCCAGAACTGCACGAACGGTGCACGCCGAGCGCTGCCGGCCAGCAGCGGAAACGGCCAGGTACTGAGCAAGGTCAGCCACACCAGATAATCCCAGGGTTTGCCCCACGCACGCACGCCCTGGCCGTCGAACCAGGTGTAGCAGCCTATGCACAGCCCGATCAGGCCCACCACCGGCAACATCGACCACGGCAAGCGCGCCCCGCCGCCGCCCTGCCAGAGCAGGCAGGCCATACCACACGGGATCAGCAAGATGCCGATGATCTGCTGATCGCTGAGGGTCTCGCCGGCAAACGCCAGAGTAAGACCCAGCACCACCAGCGGTGACAAACCGCGCATCAGTGGGTAAACCAGACCCAGGTCGCCCACCCGATAGGCCTTGATCAGCAAGACCCGGTAGATCTGCTGGGCCAGCGCCGAAACCAGCAGCCAGGGCCAGATTTCGCCAGGCGGGAAATCGACGAACCACACAGCCACCACAGCGAACAGCAACGCTACCGAGTCCATGCTGGCGATCACCAGCAGCCGTTCGCCACTGAACTTGACCAGGGTGTTCCAGATGGCATGCAACAGGGCTGCGACAAGGACAAGAACGGTTGCCAGCACGCAAGGTTTCCTTGGAGGGCTCAGACTCAGAGGTCGGCACAATATAGCGGGTTATGCGGCGGACAGGGCCAGGGCGCCCTTGTACATATTTTGAACGATTCGGACATTTCTGGTCATAGAGTGTGTCCCACGCCCCCTGCTGGACCATCAAACCTCTGACCCGAGCGATTCGGGTCCGACTTGGAAGCCACTTTTTACAGGATTCGGGATGCTTGAACTTGTTGCCGCTTTTATCTGCCTGACCACCCTCCTTACCTATGTCAACTATCGCTTCATTGGCCTGCCGCCGGCCATCGGTGTCATGGTCACGGCGCTGCTGTTCTCGTTGATTCTGCAGGGTCTGAGCCTGATCGGCTTTCCGGGCCTGGAAGAACGCGTCGAAGGCTTGATGAACCAGATCGACTTCAATGACCTGCTGATGCATTGGATGCTGGCCTTCCTGCTGTTTGCCGGCGCCCTGCACGTCAACCTCAGCGATCTGCGCAGCTACCGTTGGCCGATCGGCCTGCTGGCGACCATCGGCGTGCTCATCGCCACCGTGGTCATCGGTTTTCTCGCGCACTGGGTGTTCGCCTTGTTTGGCTGGCACATCAGCCTGATCTACTGCCTGCTGTTCGGCGCACTGATCTCGCCGACCGACCCGATTGCCGTGCTCGGCGCGCTGCGTACGGCCAACGCCTCCAAGCCGCTGAAGACCACCATCGTTGGCGAGTCGCTGTTCAACGACGGCACGGCGGTGGTGGTGTTCACGGTATTGCTCGGCATCGTCCAGCTGGGCGAGACGCCAAGCATCTCCGAGACCGCACTGCTGTTCGCCCGCGAAGCCATCGGCGGGATCGCCTTCGGCGGCCTGATCGGCTATGCGACCTATCGCATGATCAAGAGCATCGACCAATACCAGGTCCAGGTCATGCTGACCCTGGCGCTGGTCATCGGCGGCTCGGCAATGTGCTACGAGCTGCATGTCTCGGCACCGATCGCGATGGTGGTGGCCGGCCTGATCATCGGCAACATGGGCCGCAACCTGGCCATGAACGACATGACCCGGCGCTACATGGATGGTTTCTGGGAGCTGATCGACGACATGCTCAATGCCTTGTTGTTTGCCCTGATCGGCCTGGAGCTGTTGCTGCTGCCGTTCAACTGGATGCACCTGGCCGCCGGTTCGGTGCTGGCCCTCGCCGTGCTGATGTCGCGCCTGCTCACGGTGGCGCCGGCAATTCTGCTGTTGCGGCGCTGGCGCAGCGTGCCGCAGGGCACCATTCGCGTGCTGACCTGGGGTGGTTTGCGTGGGGGCGTGTCGGTGGCGCTGGCATTGTCGTTGCCGCTGGGTGAAGAGCGTGATTTGCTGCTGTCGATCACCTACATCGTGGTGCTGTCGTCGATCCTGATCCAGGGTCTGAGCATTGGTCGTGTGGTGAGCAAGGTTAGCGTTCAGCCTTGAGAATTTCGGGGCCGCTTTGCGGCCCCGAAAAATCACTCGACTGCAGAATCGGGAAACTGATCCTGCACGTACTTGATCTCGGTGCGCCCATGCGCAGCCGGCAAGCCATCGTCACCCAGGTTGACGAAGACCATCTTGTCGACGGTGAGGATGCTCTTGCGGGTGATCTTGTTGCGTACTTCGCACTTGAGGGTGATCGAGGTGCGGCCAAACTCGGTGGCAGTAATGCCCAGCTCGATGATGTCGCCCTGGCGCGAGGCGCTGACGAAGTTGATCTCCGAGATGTACTTGGTCACCACCCGCTGATTGCCCAGCTGGACGATGGCGTAGATCGCCGCTTCCTCGTCGATCCAGCGCAGCAGGCTGCCGCCGAACAGAGTGCCGTTGGGGTTGAGGTCTTCGGGTTTTACCCATTTGCGGGTGTGGAAGTTCATCATTGCTCCTACCAGCTTTGGCTAACGTGCAGTCATGATGGCAGAGCCTGCCGCAGGGCTCCATTGATCATCGACTATCGTCGCGATTAATCGACAGAAAACCTTGGGCCTGATCGCCCTGCCCGGCTATAATCAGCGCCGTTTAACATGGCCACCCGCCGCGGTGCCATGCCCGCCACCTGTCCGAGGGGCGCTGCAGCAGGTTCGACCTGTCAGGCTCGGATGGGGCGTTGTCCGCTCAAGTGGACGCTCAACGCACAACGGCGCCCATTCGCACACTACGAATGGAGGCTCTTCATGAGCGCTGTAAACACGCCTGCTGGTTTTACCGATTTCAAGGTCGCTGACATCTCCCTGGCCGCCTGGGGCCGTCGCGAAACCATCATCGCCGAATCGGAAATGCCGGCACTGATGGGCCTGCGCCGCAAGTACCTCGAAGAGCAACCGCTCAAGGGTGCGAAAATCCTCGGCTGCATCCACATGACCATTCAGACAGCAGTGCTGATCGAAACCCTGGTTGCCCTGGGTGCCGAAGTGCGCTGGTCGTCCTGCAACATCTTCTCCACGCAAGACCAGGCCGCTGCGTCCATCGCCGCTGCCGGTATCCCGGTATTCGCCTGGAAAGGCGAGACCGAGCAAGAGTACGAGTGGTGCCTGGAGCAGACCATCCTCAAGGATGGCCAGCCATGGGATGCCAACATGATCCTCGACGACGGCGGCGACCTGACCCAGCTGCTGCACGACAAGTACCCGCAGGTTCTGGATCGCGTCCACGGCGTTACCGAAGAGACCACCACCGGTGTTCACCGTCTGCTCGACATGCTGGCCAAGGGCGAGCTGAAAGTCCCGGCGATCAACGTCAACGACTCGGTCACCAAGAGCAAGAACGACAACAAGTACGGCTGCCGTCACAGCCTCAACGACGCTATCAAGCGCGGCACCGACCACCTGCTGTCGGGCAAGCAGGCGCTGGTCATCGGCTACGGTGACGTCGGCAAGGGCTCGGCCCAGTCGCTGCGTCAGGAAGGCATGATCGTCAAGGTTTCCGAAGTTGACCCGATCTGCGCCATGCAAGCCTGCATGGACGGCTTCGAGCTGGTTTCGCCGTTCATCGACGGTATCAACACCGGCAGCGAAGCCTGCATCGACAAGGCTCTGCTGGGCAAGATCGACCTGATCGTGACCACCACCGGTAACGTCAACGTCTGCGATGCGAACATGCTCAAGGCGCTGAAAAAGCGCGCTGTAGTGTGCAACATCGGCCACTTCGACAACGAAATCGACACCGCTTTCATGCGCAAGAACTGGGCATGGGAAGAGGTCAAGCCGCAGGTGCACAAGATTCACCGCACCGGCGCTGGCGACTTCGATCCGCAGAACGACGACTACCTGATCCTGCTGGCCGAAGGCCGTCTGGTCAACCTGGGCAACGCCACTGGCCACCCAAGCCGGATCATGGACGGCTCGTTCGCCAACCAGGTGCTGGCACAGATCTTCCTGTTCGGGCAGAAGTTCGCTGACCTCTCGGCCGAGAAGAAAGCCGAGCGTCTGACCGTTGAAGTGCTGCCGAAGAAACTCGACGAAGAAGTTGCTCTGGAAATGGTCCGCGGCTTCGGCGGCGTGGTCACCCAACTGACCTCGCAGCAGGCCGAATACATCGGCGTCACCGTCGAAGGCCCGTTCAAGCCGGACGCCTACCGCTACTAAGCGAGTGGCCCGCGGCAGGCATGCTTGCCGCGGGCATTCCATGCAATCGAATGACGCCAAGCCAGACCGGCCTTCACCGCTCTGGCTTTTACTTGCAGATTGCAGCTGAAGGCGCGCTACTGGCGTTGGCTGCATGAGGAACGAACGATGTCCGAAGAACGCCGTTACAGTTTCGAGTTTTTCCCGACCAAGACCGAAGCCGGTCACGAAAAGCTGATGGCCGTTGCTCGCCAGCTGGCTGGCTACAATCCTGACTTTTTCTCCTGCACCTACGGCGCTGGCGGTTCGACCCGCGACCGCACTCTGAACACCGTGCTGCAGCTGGAACATGAAGTTAAAGTCGCCGCCGCACCGCACCTGTCCTGCGTCGGTGATTCCAAGGCCGACCTGCGCGGCTTGCTCAGCGAATACCAGGCTGCCGGCATCAAGCGGATCGTCGCCCTGCGCGGTGATTTGCCGTCGGGCATGGGCATGGCCTCGGGCGAACTGCGCTACGCCAGTGACCTGGTCGAGTTCATCCGCCAGGAAAGCGGCGATCACTTCCACCTGGAAGTTGCCGCCTACCCCGAGATGCACCCACAGGCGCAGAACTTCGAAGCCGACCTGAGCAACTTCGTGCGCAAGGTCAAGGCCGGTGCCGACAGTGCCATTACCCAGTACTTCTTCAACGCCGACAGCTATTTCTACTTCGTCGAGCGCGTACAGAAGATGGACGTGGATATCCCGGTAGTGCCCGGCATCATGCCGATCACCAACTACAGCAAGCTGGCGCGCTTCTCCGACGCCTGTGGCGCTGAGCTGCCGCGCTGGATCCGCAAGCAACTTGAAGCCTATGGCGACGACAGCGCGAGCATCCAGGCCTTTGGCGAAGAAGTGATCAGCAACATGTGCGAGCAACTGCTACAAGGCGGCGCACCAGGGTTGCACTTCTATACCTTGAACCAGGCCGAACCGAGCCTGGCGATCTGGAACAACCTCAAGCTGCCCCGCTGACGCGATCTGCTTTGCGTAGGTAAAAGGAGCGGCCTTGCCGGGGCGCCGGACCGGTCGGAAAGGGTCGCGCAGCGGCCCCGGGATTTATGCCTTAACGCAGGATCGCCGGGCCCGCTGCGCGGGCCTTTCGCGACACAAGGCCGCTCCTACCCGCGCGTCGGACTGGCGTCTAGGTGTTTACAAAATTCATCATTTGTATAGGCGCCGTTCACTGTTCATCGCCCGATGGACGGCGTACTCTCACGCCATGTCGCTTCTGCCCCGCCTACTCTGCCTGTTGCTTGTTTGCCTGAGCTGTTCGGCTCAGGCCGAACGCCTGCGCGTGGTCAGCGATGACTGGGCGCCTTATGTCTACGAACACAACGGCCAGCCGCAGGGTATCCAGTACGAGGTTGCCAGCGAGGTGTTCAAGCGCCTCGGTGTGCAGGTCGATTGGGAGTTCATGCCGTGGAAGCGCTGCCTGGCGATGGTCGAACAGGGCCAGGTCGATGGCGTGCTGGGGATTTTCCAGAACGATGCACGCAAGGTGTACATGGTGTTCCCGGACGAACCACTGTCTGAAGTCGAGTTCGTTTTGCTGGGCAAACGCGGCCAGCACCGCGCCGTCAAGCGACTGGAGGACCTCGCCGGGCTGACCCTCGGCACGTCGCCGGGCTATGACTATGGCGCGGCATTCAATCAGTCAACTTTGTTCAAGCAAGAGCCGGCACAGACCCATGAGGCCAACCTCGGCAAACTGATGCTTGGCCGCATCGATCTGCTGGTAACCGACAGTCGCGTCGGGCGCTACCTGCGCCGGCAGATGGGGCTGCAGCAGCAAACTGAACAATTGCCGCTGCTGATCGATCGGCAAAACCAGTATCTGGGTCTGGCGCGCAAGCCCGGGCGCGAACAACTTGCTCGCTCGTTCGCCGAAGAACTGCGCCGTTTCAAGCAAGAACCCGCCTACGAGCAGATGATCGCTCACTTCGAAGACGACCTTGGAGTGCTGCCTGGCGCCGTTGAGCAGCAGGAACGCAGCACACTTCGCTAGCTCTGTTATACTCGGGCCTTCCCGCCAGGCTCACGCCCGGACGCTCGGTCTTCATCCAGGCATCTCGATCATCGCCAACGCGCTCCACAGCGCAGGCCCGATGTTTCTCTGATGCGCAGTGGACACCAAGCTGGACCGGACGCGATCGCATCCCTCAGATGCCCGTCGCGCCAGGCAGATCACCCTATAGGGCCTAGCCCCCACCAGAACAGGATTGCCCATGTCCTTTGCTTCCCTCGGTCTCTCCGAGGCACTTGTCCGCGCTATCGAAGCAGCGGGCTACACCGAGCCTACCCCAGTGCAACAGCGGGCCATCCCCGCCGTGTTGCAAGGTCGCGACCTGATGGTCGCCGCACAGACAGGTACTGGCAAAACCGGCGGTTTCGCCCTGCCGATCCTGGAGCGTCTGTTCCCGGGCGGCCACCCAGACAAATCCCAGCGCCACGGCCCGCGTCAACCGCGGGTACTGGTGCTGACGCCGACCCGTGAACTGGCGGCTCAGGTGCACGACAGCTTCAAAGTGTATGCACGCGACCTCAGTCTGGTCAGCACCTGCATCTTTGGCGGTGTCGGCATGAACCCACAGGTTCAGGCCATGGCCAAAGGCGTCGACGTACTGGTGGCCTGCCCTGGCCGCCTGCTCGACCTGGCCGGTCAAGGCAAGGTTGACCTGTCCCGCGTCGAAATCCTGGTCCTCGATGAAGCCGACCGCATGCTCGACATGGGCTTCATCCATGACGTCAAGAAGGTCCTCGCCCGCCTGCCGGCCAAGCGCCAGAACCTGCTGTTCTCGGCGACCTTCTCCAAAGACATCACCGACCTCGCCGACAAGCTCCTGCACAACCCCGAGCGCATCGAAGTCACGCCGCCGAACACCACGGTCGAGCGTATCGAACAGCGCGTCTACCGCCTGCCGGCGAGCCACAAGCGTGCCCTGCTGGCGCACTTGATCACCCTCGGTGCGTGGGAACAGGTGCTGGTCTTCACCCGCACCAAGCATGGCGCCAACCGCCTGGCCGAGTACCTTGAAAAGCACGGCCTGCCGGCCGCAGCGATCCACGGCAACAAGAGCCAGAACGCACGCACCAAGGCCCTGGCCGACTTCAAGGCCAACGAAGTGCGCATCCTCGTCGCAACCGACATTGCTGCGCGTGGCCTGGACATCGATCAGCTGCCGCATGTGGTCAACTTCGAGCTGCCGAACGTCGAGGAAGACTACGTACACCGCATCGGCCGTACTGGCCGTGCCGGTCGTTCAGGTGAAGCCATCTCGCTGGTTGCCCCGGACGAAGAGAAACTACTCAAGAGCATCGAGCGCGTCACTCGCCAGAAGATCCAGGACGGCGATCTGATGGGCTTTGACGCCAGCACCGTCGAAGTCGAGAAGCCTGAAGTCCGTGAGCGCCCGCAGGCCAACGGCCGCGGTGGTCGTAACCAGCCTCGCGGCGATGCCAGCAAAGACAGCAACGGCGGACGCAAGGACAAGGGCAAGGACAAAGGCCGCGCCAAGCAGAGCAGCGCCGCTGAAAAGCCGGCCGACAAGCCTGCAGGTGAGCGCCAGCAGCAGCCGCGCAAGCCACGTGAGAACAAGCCGCGCCAGCCACAGGGCGAGCGCCGCGAAGCGTCGGCGCCAGCCAACGGTAATGGCAACGGCAACCGTGACCCGGAAGCGTTCCTCGACGACGACGTGGATAACTTCGGTAACAAGGCCGACTACGTCAGCCCGTACCAGAATGGCAAGAACCAAGGCCGCAACCGTCGCCCAGGCGCTGCAGCTGGTGCCGGCCAAACCCAAGGCAGCGGCACTCGAGGTGCAGGTGCTGGTGCGCCAGCCAAAGGCCGCAGCAACAACGGCGGCAGCGGCCAGCCGCGTCAGGGTGCTGGCGACAAGCGTCCACGTAGCAACAACGGCAGCAACGCTGGTGGTGGCCGTCGCGACGGCAACCCGGGCCGTAACCGCCCAGCCCGTGACGACAGCGCTCGTCAAGAACCAGCAGTACGCAACCCGCGTGAATCGCAAAGCCAGCCGGTGATCATCCGCAAGGAATCCAAACTCGAGCGCTACCCAACGCCTGAGCAGCTGGAAGACTTGCCGAGCCGCCCGCGTGGCGAGCGCCCGGCCCTGCTGACCCGTAATCGCTGATTACGGATTTGCAGACATGAAAAAGCCGCCCTGATGGGCGGCTTTTTCGTTTGCGGCTGGTTACTTCTGCTTCACGCCTTCAACACTGATATCCAGATCCAGTGTCTGCGAGGTTGGGCCTGGGCCCTTGATGCCGAAATCGTTCAGGTTCAGGGTAGTGGTGGCGTTGAAGCCAGCGCGCTCGCCGCCCCATGGATCCTTGCCTTCACCGTTGAAGGTAGCCTTGAAGGTTACCGGCTTGGTCACGCCGTGCAGGGTCAGGTCGCCGGTCACATCAGCGGTCTTGTCACCGGTCGATTTGACTGCGGTGGAGACGAATTTGGCCTCTGGATACTTGCTGACGTCCAGGAAGTCCTTGCTCGCGATGTGCTTGTCACGTTCGGCGTGGTTCGACCACAGGCTGGCGGTCTTCAGGTCGACGTTGATCTTGCTGGCTTCAGGCTTGGCCGAATCCCAGGTAAAACTACCGTCGAAGTCTTTGAAAGTACCGTGGATGAAGCTGTAGCCCAGGTGGCTGATCTTCCAGTCAACGAACGCGTGCTGGCCTTCCTTGTCGATCTTGTAGTCAGCAGCCATGGCCTGACCAGCGGCGAACAGAGCGGTACCGAGCGCCAGAGCGGCAAAAGTCTTTTTCAACATCCTTTCGATTCCTTGCAATTGAGGTTGAGGGTCAAGCTTTGCGGCCCAGCATACGAGTCAGGGTCGCGTCACGGTCGATAAAGTGGTGTTTCAGTGCTGCCAGGCCATGCAGGACGGCGAAAATCACCAGCCCCCAGGCCAGGTAAAAATGGATCACTCCAGCGGTGTCAGCCTGGTCGGGCAGGTTGCTGAGCAATGCCGGCACATCGAATAGGCCAAACACCGAGATCCCCGCGCCATCGGCGGTAGAGATCAGGTACCCGGCGATCATTACCGCAAACAGCCCTGCATATAAAACCAGGTGGCCCAGTTTGGCTGCAACGCGGGTGAAGCGGTCATGGCTGGCCAGCACTGCCGGCGGCGGACTGATGAAACGCCACAGCACCCGCAGCAGCATTACCGCCAGCAACACCAGGCCAATACTTTTATGCAGATCCGGGCCGGCCTTGCGCCACGGGTCGTAGTAGTCGAGATCGACCATCCACAGGCCCAGGGCAAACAGCCCGAAGACTGCCAGCGCTACACCCCAGTGCATGACCATGCTGACCAGGCCGTAGCGAGTTGAAGAATTGCGTACTTGCATGTTGGCGGCGTTCTCCCTTGAAGCTGCGTACAGACTAGCGCGAAACGTATCGAATAAAAGCGGAAAAAACTGCTTTGGTATATCGAATTAATCGATGCTTATTCTCTCGACCGGTTATTAAGGAAACATTAACCCTAGACCAGCCCGGTACGCTCGCAAAATAAGAAAGGGCCGCGATGCGGCCCTTGGGGGTGTTGGATCAATCAGCCTTGGCTGCTGGCCGCCGGTTTCTTCACCGGCTCGGCCTTGGCGGGAGCCTTTTTCGCTTGCGCAGGCTTGTTTGCGGCCTTCTTCGCGGCCTCCGATTTGGCGGCTGGCTTATGCGCAGGCGCATGCTTGGCTGGTGCGGCCTTGCTTGCCGCAGGCTTGACCGGTGCAGGCTTGGCCGCAGGCTCCGGTACCGGCGCAACCACTGGCGCTGGCGCAGGCGCCGGTGCTACTGGTGCAACTTCCGCAGGCTTGGCAACAGGTGCCGGCTTGGCTGCAGGCTCTTCTGCGCCACCAAACAGGCGCGAGAAGAAGCCAGGCTTGGCTGGCTCGGCGTCTTTGGCCTTGACCGGCTCGTCCTTGGCTGGCGCGCTGTCCGCCTTGGCCGCCTTGTCGCCGCCACCAAAAAGATTGGAGAAGAAGCCGCCCTTGGCCGCCGCAGCACCGGTTGCGGCAGCTGCCGCCGCAGGCACGGCCTTGACCGGGTCAAACGACTTGCCTGCCAGCAGGTCCTGCACCTGGCCGGCAGCACGCTGGCCGCTGCGCAGGGCGCCTTCGAGCGTGCCGGGGTAGAGCGCGTCGGTATGCTCACCGGCAAAGCTGATGCGCTGCAGAGGGCGCTCCCACAAACGCCAGTATTTGCTGATCTGCCCCGGGCCATATGCTAGATAGGCACCACCAGTACCGGGATCGGCGCTGTAGCGCTTCACTTCATAGCCAGTGAATGCGCCGCGCGCCTTCGGGTAGAACGCATGCAGGCGAATCAGCACCTGGTCGGCCATCTGCTTGTCGCCAAAAGCCTGCAACAGGCGGGCGTTGTCGCCCGACAGGTTGATCACGACGTTGGCACCACCTTTCAGCGCCGGCTCGATCCAGAGCATGCCCAGGCCGGTGTTGCTGAAGATCTCACCCGACATCCGCGCCCGGCTTTCCCACACAGGCTGTTTGAATTTGAGCAGTATCTGGTCGCGCCAGCCATAGTTGGTGCCTTTGATCGCAGCCATATGCTGGTTGTCCAGGCCTGGGGTCATCTGGATCTTGGCCAGTGCCCGCAGCGGCACCGCCATCACCAGGTAGTCGGCGCGATAGCCGACAGCGCCGACCTTGACGGTAACGCCGTCCTTGTCCTGGACGATCGCGGTAACCGGTGCGTTGGTCTTGATGGTTTTCAGCTGCTTGACGAAGGCCTGAGCCAGCACCGGGCTACCGCCAGGCAGGCGCGCAGCACGCAGGTCACGGTCGCTGACGCCACGATAGACGCGGGTCTGCTGGGCGAAATAGAGCAGCGACAGGCGCGAAGGCTCGTCATAACGGCTGCGAATCTGCTGGTTGATCAATTGCCGCGCAGTGGCGGGCAGTTGCAAACGGTCGAGCCAGTTGGAGACGTTGATCTGGTCTAGGGCGAACAGCGTGCTGTTGGCCTGCGGGTTGAGCGGGTCGTCGATCGAACGGGCCAGATCGTCGAGGGTTTTCTCGTAGCGCTTGAGCGCTTCGGCAGTTGCCGGCTGCTTGACGGCCAGGTCAGCTGCGCTGAAGTATTCGCCATCGATCAGGTAGCCCGGCGTGCGCACGAACTCAGGGGCCGGCAAGGTATCGAGCTTGAAGCGATCCAGGTACTGATTGAGTACCGGCTGGGCTTTGCCGTTGCCGATCCATTCGCTGGTGGCCAGGCCAGAGCGCCCGCCCATGCCCGCCTTGGCTTCCAGCAGCGTGACCTGCCAGCCTTTGTTCTGCAGCTCGTAGGCAGCCGTCAAGCCTGCCAGGCCGCCACCGACGACGATTGCCGTGGGTGTCTTGTCCTGCGCCAGCGCCGAGGTGCTGGAAAATCCGATCAATACCAACGCGCACAGGCGCACCCAAGCAGCAGCCATGTCGGCAAACTCCGGTTGAAAACAGGTCGATGAAAACGGGGAAGAAGCCCCGGAGAAAATTGCGCTAAGAATACGTCACCCGTGGGCACCCTGCCAGCAGGGCGATGCCAAGCCGCTTACGCAACTGGCATTTTTGTCAGTAGCCAGCAGCGCCGCTTTCGTCGGACAGTGGCGTCGTCGACCGCAGCGGGACTTTCAGCCATGCAACAGCACCAATACTTTGCCCGCCTGCAGCCGCGCAACTTCATCCCGCATGCCATCTGGCAAGGCAACTATGGCCTGAGCATCAGTTCAAGCTGTACCTCTTATGCCGGCCTGGCAACAGCGGTCAACGGCAATCCCGGCACCGAACTGGTGATTGGCCAGAACAACGACCTTAAGATCGACTTCGGCAAGGAAGTCGACAGGTTGATGATGGAGTTCTACGTCGTCAGCGACCGCCTCGAGTTTGATGAAGACGACCTGATCGAATGCGAGTACCTCGGCCTCGACCCCGAATTGCTGGGTCCGCCACCGCTGTACTGGCTGACCTTGTCCGGCCTGGCCGGTACCGAAATCGTGCCAGGGCACTACGCCAGTTCGCCCACCCGCCAGTTGCTGCTGGGGCCATTTCGCACCCTGACCATCTCCACCACCCAGGCCGGCACCGTGCACATCCCGGCCCTGAGCTGGCAGCCCGCTGTGCGCCATTGAGCCTGATCACGGTTGTGGTGGCCGGCACCTTTGCTTAGGCTTGTGCGGTCAAACCAAGCCGTGCCGCCAGGAGAAGTGCCGATGGGCCTCAATGATCAGTGGATGCAACGTGACCTCAAGGTCCTGTGGCACCCCTGCACCCAGATGAAAGACCACGAAAAGCTGCCGCTGATTCCGATCAAGCGCGGCGAAGGCGTGTGGCTCGAGGACTTCGAAGGCAAGCGTTACCTGGACGCCGTCAGTTCGTGGTGGGTCAACGTGTTCGGCCATGCCAATCCGCGCATCAACCAGCGCATCAAGGACCAGGTCGACCAGCTCGAACACGTGATCCTGGCCGGTTTCAGCCATCAGCCGGTGATCGAGCTGTCCGAGCGCCTGGTAGCCATGACTCCAGCCGGGCTGGACCGAGTGTTCTACGCCGACAACGGCTCGTCGTGCATCGAAGTCGCGCTGAAGATGAGCTTCCATTACTGGCTGAACAAAGGCCAGAGCGGCAAGAAGCGCTTCGTCACCCTGACCAACAGCTACCACGGTGAAACCATCGCAGCGATGTCGGTGGGCGATGTGCCGCTGTTCACCGAGACCTACAAGACGCTGTTGCTCGACACCATCAAGGTGCCCAGCCCGGACTGCTACCTGCGCCCTGAAGGGGTCAGCTGGGAGGAGCACTCGCGGACGATGTTCCTGGCCATGGAGCAGACCCTGGCCGAGCATCACGCCACTGTCGCGGCAGTCATCGTCGAGCCGCTGATCCAGGGTGCCGGCGGCATGCGCATGTACCACCCGGTGTACCTCAAGCTGCTGCGCGAAGCCTGCGACCGCTATGGCGTGCACCTGATCCACGACGAGATTGCCGTGGGCTTTGGCCGCACCGGGACGATGTTTGCCTGCGAGCAGGCCGGCATCCGTCCGGACTTCCTCTGCCTGTCCAAGGCCCTCACCGGCGGTTACCTGCCGCTGGCGGCCTGCCTGACCACCGATGATGTCTATCAGGCTTTCTACGACGACTATCCGACCCTGCGCGCGTTCCTCCACTCGCACAGCTACACCGGCAACCCACTGGCCTGCGCTGCCGCGTTGGCAACCCTGGATATCTTCGAGCAGGACAACGTGATCGAGGCCAACAAGGCCCTGTCGGCGCGGATGGCCAGCGCCACTGCGCACCTGGTCGATCACCCGCATGTGGCCGAAGTGCGCCAGACCGGCATGGCCCTGGCCATCGAAATGGTCGAGGACAAAGCCAGCAAAACCGCTTACCCATGGCAGCAACGGCGCGGCCTCAAGGTATTCGAACATGCCCTGACCCGCGGCGCCCTGCTGCGCCCGCTGGGCAGCGTGGTGTACTTCCTGCCGCCATATGTGATCACCCCCGAGCAGATCGACTTCCTTGCCGAGGTGGCCACCGAGGGCATCGATATCGCCACCCGCGACAGCATCAGCGTGGCCGTGCCGCAGAATTTCCACCCCGATTTTCGCGATCCGGGCTGAGCACAGCCCGTGCAGCAGGCCTCGGCGGCGGGCTCTCCCGCCGCCGAGGTGTATGTGTCTTCCCTAATTCCAGAGCAGAACCATGAGACTGTCCCGCTTCTTTATCGACGCCCCCCTGTCCATCGGCGAACACGACCTCCCCGAAGCCCAGGCCCATTACATCGGCCGCGTGCTGCGCATGGCCGCCGGCGATGCCGTGCAGCTGTTCGATGGCAGCGGCCAGGAGTACCTCGGCCAGCTGCTTGAAGTGGGCAAGAAGAGCGTGCGCGTCAGCCTCGACCAGGTTCTGCCCGGCCAGGCCGATTCAAGCCTGCACGTGCACCTCGGCCAAGGCCTGTCGCGCGGCGAGCGGATGGACTGGGCCATCCAGAAAGCCACCGAGCTGGGCGTCAACCAGATCACCCCGATCGTCAGCGAACGTTGCGAAGTAAGGCTCAAGGACGAACGCGCCGACAAGCGTCTGGCGCACTGGCGCCAAGTGGCGATCAGCGCCTGTGAACAATGCGGCCGCTCGACCCTGCCGCTGATCAATCCGCCATTGACCCTGGCCGAGTGGCTGAAGGCAACCGAGGCTGACCTGAAGCTGGTGCTGCACCCGGTCGCCGAGCCGCTGACCAGCCACCAGCGGCCTGAGCGGCTGGCGTTTCTGATCGGCCCTGAAGGCGGTTTGACCGACGCCGAAGTCGAGCAGGCCAAGGCCGCCAGCTACCATGCCGCGCGCCTCGGCCCACGCGTGCTGCGTACCGAAACCGCGCCGGTAGTGGCGCTCGCAGTAGCGCAGCAGCTGTGGGGCGATTTTTAACTGCTGCTCAGCGCACGTAGAAGCTGATGGCGATGAAGTGCAGCAGGCTGCCGGCAATCACGAACAGGTGCCAGATGCCGTGCCAGTGGCGAAAGCGGCTGTCATAGGCGAAGAAGATGATGCCGATGGTGTAGCACGCGCCACCGGCTGCCAGCCAGGCAAAACCGGCAGAGCCCAAAGTCTGCAGCAGCGGCTTGACCGCTACCAGCACGATCCAGCCCATCACCGCATAGATGATGATCGACAGAATCCGCGCCTCCGAGCGCGGCTTGATCTCTTGCAGCATGCCGATCACCGCCAACCCCCAGACCACCCCGAACAGGCTCCAGCCCCACGGGCCGCGCAGGCTGATCAGGCAGAACGGGGTGTAGCTGCCGGCAATCAGCAGGTAGATCGACAGGTGATCGAGCTTGCGCATGATCACTTTGGCCTGGCCGCGGGTGCTGTGGTACAGGGTCGAGGTGCTGTACAGCAGCACCAGGGTGCCGCCGTAGATCGAGAAGCTGATGATCTTCCATGGGTCGCCTTGCAGGCCGGCGGTGATGATCAGCCAGCTGGCACCGATGAAAGCCAGAATGGCACCGACCAGGTGCGTCCAGGCATTGAAGCGTTCACCGTAATACATGCAGTCAAAGACCTCCTCGCTAGTTCCGGGTTTCAGCGCAGCGCCGCCTCGCGCACCATCCGCTCCAGCGCGACCAGGTCCGGCACCCGCGCTACTTGCTCGCCTACCTGGACCGCCGCCAGCTCGAGCGCGTTCAACGGCACGTCGACATAATTGAGCTGGCTGTCCAGCTTGCACGCCCGCGGGATGCCCTGCAGCAGCAATGCCAGGTAGCGCAGGCCGGTATCCCCGAGCGCATTGAGCACGACAATCCGCGCTCGCTCGCCGCACACCGTCTGGCCGCCACAGGCCGCCTCGAAACCGATCAGCGGCAAGCGTTGCTGACGCCAGTCGAGCCAGCCCAGGTGCCAGTTTGGCTCACCGATCTGACAAGACAACGCACGCTGGCCGATCAACTCTGCCACAGCCACATTCGGCAGAACCAGGGTCCGATCACCCAGGGGCAGCAGCAGGCCGGTCAGGCTGCTGCGTTGGCCGGCGATATGTTCAAGCATGGGGTTGGCTCCAGTGGGCAATGCTTTGCAACAGCAGCGACTCCTGATAGGGCTTGCCCAGGTATTCGTTGACGCCGATGGCCATGGCTCGGTCGCGGTGCTTATGGCCGCTGCGCGAGGTAATCATGATGATCGGCAGGTCCTTCAGGCGCTGGTCCTGACGGATCCGCGTGGCCACTTCAAAGCCATCCATACGGGGCATTTCGATGTCCAGCAGCAGTACGTCAGGCCGATGCTCTGCCAGCAGGGCCATGGCATCGACGCCGTCCTTGGCGGTCAGCACGCTCATGCCGTGGCGCTCGAGCAAGCGGCTGGTGACCTTGCGCACCGTCACCGAATCGTCGACCACCATCACCAACCGTTGCCGAGGCGCGGTCTCGAACTGCCGCTGCTGATGCACATCGCCACTGGGCAGCCGGGCCAGCCGCCGTTGCTGGCCGCGGAGCTGGCCGAGCAGATCGAGAATCAGCACCACCCGACCGTCACCGAGCAAGGTTGCCCCGGACAGCCCCGGCACTGCAGCAAACTGCGGGCCGAGGCTCTTGACCACGATCTCGCGGCTGGGTGACAGGCTGTCGACCTGGATCGCGAACGACGCTTCCTGCGAATGCACCAGGATCACCGGCAGCGGTACGCTCTGGCCAAGCAGGCCAGGCCGGGCGACACCGCTTTGCAGCAACTCGCCCAGGTAGCGCAGCTGGTAGGCGTGGCCGCCATACACGTAGCTCGGCGTATCCAGCTGGTAGCAGGCAGCCAGTTCGCTGGGCGGCACGCGGACGATGCCTTCGATGGTGTTGAGCGGAATGGCGTATTGCTCATCACCCAGGTGGACCATCAAGGCGCGGTTGATCGACACCGTGAATGGCAGGCGGATCTGGAAGCGCGCGCCCTTGCCGGGGCTGGAAGCGATGCTCATGGCGCCACCGAGCTGCTTGACCTCTTCATGGACCACGTCCATGCCCAGCCCGCGGCCGGAAATCTGAGTGATCTTTTCTGCCGTCGAGAAACCGGGACGGAGGATGAACTGGAGGATTTCGTGGTCGCTCAGGCGCGCGCGCGGATCGAGCAGGCCGCGCTTGATGGCTTTGTCGCGCACCGCCGCGAGCGGCACCCCGGCACCGTCGTCACTCATCTCGATAACGATGTCGGCGCCTTCGTGGAGCAGATTCAGATGGATCGTACCTTGCTCAGGTTTACCGGCAGCCAGGCGCGCCTCGCGCGACTCCAGGCCATGGTCGACGGCGTTGCGCAGCATGTGTTCAAGCGGCGCCACCATGCGCTCCAGCACGCTGCGGTCAAGCTCGCTCTCGGCATTGCCGACCACCAACTCGACCTGCTTGCCGAGTTCGCTGGAGACCTGCCGCACGACACGTTGCAAACGCGGCACCAGGCGCTCGAACGGCACCATCAGGGTGGCGGTAAGGCCCTCCTGCAACTGGCTGTTGACCCGCGCCTGCTGCTGCAGCAGGCCGTGGGCTTCCTGCGCGCCCTGAGCCAGGGTTTCTTTCAGGTCGAGCAGGTCTGAGGCGGATTCGAACAGCGCCCGCGACAGTTGCTGCAACTGTGAATGGCGGTCCATTTCCAGCGGATCGAAATCGTCATAGCTGTCGCTTTCAGCCTGATAACGGCTGGCGCTGCTGGCCTGAGTCTCTATCTCCAGGCGCAGCAACTGATCACGCATGCGCTCAAGCGTGGTTTCCATCTCGCTGAGGGCGAACTGGGCGTCGTTGACCTGCTGCTCGATACGGCCGCGGATCAGCGCGTGCTCGCCGGCCAGGTTGCCAAGATCATCGAGCAGCTCGGCATCGACCTTGACCATATCGCCCGGCGCCCGCTCCGGGGCAACCGCTGCCGGTTCAGCGGGGACTGCCGCTTCGCTGGCGATGGCCGGCGCGGCGGCGCTGTCGGTCAACGCCGCGCTGCTGAAGTTGCGGATGTAGTCGATCAGCGCCGTGGCCGCATGCAGCGGCTCGCCCAGGCGCACCGCATCAAGCATGTGCGCCAGGCGGTCGTGGCAGTTCTGCAGCAGGGCAAACAGCGCTGCGGTCGGCGGCAGGCGGCCAGCGGCAAGCAGCTCGTAGAGAAATTCCAGCTCATGGGCGAGGTCGCCGATCGCGGCGATTTCGACCATGCGCGCGCCACCCTTGAGCGTATGCAGGTCGCGCAGCAGGGTCTCGACCTCGACACTGCTGCGCGGGTCGGCCTGCCAGCGGGCCAGCGCGGCCGCAGAGCTTTCGACGATGTCCGAGCTTTCTTCGAGGAACACCTCGAGTAGCTCCTGATCACCTGGGCTGTCTGGCGCTTCGCCGGATTCGACAGGCTCTACTGTAGCCGGAGCATGGCTCGGCTCGGGCGGTGCTTCGAGCAGCGCTGGCTGCACTACTTGCGCATATTCGAGGGGCGGCAGAGGCGTGACCCCATCACGGCCGATCAGGCCGGTGGCATCGGGCGCCAGCGCTTGATCGAGCAGTGCGCGCAAACCGTCGATGCATTCGCTGCGCGAGCTGACTTCCTGCCCGGCGGCAATCTCGTCGAGCATGTCGATCAGCACGTCGTGGGCCTGGCGGGCCTGGTTGAAAAAGCGCGTGTCGGCGACCAGGCTGCCCTCTTCCACCGCACCGTACAGATCGAGCAGCGCCTCACAGACCTCGTCCACTTGCCAGAGGTCGGCCAGGTTCGCGCCGTGGCTGAGGTTGGTCAGTTCGTCGAGCAGGGTTTCCAGCTCCTGACGCTGCTGCGGTTGCTGCTGCCAGCGCGCCAGCAGCGACTCGGCATCGAGCAGAATATCCATGCTCTCGGCCAGAAAGCTGGCGATCAGCTGCGGGTCACGCCGACTACGGCGACTGGCCGAGGATTCGTCGTGCAATGCCGCTAACTGAGCATCGACGCCCTGACCAACCTGTTCGATCAACTCGGCGGAGCCGGCTATGGGCGCCAGCGGTGTGCTGTGCAGCTGCGCCAGGCCCAGATGGAACAGCGCGTGGGCGGCTTCCAGCCAGTCGAGTTCGGTCTGTTGCAGGCGCAACTCATGGCTGCGGTATTCCCGTGCGAGCCTATCGAAGGCCGTGGCCAGCTCAGCGATCGGCATCACCCCGGCCATGGCGGCGCTGCCCTTGAGCGTGTGCAACGCGCGCTGCAAGCTGTCGCTGACCGGCGTGCCATGGCGGTCGGCAGCGAGCAGAAACGCCTCGAGGCTGGCCAGATGGCCAGCCGCTTCGTTACGGAAGATCTCCAGCAACTGCGGATCAAGCCCGTCCAGCCCCGCCACGACAGGGGCTTCGTTGACGGCCAGCGCGTGCAACTGGCTTACCAGATGCTCGACTTCGGCCAGCGGCGGCAAATGGCCCACGGCGAAGTCGGCGAGCAGGTCCGGCAGGCGCACGAAAGCCTGCTGCAAGGCGACCAGGCCTTGCCCGGCCAGGCCGACCCGGCCTTCGAGCACCCGGTTGATCAGCCGCTCGGCGCCCCAGGCCAGCTCCGCCAAAGCTTCGGCGCGGACCATGCGGCCGCTGCCCTTGAGCGTGTGCAAAGCCCGGCGTACTTCGATCAGCGCCTCACGCAGACTGTTGTCGGCACGCCAGCGCAGCCAGTGGCGTTCGATCTCGGGCAGCAGCTCGTTGGCTTCTTCAAGGAATACCTCGCGCAACTCGGCGTCGATTTCCTCGCCTTCATCGGCCAGTGCGCCATGCCCACAGTTCACGCCAAGCGCCGTCAGGCTGGCCCTGGCCATGTCGATGAACGGCTGGGCGTCGGCCAGCGGATCAGCCACGCGCCACTGCAAATAGCATTCGCCGGCACACAGCGCATCGGCCAGGTGGGTCAGCTCATCCAGCTGTGGCTCTTCCTCCAGATGCGCCAGCCAGCCCTGCACATAGCCTGCGGCACCGGCAAACAGCTCGGCGGCAGCAGGCAGCATGAGCATCGCCAATGCACCGCGCACTTGCTGCAACAACCCCGGCAAGGCTTGCAGGCGCTGACGTGGCCAGCCCGATTCGAGGCAGTCGCCAATCAGGTCCTTGGCCTGTTGCAGCACCGACACCGCTTCGCTGAGGACCACGTGGCGGATGTGCGCCATGTCCGAGCCGGGCATGCTGCCCTGGCCGCTTTCTTCCAGCGGGCCGACCATGCCATTGAGGGTTGCCTCGACGTACAGCAGGGCCCCGGCAACGTCCATCAACAGCGCATCGTCGACGCTCTGCTGATCCTGTGCCAGAGCCTGCAACGCCAGGACCTGATCGATGATGACCCGCCGCGGTTGCTGGAAATTCAACACTGCCAGGGTGTCTGCGACCTGACGCAAGGGCGCGACCAGGGCGTCCAGTTGCTCGCGCGATTGCTCGCCTCGGACAAACTGATCAAGGCAGTCCTTGATCCGCATCAGGTCATCGCACAGCGCCGCCACCACCGAACGCAGGGCGTCGCGGCCCTGGCCAGCCTGTAGTTGCTCGCGCCAGTTGCCCAGCGACAGGTCCAGGTCAGCCAGGTCGGCAGCACCGGCCAGGCGCTGCGCCGCTTCACCCATCAGGCTGCCCTGGGCCAATGGCTCGACACCACGGCACTCACGCAGGCGATTGAGCAACGGCAGCATCACCAGCGGCAGGTCGTGGCGGGCGCCGCGCAGGCGCTCAAGGTAAGGCGGTAGCTGTTCAAGGCCACGGAACATCGCGCCGAGGCAGTCGCCGCGCGGGCTGATCTGGCCGTCAGCCATGGCCCGTCCGAGCAACTCGAGTTCTTCGGCCAGGCGCGTCGCCCCGCGCAGTTCAAGCATGCGCAGGCAACCGTGGACCAGGTGCAGGTTATCCACATACAGCGCCAGCGTGGCCAGCTCCGTCGGGTCGCCGGCAAACCGCTCAAGCGCCTGCCGGGCCTGGGCCAGACAATCGAGAATGGGCGCCTTGGTCCAGGCCAGGGCGACCGTGTCGTGACGTTCGGGGCTTACTGCTGCCGAGGCCATGGGTTACTCCTCAGCGGGGTTCGGCCGGGGCCGGCAAGGTAAAACCGGAGACCGAGCGGCGCATCTCGCTGGCCATCCGCGCCAGGTGGCGAATGCTGTCGGCGGTGGCGCCGGAGCCGCTCGAGGTCTGCGCGGTAATCTGCTGGATCACAGCCATGGTGTGGGAAATCTGCCCGGCTGAAGAGGTCTGCAGTTGGGCGGCATCGGAAATACTGTGAATCAGCTCGGCGAGGGTCTGCGAGACGCCTTCGATTTCCGCCAGAGCCACCCCGGCATCCTGCGCCAGACGCGCTCCGCGGACTACTTCGGCGGTGGTCTGCTCCATGGAGATGACCGCCTCGTTGGTGTCGGTCTGAATGGTCCGCACCAACGCCTCGATCTGCCGGGTGGCCGACGACGAGCGTTCGGCCAGACGCTGGACTTCGTCGGCAACCACGGCAAAACCACGCCCGGCTTCACCGGCCAGCGAGGCCTGGATCGCCGCATTGAGGGCAAGAATGTTGGTCTGTTCGGCAATGTCGTCGATCAGGCTGACGATGTCGCCGATCTCCTGAGACGACTCACCCAGGCGCTTGATCCGTTTGGCGGTGTCCTGAATCTGCTCGCGAATGTTGTCCATGCCGTGGATGGTGTTGTGCACCACCTCGTTGCCTTTGTTGGCGATGGCCACCGAGCGCTCGGCGACCTTGGCCGACTCGTAGGCGTGGGCCGACACCCGGTCGATCGACTCGACCATGTCGCCCACTGCCACCGAGGCTTCACTGATCTGCTCGGCCTGCTGCTCAGAGGCCTTGGCCAGCTGGCGTGCGGTGTTCTGCGTGTCCTGCACGGCGGCGGCAACCTGCAGGGCGCTGTGGTTGATGGTGGTGACCAGGTCACGCAGCTGGTCCACCGAGTAGTTGATCGAGTCGGCGATGGCCCCGGTGAAGTCTTCGGTGACCGACACCGTCACTGTCAGGTCGCCGTCGGCCAGCTCCTCGATTTCGTCGAGCAGGCGCATGATTGCCTGCTGGTTGCGCTCGTTCTTTTCCGCAGTTTCGCGCAGCTGGCGATTGGTCGCGCGGACCATCACCGAGCCGATGAGGATGATCGAGGCCAGCGCCAGCAAGCCGAGCACGTAGCCGCCAACGGTATCAAGGGTGCGCCCGTTGGCCAGGTTCTCGAAGCTGTTGGCCAGGTGCGAGGCTTCATCGAGCAGGGTTTGCGACAGACTGAAAATATTGCTCGCCGCTTCGCGCACGCGGAACAGTTCGGGGGAGGTTTCGAGGATTTCATCGACACTGCCGGAGACAAACTGGAACAGCTCGGCAATCTCCGCCAGTCGCGCGCGGGCATCGGCGTCCTCGACTCGGGTGACCTGGATCGCCGGGTTGCCGCCGAGCATGCCTTCAAGCACCTGGCCAAAGCGGCTGGCGTCGCGACCAAAGGCATCGGCCGCCTGCGCTGCCGAGTCATCGCCGGCCAGCACGGTGTTGACCGAACCCAGAATCCGCTCAGCCAGCAACAATTGGCGCTGGGCTACGGCCACTTGCGCGGCGGGGGCACCGCTTTGCAGGAGGATCTCGACCACCTTCTCGTATTCGACCTGCAACTGCGGCACGGTCTCGGCGAGGGTTGCCGCGACCTGGTGCAGCGACAAAACGGTCTGTTCGCTGGCGAGGATCACGTCGGTGTTCTTGCGCAGCGTCTCCCAGTCCTGGCGCACCGCTTCCATTTCATCGCGGACCTTGGCCGGCGCTGCCGGCAGCGCGGTGGCCTTGTCACCTTCACGCAGGTAGCCCCAGCGCCGCTCGAAGTCGTTGCGCGCATCCGACAGCAGGCGAAACGCCAGGGCCTTGCCGGCAGCGGCCTCGGTGGCGTTCTTGGCGATGCGTTGGGACAGCACGCGCAGCTCACCGGCGTGGCCGATGTACTGCTTGTCGTAATTGGACTGGGTGTTGAGGTATGCGAAGTTGGCGAACAGCAGGATGATCGACAGGATCAGCACCACGAACAGCACGGTGATCTGCGCACTGCTGCGCACGCGCGGGGTCACGGCCGGTGGAGTGACGGGGCTGACAGGCTTGTTCACGGTCGATCCTCTACAACGCTACATCAAGAAAACCCGGCGCCTGGGCCAGGGCCAGCGGGCTGAAGATGGCCCAGTTGTGCTCGCGGGCAAAATGGCCCTGCACAAACGGCGTCGCCGCCGCCAACAACGGCTGCGGTGGCGACAGGTCAAGGCTGCTCAGACTGAAATGCTGCAACCCCAGCACCTCATCGACCAGCAAGCCGGCAAACAGTGCCTCGTGATCCAGCACCAGCACTCGCCGTTGCTTGCCTGGCGGCAGTGGCCCAAGGCCGAAAAAACTGCTCAGGTCCATCACCGGCAGCAGCCGCCCACGCAGGTTGGCCACCCCGCACACCCACGGCTGCACGCCGGGGACGCGGCTGCTGCGCGGCTCGCGCAAGACTTCGGCGACTTCGACCATAGGCGCCACGAACCACTGCTCGGCAACGCGAAAGCCAATCCCGCTCCACTGTTGCAGCCGGCTGTCCTGCGACGGCTGATCGGCCTCCAGCAGGCGGCAGCGGCGATCGATGTCGAGCAGAAGCTCGAACGCAGTCAGCGAGGCGCGGCGGGTGGTCAAATGTCGAGCACCGCTTTCAGCTTGGCCAGCAGCGAGTCTTCATCGACCGGTTTGATAAGAAAATCACGCGCGCCCTGGCGCGCCGCCCAGACCCGATCGGTTTCCTGGTCCTTGGCGGTGATGACGATTACCGGGATGCCGCTGGTAGCGGCGTCCTTGCTCAGTTGGCGAGTTGCCTGAAAGCCGTTGAGGATGGGCATGACGATGTCCATCAGAACCACATCGGGCTTTTCCTGGCGGGCCAGCGCCACGCCGTTGGCGCCATTGTCAGCCTTGAGCACCTCATGGCCATGCTTTTCCAGGATCGCGGTGAGTTTGTGCAACTCTGTCGGCGAATCATCGACAATCAGAACTCGGGCCATGCTGTTCCCCATTGAAGGAAAGTGCCGCCGCCATGCCAGGCGCGGTCAGGATGCAGGTTGCGCCTGAGCGGCAAATTCCGGCACATGGGCCCGGATCGCCTCAAGCAATTCTTCTTTGCTGAATGGTTTGGTCAAAAATTGATCAGAGCCGACGACGCGGCCACGGGCCTTGTCGAACAGGCCATCACGCGACGACAGCAGGATCACCGGGGTGTCCTTGAAGGCGCTGTTGTGCTTGATCACGGCGCAGGTCTGGTAACCGTCCAGGCGCGGCATCAGCACGTCGACGAAGATGATCCGCGGTCTATGGTCGACAATCTTGGCCAGCGCGTCAAAGCCGTCGCTGGCGGTGATCACTTCACAGCCGACCTCACCCAGCAGCAGCTGCGCAGTGCGGCGGATCGTGCGTGAATCGTCGATCACCATCACCTTCAGGGGTTGTTCCATAATCGCCTACCGACAATGACGTTGCGCCGCACAGTACAAGGTTCACGCGCCCGGAAAAAGCGCTGCGCCAGCGACTGTGCGCATTTACCAGCAGCTTATAGCGTGCAGCTTGAAGCTGCACGCATCCTGACAGCCTTTGCCGTCGCCGCCCCCTTGACCGACGGCGCGCTCGGCGCCACCCTGAGCCACTTTATCTATTGCCATCGCGGTCAATTGCCGCCAAGAGGAATTCACCCATGAGCGTTCGCCTCGGGATTGTCATGGACCCTATCGCGTCCATTTCCTACAAAAAGGACAGTTCGCTGGCCATGCTGCTGGCAGCCCAGGCCCGCGGCTGGACGCTGTTCTACATGGAGCAGCAGGACCTGTACCAGAGCGCAGGCGTGGCGCGGGCGAAGATGCGCCCACTGCAGGTATTCGCCAATCCCGAGAAGTGGTTCGAGCTGGACGCTGAAATCGACGCACCGCTGAGCGACCTCAACGTGATCCTGATGCGCAAGGATCCGCCGTTCGACATGGAGTTCGTCTACAGCACTTACCTGCTGGAGCAGGCCGAAGCTGCCGGGGTACTGGTGGTCAATCGCCCGCAGAGCCTGCGCGACTGCAACGAAAAGCTGTTCGCCACGCTGTTCCCGCAGTGCACCCCGCCGACCCTGGTCAGCCGCCGCCCGGACATCATCCGTGCGTTTGCCGCCGAGCATGGCGATGTGATCCTAAAGCCGCTGGACGGCATGGGCGGCACCTCGATCTT
Source organism: Pseudomonas sp. 1121_17 (assembly GCF_052850745.1). Taxonomy (NCBI): domain Bacteria; kingdom Pseudomonadati; phylum Pseudomonadota; class Gammaproteobacteria; order Pseudomonadales; family Pseudomonadaceae; genus Pseudomonas; species Pseudomonas sp. 1121_17. Next base: position 25,663 of record NZ_VXCX01000023.1, read on the forward strand.
CCGCCACCGGGTCGGTGACCCGAACCTGTCGGTGATCCTCGAAACCCTGACCGCGCTTGGCACCCAGCAGATCATGGCGCAGGCCTACCTGCCGGCAATCAAGGACGGCGACAAGCGCATCCTGATGATCGACGGCGAGCCGGTGCCGTACTGCCTGGCGCGCATCCCGGCCAGCGGCGAAACCCGTGGCAACCTGGCTGCTGGCGGCCGTGGTGAAGCGCGCGAACTGAGCGAGCGCGACCGCTGGATCGCCGCCCAGGTCGGGCCAACCCTGCGCGAAAAGGGCCTGCTGTTCGTCGGCCTGGACGTGATCGGCGAGCATCTGACCGAAATCAACGTGACCAGCCCGACCTGCATCCGCGAAATCGACAACGCCTACGGCACCCAGATCGGCGTACAGTTGATGGACGCCATTGATCGCAAGCTGAAGGCGCGCTGACCACCGACGCGAAGCGCAATCGCTCAGTGCGGTATGATGCCGGTCCTTTGACCTGCTGCCCCGCCTGGCGATTGCTGGATACCTGATGACGCTGCCCGCTGACATCCCTGCCGACCTGCTGCCACCCCGCGTTCGCCCGGTGGACCGGCTTGGCTTTACCTTGTTTCTGGCTGCCCTGGTGCACCTGGCGCTGATCCTCGGGGTCGGCTTCACGGTGGTCAAGCCGAGTGAAATCCGCCACACCATGGATATCACCCTGGCAACCTTCAAGAGCGAGAAAGCGCCCGAGAAGGCCGATTTCCAGGCCCAGGACAACCAGCAAGGCAGCGGTACCCTGGACAAGAAGGCAGTGCCCAAAACCACCGAGCTGGCGCCGTTTCAGGACAGCAAGATCAACAAGGTCACGCCTCCGCCGGCCGCCAAGCGCGAAACGCCGCCTGCTCCGCAGAAGGCCGCGGTCGCCACCACGGCAGCCAAGATGCAGAAGGTCGAACCCAAGCCCAAGGAAACCAAGGCCCAGCCCAAGCCTCCTGCGGCGACCCCGGAATTTGACAGTTCACAGCTGTCGAGTCAGATCGCCAGCCTTGAAGCCGAGCTGTCCAACGAGCAGCAGCTGTATGCCAAGCGGCCCAAGATTCACCGCTTGAACGCGGCTTCGACCATGCGCGACAAAGGTGCCTGGTACAAAGAGGAATGGCGCAAGAAGGTCGAGCGGGTCGGTAACCTCAACTACCCCGACGAAGCCCGTCGCCAGCAGATCTACGGCAACCTGCGCATGATGGTTTCGATCAACCGCGATGGCTCGTTGTTCGAGGTGCTGGTGCTGGAGTCGTCCGGCCAACCGCTGCTGGATCAGGCCGCGCAGCGCATCGTTCGCCTTGCCGCGCCGTTCGCGCCGTTTACCGGTGATCTGGCCGAATTCGACCGTTTGGAGATCATCCGTACCTGGCGCTTTGCCCGCGGCGACCGGCTGTCGAGCAACTAAACCGCGTCAGTGGTTTTTTCTCACAGCTTGCAGCTTGAAGCTGACGTCGCCTGGCGCCACACTACCCCCATGAAAAACCTCACTCCGAGTTACCTCAAGCATCAGTTCCTGATCGCCATGCCACACATGGCCGATCCGAACTTTGCCCAGACCCTGACCTATATCGTTGAGCACAACGCCAATGGCGCCATGGGCCTGGTGGTCAACCGGCCGCAGGAACTCAACCTGGCAGACATCCTCGAGCAGTTGCGCCCGGACGAGGAACCTCCATTGAGTACCCTGCAGGTACCGATCTACATCGGCGGGCCGGTACAGACCGACCGCGGCTTCGTTCTGCACAGCAGCGAGCGCAGCTATGAGGCCACCATCGAGCTCGAAGGCCTGTCGCTGTCGACCTCGCAGGATGTGCTGTTTGCCCTGGCCAACGGCGAAGGCCCGGCGCAGAGCCTGATCACTCTCGGTTACGCGGGTTGGGAAGCCGGCCAGCTGGAAGCCGAACTTGCCGACAACGCCTGGCTCAACTGCCCATTCGACCCTGAAATCATCTTCAGCCTGGCCAGCGACCAGCGCCTGAGTGCGGCAGCAGCGTCGCTGGGCATCAACCTCAGCCTGCTGACCAGCCAGGCAGGTCACGCCTGATGGCCGAGGTGCGCCTGCTGCTGGGCTTTGACTACGGCACCAAACAGATCGGCGTCGCGGTTGGCCAGGTCATCACCGGCCAGGCCCGCGAGCTGTGCACCCTGCGTGCGCAGGACGGTATTCCGGATTGGGCCCAGGTGGAAAAACTGATCAAGGAGTGGAAACCCGACGCTATCGTCGTTGGCCTGCCGCTGAACATGGACGGCACCCCCAGCGAGATGAGCGCCCGCGCGCAGAAGTTCGCCAACCGCCTGCACGGCCGCTACAACCTACCGGTGCACACCCACGACGAGCGCCTGACCACCTTCGAAGCCAAGGGTGAGCGCATGGCCCGTGGCGGTCAGCGTGGTACCTATCGAGACAACCCGGTCGACGCCATCGCCGCCGCGCTGCTCCTGCAGGGCTGGCTGGAGGCTAATACCGGTCACTGATTCTACCTTTCGCTTTGCCGCCGGGTCTGCCGGCGCCCCGAGGAGCACGCAATGAGCCTACCCAACCCCGCCGAGTTGATCCGGCAGATGGCCGTCGACCTTCGCGCCCACCTGGCCCGCCGCAACATTGCCGAGCCGCGCTTCATCGGCATCCGCACCGGTGGTGTGTGGGTCGCTCAGGCGCTGCAGCAGGAGCTTGCCGACAGCAGCCCGCTGGGCACCCTGGATGTGTCGTTCTATCGCGACGACTTCAGCCAGAACGGCCTGCACCCGCAAGTGCGCCCCTCTGAGCTGCCGTTCGAGGTAGAAGGCCAGCACCTGGTACTGGTCGATGACGTGCTGATGAGCGGGCGCACCATCCGCGCTGCCCTCAACGAACTGTTCGATTATGGCCGCCCGGCCAGCGTCACCCTGGTGTGCCTGCTCGATCTGGATGCCGGCGAACTGCCGATCCGGCCCAACGTGCTCGGCGCCACGCTGTCACTGGCAGCCCATGAGCGGGTAAAATTGACCGGCCCGGCCCCGCTCGCCCTCGAGCGCCAGGACCTTGCTACCGCTTCCGCCCTTTAAGAGTCCCCTGCGATGACGCCACTCGACGCCAAGCGCCCGCTGCAGCTCAATGATCAGGGCCAGCTGCGCCACTTCCTCTCGCTTGATGGTTTGCCCCGCGAACTGCTCACCGAGATTCTCGACACTGCCGACTCGTTTCTTGAAGTCGGCGACCGGGCAGTGAAGAAAGTCCCGTTGCTGCGCGGCAAGACCGTGTGCAACGTGTTCTTCGAAAACTCCACCCGCACCCGCACCACTTTTGAGCTGGCGGCCCAGCGGCTGTCGGCCGACGTCATCAGCCTGAACGTATCGACCTCCTCGACCAGCAAGGGCGAGACCCTGTTCGACACCCTGCGCAACCTTGAGGCCATGGCCGCCGACATGTTCGTCGTGCGCCACTCCGACTCGGGCGCGGCGCACTTCATCGCCGAGCACGTGTGCCCGGACGTTGCCGTGATCAACGGTGGCGACGGCCGCCACGCGCACCCGACCCAGGGCATGCTCGACATGCTCGCCATTCGCCGCCACAAAGGCAGCTTCGAGAACCTCTCGGTAGCCATCGTCGGCGATATCCTGCACTCGCGGGTGGCCCGCTCCGACATGCTCGCGCTGAAGACCCTGGGTTGCCCGGACATCCGCGTGATCGGCCCGAAAACCCTGATCCCGGTGGGCATCGAACAGTACGGCGTAAAGGTCTACACCGACCTCGCCGAAGGCCTCAAGGACGTCGACGTGGTGATCATGCTGCGCCTGCAGCGTGAGCGCATGGCCGGCGGCCTGCTGCCCAGCGAAGGCGAGTTCTACCGCCTGTTCGGCCTGACCACCGCGCGCCTGGCCGGCGCCAAACCGGATGCCATCGTCATGCATCCGGGGCCGATCAACCGCGGCGTCGAGATCGAATCGGCAGTCGCCGACGGTAAACATTCGGTAATCCTCAACCAGGTCACCTACGGCATCGCCGTGCGCATGGCGGTGCTGTCGATGGCCATGAGCGGGCAGAACACGCAACGACAACTGGACCAGGAGCACGCCCTGTGAGCATCAGTATTCTTGGCGCCCGGGTCATCGATCCGATTAGCGGCCTGGACAGCATCAGCGACCTGCACCTGGAAGCGGGCAAGATCGTCGCCATCGGCGCCGCCCCGGCCGGTTTCAGCGCCAGCCGCAGTATCGACGCCAACGGCCTGGTCGCCGCACCGGGCCTGGTCGACCTCGACGTCGCCCTGCGCGAGCCGGGCTACAGCCGCAAGGGCAACATCGCCAGCGAAACCCGCGCGGCCGTCGCCGGTGGCGTCACCAGCCTGTGCTGCCCACCGCAGACCAAGCCGGTGCTGGACACCTCGGCAGTGGCCGAGCTGGTGCTCGACCGTGCCCGTGAAGCCGGCAACAGCAAGGTCTACCCGATCGGCGCCCTGACCAAGGGCCTTGAAGGCGAGCAACTGGCCGAGCTGGTGGCCCTGCGTGATACCGGCTGCGTAGCATTTGGCAACGGTTTGAAGCAGATCCCCAACAACCGCACCCTGGCGCGCGCGCTGGAGTACGCCGCCACCTTCGACCTGACCGTGGTGTTCCACTCCCAGGACCATGACCTGGCCCTCGGCGGGCTGGCCCACGAAGGTGCGATGGCCAGCTTCCTCGGCTTGCCCGGCATCCCGGAAAGCGCCGAAACCGTCGCCCTGGCGCGCAACCTGCTGCTGGTCGAGCAAAGTGGCGTGCGTGCGCACTTCACCCAGATCACCAGCGCCCGCGGCGCCCGCCTGATTGCCCAGGCGCAGGCACTGGGCCTGCCGGTCACGGCCGACGTGGCGTTGTACCAGCTGATCCTCACCGACGAGGCGCTGCGCGACTTCTCCAGCCTGTACCACGTGCAGCCACCGCTGCGCACCGCGGCAGATCGCGATGGCCTGCGTGAAGCGGTCAAGTCGGGGGTGATCCAGGCGATTTCCAGCCATCACCAGCCGCACGAGCGCGATGCCAAGCTGGCGCCGTTTGGCGCGACCGAGCCTGGGATCAGCAGTGTCGAGCTGTTGCTGCCGTTGGCGATGACGCTGGTCGAGGATGGCCTGCTGAATCTGCCGACCTTGCTTGCGCGACTGACCAGCGGGCCTGCCCAGGCGCTGCGCTTGCCGGCAGGTGAGCTGAAGGTTGGCGGTGCGGCGGATCTGGTGTTGTTTGATCCAAAGGCCTCGACCGTGGCCGGTGAGCATTGGCTGTCGCGCGGCGACAACTGCCCGTTCATCGGCCACTGCCTGCCGAGTGCGGTGCGTTATACCCTAGTGGATGGCCACATCTGTCACGAAGCCTGAGGCTTGGCGCGGCCGTTCCTGCACCGACCGCGAACACCGCGATCTGTAGGAGCGGCCTTGCCGGGGCGCCGGACCGGTCCGAAAGGCCCGCACAGCGGGGCCGGCGATGTCGGCGGCGAAGCTGAAAATATGGGGCCACTCCGCGAC
>NZ_VXCX01000024.1:0-16527 GCF_052850745.1 Pseudomonas sp. 1121_17
TGATTAATAGCGAAGAGCTTGTCCATGCTGATCATGGTGGCGTCCTTTTCAGCGTCTGCAAGCGTCGCCGATGGGGTCGATGAGTTGCCGACGGGGCGGGGGGCGGGCCGCGTTTTTTCACGGCTTTTTTTGCCTGCCAACCATACCGAGCTGACGCTTTTCAGGGACCTAGACGTTTTCTGATAAGGGTGTAGGAAAGTTCGCTACCTAAGGCAAAGTGCTGCCCAGCCGGACGCCTGATCCCGCCGCACAGGAACCAAAGCCAGCGCTGCCCACAGCAACAGTAAGTAGCTCAGAGATAGCCAAGGACGCTGCGTAGCCGCTTCCGACCGGCCCTGCGCCCGGCAAGGCTGCTCAGAAAGCGCGCGACCCTGGGTCGATGAAAAATCCTTCATGCCGAGTTTATTTACTTAGCCTGCTAATAAACCCTATAACTAAGTCCTGCGACACTCTGCCGCAGCCAACTCAAAGTGGAGTTTTCAACGATGACAGTCCAAGTAACCGAACGCGACGAATCGAAAATGTCCCATGAAGGCCTGGCCGCCGGTGTGCGGATCTGGGACGTCCACCAGCAAGGCGAACTGGTCGGCATGTTCCACCAGGAACACGAAGCCCAGCAATACCGCGCCGAACTCGAAACCCTCGAGAACCAGCGCCAGCAATAGCCCCTGTATCGATCAACGCGCCTGGCAGTTTCCCCACCAGGCGCCGCATGAAAAAGGGCTGCCAAGCAGCCCTTTGTAACTAAAGACACCACCCGTGACGGGGGTTACCACATCAAATCATCAGGAATCTTGTAAGCCGCATACGGATCATCCTCATCGGCCTCCTCGACATGCGTGTTGAGCAACAGAATCCGCCCAGGATCACGCTCCTGAATCTTCACCGCCGCCTCCCGCGGAATCACCTCATAACCCCCACCCAACGCCACTACAGCCAACGAGCCATTGCTCAGTTTGCTGCGCATCAGCGCGTTCACCGCAATTCGCTTGACCTTCTTGTCGTCAACGAAATTGTAGTAATCCTCGGTGGTCAACTTGGGCAGGCGGGTCGCCTCGATCAACTGTTTGACCTGCGCCGCCCGGGCCTTTTGCTCAGCCTTCTCCTGCTGCTGGCGATTCAGCTCCTGATCACGCTTGGCTTTTTCCGCCATGGCCTCTTTGGCCAGACGCTGCTGGGTGTCGTCCACCTCGACCTGGCCTTTTTGTTCCAGGCGCTTCTGTTTCTTTTCTGCTTTGTTGGTCTGCTGGACCTGCTTCTGGTTAACCAGACCGGCCTTGAGCAATTGGTCGCGAAGGGAAAGGCTCATGGATGTTCACTCACTTATGCAACAGCTCAGCCGCAGCTGGGCAGGTTCTTTTCTTGGCGTTTGGCTTCACCCCAAAGGGCGTCCAATTCATCAAGGTTACAGGATTCGATAGGCTTGCCGCTGTCGCGCAAGGCCTGTTCGATGAAGCGAAAGCGCCGCTCGAACTTGCGATTGGCGCGACGCAGGGCGTTTTCCGGGTCTTGCTTGAGATGGCGGGCGAGGTTGACCGTGGCAAACAGCAGGTCACCGATCTCGTCTTCCAATGCATCGGCGTCATTATCCGCCATGGCCTGCAGCACTTCATCCAGCTCTTCACGGACCTTGTCCAGCACCGGCAGCGGGTCGGGCCAGTCGAAACCGACCGTGGCCGTGCGCTTTTGCAGCTTGGCGGCACGCGACAAAGCCGGCAAGGCCGCGGGAACGTCGTCAAGCAATGACAACTGCTCGGGCACGCTGTGTTCGGCGCGCTCCTGGGCCTTGATCTCTTCCCAGCGCAACTTGACCTGGGCTTCGCTCAGGCTCGGCGTGTCCAGCGGCGCGTACAGCTCGCCGGTGGGGAACACATGCGGGTGGCGGCGGATCAGCTTGCGGGTGATGCCGTCGACCACGCCGGCAAACTCGAAACGGCCTTCTTCGCGGGCCAGCTGGCTGTAGTAAACAACCTGGAACAGCAGGTCGCCGAGTTCACCTTGCAGGTGGGCGAAGTCGCCCCGCTCGATGGTGTCGGCCACCTCGTAGGCTTCTTCGATGGTGTGTTGGACGATGCTTGCGTAGTCCTGCTTCAAGTCCCATGGGCAGCCATGCTGCGGGTCACGCAGACGGGCCATGAGGTGCAGCAGGTCTTCAAGGGTGTAAGTCATGGCAGGTCCTTCGGTTGCGCTCTTTTCGCGGCGGTCCGGCGTCCCGGTAAGCCCGCTCCCAGGGCCCTGATCGACCTGTGGGAGCGGGATAACCCGCGAAGGGCTCACCGCGGTTTCAAGGGGTACGGTTACGCCGCGTCTCGATGATGTTGGGCAACTGCGAAATCCGCCCGAGCAGACGCCCGAGGGCATCCAGACCGGGGATTTCGATGGTCAGCGACATCAAGGCGGTGTTGTCTTCCTTGTTCGAGCGGGTGTTGACCGCCAGCACGTTGATCTTCTCGTTGAGCAGCACCTGCGACACATCCCGCAGCAGGCCTGGGCGGTCGTAGGCGCGGATGATGATGTCGACCGGGTAGGTCAGCACCGGCACCGGGCCCCAACTGACCTGGATGATCCGCTCCGGCTCACGCCCGCTCAGTTGCAGCACCGAAGCGCAGTCCTGGCGGTGAATGGTCACGCCGCGGCCCTGGGTGATATAGCCGACGATCGCCTCGCCGGGCAGCGGCTGGCAGCAGCCGGCCATCTGCGTCAACAGGTTGCCGACACCCTGGATCTGGATATCGGCACGCTTGCCGTTACGCACGCCAGACGGCTTGCGCGGTGTCAGCTCGATCTGCTCGATCCGTTCCGGCTCAAGCAACTGCTGGGCTGCGTTGACCAGATGCGCCAGGCGCAGGTCACCGGCACCGAGGGCGGCAAACAGGTCTTCGGCGGTTTTCACGTTGGCTTTTTCGGCCAACCGATCGAAATCGACCTGAGGCAGGCCGAGCCTGCTCAGTTCGCGCTCGATCAGGGTCTTGCCGGCGGCGACGTTCTGATCGCGCGCCTGCAGCTTGAACCAATGGACAATCTTCGCCCGTGCACGCGAGGTGGTGACGTAGCCAAGGTTCGAGTTCAGCCAGTCGCGGCTTGGGCTGCCGTGCTTGCTGGTGATGATCTCGACCTGCTCACCGGTCTGCAGGCTGTAGTTGAGCGGCACGATGCGGCCGTTGATCTTGGCGCCACGGCAGTTGTGGCCGATCTCGGTGTGCACGCGGTAGGCGAAGTCCAACGGCGTCGAGCCCTTGGGCAGGTCGATAGCGTGGCCGTCGGGGGTAAAGATATACACCCGGTCAGGCTCGATATCGACACGTAGCTGCTCGGCCAGGCCGCCGATGTCGCCCAGTTCTTCGTGCCACTCCAGCACCTGGCGCAGCCAGGAAATCTTTTCTTCGTAGTGGTTGGAGCTGGCCTTGACGTCGGTGCCCTTGTAACGCCAATGCGCGCAGACGCCGAGCTCGGCTTCTTCGTGCATGCCGTGAGTGCGGATCTGCACCTCGAGCACCTTGCCCTCCGGGCCGATCACTGCGGTGTGCAGGGAGCGGTAGCCGTTTTCCTTTGGGTTGGCGATGTAGTCGTCGAACTCCTTGGGAATGTGCCGCCAGAGGGTGTGGACGATGCCCAGTGCGGTGTAGCAGTCGCGGATCTCCGGGACCAGCACGCGCACGGCGCGCACATCGTAGATCTGGCTGAACTCCAGGCCTTTGCGCTGCATCTTGCGCCAGATCGAATAGATATGTTTCGCCCGGCCACTGATATCGGCGTTGACGCCGGTGGCCAGCAACTCGTTCTGCAGCTGGTTCATCACATCGTTGATGAAGCGCTCGCGGTCCAGCCGGCGTTCGTGCAGGAGCTTGGCGATCTGTTTGTACTGGTCAGGCTCAAGATAGCGGAAGGACAGGTCCTCCAGCTCCCACTTGATATGCCCGATACCCAGCCGGTGCGCCAGTGGCGCATAGATGTCGAACACCTCGCGGGCCACGCGCAGGCGTTTTTCTTCATCGGCGGCTTTCACCGCACGAATCGCGCAGGTGCGCTCGGCCAGTTTGATCAGGGCGACGCGGACGTCGTCGACCATGGCCACGAGCATCTTGCGCAGGTTTTCGACCTGCGCCTGCGAACCGAGCACCAGCGACTGGCGCGGGCTCAGGCTGGCACTGATGGCGGCCATGCGCAGCACGCCGTCGATCAGCTTCGACACTACCGGGCCAAAGCGTTGACCGACCTCGGCCAGGGTGACCTTGCCTTCACGTACCGCGCGGTAGATCACCGCCGCGACCAGCGAATCCTGGTCGAGTTTGAGATCGGCGAGGATCTCGGCGATCTCCAGGCCCGCCTGGAAACTGGACGTACCGTCCGCCCACGAATGCTTGGCCGGGTTGCCCTTCTTCTCGACTTCCTGGGCGAACTCGCAGGCTTCTTTCAGGTTCACCCGGTCCAGCGCCGAATCGACGCTCACCACATGATCCAGCCACGCTTCGAGATTGATACTGCCGTCGCTGTTGACCGGCTGGTGCACTCTCACCTGTACCATCTTTGCTTTACCTTTCCATACAGCGCAGCCCATGGCCGCACTGACAATCACCGTGCGCCTACCATTCCCTGGAAGCCGCACCAAGAGGGCCAGCGTTGGCTAGCCCACTTCGAATAACGCCATGGCTTCGACATGCGCCGTCTGAGGAAACATGTCGAGAATCCCGGCCCTTGTTAACCGGTACCCTTGGGCGACCAGCACCTGCGCGTCACGCGCCAGCGTCGCCGGGTTACACGAGACATACACCAGCCGCTTGGCCTTGAGGCGGGCGATGCCTTGCACCACCTCGTAAGCACCGTCGCGCGGTGGGTCCAAGAGTACCGCAGAAAAACCCTCGGCGGCCCATTCGGCACCTGCCAGAGGTTGAGATAAATCGGCCTGAAAAAACGCCGCGTTATGCACATTATTGTCACGAGCATTGGCTGCCGCCCGCTCGACCATCGCCTGCACGCCTTCCACCGCCACCACTTCGCGGGCCTGCCTGGCCAGCGGCAGGGCAAAGTTGCCCAGGCCGCAGAACAGGTCCAGCACACGCTCGTCAGGCTGCGGTGCGAGCCAGGCCAGGGCCTGCTCGATCATGGCCGCATTGACCTGGGCGTTGACCTGAACAAAATCGCCCGGGCGCCACGCTAGCTGCATCTGCCACGGCTGCAAAGTGAAACCGAGGCTCTGCCCGGCCTCGACCGGCGCAGGCTCACCCTCCCCTTGCAACCATAGCTGGGCGCCCGCCTCTTTGCAGAAGGCCTGCAGCCGTGCAAGGTCGTCTTCCGGCAGCGGCGCCACATGGCGCAGCAAGACGGCCTCGGCGCTGCCGCTGAACAACTCGACATGGCCCAGCGTCTGCGGTTTGTTCAGGCTGCGCAACACCGTCGGCAAATGCCGCAGGATCGTTTGCAAGGGCTGTACCAGCACCGGGCATTCGTCGATGGCGATGATCGCCTGGCTGGCCTCGGCACGGAAACCGACTTCCAGCTGACGGTTCTTGACGTCCCAGCGCACGGCAATCCGCGCGCGTCGGCGGTAGCCGAATTCAGGCCCGGACAACGGCGCTGCCCATTGCTCTGGCTGGATCCCGGCCACCCGCTGCAACTGCTCGGCAAGCATGCGCTGCTTGAGCGCCAGCTGCTCGGCGTGCGGCAAGTGCTGCAGGTTGCAGCCGCCACAACGATCATAGTGCCGGCACGGCGCCGGGCGCCGCTCGGGGCTGGCTTGCAGGACCCGCTCAAGGCGCGCATCGACGATCTTGCCACGGGCACCAAGCACCCGCGCTTCGACCGCTTCGCCGGCCAGGGCGCCGCTGACGAACCACGTACGCCCTTCATGAAAACTGATGCCGCGGCCATCACCGGCCAGGCGCTCAATGTCCAGGCGCTGCTTCTTGCCTACGGGAACTTGCGCAGCACGATCGCCGCCGGCCGGTTGGAAGCGCAGGCCGCCTTTACTTTTCTTGGTCATCAGGTCGCGTCGAACAGGCCAGTGGAAAGATAACGATCACCGCGGTCGCAGACGATCGCGACCATCACGGCGTTTTCCACCTGCTGCGACAGGCGCAACATGCCGGCCACCGCACCACCAGAGGACACACCGCAGAAAATGCCCTCTTCACGGGCAAGGCGGCGGGTGACGTGTTCAGCTTCAGCCTGGGACATGTCGATCACCTGATCAACTCGAGTGGCGTCGAATATCTTCGGCAGATATTCCTCAGGCCAGCGCCGGATGCCGGGGATCGATGAGCCGTCCATGGGCTGCAGACCAACGATCTGCACCGCCGGGTTCTGCTCCTTGAGGTACTGCGAGCAGCCCATGATGGTGCCGGTGGTGCCCATCGAACTGATGAAATGAGTGACGCTGCCCTGGGTCTGCTGCCAGATCTCCGGGCCGGTGCTGGTGTAGTGGGCCAACGGGTTGTCGCCGTTGGCGAACTGATCGAGGATCAACCCGCGGCCTTCGGCCTGAAGCTTTTCGGCCAGATCGCGGGCGCCTTCCATGCCCTCTTCCTTGCTCACCAGAATCAACTCGGCGCCATACGCGGTCATGGCTGCCTTGCGCTCGGCAGTGGAGTTGTCGGGCATGATCAGGATCATTTTGTAGCCCTTGATCGCCGCAGCCATGGCCAGGGCGATGCCGGTGTTACCGGAGGTCGCTTCGATCAGGCTGTCACCGGGCTTGATCTGGTTGCGCAATTCGGCGCGGGTGATCATCGACAGTGCCGGGCGGTCCTTGACCGAGCCGGCCGGATTGTTGCCTTCGAGCTTGAGCAACAAGGTATTGCTGGTCGCACCTGCGAGGCGCTGCAGGCGAACCAGAGGCGTATTGCCGACGCAATCGGCGATGGTTGGGTACTGCAGAGTCATGGTGTCTTTCGCAATCAAAACGACAGGGGCGCCTATCATACCGGCATTCCCTTGCCGGCCATATCACGCAATCTGTGGTCGATATAGCTGTCAGCTATATAGCAGCTGTGCCGGCGCCGATTCGCTCGCTTCGACGTGTGCAGGCAGGCGCATGCACAGGCGCAGGCCGCGTTTGCCGTTCTCGGCCCACAGCGTCCCGCCCTGGCGTTGAATGGCGCCGCGGGCGATGCTCAGGCCGAGGCCAAAACCGCCGTCGCCGGGGCGCGATCCGTCCAGCCGCGAAAACGGCGCGAAGATACGCTCCAGATCGTCCTCGGCCACGCCGCCGCCCTGGTCTTCCAGCCAGATCCGCCAGTAACTGCCCTCACGCCGGCCGCCGAGGGTGATCACGCCGTCGCCAGGCGAATGACGAATGGCATTACGCAGCAGGTTTTCCACGGCCTGAGCCAAATGGTTGAGGTTGCCCTGCACCCAGCAAGTGGCCGGCAATTCACAGCGCAGACGTGCAGGCTGCCAGGCGCTTTCGTAGCAGGCATCCTCGGCGAGCATGTCCCACAGCGCCTGCAGCTGGATCGGTTCGAGGTTCATCGGCGCCCGTTCGGCGTCCTGCCAGGCCAGTTGCAGGGTGTCTTCGACCAGTTGCTGCATGCAATCGACCTCCCGCGTGACGCGCTCGCGCAGGCGCCCAAGGTCAGCCTCGCCATCGCCGGCCACCCGCAGGCGGCTCAGCGGCGTGCGCATTTCGTGGGACAGGTCGCGCAGCAGTTGTTGCTGCAAGGCCACTGTGCCTTGAAGGCGCTCGGCCATCTGGTCGAAGGCACGCGCCAGCTCACCCAGCTCGTCATGCCGGCCCATGGTGGTCGCGTCCAGCCGCGCCGTGAGCTGATCGGCGCGCCAGGCATTGGCCTGCTCGCGCAGCTGGTTCAACGGCACGATCAGCATGCGGTACAAGCCGACGCACAGGAGCAAGGTGAAGAGGCCGGGAATCACGCCGTTGATCAGGATCCGCCACAGCCACAGGTACTGTCCAGGATTGAGCCGCTTGGGCAATTCGATGACCAGCATGGCCTGCGCGGCGGGGTCGGTGAACGGCAAGCGCAGCCACGGTTGATCGACACTGCGTCGGCTCATCGGCCAGTCGACCTGGCGCAGGCGGGTCAGGCGCTGGGTCTGTTCGGCCGTCAGCGGGATGCTGCTCAAGCTGTGCAGGTGGCTGTTGATGACGCCGACAAAGCCCTGCTCACGGGCGCGCATGCCTTGCAACCATTGATCGATGCCGGCCTGGCCGCCCTCGTGCCAGGCCTGCTCAGCCTCGACCGCGTAGGCCTGCAGCAGTTGCTGGGCGGGCTTGGAAAGAAATGCGTTCTGGGTTTCCATGTAGCGGCCCCAGCTGTAGCTCAGGCCGATCATCAACAGGCAAAAGCCCACCAGCAAAATCGCCAGGCGCCAGAACAACGAGTGTCGATCGAGCATGGTTCAGCCCTCGCCGGCGCTGAGCACATAACCTTTGCCCCAAACGGTGACGATCTGCCGCTCGTGGTAACCGACCGCCTTGAGCTTGCGGCGGATCTGACTGACGTGCATGTCCAGGCTGCGATCGTGGCGGGAGTAACCCCGCTGCAACACTTGCTGATACAGCAGGGGCTTGCTCAGCACCTCGTCCGGACTGCGGTAGAGGGTGTCCAGCAGGCGATATTCGCTGGGGGTCAGGCCGGCCCAGTTGGAGCCGAGGCAAACATCGCTGATAGCGTCATCAAAGCGCAGCTCGCCTGGATCGACAGGTTGCGGTGCCTGGCGCCGGCGCTCCAGCTCAACCCGGCGCAGGATCGCCTCGATGCGCACCTGCAACTCGGCCATGCTGAAGGGCTTGGGCAGATAGTCATCGGCGCCGCGCTGAAAGCCGGTGATACGGTCCGCTTCAGCGCCCAGGGCCGACATCAGGATCACTGGCGTAGCGCTTTTGCGTCGCAGCTGCGCGAGTGCATCGAGGCCGTTCAGCCCCGGCAGGAGGATATCCATCAGGACCACATCGAACACCTGCCGGCCTGCTGTTTCCAGACCGTCAAGGCCGTTGCGGCACCAGGTCACCTGAAACCCACCGCGCTGCAATTCTTCGTGCAGGTAGGCGCCGAGGACCGGGTCGTCTTCGATGGCGAGAATGTTTGAGTGGTGAATGGCTACGGGATTCATTGGCTTCTGGCATTGATTCTCAATTACGCGATTATTGGCCAGTAACTCAAGGCTAGGCAACTGGATTACGACCAAACCATTAGCGCCTCCGGCTGCAAGCGCAGCCTGCCAGCCCGCCTGGGGCGCTGAAATGATCGCTTTACGCCCGCAGCCGGAGTAACGTTCGGCAACTATTCCGTCCCGCTCGGCGACGGCCATCAGGCACATCACAGGAGGCGAGTGTGCTCGATCGTTTGGGAATCAGAAGCCGGGTCATGTTGCTGGCGCTGCTGCCGGCTACCTTGATGGCACTGGTGCTGGGCATCTATTTCACCTGGCTGCAACAAAACGAGCTGCGTACCCAGTTGCTCCAGCGCGGCAAGATGATTGCCGAACAACTGGCGCCGCTGGCGGCGCCCGCCCTCGCCCGCCATGCCACTGACCAGCTGGAAAGGATTGCCGGCCAGGCGCTGGAGCAAAGCGACGTGCGCGCGGTGGTGTTCCTGACCCCACAGCGCACCCAGCTGGCCCATGCCGGGCCGAGCATGCTCAACCAGCCGCCCAGCGGCGGCAGCGGCACCCAATTGCTGCAACGCACTGGCAATGACGCCACCCGCTACCTGATGCCGGTGTTCGGCCATCACCGCGACCTGGCCGCTGACGCAGTGCCGGCTGAAGCCGAGCGCCTGCTCGGCTGGGTGGAAATCGAGCTGTCGCATGACGGCACCCTGCTGCGCGGTTACCGCAACCTGTTCACCAGCGTGCTGCTGATTCTCGCCTGCCTGATCGTGACCGCACTGGTCGCCCTGCGCATGAGCCGCACCATCAACGACCCGATCAGGCGGATCAAGGAGGCGGTCACTCAGCTCAAGGACGGCAACCTCGAAGCGCGCCTGCCGGCCATGGGCAGCCATGAGCTGGACGAGCTGGCGGCTGGCATCAACCGCATGGCCGAGACCCTGCACAGCGCCCATGAAGAATTGCAGCACAGCATCGACCAGGCCACCGAAGACGTGCGCCAGAACCTGGAAACCATCGAAATCCAGAACATCGAGCTGGACATGGCACGCAAGGAGGCCCTCGAGGCCAGCCGGATCAAGTCCGAGTTCCTCGCCAACATGAGCCACGAGATCCGCACCCCGCTCAACGGCATCCTCGGCTTTACCCATCTGCTGCAGAAGAGCGAACTGGCGCCGCGTCAGCTGGATTATCTCGGCACCATCGAGCAGTCTGCCGACAACCTGCTGGGGATCATCAACGAGATACTCGATTTCTCCAAGATCGAGGCCGGCAAGCTGGTGCTCGACAGCATCCCGTTCAACCTGCGTGACCTGATCCAGGACACCTTGACCATTCTCGCCCCAGCCGCCCACGCCAAACAGCTCGAGCTGCTCAGCCTGGTCTATCGGGATACGCCGCTGTCGCTGATCGGTGACCCGCTGCGCTTGAAGCAGATCCTCACCAACCTGGTCAGCAACGCGATCAAGTTCACCCGCGAAGGCACTATCGTCGTGCGGGCGATGCTCGAAGACGAACAGGGTGAACATGTGCAGCTGCGCATCAGCGTGCAGGACAGCGGCATTGGCCTTACCCCGCAGGACGTGCGCACGCTGTTCCAGGCTTTCAGCCAGGCCGACAACTCCTTGTCGCGCCAGCCCGGCGGTACCGGCCTTGGGCTAGTCATCTCCAAGCGCCTGATCGAGCAGATGGGCGGCGAAATCGGCGTCGACAGCGCGCCCGGCGAGGGCTCGCAGTTCTGGATCAGCCTCAATCTGCCCAAGGCCCACGACGATGGCTCGGAACTGCCGCTGCAAGCGCTGCTGGGTCGCCGTGCGGCCATCGTCGACGGCCATGAGCTGGCCCGCCAGGCGCTGGAGCACCAGCTGCAGGACTGCGGCTTGAGTGTCAGCGTATTCGCCTCGTTCGAGCAACTGGTGCAAGGCGTGCAAGCCGCCCATCAGGCCGGGCAACCGTTCGAATTTGCCGTGCTCGGCGCCAACCTGAACAACCTCTCGCCCGAGCTGCTCGGCCAGTACAACCAGCAGCTGGAACGCCTGCAATGCCTGTGCGTGGTGCTCTGCCCGACCACCGAGCAGGGCTTGTATCATCCCAGCTTGCCCAACCCGCACGGCCAGCTGCTGTCCAAGCCTACCTGCACGCGCAAGCTGCGCCGGCTGCTGCTGGAGCTGATCCAGCCGCGCCGGCAGCTGAGCGAAGTGCGTATGCCGGGCAGCCAGCGCATGCCGAAGATCCTCTGCGTCGACGACAACCCAGCCAACCTGCTGCTGGTACAGACACTGCTCGAGGGCCTCGGCGCCGAAGTGCTGGCGGTCGACAACGGCTATGCCGCGGTCGAGGCGGTGCAGGACGAAGCGTTCGATCTGGTGCTGATGGACGTGCAGATGCCGGGCATGGACGGCCGCGCTTGCACCGAGCAGATCCGCAGGTGGGAAAGCGGCCAGACCGGCAACCCGCTGCCCATCGTCGCCCTTACCGCGCATGCCATGGCCAACGAGAAACGTGCCCTGCTGCACAGCGGCATGGATGACTACCTGACCAAGCCGATCAGCGAGCGCCAGCTGGCCCAGGTGGTGATGAAATGGACCGGCCTCAACCTGGCCCCACCGCAGCAGGAGCAGCCGCTGGAGCGATTGCCGGAAAGCAGCGAGCTGAAGGTGCTCGACCCCGAAGAAGGCTTGCGCCTGGCAGCCGGCAAGGCTGATCTGGCAGCGGACATGCTGCGCATGTTGCTCGATTCGCTGGAGTCTGATCGCGTAGCCATTCAGGTGGCGCGGGTGGCGGGTGATCGCGAGGCGATGATCGAGCGGGTACATCGCCTCAATGGCGCCTCGCGCTACTGCGGCGTGCCGCAGTTGCGTGCGGCCTGCCAGCGCAGTGAAACCCTGCTCAAGCAGGACAGCCCGCAGGCCATGCAGGCGCTTGATGAACTCGACCAGGCTATCGAACGGTTAGCCGAGCAGGCTCAGCTGAGCGTGTGACCCGCGCCAGCTACGCTGGCCTGGGTCAATACGCCCCACGCCAGGCTGGCTACACTGCCCTGCTCAGCCGCAAAGGACCTCTGCCATGCGCATTCTCTTGTTCAGCAGCCAGCACTACGACCAGGAAAGCTTCAGCCAGGTATGCCGCGACAGCGACCTGGACCTTCACTATCAGTCTGCGCGCCTGACCGTCGACACCGCGCCGCTGGCCGATGGCTACGAAGTGGTCTGCGCGTTCATCAACGACGAGCTGCACAGCGACGTGCTGGAGCGCCTGGCGGCCGGCGGCACGCGCCTGATCGCGCTGCGTTCTGCCGGCTACAACCATGTCGACCTGGCCGCAGCCGCGTGCCTGGGCCTGGCTGTGGTGCGGGTCCCGGCTTACTCACCGCACGCGGTGGCCGAGCACGCCGTAGCGCTGATCATGGCCCTCAACCGGCGCCTGCACCGGGCCTACAACCGCACCCGCGAAGGCGACTTCACCCTGCATGGCCTGACCGGCTTCGACCTGCACGGCAAGACCGTCGGGGTGATCGGCACCGGCCAGATCGGCCTGGCCTTCGCCCGGATCATGGCCGGCTTCGGCTGCCAGTTGCTGGCGTATGACCCCTACCCCAACCCGGACATGCTCGCCCTTGGCGCGCGTTATCTGGAGCTGCCCGAGCTGCTGGCCCAGGCGCGCATCGTCAGCCTGCACTGCCCGCTGACCGAGCATACCCGGCACCTGATCAATGCCCAGAGCCTGGCGGCGCTGCACCCCGGCGCCATGCTGATCAATACCGGCCGCGGCGCGCTGGTCGACACCCCGGCCCTGATTGATGCGCTCAAGAGTGGCCAGCTGGGTTATCTGGGCCTGGACGTCTACGAAGAAGAAGCCCAGCTGTTTTTCGAAGACCGCTCCGACCAGCCGCTGCAGGATGACGTGCTGGCGCGGCTGCTGACCTTCCCCAATGTGATCATCACCGCCCACCAGGCTTTCCTCACCCATGAGGCGCTGCAGGCGATCGCCAACACCACCCTGGACAACATCATCTGCTGGGCGGCAGGCAAGCCGCAGAATCTGCTCGCAAGTTGATGCTAGGATACGCGGCATTTCTGGAGGACCCATGGTCGAGCACGATTTCCGCTATACCCTATTCAACCCGCAACACACCCTGATCGAATGCCGCGCGCTGGTGCCGGGGCGCTACCAGGTGACCGGTAACGGTGGTTCGATCCAGAAGGACGATGTCCTGCTGGTGACGCTCAAGGGCAGCAAAGACCTGAGCATGCGCCTGACCGTCGAAAGCGTGCGCCACCTGATCAACCCGAGCGGCCAGTGGGTTGCCGTGGCCAGCGGCCCGGCGTTCAAGGAGCTGGCGATTCTCAACTGGCAGATCAAGTGCGACAGCTGTGAAGCCGTGCTCGACTTCGAATTTGCCGTGGACGCCAAGCTCGGCAGCAAAGGCCACAAGCCAGCCGCCAGTGAGCGCGTAGCGGCATTGGGTTGGGCCAGCAAGGGCGACAAGCATGTGTGCCCACGCTGCCAGGAGAGCGCCCAGTGAAAAACCTGCTGAGCGCGCTGTTGATCGCCGGCAGCTTGCTGGGCTGCGCCTCGCAGCCGTCAGCGCTGCGCCAGGACCAAGGCTATGTGCTGGAGTGGATCGGTGAGCGCCCGCTGATGGATTACAGCAACCTGACCCTGACCTTGGGTGAAGACGGCCGCGCCTATGGCAATGCCGGCTGCAACCACTGGTTTGCGCCATACACCCTCAAGGGTGACGAGCTCAGCTTCGGCAAGGTCGGCAAGACCCGCAAGCTTTGCGCGCCCGCGCTGATGGAACAGGAGCAGCGCTTCCTGCAGGCGCTGGAGACCGTGCAGCGCTGGGATGTGTCGGCAATCGAGCAGATCCGTTTCTGGCCGGCTGAAGGCAAGCCGCTGCGCTTCTGGCCTGAAGAAAGCTGAACAGCAGATTTCACTCAGCGCAGAGAGCGGTACCTGATATTTCTGCCAGTTGAGAGGACCTCTTGGTGGCCTGATACTGAGGGCCACGAATATGAGGGCGTTGCCATGCAAATTTTTGTTAAAACCTTGACAGATAAAGAACTCGCCTTGGATGTTGAGCCGTCCTTTACCACTCTGGCGGTAAAGGCAAAGATTGAGGAACAGGAGGGTTTTCCGAAAGAGCAACAACGGCTCATCTTCAGCGGTCAACAACTTGACGATAATAAAACGCTCAGTGATTACAACGTTCAAAGTGGGGCCACTCTCCACTTGGTGTTTCGCCTGCACGTAAAATGATCGATCAGTGGCTCCTCAGAACACAACGCCTCTGTCTTTAAAGGAAGCCGCCGTCGCGCTTGGGTCACTGATGACACAAGCCAACGACAGCGGCCTGCCTTGTAGCAAAAGGCCGGGTTCGACAGACTTCTGAACTAGTATGTTTGCCAGTTGCAGGCCTGCCATCAAGCGGGGGGTTCACAACCTTTTGAGCGTTTTAATCTTCTCTCGCAACCCTTCCAGGGTCTGCTCGCCGAGCAGCTGTTCACGCACCTTGCCCTTATCGTCGATGATGTAGGTCACCGGCAAGGCTTCGCTGCGCGGCAGCTCGTAGCGCTCGGCCGGGTCCTGGGCGAGCACGGTGAAGTCGATGCCCAGGGTTTGCGAGGCTTGCTTGAGATCGTCGCCCTGCAACCCGTCGTAGTTGACCCCGATCACTTTGATGCCATCAGCCTGCCACTGCTTGGCGGCGGCATTCAGTTCGGGGATTTCGGTACGGCATGGGCCACACCACTCTGCCCAGTAATTGAGCACCAGCCACTGCCCCTCGATCTGCTCGGCCTTTACCGTATTGCCGTGCTGGTCCACGCCATAATCGGCACCGCAACCGCCGAGCAACAGGCTTGCAGTGATGGCCAGTGCCGCCGCCAAACGCTTTGCCATGGGTCAATCCTTCTCGAAGTATTTCAAACCTGTAATTCAGCCGCAGCGGTTAGAATAGCCGCCACACCCAGCTGGATGCGACCCGTCATGACTGATCTGACTCTCTATCATAACCCGCGCTGCTCGAAATCCCGCGGCGCCCTCGAGCTGCTCGAAGCACGCGGCCTTGCTCCACACATCGTGCGCTACCTGGAGACGCCACCGGATGCCGCTACCCTGACGGCGCTGCTGAGCAAGCTCGGCATCAGCGCGCGGCAACTGCTGCGCAGCGGTGAAGACGAATACAAAGCCCTTGAGCTGGCCAATCCGGCATTGACCGAAGCACAGCTGATCGCGGCAATGGTTGCCCATCCCAAACTGATCGAACGGCCGATCCTTGTGGCCGGTGACAAGGCTGTGATTGGCCGCCCACCGGAAAAAGTGCTGGAGATCCTGCCGTGAGCGAGCCCTATATCCTGGTGTTGTATTACAGCCGGCACGGCTCCACCAGCGAGATGGCCCGGCATATTGCCCGCGGCGTCGAGATGACTGGCCTGGAAGCGCGCCTGCGGACCGTGCCGGCGATTTCCACCGAGTGCGAAGCAGTCGCCCCCGACATCCCTGCCAGCGGTGCGCTGTACGCCAGCCTGGATGACCTGCGCCACTGCGCCGGGATTGCCCTCGGCAGCCCGACCCGCTTCGGCAACATGGCGGCGCCGCTGAAGTACTTCCTCGACGGCACCAGCAGCCTGTGGCTGGGTGGTGAACTGGTCGGCAAGCCGGCCGGAGTGTTCACTTCCACCGCCAGCCTGCACGGTGGTCAGGAAACTACCCTGCTGTCGATGATGCTGCCGCTGCTGCACCACGGCATGCTCATCACCGGCCTGCCCTACAGTGAGTCGGCGCTGCTGGAAACCCGCGGTGGTGGTACCCCGTACGGCGCCAGTCATCATGCCGGCGCCGACGGCAAGCGCGAGCTGGACAGCCACGAAATAGCCCTGTGCCGAGCACTCGGGCAACGCCTGGCGAGCACGGCCAAGGCCTTGGGTGGCGCGCGTGGCTAAGCGTGCCAAGCCACTGCCAGCGCTGGCCTGGCTGGCACCGCGGCTGCGCCTTACCCGCGCGCTGAGCCTGGCTTGCCTGGTCGGCCTGATCGCCCTGCTGCTGGTCAATAACCTGTGGTTTGCCAACCTGCATGGGGCACGGGTCGAGGTGATCCTTGCGGTCGAATTGATCCCGCTGCTGCTGGTGCTGCCAGGCATGCTGATGGGCAGCGCACGGGCCCATGCGTGGACCTGCTTCGTGGTCAATATCTACTTCATCAAAGGCGTGCTAGCGGCGTTCGACCCAGCGCGGGCGCTGTTTGGCTGGATGGAGACCCTGGTGAGCCTGGGCCTGTTTGTCAGCGCACTGTTATACGTGCGCTGGAAGTTTCAGCATGAAAGGCGCCTTGTCGGCGAATGCTGATCCGCTTTTTGTAATTGCGGTGCAGCACAAATCCTGGGGCCGCTACGCAGCCCTTTCGCGACACAAGGTGAACTGGCCTAATGATTTTGTACACCTTCTTCGGGCGCTATA
>NZ_VXCX01000025.1:0-14637 GCF_052850745.1 Pseudomonas sp. 1121_17
GCCTGCGGCGGATTGCTCAGCTGGAAGTTGAAGGTGAGGTTTGCATCACCTTCTTTAGCTGGCACAGCGGTAACAGCAACAGTCGTGGTGTCGATAGTGTCTTCGACGGTGACGGTGGTGGTTGCACCACTCAGGTCAACAGCCTCGAAGTTGCCGCCGTTCACTTCAGTAACGGTTGCAGTGACCTGGCTTGGATCGATGTAAACATCTGCGCCGTTGGTGTTAGGCACCAGCAAGGTGCCTTTACCCGAAGCATCGATATCAACGGTGTAGTTAGTACCACCGACGTTAACTGTCAGGGTGGTGGTGCTGCCAGCCTGAGGCGGGTTGCTCAGCTGGAAGTTGAAGGTGAGGTTTGCATCGCCTTCCTTCGCAGCTTCGGCAGTGACGGCCACGGTAGTGGTGTCGATGGTGTCTTCGACGGCAACGGTGGTAGTCGCGCCAGTCAGATCAACAGCTTCGAAGTTACCGCCGTTGACCGCAGTGACGGTCGCAGTGACTTCGCTGCCGTCTTTGTAGACATCTTCAACGTTGGTGTTCGGGACCTGCAGAGTACCTTTGCCGGAGGCATCGATATCAACGGTGTAGTTAGTGCCACCAA
This sequence comes from Pseudomonas sp. 1121_17, assembly GCF_052850745.1. Taxonomy (NCBI): domain Bacteria; kingdom Pseudomonadati; phylum Pseudomonadota; class Gammaproteobacteria; order Pseudomonadales; family Pseudomonadaceae; genus Pseudomonas; species Pseudomonas sp. 1121_17. Next base: position 602 of record NZ_VXCX01000025.1, read on the forward strand.
CGTTAACGGTCAGGGTCGTGGTGCTGCCAGCCTGCGGCGGGTTGCTCAGCTGGAAGTTGAAGGTGAGGTTGGTATCGCCTTCCTTTGCTGGCACCGCGGTCACGGCAACAGTCGTGGTGTCGATAGTGTCTTCGACAGTGACAGTGGTGGTCGCGCCCGCCAGGTCGACGGCCTCGAAGTTGCCACCATTTACGCCGGTCACAGTTGCGGTAACCGAAGACGGATCGATGTAGACATCGCTGCCGTTGGTATTCGGGATCACCAGCGTGCCTTTACCGCTGGCATCAACGGTAACGGTGTAGTTGGTACCGCCCACGTTCACGGTCAAGGTGGTCGGGCTACCGGCCTGGGGCGGGTTGCTCAGCTGGAATTCGAAGGTCAGGTTAGGGTCGCCTTCTTTCGCAGGCTGGCCGGTTACCGATACCGTCGTGGTGTCGATGGTGTCGACGATCTGGGTGACCGCCGGAGTTGGGTTCGGCGTAACGACTAGGCCGCCGCCACCGGTGGTGCCGGTGATGGTTACAGAAATCTCGCTGCCATCGATGTAAGGCGTGTCGTTAGGCGGAATATCGACATTGACCGTGCCAGTGGTCTGGCCTGCGGTGATGACGATGACCTGGCCGTTGGAGAGTGTAATGGTCAGGTCAGTCAGCGGTGGTTGACCGACGGTTGCGGTGTAGACAATCACGCCGCCCGCTTCGGTGATCGATGGCGTAGCGGTCAATGTCACCCCGGTGGCAACCGGCGTGGTAACCGGCGGAGTCACAGTCGGAGCAGTCGGGGTGGCATCGTTGACGTTGGTATCGACAGCGCCGGTCTCCAGATCAGCGGCAAGCGTCTGGAAGCCGATTGGGCCGGTCGGGAAACCAATGGTCGGGTCGACCGCACCAGCGGTCTCCTCAAGCATTACAAAAGAGTGACCGCCACCCGCCGCACCACCGTTACCGGCTGCAGTCGGGCCCGCCGCCGTCGCTTCAAGCTCGGTGGTAGGGTCGAGACCAGCGGCGATGGCCTGTTGCAGTTCTTCGACCGAGGGCGCTGCCTGTGCGGTGGCCTGACTCAGATCGGTGCTGCTGTCCGGAGCGTCCGCACTCCACTGCGAGTCGCGGCCCAGGTCGAGCATGCGGCCATCGGCCAGTTCCAGGGTTACCGCGCCACCTGGGCCGGTCAACACTTGCTCGCCCGCCATCAAGCGGTCGCCTTCGATCAGAATGCGACGAAAGCCTTCTGGGGATATTGCGATGACCTGGCCAACAATGCTTTTGACGATGGCAACAACACTGCTCATTGGACTCTCCGGATCTAGCCAATCTATTGGCTTCATGCCTAGCAGGCTGAAATTGCTGCTAATGCAAGGTAACTTTTAATATAACTTTTTGACGTCAAATATATGTCTATTACTTTTAGCTATTAAGCATATGCCAAAGTATTGACCTAAACAGCGTCATCCTAAACAATCACACCGGTAATGTCACATTGATATTTTCATCACCCGCCAGCTGCCAGCGGCCTCCCGTAAAAAAACCGCTTAGGCCACGTATTCCGATGCCTTGCGCCATCTGACCTAGCAGCCAAAAGCGACCTGACCAATGATTTGGAACAAGGTTTGCAGACAACAAAAAAATAAAAAACGTGCCGTTGTTTTGACTGCTATAAGGCGGTGCTGGATTACAAGCATTGCGCATGCCAGGCTGACTGGAAAATGGTCCGAAAAACCATGGCCGGGCAGCCTGAATGATGAAGATTTCAATTATTCAGCCGATAAACACTCAATTGGCTGGTCTGCTAAACCGATGGCAATCCGATTGCTATCAAGCTGTACACTGGCCGGCTGTAGTCATCAGCCTGCCGTGCCTTATCGCGGGGTGGTCGCGCCCATGGCCATCAGTGCAAAATGACATGAAACCGCACGTGCACCGCCCGGCCGAGAGCCAGGGTGGGCATCATCCCAAACACCGCAAGGTCTGAAGAGAGCGCCGCGTGGAATCCGAAGTCAGTCGAGTCCAACTCAGTCACGATCCACGCAGCCAGCATGACGATCCTCTACTGGATAGCCTGCTGACCCTGTGTGTTCTGCACCAGAAGCCGGCCAGCCGGGCCATGTTGACCACTGGGCTGCCCTTGCCGTCCCAGCGCCTGAACGCCGAACTGCTGCCGCGCGCTGCCGCCCGGGCCGGCCTGCAGGGGCGCTTGCTGCAACGCAAGCTGGAGCAGATCCCGGCCATCGCCATGCCCGCCATGCTGCTGCTCAACGAGGGCCGCAGTGCGGTGCTGCTCGGTTGGGAAAACGACGACACCGCGCGCTTGCTGCTCAGCGAGAGCGACGGTGGCGAAGTCCTGGTCAGCCGCGAGGCGCTGCTGGGTGACTACAGTGGCAAAGTCTTCTTTGCCCAGCCACAGCACAAATTCGACGTTACCCACGGCAACCTGATCCCGCGTACCCGCTCGTGGTTCCGCGACACGCTGCTACGCAGCAAGTGGCTGTACATCGATGCAATCGCCGCCAGCCTGGTGATCAACATCATCGCTCTGGCTGCACCGTTGTTCGTGATGAACGTCTACGACCGGGTCGTACCCAACCAGGCCACCTCGACCTTGTGGGTGCTGGCCATCGGCATTGCCGGTGCCTACGTGTTCGACCTGGTGCTCAAGTTGCTGCGCAGCCTGTGCCTGGACCTGGCCGGCAAGAAAACCGACTTGATCGTGTCGGCCACGCTGTTCGAGCGCATCGTTGGCATGTCGATGAAGCATCGCCCGGCACGGGTGGGCAGCTTCGCCCAGAACATCCACGAGTTTCAGAGCCTGCGTGACTTCCTCGCCTCGCTGACCCTGACCAGCCTGATCGACCTGCCGTTCACCATTCTGATCCTGATCGTCATCGCTATGCTCGGCGGCCATCTGGTGTGGATCCCGATCATTGCCTTCCCGCTGGCATTGGGCATCGGCTATGCGCTGCAGAAGCCGCTGATGTCGACCATGGAGCGGACCATGGCGCTGGCTTCCGAGCGCCAGTCGAGCCTGATCGAAACCCTCGCCGGCCTCGATGCGGTCAAGGTCAACAATGCCGAGAGCGAGCGCCAGTACATGTGGGAGCAGACCCTGGGCACCCTCAGCCGCCTCGAGCTGCGGGTCAAGGTGCTGTCGGGCCTGGCAATGAATATCACCATGCTGATCCAGCAACTGGCTGGCGTGGCGCTGATCTGCGTGGGCGTTTACCAGATCATCGATGGCAACCTGAGCATGGGCGGCCTGGTGGCCTGCTACATGCTCAGCGGCCGTGCACTGGGCCCGCTGGGCCAGCTCAACGGCTTGCTGGCACGTTATCAGCAGGCCAGGGTAACCATGGTCGCTACCGACCAGATGATGGACCTGCCGCAGGAGCGCAATTTCGAAGAGCGCCCGCTGAGCCGCCAGGTACTGCAGGGCTCGATCGAGTTCCGCGGGGTCGACTTCACCTACCCGAACCAGCAGAACCAGGCGCTCAAGGGCATCAACCTGAACATCCGCCCGGGCGAGAAAATCGGCATCATCGGCCGCAGCGGCTCGGGCAAGAGCTCGCTGGCCAAGCTGATCGTCGGCCTGTACGAAGCAGACAACGGTTCGCTGCTGGTCGATGGCGTGGACATCCGCCAGATCGACGTCAGCGAGCTGCGCCACAACATCGGTTACGTGCCGCAGGATATCCAGTTGCTGGCCGGCACCTTGCGCGACAATCTGGTCAGCGGTGCGCGCTATGTCGAGGACGAACTGATCCTGCAGGCGGCTGAGCTGTCCGGGGTGCACGAATTCGCCAGGCTGCACCCGGATGGTTACGAGCTGCAGGTGGGCGAGCGCGGGCAGAACCTGTCCGGGGGCCAGCGGCAGAACGTCACACTGGGCCGGGCATTGCTGCTCAACCCGCAGATCCTGCTGCTCGACGAGCCTACCAGCGCCATGGACAACACTGGCGAAGAGCGCCTCAAGCAGCGCTTGCAGGCGTTTGTCGAACACAAGACCGTGGTTCTGGTCACCCACCGCGCCTCGCTGCTGTCGCTGGTCGACCGGCTCATCGTGATCGACCGTGGACAAGTAGTTGCCGACGGCCCGAAAGCCTCGGTCATGGATGCGCTGAAAAAGGGGCAGATCAGTGTCGCGTAAGTTGGATGTAAACGGCTTCAAAGAGAGCTTGCGCAGCTACTTCAAAGGCTCGGAGTCACTGGCCGGTGCGCCTTTGCCCGAGGTGCGCAAGTCGCTGGTCGAGGATGCGCCGCGGGTGGTGCGCATGACCATCTGGGGGGTGATCGCGTTTTTCCTGTTCCTGATCATCTGGGCCAGCTTCGCTCACATCGACGAAGTGACCCGCGGGGAGGGCAAGGCCATCCCTTCGTCCAAGCTGCAGAAGATCCAGAACCTGGAGGGCGGTATCGTTTCCGAAATCTTCGCCAAGGAAGGGCAGATCGTCGAGATCGGCCAACCTTTGCTGCGTCTGGACGAGACCCGCTTCGCCTCCAACGTCGGCGAGACCGAAGCCGATCGCTTGGCCATGGCCATGCGGGTCGAGCGCTTGAACGCCGAGATCGAAGGCCGTGCGCTGCAGATCGACGATGTTCTGCGCAAAGCCGCACCGCAACAGGCGAGCAACGAAGAGTCGCTGTTCCAGAGCCGCCGCCAGCAATTGCGCGATGAAATCGGCGGCCTTGAGCAGCAATTGGTGCAGCGCCAGCAAGAACTGCGCGAGTTCACCTCCAAGCGCGCTCAGTACGCCAACAGTCTGCAATTGTTGCGTCAGGAAATCGGCATGTCCGAGCCTCTGGTAGCCCAGGGCGCAGTGTCCCAGGTCGAGGTGCTGCGCCTGCGCCGTTCGGAAGTCGAGGTGCGCGGCCAACTGGACGCCACCTCTCTGGCTATCCCGCGTGCTGAAGCGGCGATCAAGGAAGTGCAGAGCAAAATCGAAGAGACCCGCGGCAAATTCCGCAGCGACGCGCTGACTCAGCTGAACGAGGCCCGCACCGAGCTGAGCAAGGCTACCGCCACCAGCAAGGCCTTGGATGACCGTGTCAACCGCACCCTGGTGACTTCGCCGGTGCGCGGCATTGTCAAGCAGCTGCTGGTCAACACCATCGGCGGTGTGATCCAGCCTGGCAGCGACATCGTCGAGATCGTGCCGCTGGACGATACCCTGGTGGTCGAGGCGAAGATCCTGCCCAAGGACATCGCCTTCCTCCACCCGGGCCAGGAAGCCACGGTCAAGTTCACCGCCTACGACTACACCGTGTATGGCGGCCTCAAGGCCAAGCTGGAGCAGATCGGTGCCGACACCATCACCGACGAAGACAAGAAGACCACCTACTACCTGATCCGCCTGCGCACCGACCGCAGTCATCTGGGTACCGACGAGAAGCCGCTGTTAATCATCCCTGGGATGGTTGCCACGGTCGACATCATGACCGGCAAGAAAACCATCATGAGCTACCTGCTCAAACCGATTGTCAAAGCTCGTGCAGAGGCGTTGCGCGAGCGCTGATCGGTAGCCGCAACAACGCAGGCCCACGCGAGTAGTTAGCTCAAGTGGGCCTTGTTGCCTATGCTGGCTAGTCAGAGCAGGGATTCAGGAAAATCGGAGGGATGTCATGTTCTACGTGCAACGCGACGAGAAGGGCCAGTTGCTGCGGGTGGAAGCCGCCGAGTTCGAGCAGTACCACGAGATGGTCCCTGCCGACAGCGCCGAAATCCAGGAGTGGTTTGCTGGCGATCAGGTTGAAAACAGCCTGAAGCAGCTCAAACAGAGCGACCTGGACATGATCCGTGTGCTCGAAGACCTGATCGAAGTGCTGACCACCAAGGGCGTGCTCAGCATCACCGACCTGCCGGCAGGCGCGCAGTCCAAGCTGCTCAACCGCTCCACAGCGCGCAAGTCGCTGGGCAGCCTGAACAGCCTGATCGACGAGGACGACACCAGCGGCTTGATCTGAGGGGCCAGCAGCGGCCCCGGGCAGTCAACGCCAGGGCGCGGGTTCACCCACCAGTTGCCCCTGAATACCCTGCACGCCCATCTCGCGCAGTACCTGCAACTCACCCTCGGTCTCGACCCGCTCGGCAATCAGCGGCAGGTCGATGCTGTGCGCCGCACGCTGAATGGCCTCGATGAACAGGCGTTTGTGCTGCTCGCGGTCGATGCTGCGGATATAGCTGCCGTCGATCTTCAGATAGGCCAGGCCCAGATGGGCAAGGTTGCCGATCATGCTGAAACGACCACCGAAGCGTTGCAGCGCCAGGCCGAAGCCCAGCGCATGCAGGCGGCGGGTCAACTGCTCCAGGGCGGCCTGATCGGGCAATTGCTCTTCAGCCAGCTCAAAGGTCAGGCGCGGCCCCAGCGCACGGTGCTGGGCCAGCAGATCAAACACCCGCTGCAGCGTTTGCGGGTCGGCCAGGGTTGCAGCCGACAGGCTCAGCGACAGCGACTCCTGATGACCTTGCACATGCTTGAGGACTTTCTCCAGCACCAGCAGGTCAAGCCGTGGCACCCAACCGAAGCGCTCCAGCCACGGCAGGAAGCGGCCCGCCGCCAGCGCCTCGCCCTGCTCGTCATGCAGCCGCGAGATCACTTTGTAATGGAGGATCTGTGCAGGCGCCTCGCTGGCGACCACGGGCTGGAAGTACAGCTCGAACTGGCCGCTGCTCAGGGCCTGATCCAACCGCGCATGCCAGGCATGATGGCTGTCTGCAGCCTGCGCCGCGACGCCCTGCTCCAGACACACCCAACCGGGTGCCGGCTGACTCTCGGCACGGGCCAACGCTTCGTCGGCCAGTTTCAACAAGGCTTGTGGCGCGTCACCCGGGTTGTACGGCGCCAGGCCAATGCAGGCGACCGGGTCGACATCACTGGCGCCGGTTTCGTGCAGGCTGTGCAAGGTAGCTTCCAGCGCCTGGGCCAGCTGGATCGCTTCTTCGTGGACCATGCCCGGCGCCAGCACTGCAAACTCACCGCCGCGGCTACGGGTGATCAGGTCATTGGTCTGCGGGAAGCTGGCACAGGTGCGGCGTAGCTGCTCACCTACTGCCTGCAGCAACTGGTCGGTGCGCTGTCCGCCCATGCGCGCGTTGAGGCCAGCCAGGTCCATCACCCGCAGCAACAACAGGTAACCGGCGCGGGCTTCTTCCATGTTGCTGACGCGGGCTGCCAGTTGCATCTCGAAGTAGCGCCGGTTGGCCAGCCCGGTCAGGCTGTCCTGATAGGACTCGGCCCGCAGCTTGTCGCTGCGCTCGGCCTGCTCGGTGAACAGCGCCTTGAGCTTCTCGACCATCTGGTTCATCGCCTGCACCACGCGGCGCAGCTCGGGGGTGCGCGGCAGCTCGGGCAGGCTGAGGAATTCGCGCCGGGCGATCGCATGCGACTGCTCGACCATGTAATCCAGCGGGCGCAGCTGCCGGCGCAGCAGCAATGCGCCAAGCACTGCACTCACCGCGCCACACAGCAACAGCCAGCCCAGGCTGCCCAGCGCGCTCTGCCACAGCTTGGCCAGGGCAAACATCGGGTGGCTGATCACTTCGACTCGCGCCGCCTGCTGCCAACCACGACTGACGATCGCGTCACCTCCCGCAGGCTCCAGGCCGATCATGCCGATGAACCAGGCTGGCACACCGCCGCGGTCAGGCTCGGCGTGGCGCTCGACCAACACCGCATTGGACTGCAGGTCGACCACCTTGATGCTGGAGTAATAGCCACTGTCGAAAATCGAGCTGACCATCAGCTCGACCATCGCCGGGTCGTCGATATTCGGCGTCAGCGACAAGGCCAGGGCGGTCGCCGCATCCTGAGCATGGGAACGCAGCTGGTTCACATACTGGCTACGTGAGCTTTCCAGGCTGACCATGAAGCTGCCACTGAAGGCAACGACGAGGAACAAGCAAATAGCTAGCAGCAATTGTTTGAACAGTGACATCGGTGCTCCTTCAGTAGACCGGCTCCGCCGGGAAGCCTTCGGCCTGCATTTTTTTCAGCAAATCCTGCCAGCGCGACAGGCGCTTGGTATCACCGACCTTCTTGTTGCCCGCCGCGCCTGTCAGCCACAGCCCTTCACCATTGAAGGAATACACCGGCAACAGGTCGGTACGCTGGCTGGCCGGCTTGATCGCATCCATCAGGCTGTCCAGTACCAGCGGCTGCGCCTGTGGGTTGGCATAGTAGGTCAGGACCATGTGCGCGCGGTTCTGGCGTAATGCCTTGACGTAGGTAATGCGCAGCTTGTCACTGGCAATGCCCATACGCCGCAGGCTGAAGTACTTGGCGATGGCGTAGTCTTCGCAATCGCCAGCGCCTTTGAGCAGAGACTGGATCGGGGTAGCCCAGTAATCGACCTCATGCCACAGGTCGATATCCTCGGTGTAGCGCAACTGCTGGTTGAAGAAGCGGTTGACCACTTGCAGACGCTCCAGCTCACTGCCCTGCCGTTGCGTGGCCAGCAGGTTCTGCCAGGCATCGATGCGTTCCTTGCCTGCACCTAGTGCCCCATATAGCTTTTGCGCGCGCTGGCTGATCTGGGCAAAGTCCCAATCCGCATGCAAGCCGCCCAGCAGCATGCATGCCAGCAAGGCAGCAAGGCCGAGCCGACGCATGACAACACTGAGCACGCTGGGTATCGCCACTGCGAAGACCTGTGCAGACCAATCGGGAGCCGCGATGGTGCGGCCTGTGGCGGGAAAAGACAATGGCACCTTGCAATCACTGCGCGCTGGATCAATAACAGCCCGAATGTCGCACCGGCTTCCCCTCGGCATGGACTTCCTTCACCATAGCCGCCTCCCGGTAACACGGGCGGCAAAACTGTTTTGTCACCCTGGTTTGACACCCCTCCAGCAAGCACCTAACTTGATTGGATCCAATACCGCCAGTTGTAGAGGCAGACGCCCCGTGGCTGAAAAAATCAAACTGTTGTCTGCCGTGCTTGGCAACGAGCAAGTCCCGGCACATCTGGCTCGCGGTGTCATTGAAGAACGCTTGCGTAGCGCGATCATCGACGGACGCCTGCCTCCTGGCACTGCCGTACGCCAGCAAGAGCTGGCGACCCTGTTCGGCGTCAGCCGGATGCCCGTGCGCGAGGCGCTGCGCCAACTCGAAGCGCAGGGTTTGCTGCAAGTGGTGATGCACAAGGGTGCGGTTGTGGCTCCGCTGATCGGTGAGGATGCCGTCGACAGCTACGCCCTGCGCGTACTCCTTGAGTCGGAGGCACTGCGCCAGTCGATTCCGCTGCTGGAGGCCACCGATATCGCTCTCGCCCGCAGCTACATCGAGCAACTGGAAAACCAGACCGGGCACGCCGAGATCGGCCGCCTCAATCGTTTGTTGCACATGAGCCTGTACTGCAAGGCACACAATCAGAAACTACTGCGCTTGATCGACGGCGAACTCAATGAGGAAGAACGCTTCCTGCGCTTTCACCTGTCTGCGATGGGCTTGGGCAAACTCACTCAGGACGATCACAACGCGTTGGTCGATGCGGCCAGTGACAAGCGGGTGGATGACGCGGTCGAGATCCTCGCCGAGCATTTGAATAAAGGCGCCCGTACCATTCGCCGCTATTTGGATGCTCAGCAGAGCAGCTGACATTGCGGTTGCAAAATCAGCGCTGACCGCAAACAATGAGACTAATTATCATTCATGCAGCAGTGCTGGCGGCGTATTTCATGTCTTCCCAAGACTCCGTGCACACGCTCTACAGCGAACATCACGGCTGGTTGCACAATTGGCTCCGGAGCAAGCTGGGTAACGCTGCCGATGCCGCTGACCTGGCGCAAGACACCTTCGTGCGCCTGCTCCAGCGCCGCGACCAGTTGCAGCTGAATACCCCACGAGCCTTTCTGCGCACGGTCGCCCGCGGCCTGGTCATCGACCACTGGCGCCGCGAAGAACTGGCCCGCGCCTACTGCGAGGCGCTGTCGCATTTGCCGGAAGCGCAGGCACCTTCGGCAGAAACTCGCGAGCTGCTTCTGGAATTGCTCGAGCGCATTGCGCGCATGCTCGATGGTTTGAAACCGAAGGTTCGCCGCGCGTTTCTGCTGGCCCAGTGCGAAGGCCTGAGCCACAAGGCGATTGCCGAGCAGATGGGCATCTCGCTGCGCTCGGTCGAGCGTTACATCGCCGACGCGCTCTACCACTGCTATCAACTGCGCTACGAAGACGAGCTGTAGATCGATGAGCGCTGCGCAGCCTTCGGCAACCGTCGTCAAACAAGCGATCCAGTGGATGCTGCGGCTGCGCGAAAGCGGGCCAGATCAGCGTTTGCAGCGCAAGTGTGAACAATGGCGCGAGGCCCACCCGGAACATGAACGCGCCTGGCAGCGAGTGCTCAGTCTGCACCAGGATCTCGACCTGCGCGCCATCCCCGGCGCAGGCCTGGCGCTGCATACACTGGAAACCAGCGAGCGCCGCCTGCATCGCCGCCAAGCGTTGAAGCTACTGGGGGGAGCTGCGCTGATTGGCTCCGCGAGCTGGCTGAGCAAGGACCTGCAGTTGCTGACTGACTGGCGTTCCGACTACAGCACTGGCACTGGCGAGCGGCGCAGCGTCACCCTACCGGACGGCTCGCTGCTGCAACTCAACACACGCAGCGCTGCCGACCTTGCCTTTGATGCCCGCCAGCGCTTGATTCGCCTCAACCACGGCGAACTGATGCTGACCTGCAGCGACGCTCAAGCCAACGGCCGACCGCTGCTGGTGCAAACGCACGACGCTTTGCTTGAAGGCCTGAATGGTCGTTTTACGGTGCGTCAGCGTGACGACTGTACACAGGTGAGTGTCAGCGCCGGCCAGGTAGCGCTGCATGGCCCTGGCCCGTCTGCTCTGCACTGGCTGAGCAGCGGCCAGCACTGGTCGATAGACGCGCATGGGCCCCGCGTGGTCGAGCAGCCAGACATGGACGCGGCCGCCTGGGCTGACGGCCTCATCGTGACTGGCAACATGCGCCTGGCGGACTTCGTCGCCGAGGTGGCCCGCTATCGACCCGGGTTTCTCAGTTGTAGCGACGACGTGGCCGATCTGCGCTTGTCCGGCGTGTACCGCCTGGCAGACACCGATGCGTTGCTTGAGCTACTGCCGCAGACGCTGCCGGTGCGCCTGCATCAACGCACACGCTGGTGGGTGCGGCTGGAGCGGGCAGCCTGACGCCAGTTTTTTTGGCGGGAAGCGCTGACACGTCCGGCTTGGACAGTAAGCACCTTCACCTGCCCTTAATCAGCCTACGGATCCCTCATGCCCGGCCAGCGTTCACCACACCGCATCAACGAGAATGATTTTCGACCTGTCTTGAATTCAGCCCATCTCGGCAGAGCCATACGCGCCGCCTTGTTCGGCACTGCATTGGGCCTGGCCGCTGTCGCGCCCCTGAGCCAGGCAGCAGAAACCGCCAGTGCCTCCCAGCAGTACAGCATCGCCGCGGGCAACCTCGATGATGTGCTCAATCAGTTCGCTCGCCAGGCTGGTATAACACTGTCGAGCACCCCGCAATTGACTGCCGAGCTGCAGTCACCTGGCCTGCAAGGCGCGTACTCGACCAACCAGGCACTGCGCCAGTTGCTCAACGGCACGGGCCTGCAAGCTGACAGCAGCGATGGCAGCCGCTATGTACTGCGCGAGCAAGCCGCAGACGCTGCGCTGGCCTTGCCTGACACCGATGTGCGCGGTTTCGCCCTCGGCAACGCGCTAGGCAGCATGGAGGGCTACAACGCCACCCACAGCCAGATCGCCACCAAGACCAGTACGCCTATTCTGGAGACCACCCAGTCGGTGTCAGTGGTTACCCGCCAGCAAATGGACGATCAGGGCTCGCAGACGGTTGCCCAGGCCATGCGCTACACGCCCGGGGTGCTGACCAACCCATATGGCGCCACCCACCGCTATGACTATGTGGCCATGCGCGGCTTCAACGATGGCTCGGTGGATAACATCTATGTCGACGGCTTGAAGTCGATGGGTGATAACGGCACCTACAGCACCATGCAGGTCGATCCGTATTTCCTCGAGCGTATCGATATTCTCAAAGGGCCCTCCTCGGTCCTCTACGGCCGCAGCTCGCCAGGCGGGCTGGTTGCGCTGACCACCAAGAAACCGACCTTCGAGGCCTTCCATCAGGTTCAGGCAACCGTCGGCACCCAAGGCCAGCGCGGCATGGGCTTTGACTTGAGCGGGCCGCTGGATGACGACAAGCGCATTGCCTACCGCCTGACCGGCCTTGCAGATTCGGCTGACACCCAGTTCGACCACAACAAGGAAGAACGCTACGCCATCGCCCCAGCGATCAGCATCGACTTCAACGAGGATACTTCGCTGACCTTGCAGGCCTACCTGCAGAAAGATCCCAACGGCGGCTACCACGGCGGCCTTCCTGCTTCTGGCGTGCTGCACAAGCGCAATGGTCAGCGGCTGTCAGATCACTTCTTCGAGGGTGAGCCGGGCATCGACAACTATGAACGCACCCAGCAGTCGTTCAGTTATCAACTGGAGCACCGCTTCAACGATGTGTTCACCGCTCGGCAGAACTTCCGCTACCAGGATTCCGACGTTTCGATGGATCAAGTCTACTTCGCCGGCTGGGGCGCGACCGAAAGCAACATCATGAACCGGGCCTACACCGGCGGCGACGAGCGCCTGCATTCGTTCATCATCGACAACATGCTGCAGGCAGAATTCTTCACCGGGGCGGCCAAGCACACCTTGCTGCTGGGTACCGACTATCAGCGGCGTAAAGCCGACGTAGCCTGGCGCTATGGCAGCGTCGACAGCCTGAATGCGGCCAATCCGCAGTACGGCAGCGGCAACTTGCAGGTACTGGGTGAAAACAACTACACGCGGCGCCTGCAGCAGACCGGTGTATACTTGCAGGACCTGGTCGAGCTCGACCAGTGGCGCTTCTCACTGGGGCTGCGCCAGGACTGGGTCAAGGTCTCCGAAGAAAACCGTGACAGCGACACCCGGGTCAGTGACGACCGTTCAAGCTTCACTACACGCGCAGGTGTGCTCTACCTGTTTGAAAACGGTATCGCTCCGTATGTGAGCTATTCCGAGTCGTTCAACCCCAATACCGTTTCTGATCAGAACGGCCGGCCTCTGGCTCCGACCGAGGGCACCCAGTGGGAAGCCGGGGTCAAGTATCAGCCGCCGGGTAGCGACAACCTGTTCACGGCCTCGGTGTTCCGTATCGAACAGGAAAACCTCGCGTCCAAGCAGCCCAACGAGGAGTTCTACCGGGCAGTTGGCCAGGTGCGCTCACAAGGCCTGGAACTGGAAGCGCATGTGCAGGTGACCGATAACCTGAAGCTGCTGGGTGGCTACACCTTCACCGACATCGAGTACGCCAAGTCGATGCCTAGCCTGGCTGCGGCAACTGTAGACAACAAGGGCAACTCGCCGACGCAGGCGCCCAAGCAGATGTTCTCGCTGTGGGCCGACTATGACTTCCGCCAGGGCGCTCTGGATGGGCTTAGACTGGGCGGCGGCATGCGCTATGTGGGGTACAGCTGGGTAGATGCTGAAAACAGCATGAAGGTGCCCTCCTACACCTTGTTCGACGCTTCTATCGGTTACGACCTGGGTAAGGTCGGCCTCAAGGGCGTGGATCTGCGCCTTAACGCCAACAACCTGACCAATGAGAGCTACATCGCTTCGTGTGCCAGCCTGAGCTACTGCTACATGGGTGAGGAACGCAATGTCAGCGCTACCGTCAGCTATCAGTTCTGACCGCACTGGCTGAAAGCCAAAAGGCCCGCTCCTGGATTCAGGAGCGGGCCTTTTTATTGGGCTGTTGTCTTGATCGGGTCTGACAGCAAAGCAGTCCGCCGAGAAAGACAAAGCCCCTGTCAGCAACGCTGACAGGGGCTTTGAATTTGAATCTTGACGATGACCTACTCTCACATGGGGAGACCCCACACTACCATCGGCGATGCATCGTTTCACTGCTGAGTTCGGGATGGGATCAGGTGGTTCCAATGCTCTATTGTCGTCAAGAAATTCTGTGTGCCGAACCGTCGGTAGACGTGTCAGCGAAACTTGAGTCTCTCTACTT
>NZ_VXCX01000026.1:0-3319 GCF_052850745.1 Pseudomonas sp. 1121_17
AGATCGTTCTTTAAAAATTCGGATATGTGATAGAAATAGACTGACATGCACTTTCACTGGTGTGTGATCAGGCTAAGGTAAAATTTGTGAATGCTCGAAAGGGCAGTACGAATTTTCGGCGAATGTCGTCTTCACAGTATAACCAGATTGCTTGGGGTTATATGGTCAAGTGAAGAAGCGCATACGGTGGATGCCTTGGCAGTCAGAGGCGATGAAAGACGTGGTAGCCTGCGATAAGCTTTGGGGAGTCGGCAAACAGACTGTGATCCAGAGATCTCTGAATGGGGGAACCCACTCAGCATAAGCTGAGTATCTTGTACTGAATACATAGGTGCAAGAGGCGAACCAGGGGAACTGAAACATCTAAGTACCCTGAGGAAAAGAAATCAACCGAGATTCCCTTAGTAGTGGCGAGCGAACGGGGACCAGCCCTTAAGTTGGTTTGAGATTAGTGGAACGCTCTGGAAAGTGCGGCCGTAGTGGGTGATAGCCCCGTACACGAAAATCTCTTATCAATGAAATCGAGTAGGACGGAGCACGAGAAACTTTGTCTGAACATGGGGGGACCATCCTCCAAGGCTAAATACTACTGACTGACCGATAGTGAACCAGTACCGTGAGGGAAAGGCGAAAAGAACCCCGGAGAGGGGAGTGAAATAGATCCTGAAACCGTATGCGTACAAGCAGTGGGAGCCTACTTTGTTAGGTGACTGCGTACCTTTTGTATAATGGGTCAGCGACTTATATTCAGTGGCGAGCTTAACCGAATAGGGGAGGCGTAGCGAAAGCGAGTCTTAATAGGGCGTTTAGTCGCTGGGTATAGACCCGAAACCGGGCGATCTATCCATGGGCAGGTTGAAGGTTGGGTAACACTAACTGGAGGACCGAACCGACTACCGTTGAAAAGTTAGCGGATGACCTGTGGATCGGAGTGAAAGGCTAATCAAGCTCGGAGATAGCTGGTTCTCCTCGAAAGCTATTTAGGTAGCGCCTCATGTATCACTGTAGGGGGTAGAGCACTGTTTCGGCTAGGGGGTCATCCCGACTTACCAAACCGATGCAAACTCCGAATACCTACAAGTGCCGAGCATGGGAGACACACGGCGGGTGCTAACGTCCGTCGTGAAAAGGGAAACAACCCAGACCGTCAGCTAAGGTCCCAAAGTCATGGTTAAGTGGGAAACGATGTGGGAAGGCTTAGACAGCTAGGAGGTTGGCTTAGAAGCAGCCACCCTTTAAAGAAAGCGTAATAGCTCACTAGTCGAGTCGGCCTGCGCGGAAGATGTAACGGGGCTCAAACCATGCACCGAAGCTACGGGTATCACCTTTTGGTGATGCGGTAGAGGAGCGTTCTGTAAGCCTGTGAAGGTGAGTTGAGAAGCTTGCTGGAGGTATCAGAAGTGCGAATGCTGACATGAGTAACGACAATGCGAGTGAAAAACTTGCACGCCGAAAGACCAAGGTTTCCTGCGCAACGTTAATCGACGCAGGGTTAGTCGGTCCCTAAGGCGAGGCTGAAAAGCGTAGTCGATGGAAAACAGGTTAATATTCCTGTACTTCCGATTGTTGCGATGGAGGGACGGAGAAGGCTAGGCCAGCTTGGCGTTGGTAGTCCAAGTTTAAGGTGGTAGGCTGAGATCTTAGGCAAATCCGGGATCTCAAGGCCGAGAGCTGATGACGAGTTGCCTTTAGGCGACGAAGTGGTTGATGCCATGCTTCCAAGAAAAGCTCCTAAGCTTCAGACAATCGGGAACCGTACCCCAAACCGACACAGGTGGTTAGGTAGAGAATACCAAGGCGCTTGAGAGAACTCGGGTGAAGGAACTAGGCAAAATGGCACCGTAACTTCGGGAGAAGGTGCGCCGGCGAAGGTGAAGGGTTTACCCCGTAAGCTTTTGCCGGTCGAAGATACCAGGCCGCTGCGACTGTTTATTAAAAACACAGCACTCTGCAAACACGAAAGTGGACGTATAGGGTGTGACGCCTGCCCGGTGCCGGAAGGTTAATTGATGGGGTTAGCGCAAGCGAAGCTCTTGATCGAAGCCCCGGTAAACGGCGGCCGTAACTATAACGGTCCTAAGGTAGCGAAATTCCTTGTCGGGTAAGTTCCGACCTGCACGAATGGCGTAACGATGGCGGCGCTGTCTCCACCCGAGACTCAGTGAAATTGAAATCGCTGTGAAGATGCAGTGTATCCGCGGCTAGACGGAAAGACCCCGTGAACCTTTACTATAGCTTTGCACTGGACTTTGAATTTGCTTGTGTAGGATAGGTGGGAGGCTTTGAAGTGGGGACGCCAGTTCTCATGGAGCCACTCTTGAAATACCACCCTGGCAACTTTGAGGTTCTAACTCAGGTCCGTTATCCGGATCGAGGACAGTGTATGGTGGGTAGTTTGACTGGGGCGGTCTCCTCCCAAAGAGTAACGGAGGAGTACGAAGGTGCGCTCAGACCGGTCGGAAATCGGTCGTAGAGTATAAAGGCAAAAGCGCGCTTGACTGCGAGACCCACACGTCGAGCAGGTACGAAAGTAGGTCTTAGTGATCCGGTGGTTCTGTATGGAAGGGCCATCGCTCAACGGATAAAAGGTACTCCGGGGATAACAGGCTGATACCGCCCAAGAGTTCATATCGACGGCGGTGTTTGGCACCTCGATGTCGGCTCATCACATCCTGGGGCTGAAGCCGGTCCCAAGGGTATGGCTGTTCGCCATTTAAAGTGGTACGCGAGCTGGGTTTAGAACGTCGTGAGACAGTTCGGTCCCTATCTGCCGTGGACGTTTGAGATTTGAGAGGGGCTGCTCCTAGTACGAGAGGACCGGAGTGGACGAACCTCTGGTGTTCCGGTTGTCACGCCAGTGGCATTGCCGGGTAGCTATGTTCGGAAGAGATAACCGCTGAAAGCATCTAAGCGGGAAACTTGCCTCAAGATGAGATCTCACTGGGATCTAGAATCCCCTGAAGGGCCGTCGAAGACTACGACGTTGATAGGTTGGGTGTGTAAGCGCTGTGAGGCGTTGAGCTAACCAATACTAATTGCCCGTGAGGCTTGACCATATAACACCCAAGCAATTTGCTCATGCAGGTTGCGGTGGTGAAGACGAAACGCCGAAGATTCGTACACAAACATCACATATCCGAATTTGCTGGGCCGTTCATCTGGACGTTCTGGCTACAGAATTTCTTGACGACAATAGAGCATTGGAACCACCTGATCCCATCCCGAACTCAGTAGTGAAACGATGCATCGCCGATGGTAGTGTGGGGTCTCCCCATGTGAGAGTAGGTCATCGTCAAGATTCATTTCGCAAAACCCCTAT
>NZ_VXCX01000027.1:0-1951 GCF_052850745.1 Pseudomonas sp. 1121_17
TGCAAAGCACAGACCGCTGGTGAGATCTTCCTGATCATAGAGATCAAGCGCTGCAAGCAGTCTGGGATGCTGCAGCCACATCAGGTGGTACCTGCGCAATTTGTTTCAACGCTCACTGTCATAGCGCTCAATTCCCTGATCGGGGGAGGGAGTTTGTGCCGAGGCGTTTGTCTCATTCCGGCTAGAAGCTCCGGCTGGCGATAACGCGGAATCGGCCTTGGGGCGACGGCGGGGGTTCCGTGGTTTTTTCGCCGGCCGCTGGCCCGGGCGGATGGCCCAAAGATGGGCGTTCTGACGCAGGCGTTCCTGGATATGAGGCGGCCTGTCGGCCAAAGTGGTTAGCGGCGGGATGGGTTTTCCGGGTAGCCCTGCTTCGCGGATGGTTTTTGGCCAGCGCGGTTTCCAGCACAGCAGCAGGCTTAGCCAGTGGCTTAGGCCGAGGATGAGAAAGGCGGGCGAGATAAGAACAAGGCCTAACTTGATGATCCGCGAAGAATGACGAAAGTAGTGGGTAAGCCCCTCGAACTGCGGAGTGAATGCCTGCCATGGCCAAGGGAAGTGTGAGGTAATTCGTGGGCGCGGGAGGCCGTCAGGGCCTGACTCCATAAAACGGCGGATGAATTCCCACTCGTCGTGCATTTCAGATGAGGTGTTGCACATCTTGCCGACGAAAGCGAACTCTGGGTGCAAAGTACCGGTTACGCTGACCGGCCAGTGGAGGCTTAATGGAATACCCATCCCTGCAGCATTGGATTTCAAGTTGATCCCGGAATAAATAACACCCTCCCAAGGCAAAGTGACAATACCTCCGCAATAACTTGGTCTATGAAGATGGACCTGCTGAGTCGTGCGATTGAATCTGATTAGCATGCGCCGGGAGGTGAAAATTTCGAGGCGGGTAAAGCGCAGGCCGTACTTCAAGTAAAGATACCCTCCTGCTAGCGTAAGAAAGCCTAACGCTATTATTAAAAGTACAGTACTCCAGTGCTGCTCTCCGGTGTTTTCCAATACGGCGTTAACGTGTTCAATGGAAAGTGTGACAAGGATGTACAAGAAACCTGAAAGCACCCGTACGACGGTAGCCGTCAGAATGGTGAGCAATCCTCTTTTGGCTTCCCACAGACCGCAGCGAAGCTCCAATACATGATTGCTACAGGCGAAGACTGGACCTCTTGTCCTAGGTGTAGTGCTTACACTTAATCGGGAAGCGATATGTTCTTCCGTGATATCGCTCTCGTAAGGAGCGTTTCGCGGTTTTTTATGTAGTTGATCACTCGCGCTGTCATTTCTTCTAGCGGCTGGAGTTTCCAGCATGCCCTGCCACGACAACCATTCAAGAAAATACATTACAGCACGCCTTGAATGGCGTTAAATAATTCCGAAAGCTCTTCGCCATTATTGCCGAACCTCTTCCCGTCGATTCGACTGAAGCAACTCTTGACGCACCATTTTTCTAATGCATCCTCATCTAAAATAAAAATCAGGACGCTTGCAGCTATCACAACAACCCCACCTATCCAGATCATTCTACCAAATAGGAGAGTGGCACCTTGATGAGAGGCTATGCGTGTAGATAGTCCGGAAAGATAATTAAAGAGGTCTGCAACTGATGACGCCTGCCGGGACATCGCCCGCCATCTAAAGTAGGCGCTGGCTTGAGCAAACGCCAATCCACCCTGCCCTGCTAGCATTGTGGAAGTCGCAAACACTCGGGCTATGTATGCGCTGGACAGCAGGTTTCTTCTCGAGCGGGGTAGAAACAGCTTGTCAGTTACCTGTAAAGCATCATCTATATCCCACCAAATACTCACGAGCCCGCCAGCGCTTGCCATAACCGCTCCCCAAAACCGGTAACGTCCCAAGCTGATCCTTGATCCACGCCCAATCGCGGAGCCGTTACCAAACTCGCCAAACACCTTCTCTGTCCCCACCGCCAACAACTCCATCCCCG
>NZ_VXCX01000029.1:0-1524 GCF_052850745.1 Pseudomonas sp. 1121_17
TGGAGAGTGCCCTTGCCATCAGCGCCAACAGTTACCGTGTAATCAGTGCCACCGACGTTAACGGTCAAGGTCGCAGTGGTACCAGCCTGCGGCGGGTTACTCAGCTGGAAGTTGAAGGTGAGGCTTGCATCACCTTCTTTCGCTGCTTCAGCAGTAACCGCCACGGTAGTGGTGTCGATGGTGTCTTCGACAGCAACGGTGGTAGTCGCGCCGGTCAAATCCACAGCTTCGAAATTGCCGCCATTGACCGCAGTGACGGTCGCAGTGACTTCGCTGCCGTCTTTGTAGACGTCTTCAACGTTGGTGTTCGGGACCTGGAGCGAGCCCTTGCCATCGGCACCAACAGTGACGGTGTAATCAGCACCACCGACGTTCACGGTCAAGGTAGCCGTGGTGCCAGCCTGCGGCGGGTTGCTGAGCTGGAAGTTGAAGGTGAGGTTTGCATCACCTTCCTTCGCAGCTTCAGCAGTGACGGACACGGTAGTGGTGTCGATGGTGTCTTCGACAGCAACGGTGGTAGTCGCGCCGGTCAAATCCACAGCTTCGAAGTTGCCGCCATTGACCGCAGTGACGGTCGCAGTGACTTCACTGCCGTCTTTGTAGACGTCTTCAACGTTGGTGTTCGGGACCTGGAGCGTGCCCTTGCCATCGGCACCAACAGTGACGGTGTAATCAGTGCCACCGACGTTAACGGTCAAGGTAGCAGTGGTGCCAGCCTGCGGCGGATTGCTGAGCTGGAAGTTGAAGGTGAGGTTGGCATCACCCTCCTTCGCAGCTTCGGCAGTGACGGCCACGGTGGTGGTGTCGATAGTGTCTTCGACAGCGACAGTAGTGGTCGCGCCAGTCAGATCGACGGCTTCGAAGTTACCGCCGTTGACCGCAGTGACAGTCGCGGTGACTTCGCTACCGTCTTTGTAGACGTCTTCGACATTAGTGTTCGGGACCGACAAGGTGCCCTTGCCATCAGCGCCAACAGTGACGGTGTAATCAGTGCCACCGACGTTAACGGTCAAGGTAGCCGTGGTACCAGCCTGAGGCGGGTTGCTCAGCTGGAAGTTGAAGGTGAGGTTTGCATCACCTTCTTTCGCAGCTTCGGCAGTGACCGCCACGGTGATGGTATCGATGGTGTCTTCGACAGCGACAGTGGTAGTCGCGCCGGTCAGATCCACAGCTTCGAAGTTGCCGCCATTGACGGCAGTAACGGTCGCGGTGACTTCGCTACCGTCTTTGTAGACGTCTTCAACGTTGGTGTTCGGGACCGACAAGGTGCCCTTGCCATCAGCGCCAACTGTGACGGTGTAATCAGTACCACCGACGTTCACGGTCAAGGTAGCCGTGGTGCCAGCCTGCGGCGGGTTGCTCAGCTGGAAGTTGAAGGTGAGGTTTGCATCACCTTCTTTCGCTGCTTCGGCAGTGACGGCCACGGTAGTGGTGTCGATGGTGTCTTCGACAGCAACGGTGGTATTCGCGCCGGTCAAATCCACAGCTTCGAAGTTGCCGCCATTGACCGCAGTGACAGTCGCG
>NZ_VXCX01000003.1:0-564573 GCF_052850745.1 Pseudomonas sp. 1121_17
GGTGTCGCGAAATGAGGGCAAAGCCCTCACAGCTACCCAGGACCGTCCCCCTCAACCAACCACCCTGCGCAACTGCCGCCGCACCCAAGGTTCAGCGCTGACCAAAACCACCCCGAGCAAAACCAGCACCGCCCCAAGCACAAAATTAACGCTCAGCGGCTCGCCCAACAGCACCACCCCAAAAGTGACCCCAAACAGCGGAGTTATAAAGGAAAACACCGCCAGATTCGAAGCCAGGTACTTACGCAACAACCAGAACCAAGTCAGGTAACTGACAAACGACACCACCACCCCTTGGAAAAGCACGCTGCCCATCGCCAAGGGGGTCAGCGTGACCATGCCAATCTGCCCGCTGAGCAGAGCAATCAGCAACAACCCGACAAAGCCGACCATCAACTGATAGAACAAGGTCAGGGTCGCCGGTGCCTCAGATAGCCGCGAGCCGCGCACCACCACCGTCGTAGCCCCCCAGGCCAGACCGGCGAGCACACCGAAGGCATCACCCAGCAGCGTTCGCCCATCAATCTGATCCAGCTGCACGCCTCCCGCAAACGCCAACGCGATACCCGCGAACGACAGCAGAATACCCAGCCACTGCAGCAACCTGAGGCGCTCGCTGGGCAGCATGAAGTGCAAACCCAAGGCGGTAAAAATCGGCGCGGTATAGAGGAACACCGACATATGCGCCGCCGAGGTCAGCTTGAGCCCCTCGGCAATGAACATGAATTCCAGGCCAAATAAAGCGCCCGCCAGCAATCCCGCCCGCCAGGTGCTACCCACCTGCCCCCAGCCGCCCCGCCAGCAGATCAGCAGGCCGACCAGCAGCGCAGCGATGCCAGAGCGAAACGCCGCCTGCATCACCGGCGCGATATCCGCAGCGGCCCATTTGATCATCACCTGCTGGCTGCCCCAGATCAGGCACAAACCGAGCATCAATTGCAGGGCAAAGGCATCAGGGTTCTTGCGGGCCGCGCTCATAGGCGGGCCTCGGTGTGATTCGCAGGCATGGGCAAGGCTCGGCAGATATGTTGATCAGATTGCGATTATCGGACGCCGAAGCCCGGCCCGGCCAGCCTAAATTGCACCGCCAGCGATTTGCGCCTTTGACGACACGTGATCGAAGGTCGGCTGATCCAGCGCATCGGCTTGCTCATCCAGCACCTGACGCGGATGCTCGAAGCCGGGGATGCTGCTGTCAATCATGCTCAGCAGGCGCGAACCACGCTCGGTGAGCACAAAGTTCTCGCCGTTACCGCCCTCTTCTTCCGGGCGACTTGCAATGTAGCCGCGATCGAGCAACAGCTTTTCGTATTCGCAGGCGCGGGTTTTCAGCTGGTCCAGGTCACCCACCGGCTGGCCTTTGGCAGCCAGCGCGGCGGCGTGCTGTTCGGCGTAAGGGCGAGGCGTGAAGCTTTGTTCAGCGCCGTTTTGCACTTCGTGCAACAGGCGTTCGATCAGATCCCAGTCGTAGTGGCTCATGGCGATGGCTCCCTGCTGTGGACGGAAAGAGGTACACAGGGTGGGACAGGCGGGAGTCGGTAGGCGTTCCAAAGCTGAGGACTACAGACAGGCTTGAATGAATTGTCTGACAACCCGGGGAGCTGATTCAGACACATCATGGCGAACAGCTTGCGTTCAAACATCGTAGTTTTTAAACTACGTTATCTCGATGAAAAAGATCGAGTCCCGTACATTCAAGAATTGGCTAACCAGCCTGCGTGATACAGCCGGCCGTGCACGCATTATTTCCAGGATCAATCGCCTGACTGAAGGGCTTTCAGGGGACGTGGCACCGGTTGGGGGAGGCATAAGCGAGCTTCGAATACATCACGGGCCGGGTTACCGGGTGTATTTTCATCAGGCCGGCAACCAGTGGCTGATCCTGCTTTGCGCTGGTGACAAAAGTAGCCAGAGCCGCGATATCAAGGCTGCCGAACAAATACTGAAGGCATGGAGAATGCAAAATGACTGAGGTCTTCACCGAATTCGACCCAGCTGAATATCTGACTACGCCTGAGGCAATCGCGGAATTCATGTCCGATGCGCTGGAAACCGGCGATGCGGGTTACGTCGCGAAAGCTGTCGGAGTAGTCGCCAGGGCGAAGGGCATGTCAGAGCTGGCGCGGGAAACTGGCCTGTCTCGCGAACAGCTGTATCGCTCTTTCAGTGCCAGCGGCAACCCGACTCTCAAAACCTTCCTGACCGTAATGCGGGCTTTGGGCATGGATATGACTGCTCGAGCTCATCCTGGTGTCTGACAGCGGCTTTGGAGCAAGGCTACAGCGAGCGCCGTATCGGCTTACCCGCAAAGGCCTGACCACATGAACTTTCCAGCCGCTGGCCCCTCAACCGGATAACGCCAACAAGGAGGTCAACCCGTGAAAATTCTAAGCAGCTGTGCCATCGCTGTCGGTCTGTGCATCGCCATGCCAAGCTGGGCCTGCACGCCCGAAGAAGCCACCGCCAAACGCGAAGAGCTGGCCAAGATGGTCAGCCAACTGACTGAGCAAAACCCGCAAAAGGCCAAGGAAATCAACGACGAGTTGCAGGGCATGGACCTGGCGACTGAAAGCAAGGATGTGCCGGACAAGTGCCAGCTGATCGAGCACCGTCTGCAGGAGCTGAAAACTGCGGAGAAGAAAGCGGAGTGATCAGTCGCAACGCCTGCGGCTAGAACAACTGCAGCCCGCCGCTTGAAGGGCGGGCGTAGATCAGGGGCCGCGAACGCGACCCCGGAGAGACTTACTCTGGCTTGGGCGCACGCTTTTTCAGCGGAGCCATGCCATCGACACTGGCCAATGGCGCGTTAGGACGCGGCTTGGCAGTTGGCTTGCGCTTGGCAGCAGCCTTCTTCTCGCCGGTCTTCTTGTCGACTTTCTTCTTCTTGACGCCGACGGCCTTGCCGGACGCCTTGACCTTCTTCGGCCCGTTGTAGGTGCCTTTGACTTCCTTGATCAGTCGGCGCTGGAACTGCTGCTTGAGGTAGCGCTCGATACTCGACATCAAGTTCCAGTCGTTGTGGGTGATCAGCGAGATCGCCAGACCTTCCCCACCCGCACGGCCTGTACGGCCGATACGGTGTACGTACTCGTCACCGCTGCGTGGCATGTCGAAGTTGATCACCAGGTCGAGGCCGTCGATGTCCAGGCCACGGGCCGCTACGTCGGTTGCTACCAGCACCTTGGAGCCGCCTTGCTTGAAGCGCTCGATGGCCAGTTTGCGATCTTTCTGGTCCTTGTCGCCGTGCAACACGAACGCTTTGATGTCCTTGGCCACCAGGTGACCATAGACGCGGTCGGCAGCTACGCGCGTGTTGGTGAAGATGATCGCCTTCTGGAAGGTTTCGTTGTCCAGCAGCCAGTGGATGATCTTCTCTTTGTGCTGGTCATGGTCAGCCATGATGATCTGCTGACGGGTGCCTTCAGCCAGCTGCGAGACGCTGTTGAGCATCAGGTGCTCTGGATCCTTGAGGATCTTGCCGATGATATCGCGCAGTGCGGCGCCGCCGGTGGTGGCAGAGAACAGCAGAGTCTGCTCGCGGTTCTCGCACTCTTTGCACAGGCGCTCCATGTCTTCGGCAAAACCCATGTCGAGCATACGGTCGGCTTCGTCCAGCACCAGTACCTGCACATGCGACAGGTCGAGGTTGCCGGCATTGAGCTGCTCAAGCAGGCGCCCTGGGGTGCCGATCAGCACGTCCGGCACCTTGCGCAGCATGGCCGCTTGTTCCTTGAAGTCTTCACCGCCGGTGACCAGCCCCGACTTGATGTAGGTGAACTGCGAGAACAGCTCGACCTGCTTCAGGGTCTGCTGAGCCAGCTCACGGGTCGGCAGCAGGATCAGCGCACGGATCTCTACCCGCGGGCCGCCCAGGTCAGCCAGGCGGTTAAGCATCGGCAGGACGAACGCGGCGGTCTTGCCGCTGCCGGTTTGTGCCGTTACCCGCAGGTCTCGCCCTTGCAACGCCAAGGGGATGGCCGCCGCCTGTACCGGAGTCGGCTCGACAAATTTCAGCTCGGCCACGGCTTTAAGGATGCGTTCATGCAGGGCGAATTGGGAAAACACGGGGGTAACCTCGGGCAAGTGCGTAAATTCAAGTTGCATAGGGTACCGTTTTCCGCCGCCAGAACCGAATTTCTTTTGGCAACTTTGCCCCGATCCGCGCTCTAATTAGCCCTCGTTCCGCAATACAGACCGCTTTTTTAGCCTATGGACATTCAACGACTCTGGTTCAACGCCCTTGATCTCTGGGGCACTCTTGACCAACACCCGACCCTGCACGCCGCCATTGGCCTGGGTGTGCTGCTGCTGGTATCGCTGATTCTCGGCCGCCTGGCGCGGTTTCTGGTGCTGCATGCCAGCCGCCTGCTGGCCCGCCAACAAGCCCTCAAGTGGTTCGACGACCTGCGCCATAACAAGGTATTTCATCGCCTCGCGCAAACCACGCCGTCGCTGATCATTCAGTTCGGCCTGAAGCTGGTGCCGGAGCTCGGCGCCACCGCCCAGCACTTCCTGGGCAACGTCGCGCTGGCCTTTACCCTGCTGTTCATGACCCTGGCGCTGGCATGCCTGCTCGATGCCCTGCTCGACATCTATGCGCGCACCGAACACGCCCGCACCCGCTCGATCAAAGGCTACGTGCAGCTGGCCAAGATGGTGCTGTGGGTATTCAGTATCATCGTCATCATCGCCACCCTCATCGACCGCTCGCCATTGCTGCTGCTGTCGGGTCTGGGCGCTATGTCGGCGGTGCTGCTGTTGGTCTATAAAGACACCCTGCTGTCGTTCGTCGCCAGCGTGCAGCTGACCAGCAACGACATGCTGCATGTCGGCGACTGGATCGAAATGCCCCAGGTTGGCGCCGACGGCGACGTGGTCGACATCACCCTGCACACGGTCAAGGTGCAGAACTTCGACAAGACCATCGTCTCCATCCCCACCTGGCGCCTGATGAGCGAGTCGTTCCGCAACTACCGCGGCATGCAGCAATCCGGCGGGCGCCGGATCAAACGCAGCGTGTTCATCGACGCCGCCGGCGTACGCTTCCTCACCCTCGAAGAAGAGCAGCGCCTGGCCGGCGTACGCCTGCTGGGCGACTACCTGGCAAGCAAGCGCAAAGAGCTGCAGGACTGGAACGAAGCCCAGGGCGTGGTCGCCGACCTCTCGGCCAACCGGCGCAAGCTGACCAACATCGGCACCTTCCGCGCGTTTGCCCTGGCCTACCTGAAAGCCCACCCCGACGTGCACCCGAACATGACCTGCATGGTCCGCCAGATGCAGCCCACCGCCGAAGGCGTGCCGCTGGAAATCTACTGCTTTACCCGCACCACCGCGTGGGCCGAGTACGAGCGGATTCAGGGGGATGTGTTCGACTATCTGCTGGCAGTGCTGCCGGAGTTTGGCCTGAGCGTTTATCAGCAGCCGAGTGGCAATGACATGCGGATTGGCCTGGCCGGGCGTGTGGCGCCTGAGCCGACGCCGCGGCGGTTGGAAGAGATGAGTGAGGCGTAAGGCGCGCTGGTTCGCACTACATCGCAGGTCTCACGCTCCGTTGACCTGCCTTTCACTTAGTTTTCACGAGCGGCTTGGCAATCTATAGCCATCCCTACGTGATAGACCTTGGCCCGCCTAGCAGCGGGCTTTCTTTTGCCTGCGATTTTTGGTCAGGGCGTTCGCATTGCCCCCTTGCTAATCTGGCGCAGAACGGCAGGCCCCCTGATAGATAGCGGCGAGAATTTACGCTGCCCGGTACTCAACGGTGAGGTGAGTAACCTCGTGTACTGGCTTGAGTGCGGCCCGCACGTCATCAGCGGAAAGCTCCGATGATCCATGGACACTCACGATGGCCGCTCGCGCTTCCGGCCCGACTCGCCATACGTGCAGGTCTGTGATCTGAAGCTTGCCGGACTGATCCAGCAATTCGCGTATTTCCTCGGCGACATGTTTATCGGTCTTGTCCAGCAGTACCGATGCAGTATCACGCATCAGCGACCACGCCCAACGCGCAATGACGACGGCACCAACGATACCCATCACTGGATCGAGCCATACCCATCCGAGATACTTGCCCGCCAACAACGCCACAATGGCCAAGACGGATGTCACCGCGTCTGCGAGCACATGCACATAGGCAGAGCGCAGGTTGTTGTCCTCGCCGTGCGAGTGCCCGTGGTGATCGTGAGAGTGACCGTGTCCGTGAGCATGTCCGCCGCCCGCGAGAAGCAGCGCACTGACGATGTTAACGATCAGACCAATCACCGCGATCAGTATCGCCATCCCGAACTGCACCTGCGTCGGTTCGAAAAAGCGGATCACCGATTCGACACCAATGCCCAACGAGATCAGGCCGAGGATCAACGCAGAAGCAAAGCCACCTAGATCGCCCACCTTGCCCGTTCCGAAGCTGTAAGCGGAGTTTTCCGCATGCTTGCGGGCAAAAGCATATGCTGCCGCTGCAATTCCCAATGCGCCTGCATGGGTTGCCATGTGGAAACCATCGGCCAGCAGGGCCATTGATCCAGTGATGTATCCGGCAGAAATCTCACCCACCATCATCACGATGGTCAGGGCCACAACCCACAAGGTTCGCTTGGCATTGTCATCGTGCCCTGCACCCAGGAAGCTGTGGCTGTGAATGTGATCCGTAGTGCTCATTTCTCTCTCACTTGGAGTATCGGCGAATAGCTTCCAGGAGTTCTTCTACCCCCTGCGCCCGTTCATGATCGGTCAGACCCGGTTTGGCAACGTGCTCGCGAGCATGGTCTTCAATGATCTCGTCGAGCAGCCCATTGATTGCCCCACGGGTCGCAGCCACCAAGTGCAAAGTCTTTGCACAATCGGCTTCGCCCTCCAAGGCACGTTCGATTGCCTGGACTTGGCCAGCAATGCGTTTCACACGCTTAAGCAACTCGTCCTTTCCCGCTTGCGTATGCGCCATAGCATACCCCCCTACCCTATACGTGTTGAAATGATGCGCCTGATTCCCTGGTTGAGCAAGTGGAGAACTGAGTCGGAGTGGGGTTTTCTCCCGACAAACTTTCCTTTGTTCCATGGCTGACGGCTGCTGGTAGCAATGATGTGCATGCCAGGTCCTCCACGTGCGGAAGGACAAGGATTGCTAATCCGAGCAGCGGTCACTAACCGACCCGTAGCTGACGTTTACGGGGCCTGTCTCAGCCGTGCCCCACAGCGCTCCCTGATAGCCCTTAAACATTTTCTCGGCATCAGGTGGTTCAAGCTTTTCCTGTCACAAGACCCAATTCATGGGCTTTTTAGGCTAGCGGACCTAGTCAAGAACATTATGTAGTACCTCATAGATGACACCTGAAGTAATGGCCACAAGCAGCAAATCAGTTCCAGCTTGCTGCCACTCATAACCATCGTAATGAGGAAGTCGTCCGATCAGTCGGCTATCCAGCTTCTTCGCGATCCCTGGCGGGAGAGGCTTGCCGCGCGCCAGATTCTTCTGGATACCTGGCGGTAAGGAAGAGCCTGGATTCCAGTAATTGCGATTGTCATTGAGGATGACTCGCACCCCTCCCAAATCGACGGAAGGCCCTTCGTGCCAGTCATTGCTGTTGCCCTGATGACCTTGGCTTGCGTGTTGTCCTCCCTTGTCGTGGCTTTTCCCTTTCCCGGGGTCTGCCAGCGAGATCGGGCTTACAACCAGAGCTAGGGAGAATACTGCGGCAATACTCAATTTCCTTCTCATGGCAAGCATTCCTTGGGACTTTATCCAACCACAGAGTAGCTAATCTATTGGCAGAGGCAATGCCAGTGCGGGTGCGAGCACTCCGTCGGGACTCAAGAATTTCAGCGTCTATATCGGCCTGATGGACACCTCTAGAGCTCTACCATACGCCCAAGCCGAGTAGACACGCTGGGCAGTCACTCAGGACTGCTCACGTAGCGCAACCACCCTGCAACTTGCGAGCCGCCACCTGCGCGATCTTTAGGATGAATCCGGCCTTCACTGACAATTACTTCGGGAAAATCAAATGGGCTCATACCTTCAATACAAGCCACATTCACCCCGTACTGATCAGGCGCAGAACGGCGCTGATGGAAGGTGTAAATACCACATTTGGAGCAGAAGTAGTGCTTGGCTTCACGCGTGTGAAACTGATAGAGGGTGAGCGCCTCTTGCCCTTGCGTGACGCTGATATCGTCCAGGTTGGCTGATACCGCAACGGCACCGCGCATACGGCAGAGCGAGCAGTTGCACCTGCGCGCGGTACGCACACCATCGGTCAAGCGCACGGAAAACTGCACGGTCCCGCAATGGCAGGCGGCCTGGTATACGGGACGATCATCATTACTTGCATCAGCCATAGCGATTCTCCAGGTGTATCCGAGAAAAAGAGGGGCGCAGATCTGACACCCCGTTGACCAACCTTTCACTTAGTTTTCACGAGCGCCAAGGCAGTCTATATCCATCCCTACGTGATAGACCTTGGCCCGCCTAGCAGCGGGCTTTCTTTTGCCTGCGATTATCGTCAGGCCAGGCGCCGTCAGCTCACCCACCTTAGTTCTCAGGGAGCCGCTGGTATGTCACGCCAAGCACAGGCAATCACCGCTCAGAGAATGAAGTGCTCTGCGCCAAGTACTTAAACTGATCTGACAGTAGCATTGCAAACTCACGTTGATGAGCCGCTGGGTATTGGCTTTGCTCGCCCAGAGTTGGGCTTCCAGGAAGAATCACAGGGCTGATGCCTGGCAGCTGAGCCGCCAGGCGTCATCCCAACCCGATCAAACCGCCGCGTGTGGCTGAGCGGTCCTGACCCGGCGGTACAACACCAACGTGGCGTACAACGCGCAGCCGGCAGCGAAAGTTACCCAGTACGCCGGTGCAGCCTTGTCACCGGTGAGGTGGATCAGCCAGGTCGACATGGCTGGGGTGAAGCCACCAAACAGCGCCGTGGCCAGGCTGTAAGCCAGCGAGAACCCGGCCACTTTCACCTCGACCGGCATGATCTCGGTCAGCGCCGGGATCATTGCGCCGTTGTAGAGCGCATAGAGGAACGAGAACCACAGCAGCACTTCAAGCATGTGCGAGAAGCTCGCTGCCTGAGCCAGGTACGACAGCGCCGGGTAAGCGGTGAAAAGCGTCAGCACGGTCATCGCTATCATCATCGGCTTGCGTCCGAAGCGATCGCTGAGCATGCCGCCGATGGGCAACCAGAAGAAGTTCGATACGCCGACCAGCAGCGTCACCAGCAAGGCGTCGGTGGTGGTCAGGTTGAGTACGGTCTTGCCGAAGGTCGGTGCATATACGGTGATCAGGTAGAAGGCGCTGGTGGTCATTGCCACCATCAGCATGCCGCCGATGACAACCCCCCAGTTACTGGCCAGTGTTGCCACCACCTGCTTCATGGTCGGACGATGGGTGCGATTGGCGAACTCTTCGGTTTCCTGCAGGCTGCGCCGCAGCAGGAAGATGAACGGGATGATCATGCAACCCACGGCAAATGGTACGCGCCAGCCCCATTCGCTGATCTGCTCAGGCGCCAACCACTGGTTCAAGCCGTAGCCCAGTGCTGCGGCAACGATGATCGCCACTTGCTGGCTGCCGGACTGCCAGCTGGTGTAGAAGCCCTTGCGCCCAGGCGTGGCCATTTCCGACAGGTATACCGACACCCCGCCCAATTCGGCGCCAGCCGAGAAGCCCTGCAGCAGCCGTCCGAGCAAGACCAGGGCCGGTGCCCACAGGCCAATGCTGGCGTATCCGGGCACCAGCACGATCAACAGCGTACCGCTGGCCATGATCGACAGGGTCACGATCAAACCTTTGCGCCGGCCCACGTCATCGATGTAGGCACCGAGCACAATCGCGCCCAGCGGGCGCATGAGGAAGCCTGCGCCGAACACCGCAAAGGTCATCATCAGGGAAGCGAATTCACTCGCCGCAGGAAAGAATGCGGTGGCAATCTGAGTGGCGTAGAAGCCGAACAGGAAGAAGTCGAACTGCTCGAGAAAATTACCCGAGGTGACGCGGAACACGGCTGCGGCGCGGGAACGGGCAGTGCCCGCAGCGGGGGATGAAGCATGCATGACGGATCTCCAGCGATATTCTTAAAATGCTTGTTACGCTCTAAACTAGAGTATGCGGGACACATTTTGAAACAGTTAGTGTTTAATTTTCATGGATTGATGCATATTTGTTATCAATCGCTAGATCATAGCCCAGTTGCGGGGCCCAAACTGCGTCCATCTAAACGCTACAGGCGGGATCGAATTCGGTGGGTGAAATCTGACGGCGTGTTGACTCTGCTTTCACCTAATTTTCACGGCAAGGGGCGCAATCTATAGCCATCCCTACGTGTGATCGAACTTGCCCGCCTAGCAGCGGGCTTTCTTTTGCCCGCGATTTATCACCCTGCAAGCCAGTGCCCGATGCCGCAGCTTCTGCCCTGCTGTACCGACATAGGCAATAGTCGTTCACGCCGCTTGCTCAGATCATGAAACATCCTTCACGGCCCGTTAACTGAGCCGGGGGCTGCGGCTCAGTAATCTGGATTCTTTTGATCCGGAGAACATTCCCATGCTTCGAACGATGTCCTGCGCGGCACTGTTGCTGGCCACCTTCGCGTGCTCGGCAGCTGAAGCCGTACCTGGCGACGCGAATACCCTGACCGTGCTCAGCTCGGGCGGCATCATGGGTGCGATTCGCGAAGTGGCGCCGGCTTACCAGAAAAAGTTCGGGGTCAAACTGAATGTTCTGGCGGCGCCGTCGATGGGCGACACCCCGCAGGCGATCCCCAACAGGCTGGCCAAGGGTGAGGATGCTGACGTGGTCCTGATGGTCGGCTCGGCGCTGGACACGCTGGTCGCTGACGGCCAAGCAGAAAAGGCCAGCCGCGTCGACCTGGGCAAGTCCTTCATCGCCATGGCCGTGCGCCAGGGCGAGCCGAAGCCGGACATCAGCACGATGCAGAACCTGCGCAAGGTGCTGGTGGAGAGCAAATCGGTGGCCTATTCGGACAGCGCCAGCGGGGTTTATCTGTCCAAGACGTTGTTCCCACGTATGCAGCTGGGGTCGGCGTTCGATGCCAAAGCCCACATGATCCCGGCCGAACCAGTGGGTGCAGTGGTCGCTCGCGGTCAGGCGCAGATCGGCTTTCAGCAGCTCAGCGAACTCAAGCCGGTACCGGGCATCAGCATCGTTGGCTTGATCCCGGCCGAGGCACAGAAGATGACCATGTACTCCGGCGCCATGGTCAGCAAGAGCCAGCATCAGGCCGCGGCCAAGGCACTGCTTGAATACCTGGCTTCGCCTCAGGCAGATGCGGCGATCAAGACCAGTGGCTTGTCACCGCTGCCGCACCACGCCAGCTGATTGCCGAGAAATTGAACGCAAGGTTTGCGCAGCAGCGCAAACCTTGTTCAGTCGGCAGCCAGCGCATCCAGCAGCTCCGCCCGGCACGCTTGCAGTATTTCGTCTGCCAGCGCTGAGTCATCCGGGCACGCCCGCGACAACATGACGGCACCCACGGCATGAGTGAACAAGCTCACGACCTTCGCGCGCGCCTGCTCGGGCGTCGCCCCTGTCCCCGCCCGGTACTTCTCTTCAAATGCTGCAAGGGTCTTTTCGATGCCGCTGGCGAAGGTCGCCTTGACCTCATCGGACTGGCGAGCAGCATCGCCACCCAAGGCTGCAACGGTGCAGCCTGTGTCTCTGCCATCTCGGTGGGCACGGGAGACGTAGCGATTGACGAACTC
This sequence comes from Pseudomonas sp. 1121_17, assembly GCF_052850745.1. NCBI lineage: Bacteria > Pseudomonadati > Pseudomonadota > Gammaproteobacteria > Pseudomonadales > Pseudomonadaceae > Pseudomonas > Pseudomonas sp. 1121_17. Next base: position 11,719 of record NZ_VXCX01000003.1, read on the forward strand.
CTCCAGGCCAATAGTGCACGCACCGGCGGCAGACCTCTCCAGGCTGAGCGCTGCCGCTTCGGCCATCAGGTCGGCCTTTGAGCCAAAGTGCTTGTAGAACCCCCCTTGAGTGAACCCGGCAGTGGCCATCAGCTCGGCCACACCCACACCGTCGTAGCCGCGTTCACGAAACAGCTGCGAAGCCGTCTCGACGATATGCGCGCGATTGGCGAGTGATTGCGTCTTGGTGATTTTCATAGGGCGCCTCAGGGGACTTCTTGAAGATGGCTCAGCATACTCTGATGTCGACCATAATCAAAACCGTTGACACTTTTGATTATGATCGACATCATAAAAACGCTTCCCCATCAGACTGCCCAACAGCCACTCACCTTGAGTACCCGTCCCATGAACAATGCTGAAACCGTACTGATCACCGGCGCTTCTTCTGGCATCGGCGCAACCTACGCCGAGCGCTTCGCCCAGCGCGGCCATGATCTGGTGCTGGTAGCCCGTGACAAGACCCGCCTGGATGCACTCGCCGCAACGCTTGGCCAGCAATATGCCGTGGCCATCGATGTGATTCAGGCTGACTTGACGCAAAGCAGCGACCTGGCGACCGTCGAAGCCCGCTTGCGCGATGACAGCAGCATCACCCTGCTCGTCAACAACGCCGGCGCCGCGCAGTCCGGCAGCTTTATCGAGCAATCAACCGACAGCGTGGCCAACCTGGTCGCGCTGAACACCACCGCCCTGGTTCGACTGGCCAGCGCGATCGCGCCACGGCTGGCGCAGGCCGGCAGCGGCGCGATCATCAATATCGGTTCTGTGGTGGGCCTGGCGCCGGAATTCGGCATGAGCGTGTACGGCGCGACCAAAGCTTTCGTGTTGTTCCTGTCACAGGGTCTGGGCCTTGAGCTGGCGCCCAAGGGCGTGTATGTCCAGGCCGTGCTGCCTGCGGCAACCCGCACCGAGATCTGGGATCGTGCGGGTATCGATATCAATACCCTGACTGAAGTGATGGCCGTGGGCGAGCTGGTCGATGCTGCGCTGGTCGGTTTCGACCGCCGCGAGCCGGTGACCATCCCGCCCCTGCAGGACGCTGCACGTTGGGATGCGTTGCAGCTTGCCCGGCAAGGCTTGCTGGCAGAGATTCGCCAGTCCGTCGTAGCCGAGCGCTATCAAGCTCAGGCCTGAGCCGCCAGCAGGTGGGCAATCCCACGCTACGCAAGGGCACTGACCGCCCTTCCCCACGAGCGACAAATCATGAAAGCGTTTTCCATCGAGCGATATGGCAAGCACAGTGGCAAGATCACTGACGTGCCTGCTCCTGCAATGGGCACCAATGACGTGCTGGTGCAGATACACGCTGCCAGCGTCAACGTATTGGACCTGAAGCTGCGAGCAGGCGAATTCAAGCCGATCCTTCCCTACCGCTTGCCGCTGATACTGGGCAACGATCTGGCCGGTGTCGTCGTCAGCGTCGGCGCTGATGTAAGCCTGTTCAAACCGGGCGATGAGGTCTATGCCAGGCCACCCCAGGATCGCATCGGCACTTTTGCCGGGCTGATCGCGGTTGACCAGCAAGCACTGGCCCACAGGCCACGCAACATCACCATGGAGCAGGCCGCGTCACTGCCCTTGGTGGCACTGACGGCATGGCAGGTGCTGGTTGAAACGGCCCAGTTGCAACCAGGCCAGAAGGTATTGATCCACGCCGGTTCAGGCGGCGTGGGCAGCGTTGCGATCCAGCTGGCCAAGCACTTGGGCGCGTTCGTCGCGACGACCACCAGCACGGCGAATGTCGAATGGGTGGAGGCACTCGGTGCGGATGTCGTGGTTGATTACACCGCCCAGCAATTCGACGCCGTACTGCGCGACTACGACGTGGTACTGAACAGCCTCGGTGCGGATGTTTTGCAGCAATCGGTCAAGACGCTCAAACCCGGCGGTCAACTCATCTCGATCTCTGGCCCGCCAACGCCTGAGTTCGGCGAGACGCAGGGGCTACCCTGGGCGCTGCGCCAGGTTCTTCGTCTGTTGAGCCTGCGCATTCGCAGGGCCGCACAGGTAGCCGGGGTGAGGTACAAGTTCGTCTTCATGCGCTCCAGCGGCGCTCAGCTCAGCGAGATCACCACCTTGGTGGAGTCAGGTGCCATCAGGCCAATCATCGACAAGGTCTACCCATTTCAATCAACTGCCGACGCCCTGGCGTACGTCGAACAGGGACGCGCCAAGGGCAAGGTCGTGATCAGCCTGCGCTGAAGCGCAGAGCAACCGCAACTATCGCCTGACTCTGCCGAGCATTGGCGCAGCGTGATTGCTGCCCAGTCGGCTGAGCCAGACCGAGGCCAGAATGATCAAGCCACCTATCAGCAAGCGCCCAAGCGGCTCGTGCTGGTTCCAGATCAGCAGGTTGAGCAGCAAGCCCACCGGCACATGCAGGTTGTTCATCACCGCAAGCGTTGCGCCAGAAACCAGGCAGGCGCCCTTGTTCCACCAATACAGCCCCAGCGCAGTCGGCACCAGCCCCAGGAACAACAGCACCAGCCACTGCACATCGGTGCTTGGCAGGCGCTGGGCATTGCCGAACAGCAGAAACGCCGGCAGCACCACCAGCAGCGCGCCGAGGTAGAAGTAGCCGAAGCGTTTGTAGTGAGGTAAGTCGCTAGGGTTGCGGGCGATCAGGTGGCGATACAGCACCTGACCTGCGGCATAGGTGAAGTTGGCCAGTTGCAGCAGCAGGAAGCCGATGAAGAACTCGCCACTGATGCTGTCCATGCGGATCACCGCCGCGCCTGCCACTGCCACCAGTGCAGCCACCAGCGCCCAAGGGTTGAAGCGCCGGTTCAGGGCGTCTTCGATCAAGGTCACGTGCAACGGCGTGAGGATGGTGAACAGCAGCACCTCGGGCACAGTCAGCACGCGGAAGCTCAGGTACAGGCAGACGTAGGTGACGCCGTATTGCAAGGCACCGATCAGCAGCATCGAGCGCAAAAAGCGCGGTTCGACCTGGCGCCAGCGGGTCAGCGGCAGAAACACCAGCCCGGCCAACAGCACCCGCGCCAGTACGGCGAAGTAGCTGTCGACGTTGCCGGCCAGGTACTCGCCGATCAGGCTGAAGGAAAACGCCTGGATCAGCGCGACGATAATCAGGTAGCCCATGGTGCTCTCTCGCAAATCAAGGCGGCGACCTTAGCCGGTTGCGCCACCCTGGGCAACCACTCGGCAGCGGGCAACATCAAGCCTCCGTGGCTCACGCCAGCGCGGCCAGCCTGGCCTTGGCCTGGTTGACGCCCTTCTCGTGAAAATCACCACTCATGTTCAGCCCTTCGGCGTGGATGAACTCCACGTCGTGAATGCCGATGAAGGCCATGGCCTGACGCAGGTACGGTTCCTGATGATCGCTGCCGGCACCGGCATGAATGCCGCCACGGGCAGTCAGAACGATGGCGCGCTTGCCTTGCAGCAAGCCCTGCGGTCCGGTCGGGGTGTACTTGAAAGTGATACCTGCGCGCAGCACATGGTCCAGCCAGGCTTTGAGGGTGCTGGGAATGGTGAAGTTGTACATCGGCGCCGCCATCACCAGCACGTCGGCGGCGAGCAGTTCGTCAGTCAGCTGGTTGGAGCGCTCGAAAGCCTCCTGCTCAGGCATGGACCGTTGCTCCGCAGGCTTCATCCAGCCGCCGAGCAGGTCGGCGTCAAGGTGCGGCAGCGGGTTGGCGGCAACGTCGCGCACATTGATCTGGTCGCCAGGATGCGCCGCTTGCCACTGCTGGATGAAGTCGCGGGTCAGCTGGCGCGACACGGAATCTTGCTGGCGGGCGCTGCTTTCGATGATCAATACGTGGGACATGGTGCCTCCATTGGCATAAACGGGGTGCGATTCAATGGAGGCGAGATTAGAGGTTGACCTATCGATAAAAAAGCGTAAAAAGTGGAGTCAACCTATCGATTTATCCGTTTTATTGCGGCTGACAGCTCAGCGCGATGCGCAACTTGATGATCTGCCGGTTGAACTTGGCGGTCACGTCCACGCTTTTGTTTGCCGGCACCACTACGCGCCGTACGCGAGGCGCTTCCGGGCCGTTGCGAAAGCTGACCTTGCACGCCGCGGCCACTTCGCCGTAGTTGTTCACGGTAATGCTGCCGATGTCCTGATCAGTGTCATAGGCGGTGTAGTCGATCTTCACCCCGCTGATGTCCTTGGTCACATCGATCGGGTAAGCCATTGCGTTCAATGGCAGGCACAGCAAGACAGCCAGACAATATTTCTTCACAGGGCGCTCTCCTTGAAAGAGCGCAGCTTAGGACAACAGGAGCCGAAGATGAAAGCGCCGCGCGTAACCCTTGATCAGTGGCGAACCCTGCAGGCAGTGGTCGACCACGGTGGGTTTGCCCAGGCAGCCGACGCCTTGCACCGTTCGCAATCGTCGGTCAGCTATACCGTGGCGCGCATGCAGGAGCAACTCGGCGTGCCGCTGCTGCGCATCGACGGGCGCAAGGCCGTGCTGACCGAAGCCGGCAACGTGCTGCTGCGCCGCTCGCGGCACCTGGTCAAGCAGGCCAGTCAGCTGGAAGACCTGGCCCACCATATGGAACAAGGCTGGGAAGCCGAGGTGCGCCTGGTGGTCGATGCCGCGTACCCCAGCGCCCGCCTGGTGCGCGCACTGAGCGCGTTCATGCCGCAAAGCCGCGGCTGTCGCGTGCGCCTGCGCGAAGAGGTGTTGTCCGGGGTCGAAGAAGTGCTCCACGAAGGCATCGCCGACCTTGCCATCAGCAGTTTCAGCATTGGCGGTTACCTGGGCACCGAGCTGAGTTCGGTCGAGTTCATCGCCGTCGCCCACCCGGAACACAGCCTGCACCGGCTTGGCCGCGAGATCACCTTCCAGGATCTGGAGAGCCAGTTGCAGGTGGTGATCCGCGACTCCGGCCGCGCTCAACCGAAAGATGTCGGCTGGCTCGGCGCCGAGCAACGCTGGACAGTCGGTAGCCTGGGCACCGCCGCGACCTTTGTCGGCAGCGGTCTGGGCTTTGCCTGGCTGCCGCGGCACATGATCGAGCGCGAGCTGCGCGAGGGGCTGCTCAAGCCATTGCAGCTGGATCAAGGTGGCAGTCGCCACCCACTGTTCTACCTTTACTCGAGCAAAGAGAAAGCCCTCGGCCCGGCCACGCAGATCCTCATCGATCTGCTGCGCAGCTTCGACACCGCGCCGCTGGACGTGCCTTTCGCCGCCCCTCCACAAGCCTGAGAAGCCCGCGCCCATGGCCAATTTCGAACATGAAGGCTGCACCCTGCACTACCAGCAATACGGTCAGGGCGAACCGCTGGTGCTGCTGCATGGCCTCGGTTCGAGCAGCCTCGACTGGGAGCTGCAGGTGCCGCTGCTGAGTCATCACTACCGGGTGATCCTGCTCGACAGCCGCGGCCATGGCCGCTCGGACAAACCCGTCGACGGCTACCAGATTGCAACCTTCAGCGAAGACCTGCTGGCCCTGCTCGAACACCTGCAGACCGGCCCGGTGCACCTGGTTGGCTTGTCGATGGGGGGCATGATCGGCTTTCAGTTCGCCGTCGATCACCCGCGCTGGTTGCGCAGCCTGTGCATCGTCAACAGCGCCCCCGAGGTCAAACGGCGCACTCGCAGCGATTGGGTCTGGTGGGCCAAGCGCTGGGCTCTGGCCCGCGCCTTGAGTGTCGAGACGGTGGGCAAAGGCCTGGCTGCGCGCCTGTTCCCCAAACCCGAGCAGGCTGACCTGCGGGAGAAGATGATCCAGCGCTGGGCGCGCAACGACAAGCGCGCCTACCTGAGGAGCTTCGACGCCATCGTCGACTGGGGCGTGGCGGAACGCATCGACCAGATCCAGTGTCCCACCCTGGTGATCGCCGCCGACCACGATTACACCCCGGTACAACTAAAACAGCGTTACGTCGAGCGGATCCCGCACGCCAGGCTGGCGGTAATCGAAGATTCGCGGCACGCTACGCCGCTTGATCAAGCCGAGGTCTTCAACCAGACCCTGCTGCAGTTCCTCACTAGCGTTTCCACCTCTCAAGGATCTTTGAGCCCATGCTGAAAAAAATTCTGCTCGCTGCCTGTTCGGTTGCTTTTGCCACTAGCGTCCTGGCCTCGGACAAGACCCCGCACGTGCTGCTCGACACCAGCTTCGGCCCGGTCGAAATCGAGTTGAACGCCGAAAAAGCACCGATCAGCACCAAGAACTTCCTGCAGTACGTGGACAGCGGCTTCTATAACAACACCATCTTCCACCGGGTCATTCCGGGCTTCATGGTGCAGGGCGGTGGCTTCACCGAGCAGATGGTGCAGAAAGACACCAAAGACCCGATCAAGAACGAAGCCAGCAATGGCCTGCGCAACACCCGCGGCACTTTGTCGATGGCGCGCACGTCCAACCCGAACTCGGCCACCAGCCAGTTCTTCATCAACGTCAATGACAACGCCTTCCTCGACCCGGGCCGTGACGCTGGCTATGCAGTGTTCGGCAAGGTCACCAAGGGTATGGAAGTGGTCGATCAGATCGTCAATTCGCAGACCACCGTGAAAAAAGGCATGCGTGATGTCCCGGCTGACCCGGTGTTCATCAAATCCGCCAAACGCATCGACTGACCGAAGGTTTCACAGGGATGTGATACTGCCTGCGGTCGGGTAGAACAGGAGTTGCAATGCCCATGCTGTACCGCCGTTTCGAAAAGCTCATCGATATCTTCCGTGACGCCCCGAGCGAGGCCCCACCAAGTACGGTGTGGGCCTTTTACCTGTATTACCTGCGTCAGGTCTGGCCGAGCTTCGTTGCCCTGCTGATCGTCGGCCTGGTTGCAGCGCTGATCGAAGTGGCGATGTTCGGCTACCTGAGCCGGATCATCGACCTCGCCCAGGGCACCCCGGACCCGAACTTCTTCAGCCTGCACGGCGCCGAGCTGCTGTGGATGCTGGTGGTGGTGCTGCTGATCAGGCCGCTGTTTTTCGGCCTGCATGACCTGCTGGTACACCAGACCATCAGTCCGGGCATGACCAGCATGATTCGCTGGCAAAACCACAACTACGTGCTCAAGCAGAGCATGAACTTCTTCCAGAACGACTTCGCCGGGCGCATCGCCCAGCGCATCATGCAGACCGGCAACTCGCTGCGCGACTCGGCGGTGCAGGCGGTGGATGCGCTCTGGCACGTACTGATCTACGCGATCAGTGCGCTGGTGCTGTTCGCCGAAGCCGACTGGCGCCTGATGGTGCCGCTGCTGGTGTGGATCGCCTGCTACATCGGCGCACTTTGCTACTTCGTGCCGCGGGTCAAGGCGCGGGCGGTGGTGTCTTCGGATGCCCGCTCCAAGCTGATGGGTCGGATCGTCGACGGCTACACCAACATCACTACCCTCAAGCTGTTTGCCCATACCGACTACGAACAGCAGTACGCCCGTGAAGCGATCAGCGAGCAGACCGAGAAAACCCAGCTGGCCTCGCGCGTGATCACCAGCATGGATGTGGTCATCACCACGCTCAACGGTTTGCTGGTAGTCACCACCACTGGCCTGGCGCTGTGGCTGTGGAGCAACTCGCTGATTACCGTGGGTGCCATTGCCCTCGCGACCGGCCTGGCGATCCGCATCGTCAACATGTCGGGCTGGATCATGTGGGTGGTCAACGGCATCTTCGAGAATATCGGCATGGTCCAGGACGGCCTGCAGACCATTGCCCAACCGGTCACAGTCACCGACCAGCCGCAGGCACCAGCGCTTAAAGTGACGCGCGGCGCGGTGCGCTTCGACAACGTCGGCTTCAACTATGGCAAGGGTCGCAGGGTCATCGATGGCCTGAACCTGGATATTCGTCCGGGTGAGAAGATCGGTCTGATTGGCCCGTCCGGCGCCGGCAAGTCGACTCTGGTCAACCTGCTGCTGCGTCTGTACGACGTTGAAAGCGGGCGCATCCTGATCGATGGGCAGAACATCGCCGAGGTCAACCAGGCCAGCTTGCGCGCACAGATCGGCATGATCACCCAGGACACCTCCTTGCTGCACCGCTCGATCCGCGACAACCTGCTGTATGGCAGGCCTGACGCGACCGACGAGGAAGTCTGGGCTGCCGTGCGCGGGGCCAGGGCCGATGACTTCATCGGCCAGTTATCCGACTCGCAGGGCCGCACTGGCTTCGATGCGCATGTGGGCGAGCGCGGGGTCAAGCTCTCGGGTGGCCAGCGCCAGCGCATCGCGATTGCCCGGGTACTGCTGAAGAACGCGCCGATCCTGATCATGGACGAAGCCACCTCGGCGCTCGACTCAGAGGTGGAAGCGGCTATTCAGGAGAGCCTGGAGACGCTGATGCAAGGCAAGACGGTGATCGCCATTGCCCACCGACTGTCGACCATCGCACGCATGGATCGACTGGTCGTGCTTGACCAAGGCCATGTGGTCGAGACCGGCACCCACGCCGAACTGCTCGCCCATCAGGGCTTGTATGCACGCTTGTGGCACCACCAGACGGGCGGCTTCGTCGGGGTCGACTGACAGCATTGTCGCGCCGGGCCTGCACAGGCTCGGCGCACACCTTGCTGCCCCTTACTCCTGACGATAAGGCAGCAGGCTCCGCGCCTCTTCAGCGTAGGCTCTGACCCCCTCCCCCTCCTGCTGCAGAAACTCCGCAACCGCCTCCCGCAAGCCTGGATGCAGCAGGTAATGCCACGAGCGAGTGATGACTGGCTCGAAGCCGCGAATCAGCTTGTGCTCGCCCTGCGCGCCAGCATCAAAACGTTGCAGCCCTTCAGCGATAGCGAAGTCCATGCCCTGGTAAAAACAGGTCTCGAAGTGCAGCCGGTCGAACTCATCCAGGCAGCCCCAGTAGCGCCCGAACAGGCTGTCGCCGCCGGCCAGGCTCAAGGCCATGGCCACATCGCGGCCGGCCTGACGCGCAATTACCACGCGGATGGCCTCGGGCATGCGCTCGGCCAGCAGGCTGAAGAACTCACGGGTCAGATACGGCGCCCGCCCGCGGATGGTGTAGGTGTTGGCGTAGCACAGGTAGACAAAGTCCCACTGCAGCTCACTAAGCTGATCACCGCGGTACCACTGGAAGTCGATACCGTGGCCAACCACCTGCTCACGCTCTTTGCGCATCTGCTTGCGTTTGCGTGAGCTGAGGGTGTCGAGAAAGTCCTGGAAATCCCGATAGCCGCGGTTGCGCCAGTGAAACTGACAACCGAGGCGCTCCAGCCATCCCGGCAAGCCGGCGATGGTCTGATCCAGCGCGGTGTCGGTGAAGTTGATGTGTGCGCCGGACAAGCCGCCCTTGTTCAGGTACTCAGGCAACGCCTGCAACAACAGCAAGCCGTCGGCTGCGTCCTGCATCAGCAAGCGTGGGCCACTGACCGGGCTGAACGGCACCGCGCCGAGCAGCTTGGGATAGTAGGCGATACCGGCCCGGGCACAGGCATCCGCCCAGCCGTGATCGAACACATACTCGCCAAACGAATGCCACTTGCGATACGCCGGCAACAGCGCGCGCACCTCGCCGTCGCGCTCCAGCACCAGGTGCTCGGCGGCCCAGCCGGTGGCCCGTACCACACTGCCGCTGTCTTCCATGGCACTGAGAAACGCATGCCGCAAAAACGGCTGGCCGGCGGGCACCAGTGCATCCCAGCTAGCGGCTGGCAGGTCGCGGATGTGGGCAAGGCTGTACAAGCTGATCACGATATAAGCGCTCGTCGAGGTGGCCGCCAGTATCCGGCAAGGATGGCGCCACTGACAAATCCAGGCGGACTGTTTAACCGCAGTGCCACTAAATAGACATTATTCTGTCATTGCCCCCCGCAATACTTGCGCCTGTTTTCGAAACCGCGGCGACCTGTCTATTCAGGCGCTTTGCGCAGAATTGCCAACTCGGGGGTGGGCGTCCAAGCCTCCCCATATTGCTCAACACGGGAGAACTTTATGCGTCTTGTTTCTACACTAACTGGAGTGAGCCTGACCGGTCTGATGCTGGCTCTGAGTACTCCAGCCAGTGCTGCAGTCGACGCCAAGCTGCTCGAGATGCTGCGCGCCAATGGTTCGATCAACCAGGCACAGTACAACGAGCTGCAGGCCGACCTGTCTCAGGAAACCAAGGAAAAAGCCACGCAGAAAGCCCAGGCCGAACGCATGAGCTCCTTCGAACAGAAAGTCGCCTGGGCGGCCAAGACCCAGATCAAAGGCGATGTGCGCCTGCGTTACGAAGACGTCAATGTCGACGACCCGAACGCCTCCAGCGGCAACCAGGACCGTCAGCGCGTGCGTGCTCGCGTCGGCTTCTACAGCGAGATCAACCCACAGGTCGATGCAGGCGTGCGTATTGCCACCGGTAGCAGCGCCGACCGCCGTTCGACCAACCAGAGCCTGGACAACTACTTCGACAAGAAGTCGCTGTGGGTCGACCTGGCTTACCTCGACTGGCACCCGACTGCCCTGCCCGGCCTGCATTTGATCGGCGGCAAGATGGCTCAGCCGTGGGTGAGCATGGGCGACATCATCTGGGACAGCGACATCAACCCGGAAGGCGTGGCGGCTACCTACAAGACCGACCTGGGCGGCGCCGAGGTGTTTGCCAGCGCCGGTCAGTACACTCTCAAGGACAACGTCGACGGCGACGGCGTGCAGTACAAGCATGACGCGCAGGTCTACCACGGCCAGCTGGGTGCACGCTTCGCTCCGGCAGACACGCTCAAGGTCACCGTTGGCGCCAGCATCTACGGTTACGACAATGACAAGGAAGCGACCATCCTGCGCTCGTTCGGCAACACCACCAACGAGTTCAACCTCGTTGAAGGCTTTGGCCAGATCGACCTGACCGGCCTGGCGCTGCCGCTCTCGGCCTATGGTCAGTACGTGAAGAACACCGACAGCACCGATGGCGAAGATCAGGCCTGGTTGGCGGGTCTGAAGACCAAGCTGGGCGCCTGGAGCCTGGATTACAACTACCGCGACGTGCAACGCAACGCTGTGGTCAGCCTGTTTACCGACTCTGACTTCGGCAACGGCTACACCGGTTCGCGTGGGCACAAGCTCAAGGTCGGTTACGAAATCGACAAGAACTTCTCGGTGGGCGCTGCTTACCTGATGGCCAAGACCGACCTGTCGCAACTGCCGAACAGCAATGCCGATGTCGACACACTGCAGGTGGATCTGGAAGCCAAGTTCTAACCGAGTAATCTGGGGCTGCTGCGCAGCCCTTCGCGGGCAAGCCCGCTCCCACAGGGATCTGCAGCGCCGCCGAAACCTGTGGGAGCGGGTTCACCCGCGAAGGGCTGCAAAGCAGCCTCGCTGTTAGATCACAGCTTGCGCAAGATCACGCTGCCAATCGAATACCCCGCCCCAAACGAACTCAGCACACCCAACGCGCCCTTGGGCAGATCATCCTGATACAAATGCAGGGCAATCACCGAGCCCGCCGAGCTGGTATTGGCATACCGATCAAGAATCACCGGCGCATCCTCTTCAGCCACCTCATGGCCGACCAGCTTCTTCACGATCAGATGGTTCATGCTCAGGTTGGCCTGATGCAGCCAGAACCTGCGCACGTCACTGGCCTGCAGATCGTTCTCGGCCAAATGCTGAGCAATCAGCTCGGCCACCATCGGGCACACTTCGCGGAACACCTTGCGGCCTTCCTGCACGAATAGCTTGTCGGCAGCACCTTCGCCGTCTTCGGCAGTGCGGTTGAGGAAGCCAAAGTTGTTGCGGATGTTGTTGGAGAACTGGGTCAGCAACTTGCTGCTGACAATCTCGAACTGGTGCGCCGAGGTCGCCAGGTCGGCACGCTCGATCAGCACTGCCGTGGCGCCGTCACCAAAGATGAAATGGCTGTCGCGATCACGGAAGTTCAGGTGCGCGGTGCACACCTCCGGGTTGACCATCAGCACCGCCCGCGCCTGCCCCAGCTGCACGCTGTTGGCGGCGGTCTGGATGCCGAAAGTCGCCGAGGAGCAGGCCACGTTCATGTCGAAGGCAAAGCCCTGGATGCCCAACGCAGCTTGCACTTCGATGGCGATGGCCGGGTATGGCCGCTGCAGGTTGGAGCAGGCGACGATCACGCCATCGACATCGGCCGCAGTGCGGCCAGCGCGTTGCAATGCCATCAGCGCCGCGCTCACGGCCATCTCGCAGAGGATCGACTGTTCTTCGTTGCTGCGCTCAGGCAGCAGCGGCTTCATCCGCTGCGGGTCGAGGATGCCGGCCTTGTCCATGACGAAGCGGCTCTTGATGCCCGAAGCCTTTTCGATAAAGGCCGCATTGGATTCGGCCTGAGCCTCGACCTCGCCACGCTCGATGGCGTCGGCGTTGTCGGCATTGAACTGCTGCACCCAGGTGTTGAACGACTCCACCAGTTCTTCATTGGAAATGCTCTGGGCCGGAGTAAACAGGCCGGTGCCGCTGATCACGACGTTATGCACGATCGTTCCTCTGGTCGAAGGCCATCACGCTGGGGCGTTGGCCGAAATAGGGTTTGGCTAATGGCACCTTGGTACCAAGTTGAACCTGTAATTGTCTGCCTTGAAACGGCCGAAGGCTGTGCCTTCGAACGTTGCGCCTGGCCACACCTGCATCGGCGCATTGCTGCCGATGCAGGCCTGGCCAGGTCTCGCTGAAACCTGCAGCGAGTTTGCCACAACTTCAGCAATTTAGCCTTCTACCTGGCTCCACTGCTTGCTCAGGCGCTTGTCCGAAACCGCAACCTTGGTCCCCAACTGCTGGGCGAACAACGACACCCGGTACTCTTCCAGCAACCAGCGATACAGCACCAGCTGCTCATCGCGCTTGCCTTCCTGAGCGTGCTTGTCGGCACGGGTTTTGTACTGCGCCCAGAGATTGGCCAGCTCGCCACTCCAGACCCGGTCCTTCTGCACCTGACTGCCCAGCTTTTCCAGGCGCAGCTCGATCGCCTTCAGGTAACGCGGCAGCTCTTTGAGCCACTGCGCAGGTGTCTCTCGAATAAACCCTGGATAGACCAGGTTGGCCAGCTGCTGCTTGATGTCGTTGAGCGAAACCGCCTGACTCAGGTCGATCTTGCCCTTGAAGCGCTTTTGCAGGCCATGCCACAGCTTGAGGATCTCCAGGCTCAGGCGCGCCAGCCGCTCGGCATGCTCCGCCCAGCTGCCGCGCTTGCGCTCGGCCAGCGACGCCAGTCCGGCGCCATCGCGCGGCAACTGCGCCTCGCCGTCGAGGATGCAGCTGTCGAGGCTGGCCAGGAGAATATCCTCGACCAGGGCCTCGACCCGGCCCATGTCGCGGTACAGCAAGCCCAGCTCGGTCAGCCCCGGCAGCTTGCTGCGGAGGAACTTGGCCGGCTCTGCCAACTGCTGCAGGAGCAACCGCTGCAACGCCCGGCGGTGCTGGAACTCGGCCTCAGCATGGGTCGAAAAACGCCCTTCGCGCACCGCGCCTTTGTCCTCGACCAGCGCCGGATACACCGTCATCGACAACCCGGCGATCTTCTGCTGGGCGGTCTCGGCTACCGGGGTAAAGGCCTTGGCCTGCACTGGCTGGTCGGATTTTTCGGTGCGCGGCATGGCCAACGCCGCCTGGCTGGCGGCAACAAAGCGTGCAGTCAGCTCGGCCAGATCACGGCCCTCGCCGAGGAACTTGCCCTCGCCGTCGACCACTTCGATGTTCATCCGCAGATGGCTCTCGACCAGCTCGACGGCTTCGGCCCAGGCTTCGTCCGAGACGCGCGCACCGGTCATGCGCAGCAACTCCTGGCCAAGGGCCTGAGGCAGGCTGCCCTGGCCAAAGGTCATGCGCGAAAGCGCCGCCTTGACGAAGTCCGGCACCGGCACGAAGTTCTTGCGCAGCGCCTTGGGCAGGCTGCGCACCAAAGCAATGCACTTGGCTTCGAGCAGGCCCGGCACCAGCCACTCCAGACGCTCGCCCGGCAGGCTCGGCAGCAGCGGCGCCGGCACCCGCACGGTGACGCCGTCGCGTGGATGATTGGGCTCGAAGTGATAGCTCAGCGACAGGCTCAGATCACCGATTTTCAAGGTGTCCGGATACTGCGCGGCAGTGACTTCGCTGGCCTCGCGGGCGAGCACGTCCTCTTCGCGCATGATCAGCAGGTTGGCGTCCTTCTGGCTGGTCATGCGGTACCAGGCATCGAAGGTCGCGGTCTGGTGAATCTCTGCCGGCAGGCGTGCTTCGTAGAAACCGTAGAGGGTTTCTTCGTCGGCCAGAATATCCCGGCGGCGGGCCTTGGCCTCGAGTTCGTCGAGCTGCTCGAGCAGGCGCTTGTTGGCCGTCAGGCATTTGGCCCGCGACTGAATTTCGCCGCCAACCAGCCCTTCGCGGATAAACAGCTCACGCGAAACCACCGGATCGATCGGGCCGTAATGCACCGGGCGGCGACCGACCAGGATCAGCCCATAGAGGGTGATCTGCTCGAAGGCGACCACCTGGCCACGCTTCTTCTCCCAGTGCGGCTCGAAGTGGTTCTTCTTGATCAGGTGGCCGGCCAACGGCTCAATCCAGTCCGGTTCGATCTTGGCGACCATGCGCGCATACAGCTTGGTGGTTTCGACCAGCTCGGCGGCCATCACCCACTGCGGGCGCTTACGACCGATGCCGGACGATGGATGAATCCAGAAGCGCCGCTGCCGCGCACCGAGGTAATCACCTTCTTCGGTCTTCTGCCCGATCTGGCTGAGCAGGCCGCTGAGGATAGCCTTGTGCATGCGCTGATAATCGACCGGCTCTTTGTTCACGGTCAGTTGCAGGTCACGGCAGATCAACGCCAGCTGGCGATGGGCATCACGCCACTCGCGCAGGCGCAGGTAGTTGAGGAAGTTCTTGCGGCACCAGTTGCGCAGCGGGTTGGCGGTCAGCGCCAGGCGCTGCTCTTCGAAACCGCGCCACAGATTGACCAGCCCGGCGAAGTCGGAGTCGACGTCCTTCCATTGCGCATGAGCCTGATCGGCCGCCTGCTGACGCTCCGGTGGACGCTCGCGCGGGTCCTGCACCGACAGCGCACTGGTGACGATCAGTACTTCCTGCAGGCTGCCCAGGCGCGCGCCTTCAAGCAACATGCGCCCCAGCCGTGGGTCGATCGGCAGGCGTGCCAATTGCCGCCCGAGCGGGGTCAGCTGGTTCTCGCGGTTGACCGCCGACAGCTCTTGCAAGAGGTTGAAACCGTCGCTGATGGCCTTGCCATCAGGTGGCTCGATGAACGGGAAGGCATCGATATCGCCCAGGCGCAGATGCAGCATCTGCAGGATCACCGCGGCGAGGTTGGTACGCAGGATCTCCGGGTCGGTAAACGCCGGCCGGCCATTGAAGTCATCTTCGCTGTACAAGCGAATGCAGATGCCCGGCTCGACCCGGCCACAGCGGCCCTTGCGCTGGTTGGCACTGGCCTGCGACACCGCCTCGATCGGCAGGCGCTGGACCTTTGCCCGGTAGCTGTAGCGGCTGATGCGCGCGGTACCGCTGTCGATCACGTAGCGGATGCCCGGCACGGTCAGCGAGGTCTCGGCGACGTTGGTCGCCAGCACCACGCGACGGCCCGGATGCGACTGGAAGATTTTCTGCTGCTCAGCCGGCGACAGCCGCGCATACAGCGGCAGGATTTCGGTGTGGCGCAATTGGGCCTTGCGCAGCATTTCGGCGGCGTCGCGGATCTCCCGCTCGCCCGGCAGAAACACCAGCACGTCGCCCGGCCCCTTGCCGGCACTGCGCTCGTGCGCAGCGATCTCGTCGAGGGTCGCCAGAATCGCCTGATCGACGCTGAGGTCTTCTTCGACCTGGTTGCCTTCCTCGTCATGCTCGCTGGTCAGCGGCCGGTACCAGGTGTCGACCGGATAGGTACGGCCAGACACCTCGATGATCGGCGCATCGTCGAAATGCTTGGAGAAGCGCTCCAGGTCGATGGTCGCTGAGGTGATGATCAGCTTCAGCTCGGGCCGACGGTGCAGCAAGGTCTTCAGGTAGCCGAGCAGGAAGTCGATGTTCAGGCTGCGTTCGTGGGCTTCGTCGACGATGATCGTGTCGTAGCGCTCAAGAAAGCGGTCATGCTGGGTTTCAGCCAGCAAGATGCCGTCGGTCATCAGCTTGACCAAGGTGTTGGCATCGCTCTGATCTTCAAAGCGCACCTGATAGCCGACCAATGCTCCCAGCGGCGTGCCGAGCTCTTCGGCAACCCGCGCGGCCACGCTGCGTGCAGCGATCCGCCGCGGCTGAGTGTGGGCGATCTGGCCGTGGCTGCCGCGACCCAGTTCCAGGCAGATTTTCGGCAGCTGGGTGGTTTTGCCAGAGCCGGTTTCGCCGGCGATGATCAGCACCTGGTGTTCGCTCAGGGCTTTTTTGATCTCGTCACGCTTGGCCGCAATCGGCAGGCTGTCGTCGTAGCGGATACTCGGCACACTCGCCTGGCGCGCGCTGACTTTGTCGAACGAGGCTTGCACCTTGTCTGCCCACAAGGCCAGCTTGGCCTCGTCCGGGCGCTTGCGCAGCTCGTGCAGTTGCCGGCGCAGACGATGACGGTCGGCGATCATGGCGTGGTCGAGATTGTTCAGCAGCTGGTCGATGGCGTTATCAGTCATGGGGCTTTTTAATGATGCAGGTGAGCCTGCTGGTACATGATTGGCATTCGAAGAGGGGCGATTGTCGCAGATTTGCCGAATCTTTGCTTTCAGCGCCGGGCGCGGGTCGCGTGAACCTCAGCGAGCATGGCTGGCGCGAATGTTTAGCGAGCAGCTAACTTAAGGTAGCCATTCGCTGATTTAATCAACCTTACTGCCCATGGGAGTATCGACCCATGAGCGTCCCCACCCGCACCGCACGCCCGCCGTCCCACCCTTCGCTGCCGAAGGCCCGGGCCTGTGTCGGCGAAAATCCGCTGGTGCACATCATCCTTGCCTTCTGGGCCCTGTGGCACTGCCGCCACGCTCGCCCGCCCGATCTTTCGCCCGCGTTGCACTGACCAGACCCGGCGTCTCTGCGCCGGTTTACCCAGTCCGGCCTGGCGCCCATTGCGCGCAGGTCCGTGCGCCTCAGCAATGAGCCGCGAGCGAATCCACCATGCACTTTGCTCCCCTTGAGCAGGCCGAACAGTTTCTGGCCAATAACCCTGATATCGACCTGATCGAGCTGTTCATCCTCGATGCCAACGGTGTGCCCCGCGGCAAGCTGCTGCACCGTGACGAACTGCTGGCGGTTTACCAAAGCGGCAGGCCGCTGCCGAGCACCATTCTTGGCTTGACCATCAATGGCGACGACGTGGAAAACTCCGGCCTGGTGTGGGACGTCGGCGATATCGACTGCCGCGCTTATCCCCTGCAGGGCAGTCTGGTGCGCCTGCCGTGGCGGCGGGTGCCAACCGCGGCGGTGCAAGTCAGCATGCACCCGCGTGAAGGCCTGCCAGCCAGTGTTGCCGACCCCCGTCACGTCCTGCTGCGCACCATCGAAGCGCTCAAGGCCGACGGCTACCACCCGGTGATGGCCTGCGAACTGGAGTTCTACCTGCTCGACCAGCAGCGCGATGCCCACGGCCGGCCGCAGCCCGCGCGGGACAATGACGGCGGCCGCCCGCGTGCCACCCAAGTGTATGGCCTGCGCGAACTGGAGCAGATCGAGCCGTTTCTGGCTGACCTGTACGCCGCCTGCAAAGCCCAGGGTATCCCTGCGCGCACGGCGATTTCCGAGTACGCCGCAGGCCAGGTCGAGATCACTCTGGAACACGGCGACGCCCTGGCGGCGATGGATCAGGCCGTGCGCTACAAGCGCCTGGTCAAGGGCATTGCCCATGCCCACGGGATGCAGGCGTGCTTCATGGCCAAGCCGTTCGCCGAACTGGCCGGCACCGGCATGCACATGCACCTGAGCCTGGCCGACGCCGAGGGTCGCAACCTGTTTGCCAGTGAAGATCCGGCCGGCACGCCGCTGCTGCGCCAGGCAGTCGCCGGCATGCTCCGCCATCTGCATGAATCCCTGTTGCTGTTCTGCCCCAACGCCAACTCGTTCCGCCGCTTCCAGGCCAACAGCTACGCGCCGCTGGCGCCGACCTGGGGCGTCGACAACCGCACCGTGAGCCTGCGCGTGCCGGGTGGCCCGGCCAACAGCCGGCACATCGAACACCGCATCTGCGGCGCCGACGCCAACCCGTACCTGGCGGCTGCGGCGATTCTCGCCGCCACCCATCAGGGCCTGCGCGAACAGCTCGACCCCGGCGCGCCGGTGACAGGCAACGGTTATGCCCAGGCCACCGAACACCTGCCCACCGACTGGCTGACCGTGCTCGATGCACTGGAGCATTCGGCCTGGGCCAAAGAGGCTCTCGGCGAGGATTTTCTCGGGGTGTACCTCAAGGTCAAGCGCGCCGAGTACCGCCAGTTCATGGCCGAAGTCGGCGAGCAGGACTGGCGCTGGTACCTGCATCAGGCCTGAGCCCTACCCTTTTCATCTCAAGGAATTCGCATGAACGCAGCACTGAACAAGGGTTCGGCCCAGCGCGCGCCGTCCTACTACAGCGCCACTGTCAACGACCATAGCCAGTACCCAACCCTGCAGGGTACGCACCAGGTCGATGTGGCGATCATCGGCGGCGGTTTCACCGGCGTAGCCACGGCGGTCGAGCTGGCCGAACGTGGGCTCAAGGTGGCCATTGTCGAAACCAATCGCATCGGCTGGGGCGCCAGCGGGCGCAACGGCGGCCAGGTGACGGGCAGCCTGTCCGGCGACGAGGCGATGCGCCAGCAGATGAGCGCGCGCCTCGGCAGCGAGGTCGATGACTTCATCTGGCAACTGCGCTGGCGCGGCCACGAGATCATCGAGCAACGGGTGCAACGCTACGGCATCGAGTGCGACCTCAAGCGCGGCCACCTGCACACCGCGATGAAGCCATCGCACATGGCCGAGCTGCAGAGCTTTCACGCTGAGGCCCAACGCCGTGGCATGGGTGATCAGCTCGAGTTGCTCGATCGCAACGGGGTTGCCCGCCACCTGCAGAGCCCGCTGTACCTGGGCGGCCTGAAGAACATGCGCAACCTGCACCTGCACCCGCTCAACCTGTGTCTGGGCGAAGCGCGCGCGGCACACGCGATGGGCGCCTTGATTTTCGAGAATTCCGAGGTACTCGACATCGTTCACGGCCCTCGCCCGGCGGTAGTCACCGCCCAGGGCCGGATCGAGGCGCGTCAAGTGATGCTCGCCGGCGATGTCTATCACAAGCTGGAAAAGCGCCAGCTAAAGGGCAAGATCTTCCCGGCGATGGGCGGCATCGTCACCACCGCGCCACTGGGCGAACTGGCCGAGCAGATCAACCCGGAGGATCTGGCGGTGTACGACTGCCGCTTCGTCCTCGACTACTACCGCCTGACCGCCGACAAGCGCTTGCTGTTCGGCGGTGGCGCCAACTACTCCGGCAAGGATTCACGAGATATCGCCGGCGAGCTGCGGCCGTGCATCGAGCGCACCTTCCCCGCTCTCAAAGGCGTGCCGATCGAGTTCCAGTGGAGCTGCGCGATGGGCATCGTGGTCAACCGCATTCCGCAGTTGGGCAAGCTCTCGGAGAACGTCTGGTACTGCCAGGGTTATTCCGGGCACGGCGTTGCCACCAGCCACATCATGGGTGAAATCATGGCTGAGGCGGTGACCGGAACGTTGGAGAAGTTCGATACCTTTGCCGGCTGCAAGCACGTCAAGGTGCCAATGGGCGACCTGCTCGGCAATCCGCTGCTGGCGGCGGGGATGTGGTACTACCAGATGCTGGAAAAACTGCGCTGACAGCTGCAGTGGCAACTGCGCGGGCATGGGCTGCCGCGCAGTCGCCGCCTGCTCAGGCAGTCTTTTTCAGGCCTTGCTTCTTCAGCTCTTCGTCACGCAGCTCGCGGCGCAGGATCTTGCCGACGTTGGTGGTTGGCAAGGCATCGCGGAACTCGATATAACGCGGCACCTTGTAGCCGGTGACGTTGGCGCGCATATGCTCCATGACCTGCTCCTTGGTCAGGGTCATGCCCGGCTTGACCACGAGGAACACCTTGATCAGCTCGCCCGACTTCTCGTCCGGCACACCGATCGCAGCGCACTGCAGCACACCCGGCAAGCCGGCGAGCACGTCTTCGAGTTCATTAGGGTAGACGTTGAAGCCGGACACCAGAATCATGTCCTTCTTGCGGTCGACGATACGCATGTAGCCATCGGTCTGGATCAAGGCGATGTCGCCGGTCTTCAACCAGCCATCGGCATCGAGAATCTCGGCGGTAGCATCTTCGCGCAGCCAGTAGCCTTTCATCACCTGCGGGCCTTTGACGCACAGCTCGCCGACCTCGCCCAGGGCAAGCTCCTGGCCGCTGTCATCGATGATCTTGCACAGCGTCGACGGCACCGGGATGCCGATGGTGCCGACCTTGTTGGCCTCAGCCGGATTGACCGCAGCAACCGGGCTGGTCTCGGTCATGCCGTAGCCTTCGCAGATGGCGCAGCCGGTTACGGCTTTCCAGCGCTCGGCAACGCTCAACTGCAAGGCCATGCCACCGGACAGGGTGATCTTCAGTGCCGAGAAGTCCAGAGCGCGGAAGCCTTCGTTGTTGCACAGGGCAACGAACAGCGTGTTGAGGCCGACAAAGCCGCTGAACTTCCACTTGCCGAGTTCCTTGACCATCGCTGGCAGGTCGCGCGGGTTGCTGATCAGCACGTTGTGGTTGCCGATCAGCATCATTGCCATGCAATGGAAGGTAAAGGCATAGATGTGGTACAGCGGCAGCGGCGTGATCAGGATCTCGCAGCCTTCATGCAGGTTGGCGCCCATCAACGCACGGCACTGGAGCATGTTGGCGACCAGGTTGCGGTGGGTGAGCATGGCCCCCTTGGCCACCCCGGTGGTGCCGCCGGTGTACTGCAGCACGGCAACATCATCGGCCTGCGGGTTGGCTTCGTTTACCGGCTGGCCGGCCCCCTTGGCCAAGGCATCGTTGAAACGTACGGCCTTGGGCAGGTGATAGGCCGGAACCATCTTCTTCACGTATTTGATGACGCTGTTGATCAGCAGCCGTTTCAGCGGCGGCAGCAGGTCAGCCACTTCGGTAACGATGACGTGTTTGACCTGGGTCTTGGGCACCACCTTTTCAGCCAGGTGGGCCATGTTGGCCAGGCACACCAGCGCCTTGGCGCCAGAGTCGTTGAACTGGTGTTCCATTTCCCGCGTGGTGTACAGCGGGTTGGTGTTGACCACGATCAGGCCAGCGCGCATGGCGCCGAATACCGCCACCGGGTACTGCAGCACGTTCGGCAGCTGCACGGCGATGCGGTCGCCCGGCTTGAGGTCAGTGTGCTGCTGCAGCCACGCGGCAAACGCGCCGGACAGCCTGTACAGCTCGCCATAGGTCAGGGTCTTGCCCAGGTTGCTGAAGGCCGGCTTGTCGGCAAAACGCTGGCAGGATTGCTTGAGCACCGCCTGGATATTGGGGAATTCATCAGGATTGATTTGCGCCGCTACCCCGGCTGGGTACTTATCCTTCCAAAAATTTTCGATCATGGAAGCCAACTCCTTGAGCAACAGCGAATTCTTTATACGCGTTTATGCGTTTATTATTGATAGAAGGCGCCGGTTCATTGCAAACCGTATCCTCTGAAAGCGGGCCGAGAGTATCAGCTTTGCCAAGGGTCGCCTAGAGGCCAAAACAGGCCAAACGGTCACAAATATGACTCAATGAATTATATAAGTCATATTTAGAGTAATTAGCCAAAATGTCGCAAACCGGTTGCTGCGGGCTGATCTACTGGCTATGCATATAAAGAGAGGCAAGCGCGTCGCCGCTGCTTGCCTCTGCAGTGCCTAGACCAGACGGGTCAGGCGATGTCGCGCAGCTCGCGCCGCAGGATCTTGCCGACCGGCGTCATTGGCAGCGAATCGCGCAGGACGATGTGCTTGGGCACTTTGTAACCGGTGAAGTTGGCCTTGCAGTAGGCCTTCAGCTCTTCAACGCTGACGCCCCCTTCCCGGGCCACCACAAACAGCTTCACCGCCTCGCCGGAACGCTCGTCCGGTACCCCGATTGCAGCGCAGTTGGCGACCTGCGGGTGGGCCATGACCACATCCTCGATCTCGTTCGGGTACACGTTGAAGCCCGAGACGATGATCATGTCTTTCTTGCGGTCGACAATCCGCGTGTAGCCATCGGGATCGATGACGGCGATGTCACCCGTCTTGAACCAGCCTTCACTGTCGAGCGCCTGCGCCGTTGCCTCGGGCTGCTGCCAGTAGCCTTTCATCACTTGCGGGCCCTGGATACACAGCTCGCCGCGCTCGCCCAAGGGCAATTCGTTGCCATCGTCATCGATGACCTTGAACGCCGTGGCCACTACCGGGATGCCTACTGTGCCCAGCCGCGCCAGCTGCCCATAAGGGTTGGTACTGGCCACAGGCGAGGTTTCGGTCAGGCCGTAGCCTTCGACGATGCGGCACTTGGTCAGGCTCTCCCAACGCTCCGCGGTGGCCTTGACCAAAGCGGTACCACCGGAGTTGGTGACCTTCAACGCCGAGAAATCCAGCGACTTGAAACCGGGGTGCTCCATCAGCGCGACGAACAGCGTATTCAGGCCAATCAAGCCCGAGAAACGCCACTTGCCCAGCTCCTTGATAAAGCCTGGGATATCACGTGGGTTGGTAATCAGCACGTTGTGGTTGCCGGTGACCATCATGCACATGCAGTTCGCCGTAAAAGCATAGATGTGGTACAGCGGCAGCGGCGCGATCATCACCTCCTGGCCGTCCTTGATCATCTTCTGGCCGTCGGCGCCGTGCTGGGAGAAGCACGCCAGTACCTGCAGCATGTTGGCGACCAGATTGGCATGGGTCAGCATGGCGCCCTTGGCCAAGCCGGTGGTGCCGCCGGTGTACTGCAGCACGGCGACATCATCGAGGCTGCGCGGCACCGGTGTGTGGCTTAACGCCCTGCCCTCGCGCAGCACCTGCTTGAACGACTTTGCCTGCGGCAGATCGAAGGCCGGGACCATCTTCTTGACCTTGTCGACCAGGGTATTGACCAGCCAGCCTTTGGCGGTAGGCAGCAGATCCCCCATCTTCGCTTCGATCAGGTATTCAAGGCCG
This sequence comes from Pseudomonas sp. 1121_17, assembly GCF_052850745.1. Taxonomy (NCBI): domain Bacteria; kingdom Pseudomonadati; phylum Pseudomonadota; class Gammaproteobacteria; order Pseudomonadales; family Pseudomonadaceae; genus Pseudomonas; species Pseudomonas sp. 1121_17. The sequence goes on from NZ_VXCX01000003.1 coordinate 34,776, forward strand.
GTATCGGGCAGCACCTCCTGCACCCTTCTGCCAAACATGTTCAGGTACACCAGCGCACGCGCGCCCGAATCCTTGAACTGGTGGCGCATTTCCCGTTCGGTGTACAGCGGGTTGGTGTTGACCACGATCAGCCCGGCCCGCAGCGCACCGAACACCGCAATCGGGTACTGCAGCACGTTGGGCATCTGCACGGCAATACGATCGCCGGGTGCCAGGTCGGTATTGGCCTGCAGCCATGCGGCGAAGGCCGCCGAGTGGCGTTCGAGCTCGCCATAACTCAAGGTCACGCCGAGGTTGCTGAAGGCCGGGCGGTCGGCGAAGCGCTTGCAGGAGCGCTCGAACACATCGACCACGCTGCGGTAGGCATTGATATCGATGGAGGAAGGCACGCCCGCCGGGCGTTTGTCATTCCAGAAGTCGGCATGCATTTATTATTGTTCCTCTTGGCCTGGAGCGTCCTTGACCTGCTGCACGGGGCGACAGGCGTTGAGCCGACGTTAGCAGGTAAGTGGAAGGTGGCAAACACGCCAAGGGCCGCCATTAACATTGTGAATCTTATTTGTGCCTGCCCTGCAATTTCAGTGGTAGTGCGTACACTGTCGGGGAACATGCACAGAAAAGGACGCGGTCATGCCTTACGATGCGCTCTGGGTTGCCGCCAGTGAGCACAGCAACCTGTACCTGCACCAATGGCTGCCGGCCACACCGGTCAAGGCCGTGGTGCTGCTGGCGCATGGCATGGCCGAGCATGGCGGGCGCTATCAGCGCTTGGGCCAGGCGCTGAGCGCCGCCGGCTTTGCCCTGCTCGCGCCTGATCAGCGTGGCCATGGCCGGACCGCCGAGAACGGTCGTCTGGGCCTGTTTGCCCGCAAGGATGGCTGGAATGCCGTGGTCAACGATCTCGGCCTACTCAGCCAGCACATCGGCCAGCGCTTTCCTGGCACGCCACTGTTCTTGTTCGGCCACAGCATGGGCAGTTACATCGTCCAGGCTTACCTGCTGCACCACAGCGCCAGCGTGCACGGAGCTATTCTCAGCGGCTCCAACCTGCAGCCGCCCAGGCTGTATCGCGCCGCGGCCCTGATCGTCCGCGCCGAAGCCTGGCGCCAGGGCGCCGAGGCCAGCAGTGCGCTGATCGACAAGCTTTCGTTCGGCAGCTTCAACAATGCCTTCAAGCCCACCCGGACGCCATTCGACTGGCTAAGCCGCGACGCAGCCGAAGTAGACAAGTACATCGCCGACCCGCTGTGCGGGTTTCGCTGCAGCAATCAGTTGTGGCTCGATCTGCTCCGGGGCCTGGCGCAAATCAGCCGGCCGAGCAACCTTGCCCAGGTCGATCCGAACCTGCCGATACTGATAATTGGCGGTGAATGTGATCCGGTGAGTGCCGGCAAGCGTCTCAGTGATCTGGCCGTCGCTTTGAGCGCGACCGGCAACCGGCATGTGCAGTTGCGCCTGTACCCGCAGGCGCGCCACGAACTGCTCAATGAAACCAATCGCGACGAGGTTACCGCCGACATTCTCGGCTGGCTCGAGCAGGCGCTGGCCCTTGGCCGCCCCGCTCGCAGTGAATGATAGCCAGGCCCCGTCCGCCAATAAGGAAGCCCTGATGACCCAGGTCACCAACACCCCCTACGAAGCCCTCGAAGTGGGTCAGAAAAATGAAGAGTTCGTAAAGCGCGTTGAAGAGCGCGACATCCAGCTCTTCGCCGCCATGTCCGGTGACCACAACCCCGTCCACCTCGATGCCGAGTACGCTGCCAAGACCATCTTCCGCGAGCGGATTGCCCACGGCATGTTCACCGGCGCCCTGATCAGCGCGGCAGTGGCCTGCAACCTGCCCGGCCCAGGCACGGTGTATCTGGGCCAGCAGATGAGTTTCCAGAAGCCGGTAAAAATCGGCGACACACTGACCGTGCGCCTGGAAATCCTCGAAAAGCTGCCCAAGTTCAAGGTGCGTATCGCCACAAATGTCTACAACCAGAACAATGAGCTGGTGATTGCCGGCGAAGCCGAGATTCTCGCGCCGCGCAAGCAGCAGACCGTGCAGCTGGTGACGCCGCCGACCTTCGAGCCGAGCGTTGCCGAAGCCTGACTTCTAGCGGCCCTGCAAGTCGCGCAGGCGCTGCTCGATGTAGCGCCGCTCCGGCCCTTGTTGAGTCAGTATCAGGGCTCGCTGCCACGCTGCGCGAGCCTGCTCGGTCTGGCCCAGTTGGCCGTGCAGTTCTGCGCAGGCGGCGTGCGCCAGGTGATAGTCGAGCAGTTCGCCGCGCTGCAACAGCGCTTCGATCAGCACCAAGCCCGCCTGCGGGCCATCGCGTCTGGCAAGGGCTGCGGCGCGATTGAGTTCGATCACCGGTGATGGCCAGTGGCGCTGCAATACATCGTACAAACCAATGATCTGCGCCCAGTCGGTATCCTCCGGGCGTAGCGCTTCTGCATGCAGCGCCGCGATCGCCGCTTGCAGGCTGTAGATACCGGCCGGGCCAGCGCGCAGCGCCTGTTCGGCCAACTGGCAGCCTTCGGCGATCTGCTGGTGATTCCACAGGCGGCGATCCTGTTGATCGAGCAGTACCAGGTTACCGTCAAGGTCACTGCGCGCTGCTTGCCGGGAAGCTTGCAGCAGCATCAGTGCCAACAGGCCTGTTACCTGCGGGGCCGGCAGCAGTTGCAGCAGCAGTCGACCAAGCCGAATCGCCTCATCACACAGCTCACGGCGCACCACCGCTTCACCCGAGCTTGCTGAATAGCCTTCGTTGAAGACCAGGTAAATCACCCGCAGGACACTATCCAGACGCTCTGCCAGCTCGGCCTGCTCGGGGACCTGATAGGCGATACCGGCATCGCGGATCTTCGCCTTGGCGCGGACGATGCGCTGGGCAATGGTTGCTGGACGCTGGACAAAGGCATTGGCAATCTGCTCGGTGCTGAGGCCACAGACTTCACGCAGGGTCAGCGGCACCTGGACATCCGCAGCCAGCGCGGGGTGGCAGCAGGTGAAGATCAGGCGCAAGCGGTCATCGCCGAGTGGCGCTTCATCACCGGGGTCGTCATCGCTGGGCACAAGCATGATCAGATCCGCCTGGGCATGATCGAAACGGGCATGTCTGCGCAACAGATCGATGGCCTTGAAGCGCCCGGTCGACACCAGCCAGGCCCGTGGATTGCTGGGAATGCCATCACGCTGCCAGCGCTCGACCGCGATGAAAAACGCCTCGTGCATGGCCTCCTCGGCCAGGTCGAAATCCCCCAGCAGGCGAATCAACGTGGCCAGAATGCGCCGCGAGTCTCGTCGGTAGAGCTCATCTACTACCTCACGCAGCTGCTCGCCGAGCATCAGTCAGGCATCTGCTGAGTGACTACCTCCACCAGGCGGTCCAGGCTTTGTCCCCAACCCTGGTGAAAGCCCATTTCTTCATGGGCGCGGCAATCCTCGGCATTCCAGTGCAGCGCGCGGGCGGTATAGCGGGTCTTGCCGTGTTCATCATCGAAGGTCACCACTGCGGTCATGAAGGCCTTGGCGGCGGGGACCCAGCCCGGCCGAAACGCATCGGTGAAGACCAGCCGACGTGGCGCCACGATTTCCAGGAAGACACCCTGGTTATTGTATTCGGTGCCGTCCGCAGTGCGCATCAAGGTCCGGAACAGGCCGCCAACCCACAGCTGCATTTCGCATTCCGGGGTGGTCATGCCGTGCGGCCCCCACCATTTCATCAGCCATTGCGGTTCGCTCCAGGCGCGGAATACCTTCGCCGGTGGAGCGTCGATCAGGCGAGTGATGGACAGTTCATGTTCGGCCACTGCAGAGCCTGCGTGTGCGTGCGTCATTGTTGTTGTGCTCCACGTTCAGGGTTGTAGTTCGCGCACCGGGCGGACCTCGACGCTGCCGACTCGGGCGGCGGGGATGCCTTTGGCGATGTTCAACGCTTCATTGAGGTCGCGCGCTTCGACCAGATAGAAACCGGCGAGCTGTTCCTTGGTTTCGGCGAATGGCCCGTCGGTCAGGCTCATCTGGCCATTGCGCACGCGCACCGTGGTCGCGGCCTGGACAGACTGCAGCGCCTGCGCGGCGAGCACGCGGCCGCTGCCCTCCAGTGCCTGCGCATAAGCCTGGCATTCGGCATCGGCGGGGCTGTCGGGCAAGCTGTGCAGCAGCCCCTCGTCACAATAGACCAGGCACAGGTATTTCATGATTGCCTCCAACGTCAGTGGACAGTGCATTTGGCGATAACAGCAGGCGTACTCAGCTCAAGGTTGCAGGTTGAACAGCGCCTTCTGGGTTTGCATGTCGAACGGCGCCGACCAGTGCTCGTGGATGACCTGCCACTGCGCGCCACTGCGACGATAGCCGACCGTAACGCGCATGAAGCCGCATTGGCTGTCGTCATCTGCGGGCCCGCAGCGATTGAGCCAGTGGGCCAGGGCGAGGTTGTCATCGACATGCAGGGTCAGTTGATGGATCTCGAACACCATCTCGCCCGAGCACATGCCCATGCACATTTCCCAGTGCGCACGGTAGGCGGCCTTGCCCTTGAAGTGCAGGGCCTGAATGGCGTCAAAGGCGACGACGTCTTCGGCGTAGGGAGCAACGATTGCATCGATGTCACGCTCGCGCACGGCCTGCATCCAGCTGTCGATCTGTTGACGCAGTTGCGATTCGGTTGAGGTAGTCATATTGGGCTCTCGGCCAGGGCAGCGCAGGATCATCCAGCGCCTTCATGACTAATCGAATGGCGAGAGACGAAATCGACAGGCACTGAAAAATATTTTTTTGAGCCTGGTCGACGGGTACCATTGGCCACTGCACTCCTGCTGCCGCCTATGGGTATTGCCATGCCTTTGACCAGCGAAACCCTGCCTGCCAGCCCGCATTTCGAGCTGAACTGGGTGCGCGCGCAAGGCGGTGCCAGCTTCCCGCGGCATACCCATGACGAGTACGTGATCGGCGCCAATCTGAGTGGCCAGGAGCGGATTTGGCTCGATGGCCGCGAGCTGGAGGTGGCGCCAGGCCAGATCACCTTGTACAACCCGCTGGCCGTGCAGGGTTCGCAATTTGCCGCGACAGGTGTGGAATACATCAGCCTGCACCTGGCGCCAGCGGCGATCACGCAACTGATCAGCGCCGACAATTTGCGCTCGACCGCTACTGCGCCACGTTTGCAGCAAGGCGTGCTGCAGCGGCCGCAGCTGTTTACTGCGTTGCTGGAGCTGGCCCGGGCCAGTGACGAGCAACGCGAACAGGCCGAGCTGTTGTTGCTCGTGCAATTGCTGGAGCAACCCGCCAGCGCCGCCCATGAGCAGTCAGCGGCCGTCGCTACCAGCCAGGCATTCATGCGTGAGCATCTGCAGCAACGGCTGCCTCTCGAGCAGCTGGCGCAGGTCGCCGGCTTGAGCAAATATCACTTCGTACGCTGCTTCAAAAAGGCCACCGGCCTGGGCCCGTTGCAGTACCACATGCAACTGCGCCTGATCGAAGCGCGGCGCCGGTTACGGCTTGGCCAACACGCAAAGGACGTGGCGCTGGACCTGGGTTTCTACGACCAGAGCCACTTCATCACAGCGTTTCGCCGGGTACATGGCGTGACGCCGCAACATTACGCGGCGGCAAGAATGAATTCGCGGTAGCCCGAAACGATCACGTACACCGCGAAGTAGCAGAAAATCGCTGCCGACAGCAGGTAAGACCAGGTCAGCAAGCGGTCACCGAGCAAGCGCCCGCCGTGGTTGGAAATACCGCACAAGCTCACGCACCAGAGCAGGCCGGCCGCGAAGAAACCGCCGAGAAACACAACCGCGTCGAGCAAGCTGCCAGAGCCTGAGCGGGAGATCAGCACACCGCCGACCGCAGCGAACCAGAGAATCGCGCTTGGCGATGACATCGCCAGAAACACCCCTCGCGCAAACTCGCGCCAGCCCGACTCGACCACCACCTCGGCGCGCGCATCCAGATGCCCACCGCGCCAGGCGGCCAGCAGCATCTTCAGCGCAAACCAGATCAACAACGCCGAACCACCAAGCCACAGCACCCAGCGCACACTCTCGAACTGCAGCAGCACGGTCATCCCCGCCAACGCAGCGATGGCGTAGATCAGGTCACCTACGCAGGTGCCCAGGCCTAACCAGAATCCCTGAAGAAAACCACGCTGCATGGCCAGGGTGATCATGGCGATATTAGCGATGCCGATGTCCAGACACAGCGACAGGCTCAGTAGAAATCCGTTGGAAAAAGGCATGGGTAATGGCTACGCGACAGATCAGATGGCGCTGATTAAGCCACAGGCCAACGGCGCCGGTATTGGAAGAAATTGCCTGCTCCCCGGCTGCGCCGATCTTCACTTACCCGTCTCAACGTACGCCAGCGCTGTCTGGGTATTCAGCCGCTCAAGACCTGCGCATAACGCTGACGATCGATATTCGCGCCACTGAGCACCACCGCCACGCGCTTGCCCTGCTGGCGCTCACGTTCTTGCAGCAGCGCAGCCAAACCTGCAGCGCCTGCACCTTCAGAAGTGTTGTGAGTGGTTTCGTGGTAAATGCGCATGGCCTCGGCGATCTCGTCATCGGTCACCCGCACGATCCGCGCGGCATGCTGATGGATCAGGGCAAAGGCATCCGGGTGCGGCATCCGACAGGCCATGCCATCGGCAAAGGTGTTGGCCGTGGCGGTGGTGACGATGCGGCCCTGTTCGAAGCTCTGCGCGTAGGCGTCGGCGGCAGTCGAGACCACGCCGACGATTTCGGTCTTGAGCCCAAGGAGGTTGCGCGCCTGAATCAACCCGCAGATACCCGAGCCCATGCCGATCGGCACGTACACGCAGTCCAGCGTGGCGACCGCATCGAACAGCTCCAGGGCATAGGTCGCCACGCCGCGCACCAGCTCCGGGTGAAACGACGGCACCATCTCGTAGCCCAGCTCGTTGGCCAACCGCGCGGCTTCTTCGCGGGCCAGATCGAAGTCGGCACCATGCTCGATCAGCTCGGCGCCCAAGGCCCGCATGGCCGCGTTTTTCTCCCGCGAGTTGCCTTGCGGCACGACGATCACCAGCGGGATACCCGCCTGGCGCGCTGCCAACGCCATGCTCTGGCCGTGGTTGCCGCGGGTGGCCGTGACCAGCCCTTTCGGCGGCTGCCCGTGCGCCAGTAACGAACGCACGTAGACCAGGCCACCGCGCACCTTGAACGCGCCGGTCGGGGCGTGATTTTCGTGTTTGACCCACACTTCGCAGCCGGCCCGCTCGGCCAGCAGCGGCCAGACATGCTGCGGCGTTGCGGGCAGGTGTTGGTGGACGAAATCAGCAGCTTCGCGCAGTGCGGCCAGGTCGAACATGACGATCTTCCTTCATCGTGTGAGTTGTCTTGATCCTAGGCGCGGGGCATTGTATGGGTAAATCGATATATTGCATGGGTGGCAATTTCATGTGGATCCCGACGCTGACTGCCAGCGATCAGCCGCGTTATCTGGCGCTGGTCGATGCCATTGCCGACGCCATCGAGCGCGGTGTGCTCAAGGTTGGCCAGCGCCTGCCGCCGCAGCGGCGCCTGGCCTGGGCGCTCGGGCTCAACCCAAGCACCACCCAGCAAGCCTACCGCGAAGCCGCTGCCCGTCATCTGGTCGCTGGCGCGGTGGGGCGTGGTACCTATGTGCTGGCGGGCAGCAAGGAAGCCACCCTGTTCCGCCTCAAGCGCCACGATGCAGAACAAGCGGTGATCGACCTGTCGACCAACGTGCCAGTGGTCGATCCCGACAACCGAGATCTGCAGGCCAGCCTGCACAGGCTGCTCGAACTCGAGCAGTCTGGCTTGCTCGAGCATTACCTGGGGCCTGAGCAACTGCTGGCGGGGCGCGTACACGGGGCACGCTGGCTGGCCGAACGCGGCTTGACTCTCGCGACCGACGAGCTGCTGCTGTGTGCCGGCGCGCAATACGCGCTGAACTGCGTGTTGCAGTCAGTGTGCGAGGACGGTGAAGCGGTGATGGTCGAGGCGCTGACGGCGCCTGGGATCAAGGCGGCGTGCCGGCAATTGCGTTTGCCAGTCCACGGCGTGGCGCTGGATGAGCACGGCCTGCGTCCGGATGAGCTGGACCGCGTCACGCGTGCCAGCGGCGCCCGCGTGCTGGTGATCACCCCGACCCTGCACAACCCGACCTCAACCTGCATGGACGCGCCGCGCCGCCAGGCCATCGCCGAGGTGGTCAAACGTCATCAGCTGTTGGTGATCGAAGATGATGTGTACGGCGCACTGAGCGAGCAGCCACCGCTGTACCCCCTGCTTGAGGGTCGCGGGATTCTGGTGACCAGCCTGTCGAAAACGGTTGCCGCTGGCTTGCGCGTGGGTTGGATCGTGGCCCAGCCGTCCCTGCTCGCGCAGATCGAGCCGCACAGCCAGGCGAGTCACTGGTCGGTCTCGCCGCTGGATCTACATATCGCCTGCCAGTGGATCGCCGACGGTACTGCCGCCCGCCGCCTGGCCTGGAACCGCCAGGAGACTGCCGAGCGCTGGCGACTGGCCCGCAGTGTATTGGGCGCGGCGTTGCTCGACGACCGGCAGGCCTCACCGCACGTATGGTTAGCGGCACCGGCCGGCGCCGAGGCGCTGGCCGCTGATTGCCGCAGGCGCGGGGTCGAGGTCGTTCCCGGCAACGTTTTCGCGATTGGTGTGGATGAGGTCAAGGCCGTGCGGATCAGCCTGTCGGCAGCCACCAGCCGAGCACAGCTCAAACAAGGCCTGGAGGCCGTCCGTCAGGCACTGGCCGAGGCCTGATCAGCCCTGGCTGCAACCCTCACCCATCGCCCGGTACTGCAGGGTATGGACCTGGCCCTGATGATCCTCGTAAGTCATGGTGGCAGGCACCACATCGCAGACATTGGGCAGGGTCGACAGGCTGATCACGCGCTTGATGTCGAGGTTGGTGCCGTATTCATATTGCACCGCCACAGGTGGACTGGACACCGGTTGAGCCTCTTTTGCGAAGGCGAACGAGGACACACCGACGAGTGCAAGAATCAGTAGAGCTTTCATGAGAGTTGGCCTTTGAGGCGATCAAGCTGAGCGATTGACTTCAGTCCGCCGTCATTGGCGCGCAGAAGTTGTCATCGAGTGCACCGATGGCACGAACTACCGGTCCCGCTTTGTCGTACTGCTGAGGGGGATGAGACAATTTTACGCCTGTTACGCAATACTTGAACCCCACGGTAGGACATACAGCCTTGCGCAATGTGCAACAGTCTGCGACAACCCCCGGCGCCCGCTACCGCTGAACTGGAACACACGATGACTGCCCTGACCTACGCGTCCCTCTGCGGACTGGAGCAACGCCTGCTTGATCACTTCTATCGCCAGCAAGGCTCGCGCATGCGCTCGGCAGCCGGCGGCGCGCTGTGGGTAGCGCGTGCGGGCGCAATCGTTGCGGGGATGAGCTTGAGCCCGGTAGCCCACGGCCATTGGCTGACCGGGCTGCTGGTCGACCCACAGTGGCGTGGGCGTGGCATTGCTGGGCAGTTGATCGAGGCCTCGCTGGCAACTGCAGCGGGCCCCGTGTGGCTGTTCTGCCACCCGGAGCTACTGCCGTTCTATCAGCGATTGGGCTTTGGCCCCGCGCATGATCTGCCCGAGGCGCTGAGCATGCGTCTGGCGCGCTATCAGCGCAGCAAAAACCTGGTCGCGCTCGGTCGTGATCAGTCGTCGCCGATGTCCAGCCCAGGGAACAACACCTCGGTGTAGCCAAACCGGGAGAAGTCCTGGATCCGCGATGGATACAGGCGACCGATCAGATGATCACACTCATGCTGCACGACCCGCGCATGGAAGCCTTCAGCGACGCGCTCGATCAAGTTGCCCTCAGGGTCGATGCCGCTGTAGCTGATGCGCGTGAACCGCGGCACCACACCGCGCAAGCCCGGCACCGACAGACAGCCCTCCCAGCCCTCCTCGGTCTCACTCGACAGCGGTGTAATGACAGGGTTGAGCAGAATGGTCTGCGGCACTGCCTCGGCGTCCGGGTAGCGCTCGCTGTGCTCGAAGCCGAAGATCACCAGTTGCAGGTCGACCCCGATCTGCGGCGCGGCCAGGCCAACGCCACCGACGTGGTGCATGGTCTCGAACATATCGGTGATCAACTGCTGTAGTTCGGCGCTGCCAAGCAGGTGTTCGGGAACAGGCGGGGCGATGCGCAGCAGGCGCTCATCGCCCATTTTCAGGATGTCACGGATCATCAGCGGTTCGGCTCTGGGCTCGGGGATTCGGTCGCTACCGGACGTTCATGACCCAGCACGGACACAGTCTCCTTCGGCTTGTCGCCGTCAAAGTCCTTCTCGCCTGGGTCTTTACCCTCGGCGGACATGTGCTCGATCACCGCGTTCATCTCGGCGCCGAGCAAGAGTACGGCGGCTGAAATGTAGAAGTACAGCAGCAGCACGATAATTGCCCCGATGCTGCCGTACATGGCGTTGTAGTCGGCGAAGGTCTTGACGTAGTAACCAAAGCCCAGCGAGGCGATGATCCACACCACCACCGCCAGCACCGAGCCTGGGGTAATGAACTTGAATTTCTGTTTCACGTCCGGCATGACGTAGTAGATCAACGCCACCGCGACCATCATCAGCACGACGATTGCCGGCCAGCGCACGATCGTCCACAGAGTAACGATGAACTCCTGCATGCCCACCTGCGCCGCAATCCACTCCATTACCTGTGGGCCCAATACCATCAACGCCGCCGCTGCCAGGAGCATGCCGGCGATGCCGATGGTGTAGAAGATCGACAGCGGGATGCGCTTCCACACCGGGCGCCCTTCCGGAACGTCGTAAGCGGCGTTCATCGCACTCATCATCAAGCGCACACCGGCCGAGGCGGTCCACAGGGCAATCACGATACCCACCGAGAGCAGGCCACCCTTGGACTGCTGCAATTGGTCGATCACCGGATTGACCTGTTCCAGTGCCTGCGGCGGCAGCACCAGCTCGGACTGCAAGCGCAGCCAGGAGAAGAAGTCAGGCAGGTGCAGGAAACCGATCAGGGCAATCAGGAACAGCAGGAACGGGAACAGCGAAAACAGCATCTGGTAGGCCAGAGCCGACGCGTAGGTGGACATCTCGTCATCGAGAAACTCACTGACGGTGCGCACCAGCACACGGTGCAGGGGGAGGCCCTGCAGGGCGTTAAAAATCATAGCGTCTCCTTTCGCCGCTCGATCATCTTGGCTGCCGGCCGACGATGCGACAGGCCTTATGGTATGCATGCAGTCTAATAGACCACGCCAGGAGCGTTGCTGCTCAATGCCTCATTAAAGAAAACGGCCACCCTTGGGCAGCCGTTTTCCTACGTAATCAGCGCTTATGGCTTTTTAACAGCGTCTTTGACATCGCCGACTTTCTGCTGTGCTTCGCCTTTGACTTCCTGCGCCTTGCCTTCTGCACGCAGCTTGTCGTTGTCGGTGACCTTGCCGACACCTTGCTTGATGTTACCTACCGCTTCGTTGGCCAAGCCTTTCGCTTTGTCTTTGGTGCCACTCATGGGGAAGTTCCTTTTAGGCAAAGACGCGAGATAACCGCGTCGACATACGAATCGACCGGTGGCTTTTGCCAAGAGTTTCATTTTTTCTCGATCATTGCCTTGCGCGCAAAACCATCAGGCGCTGAAACATCGGCAAACAGCCGCCCCCTTGCAGGCAGCCGGGTAAAGCGACATCAGGGTGTGCAAGCCTTGCTCGCCCGCGCGCCACCCCGCACAATGTCAGGTCATCTCAAGCGTCAACCCGCAGGAACCTGCATGAAACTCGACAAACCCGCCGCCATCGCCCGGCGCAACCAAGCGCTGGCCCGGCCGGTGCTGACCAGCGACAACTGCCTGTTCGCCATCCTCGACCCCAAGCGCAACCTGTGGTGGTTCGACATCCCGATGCGGCTGCTGGTCAAAGGCCAGCCCGACTGGGTCAACCTGCTGCTGCACAGCCCGGAGTCAGACGAGCTGCAGCACCTGAAAGTGCCGATCAACTACCTGCGTGCGCACCAGGAGCAACTGGAGGTGCGCAACGCCGGCAAGCGCCGTTCGACCATCAGTCTGGCCCTCAGCGCTGACCGCGATTCGCTGCTGCGCGACACCCGGCCGGGCGGCGAGCAGCTGGACTTCCGCACCTTCGTGCAGGACTGATCAGACCCGCTCGATGCGATCGTCAAGGATGACGATACGGCCGGCCTTGAACAACGCGCCAATGGCTTTTTTGAAGTTGCCCTTGCTGACGTTGAACAGGCCGCTGATCACCTGCGGATCACTCTTGTCACACACTGCCAGAGTACCGCCAGCAGCTTCCAGCTTGGCCATGATCTGCTCTTGCAGGCCATCGGCCAGGGCCTGACCAACCGGCTGCAGGCTCAGGGCGATCTTGCCGTCCTGGCGCACTTCCTTGATGAAGCCCTTCTCGTGCATGCCCGAACGCAGGAACTTGAATATCTCGTTCTTGTGAATCAATCCCCAATGGCGGTTGTTGATGATCGCCTTGAAGCCGAGATCGGTTTCATCGGCCACCAGCAGCTCAACTGGCTGGCCTGCGGTGTACGCGGCCGGGGTCAGGTCGAGGTAGCGGTCCAGCCGCGCGGTGGCGGTGATACGGCGGGTGCGTTTGTCCAGGTAGACATGGACAACACAGTAATCGCCAATCTTCAGCGAGCGTTTCTCTTCCGAGTAGGGCATCAGCAAGTCTTTGCTCAGGCCCCAGTCGAGGAAGATACCAGCCCCATTGATATCTTTTACCTTCAGGCTGGCGAACTCGCCGACCTGCACCTTGGGCTTCTCGGTGGTGGCGATCAGCTGGTCTTCGCTGTCCAGGTAGATGAACACGTTGAGCCAGTCATCGAGCTCGGTGGGCGTATCCTTGGGGATGTAACGCCGCGGCAGGAGGATTTCGCCGTCGGCGCCGCCATCCAGGTACAGGCCGAATTCGACGTGCTTGACGATTTGCAAACTGTTGTAACGCCCAAGTAGAGCCATTTCCGATGTTCCTCAAGACAAGGCGGCTATTCTACACCTGAACCCGCCGCCTCGCCCGACCGCTGGTTCGACTGAACTGCAAACCCGCCGCTGCGTCTATTGCTGGCACGCTCTTGCAAGGATTCGCTCATGCCTGTCTGCCTGACCAACGCCCTGCGCTTCAGCTTTGTCGTCCTGCTCTGCGCCGCCACCCTGCTCGGCTGCAGCCGCATCGACCTTGCCTATCGCAACCTCGACACGCTGGTGCCGTGGTCGCTGGGCGATTATCTGGACATGAACCGCGAGCAGAAAAACTGGCTCGACCAGCGTCTCCAGGCGCACCTGGCCTGGCACTGCACCACACAGCTGCCCGGCTACCTCGACTGGCTCGACCGCATGCGTGCGATGGTCGCCGAGGATCAAGTCACCGATCAGGCCTTGCAGCAGCGCACAGCAGAGGCCCGCGAGGCGATTGCCCGGGTCACCGAAGCAATCACCCCGTCCGCCGTCGAACTGCTGCGCGGCATGGATGATCAGCAGGTCGAAGAGATGCGCCAGGCATTCGCGGATGACATCCGCGAGCGCCAGCGCACCTACGTCGACACGCCTCTGGCCAAGCAGATCAGCAAACGCGCCGAACGTATGGAGAAACGCATCAAGCCCTGGCTCGGCGAACTCAACGCCGCCCAGCGCCTGCGCGTGCAAACCTGGTCGCAAGCCTTGGGCGACCAGAACCGTCAGTGGATCGCCAACCGCGCGCACTGGCAGCAACAGTTGCTGCTGGCCATGCAGCAACGTGTGACGCCCAGCTTCGAACCGCGCGTCGCACAGCTGCTGCAGCACAAAGAAAGCCTGTGGACGCAGGACTATCGCAAAGCGTTCAACAACACCGAACTCCAGGCGCGCGGCCTGCTGGTCGACCTGATCAAGGACAGCACACCCGCCCAGCGTCAGTTTCTGCAAGAGCGCCTGAGCAAGGTGCGCACCAGCTTCAGTGAACTGAAATGCCTCAAGGGCTGACGGTCATTCGCGCGGCTGACGTCGGTAAGGGAACACATCGATGACCTTGCCGCCGGCAATGGCCGCCTGCAGCCCTTTCCAGTAATCGGCGTCGTATAACTCCCCATGCAGCTTGCTGAACAGGCGGCGCTGGCCGATATCGGCGAACAGAAACGGTGGGAATTCTTCCGGGAACACATCATGGATGCCAATCGAATACCACGGCTCACCTGACATCTCGTCTTCGGGATAGCGCGGCGGCGGGATATGGCGAAAGTTGACCTCATCGAGAAAGCAGATTTCGTCGTAATCGTAAAACACCACCCGCCCATGGCGGGTTACGCCGAAATTCTTCAGCAGCATGTCACCGGGGAAGATATTGGCCGCCGCCAGCTGCTTGATCGCCAGGCCGTAATCTTCCAGCGCCTCCAGCACCTGGGCGTCGCTGGCCTGTTCCAGATACAGATTCAGCGGCGTCATCCGCCGTTCGGTCCAGCAGTGGCGGATCAGCACCGTATCGCCCTCCAGCACCACGGTGGACGGGGCCACTTCCAGCAACTCGGCCAGGCACGCGGCCTCGAACTTTTCCCGCGGGAAGCGAAAGTCAGCGAACTCCTGGGTGTCGGCCATGCGCCCGACCCGATCGACGCTTTTTACCAGGCGGTATTTGTCGATCACCGTAGCACGGTCGACTGTTTTTGACGGTGCGAAACGGTCCTTGATGATCTTGAACACCGTGGTGAAGCCCGGCAGGGTAAACACGCTCATGACCATGCCGCGCACACCCGGCGCCATGACGAAGCGGTCGTCGCTGCTGGCCAGGTGATTGATCAGCGCCCGATAGAACTCCGACTTGCCATGCTTGTAGAAGCCAATCGAGGTATACAGCTCGGCCACATGTTTGCCGGGCAGGATACGTTTGAGAAAGCTGACGAACTCCGCCGGCGCCGGCACATCGACCATGAAATAGGAGCGGGTGAAAGAGAAAATGATCGACACCTCGGCTTCGTCGGTGATCACGGCGTCCGCCTCGAGGCCATGACCTTCGCGGTGCAGCAGTGGAATTACCAGCGGCCACTGCTCATCCCGTGTATACAAACGGCCTACCAGATACGCACCTTTGTTGCGATACAGCACGGGCGCAAACAGCTCCAGTGCCAGGCTCGGGTCCTTGCACACCCAGTCGGGCAAGCTGCTGCGCAGTTGCTGTTCGAGGCGGCTGACGTCGCTGGGCAAGTCCGCATAGTCGACACTGAACGGGTAATCGGCAAACACCCGGTGCAACAACCCGCTCAAGCTACCGTTGGCCTGATAAATGCGCGTCTGCGCAGCGCGCTGATGGTCGCGCAGGGCCGGCCGGGTGGTGTGGATGAACATGCAGCTGTCGCTGATCAGGTCATGGCTGAACAGGCTGCAGAACAGCGAGTTGTACCAGGTCTCGGCCAGCTCATCGTCCAGCCGCGGGTCAATCAGCCCAATGTAGGCGCTCTTGACCAACGGCCATTGTGCGACATCGAGCAATAGCGCCTCGGCAAATTCCTTGCGCAGCCAGCCGTTGACCTCGACGACCTTCTCCTCATACAAGCTGATCCGCGCAGCTGCCGCCCGCTGGCTGTCGTGCCAGTCAGCGCGCTCGAATCGCTCGCGCGCACCCAGGGTTATCTGCCGGAAGTGCTCGCGGTAGTTATCGAAGCCATCGAGCACCCTGCGGGCGATTTCGCTGGCGGGCCAGTGCTGGGACATACCGATGCCTCTGCAGGATTCAAGCGCTCAGCTTAGTAGCGGCGCAAGAAAGGACAAGAACCTGCCCAGCGCACTCACGTACACTCCCACCCTGCCCTGATTCTAGAGACCCCCGTGAGCCCCATCGCCCTCGCCCGCCTGCTGACCCTTGCCGCTGTCTGGGGGGCCAGTTTCCTGTTCATGCGCATCATCGCCCCGGAGCTCGGCACCGTGCCGACGGCATTTTTCCGGGTTTCGATCGCGTGCCTGGGCTTGATCGCGATCCTGGCCGTGGGGCGGGTGCCATGGCAGTTCAACGGCAAGCTCGGTGCCTGCCTGCTGCTGGGCATGATCAACTCGGGCATCCCGGCGACGTTCTACTCGGTGGCCGCGCAGGTGCTGCCTGCGGGTTACTCGGCGATCTTCAACGCCACCACGCCGCTGATGGGCGTGCTGATCGGCGCGCTGTTCTTCCACGAGCCGATGACAGTCAGCAAGCTGGCGGGAATTTTTCTTGGCCTGCTCGGCGTCGGCATCCTCAGTGGCGCCGGCCCGGTGGCACTGGACCTGGCCCTGGTGCAAGGCGCGCTGGCGTGCCTGGCCGCGACCACCTGCTACGGCTTTGCCGGCTATCTCGCACGGCGCTGGATCAGCGGCCTGGACAGCCGCCTGTCGGCCCTGGGCAGCATGCTCGGCGCAACCATGCTGTTGAGCCCACTGTTCGCCTGGAGCGCCCTCAGCCAGCCACCTGCCAGTTGGGGCGGCTGGCAGGTGTGGCTGTCGTTGCTCGGACTGGGCCTGCTGTGCACGGCTTTTGCCTACATCCTGTACTTCCGCCTGCTGGCCGAAATCGGCCCGGTCAAGGCCAGTACCGTGACCTTCCTGATCCCGGTCTTCGGCGTGCTGTGGGGCGCCTGGTTGCTGGATGAGTCGCTGTCGATGGGCCACCTGTACGGCGGGCTGCTGATCGGCGTCGCGCTGTGGCTGGTACTCAGGCCTGCACCGCGCGCGCTGACGCAGGCGCGCTCATGAGCACGGAGCACTCGCCGGTGTTCAAAAAGGTCCTGTTCCGCCTGGAGCAGGATGCGCAAGGCTACCCTCCGGCTTCGGTGGAAGGCCTGTGGGCGCAGCAGACAGAGGCTGGCTACCTGATCGACAGCATCCCGTTCTACGCCTACGGCATCGCCCCCGGCGACCTGATCAGCGTCAGCGAAGCCGATGGCCAGGCGTGGTTTGCGGCGTTGAGCAACAGTGGCGGCGCCAGCGTGTTTCGCGTGCTGGTCAAGTTATCTGGGGCGTTGGAGCCGGTGCGCGCAGCGCTGAGCGAGTTCGGTTGCCCCAGCGAAGTGGAGCAGGCGGTGAAGATGCTGGCGGTGCAGGTGCCGCCGACGCAGTCGCTCGACACCTTGCTCTATTACTTGCTGACCCAGCGCGAAGCTGGGACGCTGGAGTTCGAGGAAGGCGTGTTACGCCACGCCATCCCCGCAGAGTTTCGTTGAGTCAGAACAACCAGCGATACAGCAGGTAAGCCACCAGTACGGCCAGGATCGGCCGCAGAATGCGGTAGGCCTTGGGGTTGGAGCGCTTGAACTGTTTGACCCGGGTGCTGATCTTGTTGCTGAAACGTTTGCTCCAGGCATAGGCCTGGTTGATTCCGCCGACGCGCTCGTCATCGGTGTTCTGCGGTGCAGTAGCACGGCCGAGGAAGGCACTGACCTTACGGTTGATACGGGTCATCAGCGGGCTGGTCAGCGGCCGCTCGATGTCACAGAACAGGATCACCCGAGTGACGTCGGTCTCGTTCTTGACCCAGTGCACGAAGGTCTCGTCGAACATCACGTCTTCCCCGTCACGCCAGGCATACGGCTCGCCGTCGACGTAGATGCGGCAGTTGTCGGAGTTGGGTGTGGACAGCCCGAGGTGATAGCGCAACGAACCGGCGAACGGATCGCGGTGTGGGTTCAGGTGGCTACCACCTGGCAGCAGGGCAAACATCGCGCCCTTGACGCTGGGGATGCTGCTGACCAGCTCGACGGTCTTCGGGCACAGCGCCTCGGCCGACGGCAGTGGTTTGTCGTACCACTTCAGGTAAAAGCGCTTCCAGCCCTTCTTGAAGAACGAGCCAAAGCCTGCGTCGTTGTCTTTTTCGGCGGCGCGGATGTAGCCCTCGTCGAACAGGCGCATGGCCTCTTCACGAATCACCGGCCAGTTGTCCTTGAGCACATCCAGCTCAGGGAAGCGCTGGCGATCCAGGTAGGGCTTGGACGGCACGCCGGAGAACAGATACATCAGGCTGTTGTAGGGGGCGAACAGCGCCGAATGGTTGACGAACTGACGCAGCACGGGCAAGCGCGCCTTGCCGCGCAAATGGACGTACAGCACGCTGCCGAAGAACACCAGCAGGACACCCGCCTTGGCGACAAAGGAAAAGCTCATGCAACACTCCTTGGAGTAGGAAATCAGGCCATCACTTGCAGATAGCCGAACATCATAAACCCATCCGCCCGCAGTAAAAACAGCTTGCGCCGGATAGCAATGTTGAAGATTTTGTAATAAAGGCTTTCTGGGGGTATTGCGCGGGGTCAGCGAAACGCGCGTAAGGCGAGAGATAGCCGGGGCCGCTGCGCGGCCCTTTCGCGACACAAGGCCGCTCCTACCCAGATCGCATATCAGCTGCTTGCGCGGTCCCTGTGGAGCGGCCTTGTGTCGCGATAGGGGCGCAAAACGCCCCCAGCAATCGTGCAGAAGCCAGAATAGGCTCAGGTTCTACTGCTGATTTTCCTGCTCAGTGAACAGGTCAGAGAAGAGCATGCTCGACAGATAGCGCTCGCCCGAGTCGGGCAGGATCACCACGATGGTCTTGCCGGTCATCTCCGGCTTCTCGGCCAGGCGCACGGCAGCAGCCATCGCTGCACCACAGGAGATACCACAAAGAATGCCCTCTTCCTGCATCAGGCGCAGGGCCATGGCCTTGGCTTCGTCATCGCTGACCGTCTCGACCTGGTCGACAATCGACAGATCAAGGTTTTTTGGGATGAACCCGGCGCCAATGCCCTGGATCTTGTGCGGGCTGGGCTTGAGCTCCTGGCCGGCCAGCGCTTGGGTGATCAGGGGCGAGGCCACCGGCTCGACCGCTACTGACAGGATCGGCTTGCCCTGGGTGTGCTTGATATAGCGGGAAATACCAGTGATGGTGCCGCCCGTGCCGACGCCTGCAACCAGCACGTCAACCGCGCCGTCGGTGTCGTTCCAGATTTCCGGGCCGGTGGTTTTTTCATGGATAGCCGGGTTGGCCGGGTTGTCGAACTGGCCAGGCTGGAAATACATCTGCGGGTCCGAAGCAACGATTTCGTTGGCCTTGTCGATGGCGCCTTTCATGCCCAGCGCAGGCTCGGTCAGCACCAGCTCGGCGCCCAGCGCCTTGAGCACCTTGCGCCGCTCCAGGCTCATTGAAGCGGGCATGGTCAGCAGCAGCTTGTAGCCACGGGCGGCGGCAACGAAGGCCAGGCCGATACCGGTGTTGCCCGAAGTCGGCTCGACCAGGGTCATGCCCGGCTTGAGTTTGCCACTGCCTTCGGCGTCCCAGACCATGTTCGCGCCGATCCGGCATTTGACCGAGTAGCCGGGGTTACGCCCCTCGATCTTGGCCAGGATGGTCACCCCGCGCGGGGCGATGCGGTTGATCTGCACCAGCGGCGTGTTGCCGATGGAATGGGCGTTGTCTGCGTAGATACGGCTCATTGGCAGGGTCCTTAACCGAGCGGGGAAAGCCTCAAGGGTAAGCCTGCCCGCAAGCAGCGTAAAGCCCGGTCGAACTCCCCGGCGATGCCTGCGGTCAACCGCTCAACCTGCTTTGGAGAGCCCTCATGACAGCCCGCTATCGCCGGCCACTGGTCGCCCTGGTCAGCCTGCTTGTGATACTGCTTGCCGTGCACCTGGCCCTGCCCTACCTGATCCGCGACTATTTGAACGAAAAACTGGCCGACATGGGTGACTACCGCGGCCAGATCAGCGACGTCGACCTGGCGTGGTGGCGCGGCGCCTACCAGATCAACGGCCTGAAGATCGTCAAGACCACCGGCAAGGTGCCAGTGCCTTTCGTTGATGCGCCGAAAATCGACTTTTCGGTGAGCTGGCATTCCTTGTGGTACGACCACGCAGTGGTGGCCGAGGTGACCTTCCTGCGCCCGGAGCTTAACTTCGTCGACGGTGGCAACAAGCAGAACTCGCAGACCGGTCAAGGCACCGACTGGCGCCAACAGCTGGAAAAACTGCTGCCAATCACCCTCAATGAAGTGCGCATCGATGACGGTACGCTGACCTTCCGCAACTTCAACTCCAAGCCGCCGGTAACGCTCAAGGCCACGCAGTTGCAGGCGAGCATCCGCAACCTGACCAATGTGCGTGATGCCGAGGGCCGCCGCGACGCCAGCTTCGAAGGCACCGCGCGCCTGCTCGGCGATGCCAGGGTCGAGAGCAAGGCGACCTTTGACCCGTTCAGCGACTTCGATGATTTCGAGTTCCGCCTGCGCGCCACCGGCATTGAACTGCGCAAGATGAATGACTTTGCCAGTGCCTATGGCAAGTTCGACTTCAATGCCGGCAACGGCGACGTGGTGATCGAGGCTCAGGCCGAAAAAGGCCGACTCAAGGGCTACATCAAACCGCTGCTGCGCAATGTGGAAGTATTCAACTGGCAGCAAGACGTCGAGAACAAAGACAAAAGCTTTTTCCGTTCCATCTGGGAAGCGGTGGTCGGCGCTACCGAAACCGTGCTGAAGAACCAGCCGGAAAACCAGTTCGCCACCCGCGTCGAGCTCAGCGGCAGTGTGCATCAGCAGAACATCAACGGCTTCGAGGCGTTTCTGCAGATCCTGCGCAATGGCTTCATCCAGGCGTTCAGTGCGCGCTATGAAAGGCCCGCGCCTGACACTGAATGAAAGGCGGCGCGACGCACCATTCAGAGACTGAATACCCGGTCTGCGTTTGCAGCTGCCCAGGTGCGGCGTATAGTCCAGTACACATTTAGATAGCCTTGCCTGGGCCGGCCCAGACACTTGCAGAGGATTGGTTGATGAAGTTCGAAGGCACCCGCGACTACGTCGCCACCGATGATCTGAAACTGGCGGTCAATGCGGCAGTTACCCTCGAACGCCCGCTACTGATCAAAGGCGAGCCCGGCACCGGCAAGACCATGCTCGCCGAACAACTGGCGGCATCGTTTGGCGCGAAGCTGATCACCTGGCACATCAAATCCACCACCAAAGCCCATCAAGGCCTCTACGAGTACGATGCGGTCAGCCGCCTGCGCGACTCGCAGCTGGGTGTGGACAAGGTCCACGATGTGCGCAACTACCTTAAAAAGGGCAAGTTGTGGGAAGCCTTCGAGGCTGAAGAGCGGGTCATTCTGCTGATCGACGAGATCGACAAGGCCGACATCGAGTTTCCCAATGACCTGCTGCAAGAACTCGACAAGATGGAGTTCTACGTCTACGAAATCGACGAGACCATCAAGGCCAAGCAGCGCCCGATCATCATCATTACCTCCAACAACGAAAAAGAGCTGCCGGATGCGTTTCTGCGCCGCTGCTTCTTCCACTACATCGCCTTCCCTGATCGCGACACCCTGCAGAAGATCGTCGATGTGCACTACCCGAACATCAAGCAGTCGCTGGTCAGCGAGGCGCTGGATGTGTTCTTCGATGTGCGCAAGGTGCCAGGCCTGAAGAAAAAACCCTCGACCTCCGAGCTGGTCGATTGGCTCAAGCTGCTGATGGCCGACAACATCGGCGAAGCGGTCCTGCGCGAGCGTGACCCGACCAAGGCCATCCCGCCGCTGGCCGGCGCCTTGGTCAAGAACGAGCAGGACGTGCAGTTGCTTGAGCGCCTGGCGTTCATGAGCCGGCGCGGTAATCGCTGACAGGAGCCAGTCATGCTGCTCAACCTGTTCAACGAAATGCGCGCGGCCAAGGTGCCGGTGTCGGTGCGTGAACTGCTCGACCTGCTCAATGCCCTGCAGCAGCGGGTGGTGTTCGCCGACATGGACGAGTTCTACTTTCTGGCGCGGACCATTCTGGTCAAGGATGAACGCCACTTCGACAAGTTCGACCGGGCTTTTTCAGCGTACTTCCAAGGCCTGGAAAACCTCGACCGGCACCTTGAGGCGCTGATCCCTGAAGACTGGCTGCGCAAGGAGTTCGAGCGTTCGCTGACCGATGAGGAACGCGCGCAGATCCAGTCGCTGGGCGGTTTGGACAAGCTCATCGAAGAGTTCAAGAAACGCCTCGAAGAACAGAAAAAACGCCATGCCGGTGGCAACAAGTGGATCGGCACCGGCGGCACCAGCCCGTTCGGCTCAGGCGGCTACAACCCTGAAGGCATCCGCGTTGGCGACGCCGGCGAGCGCCGCGGCAAGGCGGTCAAGGTCTGGGAGCAGCGCGAGTACAGGAACCTCGATGATCAGGTCGAGTTGGGCACGCGCAACATCAAGCTGGCCCTGCGCCGCCTGCGCAAGTTCGCTCGCCAGGGCGCGGCCGAAGAGTTCGACATCGACGGCACCATCGACCACACCGCCCGCGATGCCGGCCTGCTCAATATCCAGATGCGCCCGGAGCGGCGCAATACGGTGAAGCTGCTATTGCTGTTCGACATAGGCGGCTCGATGGATGCCCACGTGCGCATTTGCGAGGAGTTGTTTTCAGCGTGCAAGACCGAGTTCAAGCACCTGGAGTATTACTACTTCCATAACTGCGTGTATGAGTCGGTGTGGAAGAACAACCTGCGGCGCAACGCCGAGCGCTTCGCCACCTTCGACCTGCTGCACAAGTACGGCGATGACTATAAGGTGGTGTTCGTCGGCGACGCGGCCATGGCGCCGTATGAAATTACCCAGCCCGGCGGCAGTGTCGAGCACTGGAACGAGGAAGCCGGGTATGTCTGGGTGCGGCGGATCAAGGAAAAATTCAAGAAGGTGGTGTGGATCAATCCGTATCCCAAACAGGCCTGGGAGCACACCACGTCAACTCACCTGATCCGCGAGCTGATCGAAGACAAGATGTACCCGCTGACCTTGCAAGGTTTGGAAGACGCCATGAAGTACCTGGCCAAGTAACCCCGGCCGTTCAGATCAGCTCCAGCGTTGCAGGTAAGCCTGCTGCTCCTGCCAGGCGAACTCCTGCAGCACCGCCCTGAAGCGCACCTGCCCCCCCGGCAGGCACTGGGCTAACTGGGCCAGCGCCAAGGGCGTCAATGCACCTAGCCGCGGGTAGCCGCCAATGGTCTGCCGGTCGTTCAACAACACGATTGGCTGGCCATCCGGTGGCACCTGCACGGCGCCCAGTGGGATACCCTCCGAGACCATCGGCTCGCCTTGGTACACCAGTTGCGGCCCGAGCAGGCGCATGCCCATGCGGTCGGCGCGGCTGTCAAGGGTCCAGTCCCGGTTGAACGCCTCGAACAGGCTGGTGCCGCTGAACTGCCCCAGTTGTGCGCCCATGACCAGATCCAGCGCAGGCTTGGCGGCATACACCGGCCTTGATTGTGCTGGCACCTCGCGCTCGGCCGGCAGGCCCTCGGCGCATACCAGCAACTGCCCCTTGATCAGCGCCGAACCTTGGCCATCAAGCCCGCCCAGCTGTTCGCGGACAACCGTGGCGCAACTGCCCAGCACCGCCTCGGCCTGAAAACCACCGAGCGCAGCGAGATAAGTGCGAGTCCCCGTCAGAGGCTGGGTAAAGCTCAGGCGCTGCCCCGCACGCAGATGAAAACTGCGCCAGGGCTTGAGCGGCTGGCCATCGATTCGTGCATCCAGGTCAGCGCCCGCCAAGGCCAGGCAGCAGTCGCGCTGGGCGAGCACGCTGAAACCACCCAAGGGAATTTCCACCACCGGCGCCTGCAAGGCGTTATCCAGCAGCCAGTTGGCCCAGTGCAGCGCTACCCAATCCAGTGCCCCGCCCTGGGTCACGCCGAGATGGCGCACGCCAAAGCGCCCGCCATCCTGCAGCTGACACAGCGGCGTGCTGGCCTCGATCAACAGACTCATGCCTGGCCCTCCAGCGGGCTGTCGTCGCCACCCAGGCTGATGAATTCGGCGTGGTCCACCGCGACGAAACACACACGGTCACCCGGCTGCAACAAGCTGTAGCCCTCGCGCTCGCGGTCAAACAGACGTACTGGCGTGCGCCCGATCAGGTTCCAGCCGCCCGGCGACACTGCTGGGTAGGCCGCCGTTTGGCGCTCGGCAATGCCGACGCTGCCAGCGGCCACGCGCTTGCGCGGGGTGCTCAGCCGTGGCGTGGCCAGGCGTTCATCGACCAGCCCCATAAAGCCGAACCCTGGGGCAAAGCCGAGGGCAAATACCGGGTATTCGCGTTCACCGTGCAGGCGCACCACCTCGGCCTTGGACAGCCCACTGCGCGCTGCCAGCAATGGCAATTCGGGGCCGACACTGGGGTCATACCACACGGCAATTTCGTGCCTGCGCCCCGCCGCGCCTGCATCCGGCTGCAGGTTTTGCAGCGCCTCGATAATCAGCCCTCGCGCCGCAGTCGGTGACTGCCGAAACTGCACCATCACGGTGGTATAGGACGGCACCAGGTCAACCAGATCGGCGCCCATGGCACTGCTCAGGCGCTGGCTGGCAGCGAGGATCCATGGCATGTTGGCTTCATCTATGCGGTCGAACAGGCGCACCATCAGGCTGTCGATGGCTACCGCCTCGATGCGCAGGTTCATGGCTGCACCAGCGCATCGAGGGCCTGGCGAATCTGCCGCACCGCCGCCAGCGAGCTGTCGTTGTCGCCGTGCACGCACAAGGTGCTGGCGTTCAGTCGCAGGGCGCTGCCGTCGTCTGCCAGCAACGTCTCGCCACGGGCCAGGCGCAGCGCCTGCTCGATGATCAACGCCGGCTCGTGGTGCACCGCCCCTGGCAGGCGCCGCGACAGCAGGTGGCCGCTGGCCGTGTAGCCACGGTCGGCAAACGCCTCGAACCACAGCGTCACACCCAGCTCATCACCCATCTGCTGCGCCGCATAATCATCGGCAGTTGCCATCAGCATCAGCGGCAGGCTGCTGTCGTAGGCAGCTACGGCTTCGAGCACGGCGCGCAATTTCACTGGGTCGGCCATCATGTCGTTGTACAACGCGCCGTGCGGTTTGACGTAGGCCACGCGCCCGCCCTGGACCTTGCAGATGCCGTCCAGTGCACCGATCTGGTAGTGCAGCAGATCGCGGATTTCTTCATTGCTGCAGGCTATCGAGCGGCGACCAAAGCCGACCAGATCCGGATAGGCCGGATGCGCGCCAATGGTCACACCATGCTGCAGGGCCAGGCCCACGGTCCGGCGCATGATGCTCGGGTCGCCCGCGTGATACCCACAGGCGATATTGGCGCAGTCGATGTAGGGCATGACCTCGGCATCCAGGCCCATGCGCCAGCTACCGTAACTTTCACCCATGTCGCAGTTGAGAAGCAGGGTTTGCATCTGGCGGGCTCCTGAATCGACTAGAACAGAGTACGGCGGCGCCGAGGCGGTCAGCCGGCTTAGCGCCAGCTCTCCTTGACCACCTTGCGCCGCCCGCCAAGGATGACCCAGCCCAGCAGCACCAGCACGCTTTCGACCACGAACGCCAGCACAAAGCCTGCGCTCAGACCCCAGCCGATGGCTTCGGGCACCAGCAGAATCTGGTAGCTGTAGCTGTTCAAGGTCTCTTCGCGCAATTGCGGGTCAGCCTGCGCCAGCACGTGCCAGCTCTGGCTCAGCCACGAGCCCTGCATGGCCTGCCACTCGTTTTCCAGCAACTGGTTGCGGACCAGCAGGCTCTCGATGCTGTTGGCATCGCTGATGAATACCGGATCCTCGCTGGTGCGGTAATGCTGCAGCAGCGCTTGCAGGTCGCCTTTGAAGAAACGCTGGGCGGTTTCCTGGAAGCCGGACAAGGCCTCGCGCGACTCGAGCACACGGGCCTCGACGCGCTGGCCGTAATCCTTGACCAGACCGGGGACCTGAATGCCCGCCAGCAGGCCGCAGGTGAACAACAGCAACCGCAGATAACTTCTGAACATGCCGCGTCCTTAGCTTTGCCCGTGGGCGATACATTCGCCATGCCGCCACAAGGCCCATTGTCCGGGCTCGTAGCGGTTCCAGGTTTCGTTCTCGGTCAAGGCCTCGGTGGCGATCACCGTGACCACATCATTGGGCGTGGTTTCGGCCTGGAAGTCGACGATCATGTCGACGTCCTTGAGCCGGGCCGGGCCAAACGGCGCGCGGCGGGTAATGTGCACCAGCTTGGTCGAGCAGAAGCAGAACAGCCAGTCGCCGTTGCTCAGCAGGCAGTTGAACACGCCCTTGCTGCGGTGCTCGGCGCAGGCCTCGACCAGCACCGGCAGCAGTTGCTCGACCTCGACCGGCTCGGGGAAGGCATCGCGCACGCGGTTGAGCAGGTCGCAGAAGGCCGCTTCGCTGTCGGTATCACCGACCGGCCGGTAGAAGGTGCGCTGACCGCTGAACTGCGGCAGCTGGCCGTTGTGAGCGAAGCACCAATTATGCCCCCACAACTCACGCACGAACGGGTGGGTGTTGCTCAGGCAGACCTTGCCGACGTTGGCCTGGCGGATGTGGCCAATCACCACTTCGCTCTTGATCGGGTAGCGCTGCACCAGCTTGGCGACTTCCGACTCGCTGCTCGCTGCCGGGTCCTGAAACACGCGCAGGCCGCGCCCTTCGTAAAAGCCGATGCCCCAGCCATCGCGGTGCGGCCCGGTGCGGCCGCCGCGCTGCATCAGCCCGGAAAAACTGAAAACGATATCAGTGGGGACGTTGGCGCTCATGCCGAGCAGTTCGCACATGCCTTGCAGCTCCCCTCAGAGACGTGGCTCGACCCGGCCACGGCCAGGCGCGGCCGGTGCCGGCGGATCATTGCGATAACGGTCGTGGCGATCGGCGGCAACCGGCGCCTCGACCAGCACTTCGCTGTCTTCTGCGGCTTGCCGCTTGGCAGCTGCATCAGTTTGCTCGCGGCGCTCACGGGCGCGTTTTTCCAGCGGCCAGCGCAACAGCACGAACAACAGATACAAAGCAAAGGCGATCATGCCGTACATGGCCAGATCGGACGCCGCGCGCCAGGCGTTGTTGCCAACCTTGAAGGCGATATCCAGCGCGCTGATGGCAATGGCCGGGGCGAAGCTTTCCTTGACCGGGTCGACAATCGTCGGCGTCAGCAGCAGCACCGCAACCAGCACCCGCAGCGGTTCGCGCAGCCAGCGCCACATCCAGCCAGTCAGCTTGAAGGTCACCAGCAGGCAGCCGATGGCGGCCACCGCATACAGGCCCCAGGCAAGGGTATAGTCGTTCTCGGTCATGGTGTTCGTGCAAGCCAGGCGAAGAGATGCCTATGATAAACACTTTTAGGCACAGGTGCCTGTCTGCCCGTGATCACCGGTGCCACTGTCGCCCGGCCCTATTCGCTTTCGCCAGAGACCATACATGCCCGCTATTACTGCCCCGATCGCCCAGCAAGCCCCCGGTAACGACCCTTACGCCTGGCTGCAGCAGCGCGACAGCGCCGAAGTGCTCGCCTACCTGCAGGCCGAAAACGCTTATCAGGAGGCCTGCCTGGCCGATCAGGAGCCGTTGCGCGAGCAGCTGTTCGAGGAAATCAAAGGGCGCATTCTGGAAACCGACCTGTCGCTGCCCTCGCCGTGGGGGCCATGGCTGTACTACACCCGCACCACTGCTGGCGATGAGTACCAGCGCCACTACCGCTGCCCACGCCCGGCAGATGGTTCCAACACCGTCGACGCCAGCGCCGAACAGCTGTTGCTCGACCCGAACGAGCTGGCGGCCGGCGGCTTCCTGTCGCTCGGCGCGTTCAATGTAAGCCCCGACCACCAGCTGCTGGCCTACAGCCTCGACACCAATGGCGAAGAAACCTACACGCTGTATGTCAAGGACCTGGCCACTGGCGCCATCACCACCCTGCCCTTCGAGGACTGCGACGGCAGCATGATCTGGGCCAACGACAGCCGCACGCTGTTCTTCGCCGAACTCGACGACACCCATCGCCCCTGCCGCCTGCGCCGGTTCAGCCTGGGCGAGGCTGATGCGCATACGGTGTTCGAAGAAGACGACGGGCGCTTCTTTCTGCACTGCTACCGAGCCAGCTCCGAGCGCCAGCTGATCCTGCTGCTCAACAGCAAGACCACCAGCGAAGCCTGGGTGCTGGATGCCGAGACGCCGTTGGCCGAGTTCACCTGCCTGGCTGCACGCGAAGAAGGTCATGAATACTTCCCCGATCACGGCCAGCTCGATGGCGACTGGCGCTGGTTTATCCGCAGCAACCAGGACGGCATCAACTTCGCCCTGTATCAGGCGCCCTCTGCGGCAGTGCCCAGCCGTGCACAGTGGCAGGTGCTGGTAGCCCACCGCGACAACATAATGCTCGAAGGCCTCAGCCTGAATGCCAGTGCCTTGGCGCTGAGCCTGCGTGAAGGCGGCCTGCCCATCATTGAAGTACGCCCGCAAGGCCTGGCGCCCTATCGTGTCGAGCTGCCGGATGCGGCCTACAGCCTGTACGTGCAAGACAGCCTGGAATTTGCCAGCACGCGCATCCGCCTGCGCTACGAGGCGCTCAATCGCCCGGCGCAGGTGCGCCAGCTGGAGCTGGCCAGCGGTGCGCAGGCAGTGCTCAAGCAGACCCCGGTGCTCGGTGCCTTTGACGCCGACGCCTACGTCAGCGAACGCCTGTGGGCCACCGCCAACGACGGCACCCAAGTGCCGATCAGCCTGGTACGCCGCCGCGACGACGTCGGCAAGACGGTGCCGCTCTACCTCTATGGCTATGGCGCTTATGGCGAAAGCCTCGACCCGTGGTTCTCCCATGCGCGGCTAAGCCTGCTCGAGCGCGGCGTGGCCTTTGCCATTGCCCATGTGCGCGGCGGTGGCGAGCTGGGTGAGGCCTGGTACCGCGCCGGCAAGCAAGAGCACAAACAGAACACCTTCGACGACTTCATCGCCTGCGCCGAGCACCTGATCGCAACCGGTGTCAGCCGCCCGGAACAACTGGCGATCAGCGGCGGCAGCGCCGGTGGATTGCTGATCGGCGCGGTGCTCAACCTGCGCCCGCAGCTGTTCCGCTGCGCGATTGCCGAGGTGCCGTTCGTCGATGTGCTCAACACCATGCTCGACCCTGAACTGCCGCTGACCGTGACCGAGTACGACGAGTGGGGCAACCCTGAAGAACCCGAGGCGCATGCAAGGATCAAGGCTTACGCGCCCTATGAAAACGTCAAGGCTCAGGCCTACCCGACTATGCTGGTAGTGGCCGGCTACAACGACAGCCGTGTGCAGTATTGGGAAGCAGCCAAGTGGGTAGCACGCCTGCGCACGCTCAAGACCGATAACAACCTGCTGCTGCTCAAGACCGAGATGGGTGCAGGCCATGGTGGCATGAGCGGCCGCTATCAGGGGCTGCGCGATGTGGCGCTGGAATATGCGTTCGTTCTCAATGAGCTGGGCGTGGTGTAAACCGGCTTTTCTGTTGTCCTATGCACAACCGTGAACAATCTTGCGTGGCCGCGTGATCAACGCTGCCACGCCAAGCGCAGAAGACCAGACCATGTCCGACCATTCTCACCTCAATGCCGAAATCCGCGACATGCTCATGGACTGCGGCCTGTTCGACACCTTGCAGGCCAGCGAATTTGCTACCGCTGCCGGATATTTCAGCCTGAGCAACATGAGCGCCGGCGAGACTATCTTTGCCGAGGGCGACGCCGGCACGTTCATGTGCATTCTGCACCGCGGCCAGGTTTCGGTGCGCAAGACCGACAGCAGTGGCCAGGCCGTCGAAATCGCCGTATTGCGCCGTGGCGCCTTTGGCGAAATGGCGGTGCTCGACGGCGAGCGGCGCTCGGCCAGTTGCGTGGCCGCCAGCGAATGCCAGCTGCTGACGCTGGGCAAGGATTCGCTGGAGAAGATGCTCAACGAAGCGCCGCGCATCGCTGCGCGGATCATTCGCGCACTCGCCGTGGCGCTGTCCAAACGCCTGCGCATGCAGGACGGCCAGCGCCTGGCGCAGGTCTAGTCGTCTTTGCCCTGCGGCCTGGGCGCGCCCTGCTGCAAGCCGGGCAGCGGCTCGTCCCGGCGCGGGCTAGGCAACGGCATCGGTGGCAACAGCGGCCCACCGGGTTGATTGTCGTAGGCTTTGGGTGGCGCGCTCGGGGTGATCTGCGGATAGGGCGTGGGCGTGGCGGTACCCGGAGCACCGGGCACCGGCGTAGTAATGCGTGGCTGTTGCCCGGCAGCGTCGGCCAGCGGCGCGGCCAGCAGGATCAGTGCACTGAGGATCGCGTGGAGCATCGGCAACCTCCTGTCGAAAATTCATCTACAGGCTACGCCCATCTGCGGGTTTTTGCCTGTCCGCCTGGCCTGTAACCACGCTAGACTCAACGCCATAACCGTCATCAGCCTGATTACAAGAAAGGTCACACCATGAGTTCCACCCTCTCCGCCACCGCCCGCCTGGACCGCATCATCGCCGACGCCAAACGCGACAAGGAAATGGGCTACCGCGACAAGGCCCTGAAGATGTACCCGCACGTCTGCGGCCGCTGCGCCCGTGAGTTCGCCGGCAAGCGCCTGAGCGAACTGACCGTGCACCACCGCGACCACAACCACGACAACAACCCCCAGGACGGCTCCAACTGGGAGCTGCTGTGCCTGTACTGCCATGACAACGAGCACTCGCGCTACACCGATCAGCAGTACTTCAGCGAAGGCTCGACGGCCACCCCGAGCATCGCCAAGGCTACCCACAACCCGTTCGCCGGGCTGGCCGGCCTGCTCAAGAAAGACTGACCCCACAGCGGCCGGGCAACCCCGTATAATCGCGTTTTTTTGCGAAGGGCCCCGGCACGTGGCGAACAAACGGTACAGTTGCATCGGCCTGTTCAACCCCAAGTCTGCAGAGAACGTCGGTTCGGTGATGCGCGCTGCGGGTTGTTACGGCGTCAGTTCGGTGTTCTATACCGGCAAGCGGTATGAGCGCGCGCGTGATTTCGTCACCGACACCAAGCGGGTACATTACGACATTCCGCTGATCGGCATCGACGACCTGCAACGCATCATCCCGCTGGGCTGCACGCCGGTGGCGGTGGAGCTGGTCGAAGGCGCCCGCCCCCTGCCTGAATACACCCACCCTGATCGCGCAATCTATATCTTCGGCCCGGAAGACGGCAGCCTCGACGAGAACGTGCGCGCCTGGTGCGAAGAAACCATCTATATCCCCACCGAAGGCTGCATGAACCTTGCGGCAACCGTCAACGTGGTGCTTTACGACCGCCTGGCCAAGGGCCTGAACACCCGCTCGGGGCCTAAATTCAAGTAACAGGCAGGCCGCTGGGCATATGAAATGAACGGCGCTACAACCGCCAGGGTCAGTTATTTACCAACCTACCTGGAGGCTTTGCTCATGCTTGATCTAGATTCCAATGCCCATACCGAGGAAAAGAACGTGCATGGCTGGGAACGCGCCAGTTCCTTGGCCGGTGGCGCCCTGATGATCAGCAAAGGTATGCGCCATGGCGGCGTGATCGGCCTGCTGCAGGTTGCCGTTGGCGGCCTGGCGCTGGCACGCGGGGTCAAGGGCCGTTGTGCGACCAAGGCCTGGTGGCTGCGTCATCGCCAGGAATACCAGCGTCTGAAGGGTGACATTGACCGTGGCGCCGCCGAGCTGGAAGTGCTTCGCGCCAGTGCCGACGCTGCTACCCGCGGCGTAACCGTAACCGGTGACGACGGCGTCCATACCCCGAAGCTGTAACACGCCCTGTGTAGGAGCGGCCTTGTGTCGCGAAAGGGTCGCGCAGCGGCCCCAGGATGTATGGCACACCGCAAGATCGCTGGGGTCGCTATGCGACCCTTTCGCGACACAAGGCCGCTCCTACGCAAAGCGCCTGTACGCAGGGTTAGCGCAGCAATTTGCTCTCAAGCACATCGGAGCTGCGCCCAAGCACGCTCTCGCTGATCTGGATGAACTCTGCCGTATTCACACTCGGCATGCGCATCAACGCCTGGGTGACGTCGTCCAGTGAGCGTTTATTCTGGGTGTGCAGGCGGATCTCCCGATCCAATGCCTGCAACACCTGCACGCCGCGCGCGATCTGCCCGGCGTTAGCCTGCCTGGCCACCAGCCGAGTGACCTTGGCGCCCTGCTTGTGCAGGCGTGCCTGCCAGGCATCATAGCGATCATCACTGATGCCGCCGGCCCGGCGCAGCAGTTCGGTGGCGTAGTAGTCAGTCAGGCTTTCACTGATCCAGTCGCTGTCATCGCGCACCTTGATCTGCGCAAACAGCTGGACCAGCTCACGCAGCAGTGGGCTGCTGCCGTTCTCGCTGATCAAGGCGCGGTTGCTGTGGATGAACAATGAGTTGCGCTCGCCACGCACGCCCCGCCACATCTGATCGCGTGCGCCAACCAGCAACAACTTGGGTGGATTGCGCGGGAACACCGCTTGCAACTGAGGCCAGACGAACGTCAGCAACGTCAGCGTATCCATCCGGCGCATGCCCTGCCCTTGCGGCGCCGCCACAGTCACGTCGGTTTCCCCCAGGCGCGCGCGGCGGCTGCCGAGGTTACCGGCGAGTATCCAGCCCGTCGGCCGATCGAACAGGCGCGAAACATCATCGATACGAAACTTGTGCTGGCCGATCCGCGGCCAGGCCGTTTCCACGCTCTTCCAGCCCGGCGGCAGCTCGACTGCCAGGCGCGCTACCAACTCGGTGCCATCCTGTTGATCAAGACGTGCCGGCGGCACCAACTGATCGCCACGGAACACCGCCCAATGCGCGGTCATGCGGCTCTCGAAGGCACCACCCGACGCAGCACTGTCGAGCCGTACGCGGTAACTGAGGCTGGTCTTGCCCGCAGCCGGGCGCCACACGCCACGCTCACCCTGCTGTGACCACTGGCCATCGGCCTGAAAACCGCTGTAGTCATTGGCCTTGCCCAAGGCAAAATCCAGGCTACGCACCGCGCTGCCATCAGCCAGGGTCAGGCGTACTTCGGCCTGGCCACTGTTGGGTAGCAGGCGCACCTGGTAATCCAGATCGACCTTCTTGGCCCAGGCTGGCGAGCAAGCCGCCAGCGCCAGAACAAGCAGCAAAGGGCAACGCATATACAAACTCCTTGTTCGGCACAGGCCAGTCACCGCATGGCTCAGCCGGCGCGGAAAATCAAATGGTCTTCCCAGTCGTCTTCAGCCACATCGATCTCGCTGAGCATGCGCCCGGACTGCGAAATACGTTGCTCATGCACCTGGCTGCGGTCGCCACAGACCAGATGATGCCAGGCGGGCAGGTCCTTGCCTTCGCTGACCAGCCGGTAGCCACAGGTCGGCGGCAACCATTTGAACTGATCGGCCTTGCCCGGGGTGAGCTGGATGCAGTCGGGCACGTGTTTGAAGCGATTAGGGTAGTCGCTGCACTGGCAACTGTTCAGATCGAGCAGTTTGCAGGCAATGCGGGTGTAGTAGACGCTGTTGTCGTCCTCGTCCTCGAGTTTCTGCAGGCAGCACATGCCGCAGCCATCGCAGAGTGATTCCCACTCTTGCGGGTCGAGTTGATCGAGCGTCTTGCGCTGCCAGAAGGGCGCAGTCTGGGCCATCATCACACGGTTTCTCGCAGTTGTTCTTGGGCCGCAGCAGGCGGCGGCGCCAGTCTAGAGCCTGGCCTTGGGCAAAGCCAGACCGCTTGTCAGGGGTGTCCAGACGCAGTAGCGTGCCGGCTTCCCCTTGTGTCTTGCAGGAGCTGTCATGAGCGCCAACCCACGCGTTGCCGATTACGCCATCAACGAGCAGTTCATCAATCGCTGGTCGCCCCGCGCATTCAACCCCGAGCCGATCAGCGAAGAAACCCTGCTGAGCTTCTTCGAAGCGGCGCGCTGGGCGCCTTCGGCCTATAACTCGCAGCCGTGGCGGTTCCTTTATGCCCGTCGCGACACGCCAAACTGGCAGCGCTACCTGGAGCTGCTGGTGCCGTTCAACCGCAGCTGGGC
Organism: Pseudomonas sp. 1121_17; assembly: GCF_052850745.1. Lineage (NCBI taxonomy): Bacteria > Pseudomonadati > Pseudomonadota > Gammaproteobacteria > Pseudomonadales > Pseudomonadaceae > Pseudomonas > Pseudomonas sp. 1121_17. The sequence continues at coordinate 68,511 of NZ_VXCX01000003.1, forward strand.
CCAGCACGCCTCGGCGCTGGTGCTGGTGATTTCCAAGACCAGCTTTATCGCACCCGGTGCCAGCGAAGAGTCGCCAGCATTGTGGCACGCATTTGATACCGGTTCGGCCTGGGGCCACCTGGCGCTGCAAGCGAGCCTCAGCGGTTGGCACACCCACGGCATGGCCGGCTTTGACCAGGCGATGGCCCGCGAACAACTGAAGATCCCCGAAGGCTATGAGCTGCAGGCGATGGTCGCGATCGGCAAGCTGGGCGACAAGGCCACTCTCGCCGAAGGGCTGCAGGCCCGTGAAGTACCTAGCCCGCGCAAGCCACTGGCCGAGCTGGCCGCAGAAGGCGATTTCAGCCTCTGATCTACCGCAGCGCGGGGCGACGCTTGCTACAGACGCCCCGCGCTACACATCAATAACCGCGCTGGAAATCCACCTCGCCGCGCAGCGCCTGCCCCGCTAAATAGTCCCGCAGATTCTCGACAAACAAACGTACCATCGCCGTAGGCGAGGTCGGCGCGGAGCTGTGCCCGGTCAGCAGTAAACCCCACGCCGTCCAGAACGGATGTTGTTGCGGCAGCGGCTCCTGCCGGCATACGTCGATCACGGCGCCGGCCAGATGGCCTTCCTTCAACGCTGCGACCAGGTCGGCATCCACCACCGAAACACCGCGACCAGCGTTGATCAACAGCGCACTGGGCTTGAAGCGTTTGAACAGCGCGGCGTTGTACAGGTCATGGCTGGCCGGGGTATCAGGCAACAGGTTGATTACGTAATCAGCCTGCTCGACTCGCTGTGGCAGTTGATCGAGCCCAACCACTTCAACAAACGGCGCCTGCTGACGCGCGCTGCTGGCAACGCCGTACAGGGTCACGCCAAATGGCACGAGAAACTCCGCCACACGCTGGCCGATATCGCCCGTGCCAACGATCAGCACCTGGCGCCCTTGCAGGCTGTGCCCAGGGCGCTCATCCCAGCGCCGCTCGACCTGGCTGACCAGGCGCGACAACACCTCGCGCTCGTGGCCAAGCATGTAGGTCAGCATGTATTCGGCCATGACCTGGCCAAAGATGCCGACAGCGCGGGTCAGGCGATAATCACGCGTCAGGCCGTCGGCCAGCAGCGGGGTAATCCCCGCCCAGGTCGACTGCGCCCATTCTGGCTTATGGCCTTGGCGCAGCAGGGTCGCCAGCAGGTCTGGCTGACCCAGCCACACCGGGCATTGCGGCGCCAATAGCGCCAACTCGGCGGAGTTACCGCTGGTCAGCACTTCAAGGTCGGGGGCGGCAGCGGCCAGCAGGCCGGCATAGTTGGCATGATCCTGTTCAGCGATCAGAACGCGCATCTCAAAAGACAACCTTGGCAGATAACGGAAAACGGCCCGGGTAGCGGGCCGCTTGGGCGAACGATGGGCAGCGCGGGCCGATCAGACCGGGTCGTTGCGGCGCAGCAGCTCTTCAGGCAAGTGCTCGATGTACTCGTCTTCGAGCGGCGGCATCTGCAGGTGATAGCCCTGGGTCTCGAGGTTGTTCAGCACCTGTTCGATGTCTTCCCGGGCCAGCTTGCGCTCCGGCGACAGCACCAGATCGAAGGCATGAATCGGCGTACCGAAGGCCGGCAGCAAACCGGCTGGGACTCGCTCCAGGCCATCGGCCTTGAGCACGTACAGGTACATTTCGCTTTTGCGCGGGCTCTTGTAGATCGAGCAGATGCGTTTCATGAAGATTCTCCGAGCGCGGCCAGATCATCCAGCAGCGCCTGGCCCATCCGCTCGCGACGCCAGCCGCGCAGCGAATCGGGCAGTTGATAGGGCCCATTGGGATAGCCGCTCTTGAGCAGCGCCTCGAGGGTTTTCTTGCGCAGCATCAGCTCCGGGGCGATGCCCAGCCGCTCACCTTCGGCCTGGCCGATGGCGCGCAGGCGCTTGAGGATGGCCGAGGCTTCGATCGGCAATGGCTCAGGCAGCGCTGGCGGATACTGCTCAGCCGGCACACTGCCGGCCTGCTTGATCAATTGCAGGAGGAACTCGCCGTCCTGACGCAGGGTGCGCGGGTGCATGTCATCGATCCTGGCCAGGGCCGAGAGGCTGTCTGGCTGGGTCTTGGCGATCGGCCACAGCGAATGCTCACGCAGTACGCGGTTGCGCGGCAGGTCGCGGCGGCGTGCTTCAAGCTCGCGCCAGGCCGACAGCTCACGCAGGACTGCCAGCTGCTGACGCGACAGCTTCCAGGCCAGCTTGACCTCACGGTAGAGCAGCTGCGGCTCGACTTCACGGCGCATCTGCGCAACCAGTTCGGCGCCGTCTTCCAGCACCCAGGCGTACTTGTCATCGGACAGCCGCGGGCGCAGCGCGGTGAACAGCTCGGCGAGGTGTACGGCGTCTTCGGCGGCGTAGCTGACCTGGGTTTCCGACAGAGGGCGCTGCAGCCAGTCAGAGCGGGTTTCGCCCTTGGGCAGATCGAGCCCGAGCACGTCCTGCACCAGACGCGAGTAACCCATCGAGAAACCGATGTTGAGGTAACCTGCGGCCAACTGGGTGTCGAACAACGGCTGTGGCAGTTTGCCCGTCAGGCGCAGGAGAACTTCAAGGTCCTCACTGCAGGCATGCACCACTTTGACCACTTGCGGGTCTTCGAGCAGGTCAGCCAAAGGCTGCCAGTCACGAACCCGCAACGGGTCGATAAGAAAGGCTTTTTGACCGTCGCCAACCTGCAGCAGCCCGGCCTTGGGGTAGAAGGTGTCTACCCGCATGAATTCGGTATCGAGCGCTACGAAGGGCAATTCGCGCCAGGTCCGGCAGTGCTCGGCCAGGCTCTGGTCGTCACAGATCCAGTGTATTTCGTTGGCCACGAGGCTCTCCCACAAACAGTGGCGCGCAGTATATACGCCGTGGGCCGCGCACGCGAAACATGGCGACCATCGCCCGGCGCTTCTGTCAGCGGCCAGCCGCCAGCCACGGCCGGCAACCGGCAAACAGGTCCAGTGATTGCTGGTAGACCGCGCTGTGCACCTGCAGCAGGCCGAGCATCGAGTGGAACAGGTTGTCCTGGCTCAGCGGGGCATCCCGCAGGCGCGCCAGGCAGTCGTTGTCGAGGCCAAAGTCCTGCCGGTAACTGTCGGAGAACCACGCCAGCATCGGCACATGGCGTTGCTGCTCGGGCGCCAGCATGTACGGCGTGCCATGCAGATAGAGGTTGTACTCACCCAGCGATTCGCCGTGGTCGGACAGGTACAGCATGGCGGTGTCGACTTTGTCCTGACGGCTGCGCAACAGGTCGATCAGCGAGGCCAGCACGTGGTCGGTGTAACCCAGGGTGTTGTCGTAGCTATTGATGATTGCCTGCTGATCGCACTGGTTCAGGGCGTTGCTGTGGCACACCGGGGTGAATCGCTCGAACGCTTGCGGATAACGCTTGTAGTAATCAGGGCCGTGACTACCCATCTGGTGCAGGACCAGCACGGTGTCCTGGTCGAGGCTGTCGAGCAGCTCGGCCAGGCCTTGCAGGAGGATTTCGTCGTGGCACTCGCCGCCGGCACACAGGGCGGGGTCCTTGAGGTTGCTGACGTCGACGAACTGCACGCGGTCGCAGGTGCCCTTGCAGCCTGATTGATTGTCGCGCCACTGCACCGCCAGGCCGGCGCGCTGGAGCATGTCCAGCAGCCCCTCCCGGTTACGGGCGACGCTGGCATCGTAGTTCTTGCGCGGCATGCCGGAGAACATGCACGGCACCGACACAGCGGTTTCGGTGCCGCACGAATGCACATCGGTGAAGCCCAGCAGGCCGTCTTCCTTGCTCAGGCGCGGGGTGGTATCGCGGCCATAACCGAGCACGCCAAAGTTTTCCGCGCGGGCGCTTTCGCCCACTACCAACACAGTCAACGACTTGCGCTTGTGCTGCTGCCAGGCAGCGGCATCGCGGCGGGCGTCTTCGCCGTAGCGCTGAAACGGCGCGGCCGCACTGCCCCACCGCTCGCTGGCATAGCCAAACGAGGCGCCAACAACGTTGCTTGGGGTGAGCATCAGACGGATTTCGTGGTGGTTGCGCAACAGCGAAGACAGGCCCTGATAGTTGGCCAGGGCCACCGCGCCCAACGCCACCGCACAGGCACCACCGACCAGCAGCTTGCCGAACACCTCGCGGTGCCAAGGGCGATAGGCGATCGGCGCCTTCCACACAAGTGCGGCAGGCAGCAAACCCAGCAGCACGATATAGCCGATGAACTTCAACGAGAGCAGATCACGCACTTCACTAATGTTGGTCTCGGCAACGTTGCGGAACATGCCTGCATCAATCAGCACACCGTACTGATTCATGAAGTAAGCCACTGCCGCACCGCTGACAAACAGCACCATCAAGACCGGCTTAAACACATACTTGAAGGCAATCAAGGTCAACACCAGGTTGAACGCAAACAGCATCAGCAGGGCAAACGCCAGCATCAGCCAAAGCCCCGTCAACCCTGGCGGCACCACCGCCTGGAGGTGACTCCAGAGCAGGCTGTTGAAGCCAATCAACAGGTACAGGCTGGCCAGTAACGTGACCCATTCGGTCCGCAGATTGTCGAGTTTCAGCATGGTCTTCGCTATCGAGTTTGATGTTGGCCCAGGCGCGATTCATCGCGTGGCAATTCGAAGCGGATTGTGGGAAGCAGACCATCGTTTTTTTGTGAAAAACCCGCCAACAAACTCTAACATCCAGCAACAATCACACTTGTTTACCTTTCATTCAGCCGACGTTCAGCCAACCTCTGCCGGACCATCCCCACCCACGTCTTTGGCAAACGCGGCTATCCTCAAGGTTCTGCACCAGTGGCCAACCCCTGACGGAGGTGAAGAAATGCCCGTACCGCATGATCTGTTCGCAGACCTCAGCATCCAGCCTGACGACTTTCACGCACTGAGCGCCAAGGACCCGGAGCTGCTCAAGCTACACAAGGCTTACCAGGCCAAGGACAAAGAGGTGGACGTCGCTGAACGCACCGCCGCCACCGATGACACCGTCACGCTATTGCGCAAGGAGCGGCTGCTGATCAAGGACAAGATCGAACGAATCATTCATCCAGCCAAGTCCTGACCCGGCTGCAATAACTGCAAAACCGCCATCGCGGGGCAAGCCTGCGATGGCGATCAACAAAGCCTCAGACTTCGGCGCTGGCCTGCAACGCGCCTTGCAGATCATCGATCAGATCGCGGCAGTCCTCGATCCCCAGCGACAGCCGCAACAGGCCCTCGGTAATCCCCATCACGCCTTTCTGCTCCGGGCTCAGCGAGTTGTGCGACATGCTCCAGGAGTGGTTGATCATGCTCTCGACGCCGCCCAGCGAATCGGCCAGGACAAAGATCGACAGCGCGTCGACAAAGCGCTTGAGCGCCTCGCGATCACCCTTCACCTGCAAGGTCACCACCGCGCCGCCGGTGCGCATCTGGCGCTTGCACAGCTCATGCTGCGGGTGGCTGGGCAGACCTGGATAGAACACCTTGTCGACCAGCGGATGGCTCTCTAGGAACTGCGCCACCCGCAGGGCATTGCCGCTCTGGCGCTCCATGCGCACGTCCAGCGTCTTCAGCCCGCGCAGGGCCAGGTAGCAATCGAACGGCCCCTGCACGGCACCGACGGCCATGCTGATCTTGCGCAGGCGCGCCAGCAACTCGGCGTTGGCCGCCACCACCACTCCGCCGGTGAGGTCGGAGTGGCCACCGATGTACTTGCTCGCCGAGTGCATCACCAGGTCCACGCCGAGGGTGATCGGCTGCTGATTCCACGGCGAGCAGAAGGTGTTGTCGATGCAGGTGAGGATATTGCGGGCACGGGCCAGGCTGCACACCGCTGCGATATCGACCAGGTGCAGCAGCGGATTGGTCGGCGACTCGATCCAGATCAGCTGCGTGTCCGGGCGAATCGCCGCCGCCAGGGCGTCCAGGTCATTCAGGTCGACATACGTGGTGGTCAGCCCGGAGGTGCGGCTGCGGTAGTCTTCGAGCAGGCGGAAGGTGCCGCCGTAGACGCCGTTCATCACCACCACGTGAGCGTCCTTGTCGAGCAACTCAAGCACTGTCGAAGTGGCGCTGACGCCGGAAGCACAGGCGACCGCACCAAGCCCTTCTTCCAACGCCGCAACGCAGCTCTCGTAAGCATGCCGGGTCGGGTTGGCAACGCGGCTGTAGGCGTACTCGGGGTTATCGTCGAGGCCGCGCTTGATGTACGAGCTGGCGGTGTAGATTGGCGGGAAGATGGCGTTGTCGGCAACGCTGGATTGCTCGCCAGCGTGAATGGTACGCGTGGCGAAGTTGCGCGGTTTGTCGGACATGATCGGGCCCAGTGACTGGTAGAAGGCGGGGTTGATGGCCGTCACTATCGCATATCCGCCGCGATTGGCCGAGCGCAGGGGGATGCGGGCGATACCCCGGCACAAGCATTCTATTCGTGCTCGTTAACGGCTAGTCTGGAGCATATTTTTCTCGGCAAGGCGACGCACCGGCATGGACAGTTTCGACCAGCACATCCTCACCCTGCTCCAACGCGACGCCTCCACCTCGCTCAAGGAGCTGGCCGAAGCGGTCAACCTCACCACTACCCCATGCTGGAAGCGGGTCAAGCGCCTGCAGGATGATGGCTACATTCTCGGCCGCGTCGCGCTGCTTGATCCGCAACGCCTGGGCCTGGGTCTGACCGTGTTCGTCCAGCTCAAGACTCAGCGCCACGACAATGCCTGGCTCGAGCAATTTGCCGCCACCGTCAGCGGCTTCGAGGAGGTCATGGAGTTCTACCGCATGTCGGGCGACTGGGATTACATGCTGCGGGTGGTGGTCAGCGATATTGCCGCTTACGACCGCTTCTACAAGAAGCTGATCACCCGCACCGATGGCCTGTCGAACATCACCTCCAGCTTTGCCATGGAACAGATGAAATACACCACGGCCTATCCGGTGCATCGCTGAGCGTCGATCAATCGGTCTGAACGACCGATAGACCGTACTGATCAACCGAGTGGATAAAGCAATTTGACGGCACCGGGCACAGGTTATAGCGTGGGCTTACTGCCCTGCGGCCAACCGGCCGACCCTCCTTAGACGCGAGCGCGATTGTGGAACCCAACGGCCAGGCCCTGATCGACGGCTACAACCGAAAAATCGACTACCTGCGGATGTCGGTCACCGACCGCTGTGATTTTCGTTGTGTCTATTGCATGGCCGAAGACATGCAATTCTTGCCGCGCCAGCAGATCCTCAGCCTTGAAGAGCTGTATCAGGTTGCCGAACGCTTCGTCGCCCTCGGCACGCGCAAGATCCGCCTGACCGGCGGTGAGCCGCTGGTGCGCCAGGGCATCGTCGACCTATGTCGGCGCATTGCCGCCCTGCCCGGCCTGCGTGAACTGTGCATGACCAGTAACGGCTCGCAGCTCGACCGGCTGGCGCAGCCGCTGTTCGACGCCGGCCTCAGCCGCCTCAATATCAGCCTCGACAGCCTCGACCCGGAGCGCTTTCGCCAGCTCACCCGCACCGGCGATCTGGCCCAGGTCATCGCCGGCATCGACGCCGCGCGCCGCGCCGGCTTCCAGCGGATCAAACTCAACTGCGTGGTGCTCAAGGGTCGCAACGATGACGAACTGGTCGATCTGGTGCGCTTTGCCATCGACCGTGAACTGGACATCACCTTCATCGAAGAGATGCCGCTAGGCGTGATCAGCGAGCATCAGCGCGGCGAGTCGTTCTATTCCAGCGATGACGTGCGCGACCGCCTCGCGGAGCACTTCAGCCTGATCGAATCTGCCGAATCATCGCAGGGCCCGGCGCGCTACTGGCGCCTGGCCGAGGCAGCGCAGACCCGGGTCGGCTTCATCTCGCCGCACAGCCACAACTTCTGCGCCACCTGCAACCGTGTCCGCCTGACCGTCGAGGGCCGCTTGCTGCTGTGCCTGGGCAACGAGCATTCGCTGGACCTGAAACAGGTGCTGCGTGCGCACCCAGGCGACGCCGAGCGCCTCGAGCATGCCATCCGCGAAGCTGTGCAGCTCAAGCCTTACCGCCACCACTTCGAAGTAGGCGGCGAGGTGCAGATCCTGCGCTTCATGAACATGACTGGCGGCTGACCCAACCGCCTCTGGATCCCCATGATCGTCCATTCCCGGCCCGATGTGCTGCGTGTGCTGTTCACCCTGAAAGGCTCGATCGTCAAGCGCATTGCCTGGCGCTGCCTGCTGGTTACCTTGCTGGCGGCGTTGATCGTGCTGGTCGAGCGGCATTATCCAGAGATGTTCTCGCCAGTCAGCGCTACGCCCTTCACCTTGCTCGGCCTGTCGTTGTCGATTTTCATGAGTTTTCGCAACACGGCCTGTTATGACCGCTGGTGGGAGGGCCGCAAGGCCTGGGGGCGGATGCTCATCGAGGTGCGCTCGTTCGTGCGCGAGGGCGTGGCGATTGCCGACCCAGAGCTGCGCCGCGAGTTACTGCGCAGCCTGTGCGGCTTTGCCCATGCCTTGAACGCTGGATTGCGCGGTGAGGATGCCCTCGGCGCGGCGCAGCCGTGGCTGAACCCGGCGCATTCACTCAGCCCGCACAACGTCTGCGACGGCATCCTGCGTAACATCGGCCAGCGCTGCTCGGAGCTGGCGCAGACGCAACAGATCAGCGAATGGCGCTACACCCTGCTCGAACAGCGTCTGGTTGGCCTGGCCGAAGTGCAGGCGACCTGTGAACGGATCAAGGGCACGCCGCTACCCTTCCCTTACACCCTGCTGTTGCACCGGACCATCTATATCTTCTGCCTGCTGCTGCCGTTCGCCCTGGCAGAACCCTTGGGCTGGCTGGCGCCGCTGTTCACCACCATCGTCAGCTACACGTTCTTTGGCCTGGATGCGATCGGCAACGAGCTGGAAGATCCGTTTGGCCGCGACGAAAACGACCTGCCCACCGACTCATTGGTGCGCATCTTGGAGCGCGACGTGCTTGCGGCGCTTGGCCACGAGCCGTTGCCGCCCGCGCTGATGCCGGTCGATCACGTGCTCAGCTGAACCGGGCGGCGGCGACTAAACAATGGCTAGCCCCGCTCAACTTGGTTAAGGTCAACGCATTCCGATTGCGCAGGCCGCCCCATGGACATCAAGCAGCTCAAGTTTCTTATCGCCCTGGACCAGACTCGGCACTTCGGTCAGGCCGCTGCGCTGTGCCATATCACCCAGCCGACCTTGTCGATGCGCCTGCGTAATCTGGAAGAAGAACTTGACCTGGTGCTGGTCGAACGTGGCCAGCGCTTCGAGGGTTTCACCGAGGCCGGCGAACGCATTCTGGCTTGGGCGCGGACACTGCTGGCCGCACATGACGGCCTCCAGGCCGAAGCGGCCAGCTGCCGCGGCCAAGTGGTCGGCAGCCTGCGCCTGGGCAGCGTGCCGTTGGCCAGTTTCAATCCAATGGCGCTGCTGCTGCCGCTGCGGGAGAAGTTTCCCGAGCTGCAGTTTCAGCTCAGCTCGAGTACCTCCGAGCAGATCGTCGATGGCCTCAGCCGCAACCAGCTCGACCTGGGGATCTGCTATCTGGATCAGGTCAACTCAAGCTTTTTCGACGTGATCGAACTGGGCACCACCACCATGGGCCTGCTGCACGACACCCGCCATTATCAGTTCGAGCAAAGCGAGCTGGCCTGGGATGAGCTGGGGGACCTGCCGTTGGGGCTGCTCAGCAAGGGCATGCACTACCGCCAGTCGCTGGACCTGAGCTTTCGCAGCCGCGGCCTTGCGCCACTGGCAGTGCTGGAAAGCGACTCGACCTTCCAGCTGATCCAGGCCATCACCAGCGGCATGTGCTGCGCAGTGATGCCGCTCAACTGCGGGCTGGAGGATTTGAGCGAACACATGCGCATCACCCCCATCAGCGAGGCCAGCGTGCTCAGCCCGGTCGGCTTGCTGCTGCGCCGCAGCGAGCCGAGGTCGGCGATTGCCGAGCAGTGCTTTAACCAGGCTCGGATAGTGTTTGGCCAGTAACTGCTAGCCACAAAAAACGCGGGGCCAGTCTCGCAGCGCTGTGCTGTTCGGACTGGCCCCGCGTGGTTAACGGTGCTGGCTGGTGTTAGGGCGAGCCTTAACGATAGCGTTCCAGCCAATGCGCATACGGCGCTGGCAGGGTCCACGAGGCTTTGTCCAAGCCCAACTCTTTGGCGGCGAAGTAGGCCCAGTGTGGGTCAGCCAGGTGCGCACGGCCTACCGAAACCAGATCCAGCTGACCCGCTTGCAGCGCGCCTTCAGCCAGCTGCGGCGTGCCGAAGCCCCATGCCGAAGTCACCGGCAGGCCTGCTTCACGGCGCACGCGCTCGGCAATCGGGCCCATGAAGGCCGGGCCCCACGGGATATTGGTGTCGGGGATGGTGAAACCAACGCTGACGCTCAACAGGTCGAGGCCACCGGCCTTGAACTGACGGGCCAGTTCGATCGACTCGACCAGGGTCTGCTCGTCGCGGCCATCATATTCCAGCACACCGAAGCGGGCGGTCAGCGGCAGATGCTCAGGCCAGACTTCACGCACGGCCGCCAGCGTTTCGAGGAGGAAGCGGCTGCGGTTTTCGAAGCTGCCGCCGTAAGCATCGGTACGCTGGTTGGAGTGCTCGGAGAAGAAGCTCTGACCGAGGTAGCCGTGGGCGAAGTGCAGCTCGATCCACTCGAAACCGGCGTCACGGGCGCGGCGCGCAGCGTCGACAAAGTCTTGTTTGACCCGAGCGATGTCGTCCAGGGTCATAGCCTTTGGCACTTTCGGAAGGTTGGCGCCAAAGGCAATTGCCGACGGTGCCAGGGTGTCCCAGCCGCGGACGTCGTCAGCGGCGATATGGTCGTCACCTTCCCACGGGCGATTGGCGCTGGCCTTGCGCCCGGCGTGGGCGATCTGGATGCCGGGTACGGAACCAGCCGCCTTGATCGCCTTCACCACCGGAACGAATGCTTCGGCGTGGGCGTCGCTCCAGATCCCGGCGCAGCCTGGGGTAATGCGCCCTTCTGGCGATACAGCAGTGGCTTCGACCACCAGCAAGCCGGCGCCGCCGCGGGCCATACCCGCCAGATGCACGTGGTGCCAGTCGTTGATCATGCCGTCTTCGGCCATGTACTGGCACATCGGTGGAATGGCAATGCGGTTGCGCAAGGTGACGTCTTTGAGGGTGTAGGGTTCGAACAATGCAGACATGAGCCAGCTCCAGCAGGTTGGGTATACGATAGTTCGATCATAATCGAACTATGGCAATTAATGAAAGCCCCGCTATCATGTCGACCATGCGAGCCTACAAACATCCAAGCTGTGAAGACCTCATCCTCGAACGCGTGCTGTACGCCTTGAGCGACCCCGTGCGCATGGCCATCGTGCGCCATTTGGCGGGTGTCACCGAAGCCACTTGCGGCGAGCTGGATGGCGGCCGGCCCAAGTCGAGCATGTCCCATCATTTTCGCGTGCTGCGTGATGCGGGCCTGGTGCAGACGCGCAATGTCGGCACCACGCACATGAATTCGCTGCGCAGTGAAATGCTCGACAGCCGCTTCCCCGGCCTGCTCGAGTGCATCCTGCGCCAGCGCTGAGTAACCGCCGCAGCCCCTCCGCCTGCGCAGCCCTATGCACCCTTCATCGGCTCGCGCAGCAGGCGTAATGAACGCCGCTCGAAGCACCCTTCTCTATTGATCACAAGGCACAGCATGCGCCGTCCAGCGGGGCCTTGGTGGAAAGCCGCAGATCTGCCGATCGCGCAGGTTTGAATTCAGACACCAGACAAGGTACTTCGCATGACTCAAATTCAGCTCGAGCCTGATCTGCAGCCGCATTCCAGCGAATTGTCGGCAGTCCCGCTGCAGGCCATCGGCCTGCGCCCGACCTTGCTGTGCCTGTCGCATCTGCGCTGGGGGTTTGTCTACCAACGGCCGCAACATGTGATGTCGCGGCTGGCCAAGGATTACGATGTGCTGTTTCTCGAAGAGCCGATCTTCGAGCCACAGCAAACGCCGCTGCTGCAGCCACACGTGGTCAGCGACGGCTTGACCGTGCTGGTGCCGCTGCTGCCGACCGGGCTGGATGAGCAGCAGGTCATCGCTGCCCAGCGCCAGCTGCTCGACACCTGGCTGGCAGCCCACAACGGCGGCGAGCTGCTGCTGTGGTACTGGACGCCGATGAGCCTGGCGTTTACCGACCATCTGCAAGCCCAGGTGGTGATCTACGACTGCATGGACGAGCTGTCCGCGTTCAAGTTCGCACCGCCGGCCATGCTGGAGATGGAGCAACGCCTGCTCAGCCGCGCCGACGTGGTGTTTACCGGCGGCCACAGCCTGTGGGAGGCCAAGCGCGAGCATCACGCCAACGCCCACGCCATGCCCAGCAGCGTAGACATAGCGCATTTCGGTCAGGCCCGCACAGCACTGACAGAACCTGCTGATCAGGCTGCGATTGGCCATCCACGCCTGGGCTTTTTCGGCGTGATCGACGAACGCTTCGATATCCAGCTGGTGACCGACATCGCTGAGCAGCGGCCCGACTGGCAGATCGTGCTGATCGGCCCGGTGGTCAAGATCGACCCCGCACTGCTGCCGCGGCTGGCCAATATCCACTATCTCGGCGCCAGGCAGTACGAGCAGTTGCCTGCTTACCTGGCCGGCTGGGATGTCGCCCTGATGCCCTTCGCCATCAATGAGTCGACGCGCTTCATCAGCCCCACCAAAACCCCGGAATACCTCGCCGGCGGCTGCCCGGTGGTGTCGACGCCGGTGCGTGATGTGGTCAATGGCTATGCGCACAGCGGCGTGGTCAGCATCGCCAGTAACGCGGCGGACTTTATCAGCGCCATCGACGCTGCCCTGGCCCTGCGCAAGCAGAGCGGAGTGGTCACCAAACGCGCGGATCGAGCGCTGGATGGCATGTCGTGGGACAAGACCTGCGCCGACATGAAGGAGTTGATCGAATGCCAACGATAACCCTGCAGACGGCGCTGGCGGCACAGCCCTATGACTACCTGATCGTCGGCGCAGGGTTCGCCGGCAGCGTGCTCGCCGAGCGCCTGAGTGCCGGCCTGGGCAAACGGATATTGCTGATCGACCGCCGCGAGCACATCGGCGGCAACGCCTACGACCACCTTGATGCTGCCGGGGTGCTGGTGCACCGTTACGGTCCGCATATCTTTCACACCAACGCCCAGCGTATCGTCGATTACCTCTCGCGCTTCACAGAATGGCGCCCCTACGAGCACCGCGTGCTGGCGCAGGTCGATGGGCACTTGCTGCCGATTCCGATCAACCTGACCACATTGAATATCCTCTACGCGCAGTCGATGAACGAGGCCCAGGCCGAAGCGTTTCTGGCCAGCCGTGCCGAGCCGGTGGCGACGATCCGCACCTCCGAAGATGTGGTGATCAACCAGGTCGGCCGCGAACTGTACGAGAAGTTCTTCCGCGGCTACACCCGCAAGCAATGGGGCCTGGACCCGAGCGAGCTGGATAAATCGGTGACCGCGCGGGTGCCGACCCGCACCACCACCGACGACCGCTATTTCACCGATGCCTTCCAGATCATGCCGTTGCATGGCTATACGCAGATGTTCGAGCGCATGCTCGAACACCCGGCCATCGACGTGCTGCTGGCAACTGACTTCAGCACAGTGCGCGAGCTGCTGCGTTATCGCGAGCTGGTGTACTGCGGCCCTATCGATGAGTACTTCGGCCATTGTTACGGCAAGTTGCCGTATCGCTCGTTGCGCTTCCAGCACGAGACGCACGATCATGAGTGTTTCCAGCCCGTAGCCGTCGTCAATTATCCGCACCCCGCCGTGCCCTACACGCGGATCACCGAATACAAGCACCTGACCGGCCAGACGCATCCGCTGACCAGCATCAGCTATGAATTCCCGTGCGCCGATGGCGACCCGTATTACCCCATTCCACGCCCGGAAAACGCCGAGCTGTACAAGCGTTACAGAGCCCTCGCCGATCAGATTCCTGGCGTTACTTTCCTCGGCAGGCTCGGTACCTACAAGTACTACAACATGGATCAGGTGGTCGGTCAGGCACTGGCCTTGTACCAGCGCATCGCCCGCGAAGCCGGGGTCGAGGTGGAGCAGCACGTCGCTGAGCCCGGATGAGCGGCACGGGGCTGTTCAACAGCTTCGTCATGGCCGGTTATGAATGCGCCTCGCAGCGCCGTTGCGACGGGCGTCGCCTGGATATGCAGGAGTGCACCGGCCATGCCCGCTGGGCTGAGCAGGACTACCAGCAACTCGCGGCATTGGGCATTCGCAGCGCCCGCGACGGCCTGCGCTGGCACTTGATCGAGCGCCAGCCCTATCGCTACGAATGGTCGAGCGTGGTGCCGATGATCGATGCTGCGCGGCGCCAGGACGTGCAAGTGATCTGGGATTTGTGCCATTACGGCTATCCAGACGATCTGGATATCTGGCGGCCGCTGTTCGTCGAGCGCTTCGCCCGCTTTGCCGCAGCTTTCGCCCGGTTACTGGTAGAGCGCGGCCTCGACGTGCCGTTGATTTCGCCCATCAACGAGATTTCCTTCTGGAGCTGGGCCGGTGGCGACGTAGCCTATTTCAATCCCTGTGCCCGCCATCGCGGCCTGGAACTCAAGCATCAGCTGGTCCGCGCCAGTATCGCCGCCATCGAGGCAATCCGCGAAGTTGCCCCGGCTGCGCGGTTTATTCAGGGCGACCCGCTGATCAACGTCTTGCCGCCGAGCAAACGTGCGGATGATGTCGATGCCGCCGAAGCCTATCGCCAGTCGCAGTTCGAAGCCTGGGACCTGCTCACCGGCCGCCGCTGGCCGGGCCTTGGCGGGCGTGAAGAGTACCTGGATATCATCGGCGCCAACTTCTACCCGCAGAACCAGTGGTATCACCATGGCAGCAAGATTCCGTTCGGCGACCCGCACTTTCGGCCCTTGGCAGGCATGCTGCGCGAGCTGCACCAACGCTATCAACGGCCGATTCTATTGTCCGAAACCGGCGCCGAAGACTGCGACCGCGTACCTTGGCTGCGCTACATCGCCGAGCAACTGCAGTTGGCGCAAGAACGTGGCGTCACTATCGAAGGCCTGTGCTGGTATCCGTTTCTCGACTACCCCGGCTGGGACGACGACCGCTACTGCCCCAGCGGTGTATTCGGCTATGCCGACAACCAAGGCTCCCGCGCGCCGTTTCATCCGCTGCACAGCGAACTCCAGGCCGTCGCCGCACGCTTCGCTGGGCAGCCCTGACAATCCGCAAACCGCAGGCATAAAAAAACCACGAGGCAGCACCTCGTGGTTTTTTATGGGCTGGTTGCCGTAGCGGTAAATGGTTACCGCGCAGCTGAAGCCTGATTACAGCGCCATGTCGCTCGCAGGGTTGCTTTCAACTGGCTTGCTCACGGTTGTATCGGTGCCAACGCTCTGATCGATAACCGGTGGTTTTTCCAGTTGCAGCACTTCAGCGGTGTAGTTCCACTCTTTCTGCACAGCAGCAGCCGAATCGTTCAGCTTGGTGCCGTAGCTTGGCACGATTTCGTGCAACTTGGCTTGCCACTCAGGCGTTGCGACCTTTTCCTTGAACACGGTTTCGAGCACGGTGAGCATGATCGGTGCCGCGGTCGAAGCGCCTGGCGAAGCGCCCAGCAGACCGGCAATGCTGCGGTCCTGCGAGGTCACGACTTCAGTACCCAGCTTGAGTACGCCGCCCTTTTCTTCGTCACGCTTGATGATCTGCACGCGCTGACCGGCCTGCCACAGGCGCCAGTCTTCTTTCTTGGCGTTCGGGAAGTAGGTCTGCAGCGCCGCGAAACGATCATCGTCAGACAGCATCAGCTGGCCAGCGAGGTACTCGACCAGCGGATACTGATCAACACCAACCTTGGTCATCGGCCAGACGTTGTGCAGCGTGGTGCTGCTCAGCAGGTCGAGGTACGAGCCGTTCTTGAGGAACTTGGTCGAGAAGGTGGCGAACGGGCCAAACAGAATCACGCGCTTGCCATCCAGCACGCGGGTGTCCAGGTGCGGTACCGACATGGGCGGCGCGCCGGTGGAGGCAATGCCGTAAGCCTTGGCCATATGCTGCATGGCCACGGTAGGGTTCTCGGTCACCAGGAACGAGCCGCCGACCGGGAAGCCTGCATATTCCTTGGCTTCCGGGATGCCCGACTTCTGCAGCAGCTTCAGCGCGCCGCCGCCAGCACCGATGAACAGGAACTTGGCATCGGTGGCCGACTTGCTGCCGTCCTTGAGGTTTTTGTACTCAACGTGCCAGGAGCCGTCTTCGTTACGCGTGATGTCCTGCACTTCGGTGGACAGCTTCAGGTCGAAGTTTTCCCGGGTTTGCAGGTGCTTGACGAACTGACGGGTGATCTCGCCGAAGTTGACGTCGGTGCCGAGCGGCGTCCAGGTCACGGCCAGCTTCTGCGAAGGATCTCGCCCTTCCATCATCAGCGGGACCCACTTGGCGATCTGCGCGTTGTCTTCCGAGTACTGCATCGGACGGAACAGCGGGCTGGCCTGCAGCGCGTCGTAACGCTTCTTGAGGAACTTGATGTTGTCGTCGCCCCACACGAAGCTCATGTGCGGCGTGGTGTTGATGAACGAACGCGGGTTGTTCAACACGCCCTGACGGACCTGCCACGACCAGAACTGGCGGGAGATCTGGAACGATTCGTTGATCTCGATGGCCTTGGAGATATTGACGGTGCCGTCTTTATCCATTGGCGTGTAGTTCAGCTCGGCCAGCGCAGAGTGACCGGTACCGGCGTTGTTCCAGCCGTTGGAGCTTTCTTCAGCGACGCCATCCAGGCGCTCGACCATCTCCATCGACCAGCTCGGCTCCAGCTCAGTGAGCCAGACCGCCAGGGTCGAACTCATGATGCCGCCGCCAACCAGCAGCACGTCTACTTTCTTCGCTTCATCGGCGTGCGCCTGCATCAGGCTCGCCGCGACAGCCAGACCCAGCAGGGTCTTGCCAGCTTTCTTGAACATTGATCAATTCCAATCGATAGCACGTAAGGAAGGCCTAGGCAGGGCCTCGTTTATCCATGTCCTTCAGCGCGCGCTTTTTATTGATCATTGGATTCAGCAGCTTGAGAAACAGGGACGCCAGCCTAAGGTCGAATTGACCGGCCAGGGCTGAAACGTTTTTCCGATTGTAACCGAAATGCCAGCACAAACAAATTCGCAAGTGGCAGGCAAGGTGACGGGATGTCTCAGTGGCCGAATGTCGCGGGCTGGTCTTGGCCAAAGTAAACGCCAGGCAACAAAAACCCCCGGCCACGTGGATGGCCGAGGGTCTTGGACAGGGCCGCGAACGGCCCCATCAACGATCTGGAATTACTGCTGTTGTGGCAGCTTGTCGATCGGGCCGCAACCGCCAATGATCTTGGAGACCGAAACCGAAGGGTGGAACAGGTAGTCGTAAGAGCAATTCTTTTGCTGGTTGTAGACCTGGCCGGTGCAACCCGACAGCAGTGCAACACCCGATACGACGGCTACAGCGACGGTAGCTTTGAACAGCTTTTTCATACTAAGTCCTTTAAATGATCATGCGCCATCGTACTGACGGCGGCGGGATCATACAGTTTCTGGGCATTGGATCCAAGTCAAATACCGTGTTAGTGAACTTAGTGATGCTTGAGCGACATCTGGCGAGCAGACGAAAAGACCTAAGGCTTCTGACGCTAACCTCCACCAATAAAACCAATCTCAACATATCGAATTCACACAGTTTGCATTCTTGTAATCCCTTTCCGAACCGTAATCTTGAACCTGCCCAGCCGTTGACGGCGCAGCAGCAGCCGCGAGCATCAGCAGAGATGCTCGCGGCCTTTTATTGCAACGAGGGTAAAGGCAGTAGTACAAACGCCGATTTTCATGCAAGTAAAAAAGCAACTAAATTTACTGATTCAAGTCACGCATACCCGGCATATTATTTTGGTGCATGAGAGCAAGTCGGGCCCATTAGTGAATGGCCTTCTCATAACGCTTATGAAAATGAAATCAGCAAAGACGGTAACACCATACCTGCGCACATTTCAGACAACGCAAAAAACAAAAAACCCCGCAGACTTTCATCTGCGGGGCTTTTCGATGTATGGCGGAGAGATAGGGATTTGAACCCTAGGTACTGTTGCCAGTACAACGGATTTCGAATCCGTCCCGTTCGACCACTCCGGCATCTCTCCAATGGCGCGCATCATACCAGCGATTTCGTAAAAGGCAAACCTTTATCTGAAAAAAATTCGCGTGGTATCAAACGCTTGCGTCACAGCGGGCCTTACAGCGGCACGCCCAGACGCTTGGCAACTTCTTCGTAGGCTTCGATCACGTCGCCCAGACCCTGGCGGAAGCGGTCCTTGTCCATCTTCTTGCGGGTTTCTTTGTCCCACAGGCGGCAGCCGTCCGGGCTGAACTCGTCGCCGAGGACGATCTGGCCGTGGAATACGCCGAATTCAAGCTTGAAGTCGACCAGCAGCAGGCCGGCGTCATCGAACAGCTTGTTCAGCACTTCGTTGACCTTGAGCGACAGCTTCTTCATCTCGACCAGCTGCTCGGCGGTGCCCCAGCCGAAAGCCACAACGTGGGATTCGTTTATGAACGGGTCGCCCTTTTCGTCGTTCTTGAGGAACAGTTCGAAGGTCGATGGCTCGAGCTTGATGCCCTCTTCCACGCCCAGACGCTTGACCAGGCTGCCGGCGGCGTAGTTACGCACGACGCACTCAACCGGGATCATGTCGAGCTTCTTCACCAGGCACTCGTTGTCGCCCAGCAGCTTGTCGAACTGAGTCGGGATGCCGGCTTCTTCAAGCTTTTGCATGATGAAGGCGTTGAACTTGTTGTTCACCGTGCCTTTGCGGTCGAGCTGTTCGATGCGCTTGCCGTCGAACGCCGAGGTGTCGTTGCGAAACAGCAGGATCAAGCGGTCGGCGTCGTCGGTCTTGTAAACCGATTTGGCCTTGCCGCGGTAGAGTTCGTCGCGTTTTTCCATGATGGGCTCCGCTTGCTTGAGTTGGTGGGCTAGGCGATTTCGCGCCAGTCGAGCCCATGTTCCTGATTCGCCACTTGCAGCCAGTCCGGGTCGCACCCTAGGGCGTCGACAAAGCACTGACGGGCCAGCTGTGGCAGGTTGTTCTTGCTGCTGAGATGCGCCAGCACCAGGTGTTGCAGGTGCTGCCAGCCCAGCTCGGCCACCAGGTTGGCGGCCTGGTGGTTGTTCAAATGTCCTTGGCTGCCGCCTACGCGCAACTTCAGGAAGTGCGGGTAGTGACCGCGGGCAAGCAAGTCGCGGCAATGGTTGGCTTCGATCAGCAGGGCATCCAGCCCTTGATAGCGCTCCAGCAGCCGGGCGTCGTAGCAGCCCAGGTCGGTGAGCATGCCGAAGCGCCGGCGACCATCGCTGAGCACGTACTGCAGCGGCTCATGGGCGTCGTGCTCGACCCGCGCCGCGCTGACCTGCAGCGCGCCGATGCTGATGCTGTCACCACAACCCAGAAAACCGGCGACCTCGACCGGCTTGCGCAAGCCGCGCAAGGTGCCCTGGCTGAGGTAGACCGGTACATTGTAGCGCCGCGACAGCAAACCCACGCCATGCACGTGGTCGGCATGTTCGTGGGTGACCAGCACCGCGCTCAGCTGTGCTGGCGAGACCCCGAGCAGCGCCAGGCGCCGCTCTGTTTCCCGCAGGGAAAACCCGCAATCGACCAGGATGTACGTGTCACCACTGGCGATCAGCGTGCCGTTGCCCTGGCTGCCGCTTCCAAGTACTGCGAAGCGCACTTAACCCAAACGGTCCTGAATGGCGCTCAGCACGCGGCGGGCGACATCGGCCGGGGCCACGGTGTTGATGTTTTTCTCGACCGTTACCTGCACGCTCTCGCCAACCTTGCTCAGGCGTACCTGATAACGCTCGGCGCGCTCTTCACGCTCTTCCTGGGTCGGCTCGCTGCCGAACAGGCGGCTGAAGAAGCCGGGCTGGTTGTTCTTGTCTTCGGGTTTCTCGGACAAGTTGATGTAGTACAGGCCCAGGCTGCGGTTGATGTCTTCAACGCGCCATTCGCCCTGCTCCAGCGCACGGCCGACGCCAGACCAGGCGCGGTCGAGGTCGGAACCGACGTTGAGCACCGGGTTGCCGCTGCCGTCTTCGCTCAGGCTGACCCGGCTCGGGGCATCGAAGTCGCGCTCAGCCAGCAGCGAAACCGAACCGCCCTTCTCGGCGCTACGGTTCATGCTGGCGAGCATCTCGTCGACCAGCAGCGCATCGACGCCGGTGTTGGTCGAGTTGCTCGGGAAATCGGTTTGGGCAGTGCTGCCAGCCGGACGCTCGACGCTGACCACGAACACCTCGGAGGTGTTGCGCTGCACGCCGGGTTCCATGCGTACGCGAACACGTACTTCACTCTCGGCGCTGCTGGCCGAGCTGGCCAGGCGCTGGCCAAGCGAAGCCGACAGTTCGTCGAAGCGCTGCCAGGTGGTGGTGAATTCGCCGGTCTGCGGGCGCTCTTCAGCGATGCGGAAGCCGTTGTCTTCAAAGAACTGATGCGCCACCGGCCAGGTTTCGGCAGGCGAACGCTGGGCCAGCACCCAACGGCTGTTACCGCTGCGCTGCAGGGTAAAGTCGCTGATGTCGGCAGCAGCCGACAGCGGCTGCGGACGCGGCACTTCGTATTCGCCAGTGGCGGTGTCGTCGGCAACGTTACGCGGGATCGGCAACAGCGGATCGAGGCGTTTGACGTTGGCCACGTCTGCCGGCAGCTGCATCGGCGCGGTCGGTTGCGCCTGCAGGTAATCGCTACCGCGGTCGCGGAAATAACCCTCGTCGCCCCACAGCCAGCCGCAGCCGCTGGTGCTGGAAATGATCAGGGCAAGGGCGGATAGACCAGCCAATCGCTTCATGCGGTGTACTTCCTCGATTAAACCAGTACGCCGGACTTGCTCAAGGCAGTACGGACTTTTTCGTGACAGTTCTCGCTCAGCCAGGTCAGTGGCAGGCGAATGCCTTTGTGCATCAGGCCCATTTCCACGAGCGCCCACTTCACCGGAATCGGGTTGGCTTCGCAGAACAGGTCTTTGTGCAGCGGCATCAGTTGTTCGTTGATTGCGCGGGCCTTGTCGGCATCGCCGGTCAGCGCGGCCTCGCACAGATCGGCCATTTCGCGCGGGGCGACGTTGGCGGTAACGGAGATATTGCCCTTGCCGCCAAGCAGGATCAGCTCGACCGCGGTCGGATCATCACCGGACAGCACGATGAAGTCGCTGCTGACGCCATCGAGGATGTCCTTGGCCCGGACCAGGTCGCCGGTGGCTTCCTTGATACCGATGATGTTCGGCACGGTGGACAGACGGATCACGGTCTCGGCCTGCATGTCGCAGGAGGTGCGGCCGGGCACGTTGTACAGAATCTGCGGGATGTCGACCGACTCGGCGATCAGTTTGAAGTGCTGATACAGGCCTTCCTGGGTCGGCTTGTTGTAGTACGGCACCACCAGCAGGCAGGCGTCGGCACCGGCGTTCTTGGCGTTCTGGGTCAGGTGCACGGCTTCGGAGGTGGAGTTTGCACCGGTGCCGGCAATGACCGGAATACGGCCGTTGACACGCTTGACTACAAATTCGATGACCTGGATGTGCTCTTCGACATCGAGGGTTGCCGACTCGCCGGTGGTACCGACGGCGACGATCGCATGAGTGCCTTTTTCCAGGTGGAAGTCTACAAGCTTGCCGAGGCTGTCCCAGTCCAGACGCCCTTGTGCATCCATGGGAGTGACCAGTGCCACCATACTGCCCGCAATCATGTAACTGCTCCTGCCGGAAAAAGAGAGCGGTAATGGTACTGGCGCCATCGGCCTTGCACAAGCAAAGCTGGCGGGCGGAGCATTCCCCTCGGCGCTGCTTTTCGCTACCCTTGATCCTTTGATCAGTGCAGAGCGGCCCGCCGGGCCGTCGACAGTGCCTCCCGCGGGTGTCTAGAGCCGCTGCAATCGGCTCAGAACCTCGTGTAATGGAGGCTGTCCCAGGTCCTGCACCGACCGCTCATCGTTTTAGGAATGCTGCATGTCCACCCCCACAGTCCGCGAACAATTCCTTGTCATCAGTGCCCTGGGCCCCAATCCCATGGAGCTGGCCAACGTTCTCAGCCGCGCCGCCGTCGACAATCGTTGCGCGGTAGTCACCTCGCGCCTGTCGCGCCACGGCGAAACCAGCGCCTTGGTGTTGCAGGTCGGTGGCAGCTGGGATGCCCTTGCCCGTCTTGAAGCCACCCTGCCAGGCCTGGGCAAGAAGCACGGCCTGACCCTTGATGTGGTGCGCAGCGCCGATCAGGAAGTGCGCCCGCAGGCCCTGCCTTATGTGGCCTATGTCAGCGCCGCCTATCGCCCGGACATCATCAACGAGCTGTGCCAGTTCTTCCTCGACCACAACGTCGAGCTCGAAGCCATGACCTGCGATACCTATCTGGCGCCGCAGACCGGCAGCAGCATGCTCAACGCCCAGTTCACCGTGGTATTGCCGGCTGGCACCCAGATCAGCTGGCTGCGCGATCAGTTCCTGG
Source organism: Pseudomonas sp. 1121_17 (assembly GCF_052850745.1). NCBI lineage: Bacteria > Pseudomonadati > Pseudomonadota > Gammaproteobacteria > Pseudomonadales > Pseudomonadaceae > Pseudomonas > Pseudomonas sp. 1121_17. The sequence continues at coordinate 91,011 of NZ_VXCX01000003.1, forward strand.
ACTTTGCCGATGCACTGAACCTGGATGCCCTGATCGAACCATGGCGCCCTCAAAACCCGGTGTAAGGAGCCTCACATGGCGGTAACCCTCGATCAACCTGTCGCCGACTTCCAGGCCCAGGCCACCAGCGGCCAGAGCGTCAGCCTGGCTGAGCTCAAAGGCAAGCAGGTGGTGCTGTATTTCTACCCCAAGGACAGCACCCCCGGCTGCACCACTCAGGGCCAGGGCTTTCGCGATCAACTCGACGCGTTTGCCGCGGCCAACACCGTGGTGTTCGGCGTCTCGCGTGACGGCCTGAAGTCGCACGAGAACTTCAAGGCCAAGCAAGGCTTCACCTTCGAGCTGATCAGCGACAAGGACGAGGCGCTCTGCCAACTGTTCGACGTGATCAAGCTGAAAAAGCTCTACGGCAAGGAATACATGGGTGTTGACCGCAGCACCTTCCTGATCGACAAGGACGGTGTTCTGCGTCAGGAATGGCGCGGCGTGAAAGTGCCAGGCCATGTCGATGCCGTGCTTGCAGCGGCTCAGGCCCTGAACAAGGGCTGAAACGATCGGGGCCGCATTGCGCGGCCCCGATTTCGTTACAGCAGTGGCGCCACCGGCGGTTCCTGACGTGGCCAGGCATCCAGCACGGCCTTGAACAGGGTCGCCAGCGGGATGGCGAAGAAGATCCCCCAGAAGCCCCACAGCCCGCCAAACAGCAGCACCGCGCAGATGATCGCGACTGGATGCAGGCTGACCGCCTCAGAGAACAGCAACGGCACCAGCACGTTGCCGTCCAGCGCCTGAATGATCGCGTATACCGCCATCAGGTAGATGAACTGATCGCCCCAGCCCCACTGGAACAGCGCGATCAAGGTGACCGGCACGGTGACCACCACCGCCCCCACGTACGGCACCACCACCGACAGCCCGACCAACAGCGCCAGCAGCGCGGCGTAGTTGAGCCCCAGGCTGATGAAGGCGATGTAGGTGGCGATCCCGCAGATTAGAATCTCGATGCCCTTGCCGCGAATGTAATTGGCGATCTGCCGGTTCATCTCGTCACCGACCCGGGTCAGCAGCCTGCGTTCACGCGGCAAGTAGCCGCTGACCCAGCGCCCGATCAACTCGCGGTCCTTGAGGAAGAAGAACACCAGAATCGGCACCAGCACCAGATAGATCATGGCGCTGACCAGCAGCGGCAGGCTCGACAGCGAGAAGGTCAGCGCCCATTGGCCAAACTTGCCGATCTCACCGCGCACCGATTCGATCGCGCGCAGCACCTGCTCGTCAGAGACCAGGTGCGGATAGCGCTCAGGCAGCAGCAACAGCAGCGACTGCCATTTACCGAGCATTCCCGGCAGCTCGTTCAACAGGGTGATCAACTGGTGCCAGAGCAGCGGCACCAGCACCAGCAGAAATACCCCCAGCGCGCCGATGAACAAGGCGAACACCACGCCCACGGCAACACCGCTGGGCACCCGCATCCGCTCCAGGGCGTTGACCAGGCCCTGCATCAGATACGCCAGCACCATCCCCGCCAGCACTGGCGCGAGCATGCCGCCGAGGGTGAGCACGGCGGTAAAGGCCAGAACCAGCAGGACTGTCAGGACTACGGCTTCTTCATCGGAGAAGTAGCGCTGCATCCAGTCACGAAGCACTTTGAACATTGACGATCCTTGGGCGGAGTACTCAGGCCTTGCGCAGCCAGTAGGTATACACGCCGGCTTCGGCGCTTTGTTGCAGCAGGCTATGACCGGACAAACGGGCGAAAGTGCTGAAGTCGCGCTGCGAGCCGGCGTCGGTGGAAATCACCTTGAGCACTGCGCCCGCTGCCATCTGGTTAAGCTGCATTTTTGCCTTGAGCAGCGGCAATGGGCAGTTCAGCCCGCTGGCATCGACTTCGGCGTCGCAGGTCAGGGTATCGATCATCCAAGGGGCTCCTGGCGGTGGCAACGGTGCATGGCAGACAAGCCTGGTAGGATACCGCCACTGGTCGCCAAGGTGTGAGCGGGCTACAGTACGGGTCTTTGATCCGACGCGAGCTTCGTGCATGAATCTACTGCGCCCTACCCTGCTGACGCTGGCCTGCCTGATGGCCCTGCCTGGGCATGCCGATGACCTGCCGTCGCTGGGCGATGCCAGTTCTGCAATCGTTTCTCCGCAGCAAGAACATGAACTCGGCCGCGCGTGGCTCAGCCTGCTGCGCGGGCAAGTGCGCCAGTTGAATGATCCGCAGCTCAAGGACTACGTCGAAACCAGCGTCTATCGCCTGGCCGAGACCAGCCAGCTGCAGGACCGCCGGTTGGAATTCGTGCTTATCGACAGCCGCGAGCTGAACGCCTTCGCGGCTCCCGGGGGAATTGTCGGGGTCAACGGCGGGCTGTTCCTCAATGCCCAGACTGAAGGTGAATACGCCTCGGTACTGGCCCACGAACTGGCCCACTTGTCGCAACGCCACTTTGCCCGAGGGATAGAAGCTCAGCAGCGCATGCAGGTGCCGATGATGGCCGCACTGTTGGCCGGCATCGTACTGGCAGCCGGTGGTGGCGGCGATGCCGGTATTGGCCTGATTGCCGGCACCCAGGCAGCGGCGATTCAGGAGCAACGGCGCTTCTCGCGGCAGAACGAGCAGGAAGCCGACCGCATCGGCATCCAGAACCTGGAAAAAGCCGGCTTCGACCCACGCACCATGCCGAGCATGTTCGAGCGCCTGGCCCGGCAGTACCGCTACGGCGCCAAGCCGCCGGAGTTTCTCCTGACTCACCCGGTGACCGAATCGCGTATCGCCGACACCCGCAACCGCGCCGAACAGATGCCCAAAGGCGGCGTCGAGGACAGCCTGCGTTATCAGCTGATTCGCGCCCGCGTCGCCTTGACCTACGAAGGTACGCCAGGGCTTGCGGCCAAGCGCTTCCGCGATCAACTCGCGGATGACCCCAAGCTGGATGCTGCCCGCTACGGCCTTGCCTTGGCGCAGATCAAGGGCGGCAGCCTCAACGAAGCGCGGGACAACCTCAAGCAACTGCTGGCCAAGGCCCCCAACGACATCACCTACAACCTGGCGCAGATCGACCTGGAGATCACCAACAATCGCCTGGCCGACGCACAGCAGCGGGTCGAGCGGCTACGCAGCCTGTATCCGAACAATTATCCGCTGCAGCAGGCGCGCGCCGACCTGCTCATCAAGCAGGGCAAGCCGGCTGAGGCTGAGAAAGTGCTGGATGACCTGGTCAAGAAGCGCCCGGACGACCCGGACGTCTGGTACGAAGTGGCTGAAGTGCGCGGCCTGTCGGGCAATACCATTGGCCTGCACCGGGCACGCGCCGAGTACTTCACGCTGGTCGGTGATTTTGACCAGGCAGTGCAGCAGCTCGACTTCGCCAAACGCCGCGCGGGCAGCAACTTCCCGCTGGCGTCGCAGATCGACGCCCGTCAGCGGCAGATTCTCGAGCAGCAGCGGATGGTCAAGGACATGATGCGTTAAGCAGCGTTCAGGCGGCGCCGGTTTGCCCGGCGTCGCCCAAGCTGCGGATCAGGCGTTGCCGGACAACTTCAGGCGGGCCGCCTGAGTGAAGTCGAGCATGCGGTTGAGCGGTTTGATCGCGCGCGGGATCAAGGCGGGGTCGACCAGGATCTCGTTACTGCCGGTGCGCAGGCAGTCGAGGGTGCGCTCGAGGGTATTCATCGCCATCCATGGGCAGTGCGCACAGCTGCGGCAGGCGGCGCCATTGCCCGCGGTAGGCGCGGCGACAAAGACCTTGTCCGGGCACAGCTGCTGCATCTTGTAGAAGATGCCGCTGTCGGTGGCGACGATGAAGGTCTTGTTCGGCAGTGTCTGCGCCGCCTTGATCAGCTGGCTGGTCGAGCCTACCGCATCCGCCAGTTCGATCACCGACTCAGGCGACTCCGGGTGGACCAGAATCGCCGCATCCGGATGCAGCGCTTTCATGTCGGCGAGCTGGCGCGACTTGAACTCCTCATGGACGATGCAGGCACCGTCCCACAGCAGCATGTCGGCGCCGGTCTTCTTCTGGATATAGCGGCCCAGGTGCTGGTCCGGCCCCCAGATGATTTTTTCGCCGTTATCCATCAGGGTTTCGACGATTTCCAGCGCGCAACTGGAGGTCACTACCCAGTCGGCACGTGCCTTGACCGCAGCCGACGTGTTGGCATACACCACCACGGTTCGTTCGGGGTGCTTGTCACAAAACGCCGAAAACTCTTCTACCGGACAACCCAGGTCGAGCGAGCAGGTAGCTTCCAGGGTTGGCATCAGGATGCGTTTTTCCGGGGTGAGGATCTTTGCCGTTTCGCCCATGAAGCGCACGCCGGCGACAATCACGGTGTCGGCCGGGTGGTTCTTGCCGAAGCGGGCCATTTCCAGCGAGTCGGAAACACAGCCGCCGGTTTCTTCGGCCAAGGCCTGGATTACCGGGTCACAATAGAAATGCGCAACCAGCACAGCATTCTGGGCCTTGAGCTCGGCAGCGATGGCCGCACGGTATTCGGCCTCCTGCGCGGGCGTCAGGGGATGGGGTTGCTTGGCATCAAGGTGAGCTTGAACCAACAGCCGTTCGGAAATCTGGGTCATGATCGCTGGACCTGCGGGCGCGCGTGCGCGTCAGTCAAGAGTATCACCGAGCCCTGGCAGTCAGGCTAATGACGCCGGACGGCCAGACAGGCCATCACGGCCTTCTGCGGGCGCGGATTATTATCGCGCCGAAGGCTACAGCCAATCAGGTCTTTGCAAAAGCGATTTCTGCGCGTGCCAATCAGGCCAACGTAACTGGCCCGACGGCGCGCAAGCACTGCCACCTGCGGGACCGAGCGAGCGCGGGCTTGCCCCGCCATCACTACAGCCCCGCCAGCAAAACGTCAGCCCTGCGGCGACAGCGCCGCCAGGTGCGCAGCGAAGATCATGGCGAACTCTTCGACGGTCATTTTCTTGCCGTTGAAGTCGACCATGCCATCGGCGTAGTGCAGGTTGGACACGACGTCGTCGCCCTTGACCGTGGCCATGCCGCTCTGCAGCGCCATCATGCCGAGCATTTCACCGGCCTGACTGGACTGCTGGGCAATCGCCTGAGGGTCGGTCTGGCCTTCGAGCAGGGCCTGCAAGGCAGTGAGGTCGCCGACCATCGGCTTGGACACCAGCAGTTCGCCGTTGAGCTGGCTGATCAGTTGCTTGGCCAGTTGATCAGGCGGCAGGTCGAACGAGCTCGGCGCGGCGAAGTCCAGCGCCAGCTTGAAGTGACTCTGGCCATTGGCAGTCTTGAACGACAACTCCTCCAGGGCCAGCTTTGGTTTGGCGGCAAGCATCTTCTGCAGGTCTGCCTGAACCTTGACCTTCTCTTCCTCGCTCATGTTGAACGACGGCATTGGCTCGCCAGCAGCAGTGGCCGCTTGCATGGCCTGCACCTCAGGCAGCTTGGTCTGGTACCACTCGGCCAGCGACTGCAGGGCCGGTACGTCGACCGAGTTCATGGTCACGACCATCTTGCCGCTGCCGACGGCGCGGTTGGCGTAGTTGATGTCGCCAACCTTGTACGCGATTCGCGCACCGATCTTGTCAGCACCTTCGGCGGTGTACAGGTTGGTTTGCTCCAGGTCTTTGAGCAGCATCACTTCCTGCTTTGGCCCAAGCACAGCCTCCAGTTGGCCAAGCAGAACATCGACGTTGCCGACATAGACCATGTCGTGGTCGGTGCTGGCCAGGTTGCCGCCGACCTTGAACTTATCCAGGGTGAAGGTCGCTGGCGGATGGTCTGCACCCACCAGTTTCATCTGCAGACGATCAGCGTTGGCGTGAATCTTCACAGCCTTGCCTTCACGGTCGCCGCTGAGCAACACCTGCATGCCGGAGAAGTCGACGCTGTTGCCGTCTACCTCATTGAGCTTGATCGGCGCAAAGCGAACATCGCTGTCGATATGACCGCCATAACCGACATCGACATTGGCGGTGATCGGCGATTGCTCGCCCGCAGCGCTGTACCACTTGGCTGTGGCTTCGTCCTTGTCGAGCACGCTGTTGCTCGAGACCATCACCGGCATCAGTTTCAGCGCCTTGACCCGCGACCACGGAAATGGCCCGTGCTCAAGCTGATCAGTGATGCCGACATCGAAGTTCAGCGCCTGGCCTTCGCCCAACCACACATCCTTGGCCTTGAGCCGGTAGTGCGCGGTGCTGCTGTACAGGTGCTGCTCCAGCGAGGTCAGTTCCAGGCTCATGCTGCCGCCGGTACCGGCAGTGGCCTTGAGCAGTTCTTCGTTGGCACGAGTGACCGAAGCCTGCAACTCGGCGGGCAGTTGCTTGCCGGTGTACCAAGCGCCAGCGGTGGCTGCGATGGCGATGGCGACGGCCAGGCCGGAGAGAATGCCTACTGATTTCTTCATGAATTGAACCGATTGCTTTCCATAAGGGGGGACTGGGTGCGACACCGTCGCGCTGGGCACGAAGGGTACCACTGACGCCTGTCGGATGCGCCGGGCTCAGCGGGCAAAAATTTGCTGAGGATGTGTTTGGCAATCAGTGATTGTAAATTTTTACGGACATTAAAATCTGTCTCTGAATGAAAATTCGCACTTACCTTGGAGATTAAGCGGCAAAAACCCGATAAACGCTCGATTTTCGTTACATCTTGTCATGTTTAACTTGACACCCCACCCCGCATCGTTTTTTATTTTAACCACCTTGCTTCAGCGCCTAACAACGAAGAACAACCGCAGCGCGCTTACTCGCCCCACAAGGGACTCTGCGCGCCTTGAACTTCGCTGCGGCACTGTCAGCCATGCCACCGGCGCCTCGCATGCGCCCGCCCTCGCTCCGACATAAAAGGTGAACAACATGGAGCTCATCCGCACGACCTGGCTGTGCCCGCCCGCCCACTCGCCCACCGTTCAGGCTCAGGAGCATCGCGCGCATGCAGCCTGAACCAAGCACCAGCGGCCAGTTCCGCAAATCGCTGCGCCTGTGGCATGTGGTGATCATCGGCCTGGCTTACCTGACGCCGATGACCGTCTTCGACACCTTTGGCATCGTTTCCGGGATTACTGCCGGGCATGTGCCCAGCGCCTACATCCTGGCGCTGCTGGGCGTGCTGTTCACCGCGGTGAGCTACGGCACGCTGGTACGGCGTTTTCCGCAGTCTGGCTCGGCATACACCTACACCCAGCGGGCGATCAATCCACACGTGGGTTTTCTGGTTGGCTGGTCATCGCTGCTTGATTACCTGCTGCTGCCAATGGTCAACGCCCTGCTGGCCAAGTTGTACCTGTCGGCGATGTTTCCGGAGGTGCCGCAGTGGGTCTGGGTGGCCGGCTTCGTCACCCTGATCAGCCTGGTCAACATGCGCAGCGTCAACCTGGTGGCCCACTTCAATGCTCTGTTCGTTGCCGTGCAGGTGGCAATCATCAGTGTGTTCATCTACCTCTGCGCACGTGGCCTTGAGCATGGCGAGGGCCTGGGCACGGCCTGGAGCCTGATCCCGTTTGTCGACCCACAGGTGCAGTTCAGCGCGCTGGCCGCCGGTGCGACCATTCTGTGCTTCTCGTTCCTGGGTTTCGATGCGGTGACCTGCCTGTCGGAAGAAACTCGCGATCCGGGCAAGACCATTCCGCGGGCGATCTTCCTCACCGCCTTGATCGGCGGTGTGGTGTTCATTCTTGTGTCCTACTTCATCCAGGCCTATTTCCCGACCATGCAGCGCTTCCATGACCAGGAAGCGGCGCTGCCGGAAATCGCCCTGTATGTCGGTGGCAAGTTGTTCCAGTCGGTGTTTATCGCCTGCACGGTGATCAACACCATCGCCTCGGGCCTGGCCTCGCAGACCAGCGTGTCACGGCTGCTGTATGTGATGGGCCGCGACGGGGTGATCCCGACTCGGGTGTTCGCCCGCCTGCACCCTCGTTACAAGACGCCGGTGCTGAACATTGCCGTGGTCGGCCTGGTGGCATTGTCCGCGATCTTCTTTGATCTGGTCACAGCCACCTCGGTGATCAACTTCGGCGCATTGGTTGCGTTCAGCTTCGTCAATCTGGCGGTGATCAACCACTGCTACCTGCGCGAGAAAAGTCGCAAGAGCCTGGCCCAGACCTTCAAGTACTTGGTGCTGCCGACCATTGGCTTTTGCATCATCGTCTCGCTGTGGCTGGACCTGAATCAGCACTCGCTGCTGTTTGGCGGCGCCTGGGCACTGGCCGGGCTGATCTACCTCGGCTGGCTGACCAAGGCGTTTCGCATCGCGCCGCCCAACTGTATCGCTGACTGAGCCTCCCCCACCGACGCCCGCTTGATGCGGGCGTCGCTCTGCTCGAGAAGGAAAACCCATGCTCCCGCGCCGCCTTTCCATCCAGTGGAAGATCACCCTTCTCGCCGGCCTGTGCCTGCTGGTCATTGTTGCCCTGCTGGTGGCCACCTCGCTGACCCAGGCGCGCCGCAGCGCAGCACAGGTGTTCAGCGCCAACAGCGAACTGCTCGACCACAGCGCCCGCCTGCGCCTGCAGGCTCAGGCCGAAACCCAGGCACTGCGCATTCAGCGCTACTTCATGGATGCCTACCAATACGGCAGCGGTTTCAGCCGCCTGGTGCAGGTGCTCAGGCAGCGCGGCGACAGCGATCTACGCGCATCATTGAGCGCACAGGCACGCGCGGCGCTGGTGGGCAATCCTGGCCTGATCGGCTTGTATCTGGTGTTCCAACCGAACGCCCTCGACAGACAGGATGCGCGCTTCATCAACCAGCCCCAGGATGGCAGCAACGACAGCGGGCGCTTCTCGCTGTACTGGTCGCAAGCACAGTCTGGCACGCTGACCGCCGAAGCCATGCCCGAGGCGATGCTTGCCGACAGCAGCATTGGCGCCAACGGCTCGCCCTACAACCGCTGGCTGACCTGCCCGGAGCAAACCGCCAAGGCTTGCGTGGTCGATCCCTACTTCGACGAAATCAACGGCCAGCAGGTGCTGATTACCAGCATCGCCCTGCCAATCATGGATAACGGCAAGGTCATCGCCGTAGTCGGCCTGGACATCAGCCTGGACAACCTCCAGCAGTTGAGCCTGAGCGGCCGTCAGGAGCTGTTCGATGGCCAAGGCCAGGTCAGCATTGTCAGCCCGGCGGGCTTGCTCGCCGGCCACAGCGCCGATGCCGCGCAACTGAGCAAACCGCTCGAACAAGTGCTCAGCGGCCCGGCCCGCGAGCTGCTGCCCAGCTTGCTTGCCGGGCAGCCAGTGCGGCGCCTGGATCACGGCCAGATGCGCGTCTCGCAGCCATTTGCGCCTATCCCTGACGCCGCCCCGTGGCAAGTTCTGCTGGAGCTGCCCGAGGCTGTGCTGCAGGCGCCGGCAGTAGCGCTGAACCAACGCCTGGCCGGGCACAACCAGGACGCCAACCTGATCAGCCTGGCCATCGGCCTGTTTGCAGCGGTGCTGGGCTTGCTGCTGGTCTGGCTGACCGCGCGTGGCGTCACCCGGCCAATCCTCATGGTAGCCCGGCGTCTGCAAGACATCGCCAGCGGCGAAGGCGACCTGACCCGCCGGCTGGACTACGCCCGCGATGATGAACTGGGCCAGTTGACCGGCTGGTTCAACCGTTTTCTCGACAAGCTGCAACCGGTGATTGCCCAGGTAAAAGCCTCGCTACAGGACGCACGCACTACGGCGGACCAGTCCGCCGCCATCGCCAGCCAGACCAGCAACGGCATGCAACAGCAGCAACGCGAGATCGAGCAGGTAGCAACCGCCGCCAATGAGATGAGCGCTACCGCGCAGGACGTCGCCCACAACGCCGCGCAAGCCGCCCAGGCGGCACGCGGCGCCGATCAGGCCAGCCGCGAAGGCCTGCAGCGGGTAGCCGACACCCGCAGGGCAATCGCCCAACTGGCCAGCGACATGGATGCGGCGATGGGCCAGGCGAAAGCGTTGGAGAGCCGCAGCGAGCAGATCGGCTCGGTGCTGGAGGTGATCCGCGCCATTGCCGAGCAGACCAACCTGCTTGCACTCAACGCCGCCATCGAAGCAGCCCGCGCCGGCGAAGCCGGGCGCGGTTTCGCGGTGGTGGCCGATGAGGTGCGCAGCCTGGCCCAGCGTACCCAGGTATCAGTCGAGGAGATCCGCCAGGTGATCGAAGGCCTGCAGCAAGGCAGTGAAGCCGTGGTCGGCACCATGCAGGCCGGCCAGCGCCAGGCGCAGGACAGTGCGCAGCAGATGGAGCAGGCGATGCCCGCGCTGCAGCGCATTGGCGAGGCCGTCGCAGTGATCACCGACATGAACCTGCAGATCGCCTCGGCTGCCGAAGAGCAAAGCGCCGTGGCCGAAGAAGTTAACCGCAATGTGGCCGGCATTCGCGACGTCACCGACTCGCTCGCCGGCCAGGCAGACGAATCGGCGCGCATCAGCCAGGCGCTGAACCACCTGGCCAATCAGCAACAAGCATTGATGGCGCAGTTTCACGTCTAGTCTGTACTGACCTCGGCAATGCCGAGGCCGCTATCCCCCGGCATTTACCGCCGTACAAGAGTTTCAGTTATGCAGATCTCACCCAAACCGGCTTTTTTCGACCTGACCTGCGAGCAGGGCCTACTGCGCACCTCGATCGCAGTCACGCTGTTCATCGCCACCATCGGTATCGCCTTCGGCCTGGCTTCGGGCTCGTTCTCGATTGTGTTCGACGGCGTCTATTCGCTGGTCGACGCCAGCATGAGCGGCTTGTCGCTGGTGGTGGTCAAGCTGATCACCGCCCACGTCAGCAGCGCGCAGATGTCGCGCAAGTTGCGCGAGCGCTTCAGCATGGGCTTCTGGCACCTTGAACCGATGGTGCTGGCACTCAATGGCATTCTGCTCAGCGGCGTGGCCATCTACGCCCTGATCAACGCAGTCAGCAGCCTGCTTGAAGGCGGCCGCGACCTCGAATTCGGCCTCGCCCTGATCTACGCCGTACTGACCGTGATTGCCTGCGTCACCATCGCCGTGGTCGAGGCCCGCGCCAACCGCACGCTCAACTCCGACTTCGTGCGCATGGACGTCAAGGGTTGGGTCATGTCGGCGAGCATTACCGCCGCGCTGTTGATTGCCTTCTGCGTTGGCCTGGCGATTCAGGGCACGCAGTGGCAGTGGATTTCACCGTACATCGACCCGGCGGTGCTCGGGCTGGTGTGTCTGGTGATCATTCCGCTGCCGTTGTCGGTGGTACGCCAGGCTTTGGCGGATATATTTCTGGTTACGCCGAGCGACCTCAAGCAACACGTCGACAGCGTCGCCCAGGCCTTCGTGCACAAGCATGGCCTGCAGTCGTTTCGGGCGTATGTGGCCAAGGTCGGGCGCTCGCGCGAGATCGAGCTGTACTTCATCGTGCCTGCCGACATGGCGGCACGGACCATCGCCGAGTGGGACGCCCTGCGTAACGAAATCGGCGATGCGGTGGGCGGCGAAGGGCCGGATCGGTGGATCACGGTGGTGTTTACCGGGGATCCGGAGTGGGCTGAGTAAGCGGTCAGGCTACTTATCCAAACATGACGCCTCCTTGATGAAAGGCGAGCCCGCAGGCCCGCCCCGCCAACACCTCAATCCTGCAGCTTTGCCGCCAACTGTTGAACACGTTTCAGATCAGCCTTGGCCACTTTAACCAAACCAGTACCGTAGTCACTGTCAGCTCTATAGAAGAATGAAAGCATGATGTAGCGGCTTTCCTCATCTGCGGTCGCTAATGCCCCACCCAGGCTATTTATCAGATCGGCCTGTTCTTTCTTGCTGTATGCGCGGAACAGCTCGCCCGCCTGCTTGAAGTTCTGCTCGCGCTGGATCTTCGTTTGCTGGGTGGTGCCGCTCACAGGCATCTGCGAATAGCGTGCACTCGGCTGCTCGTCCCGCGGCTGCAAGCGGCTCGGTTGGTAGTTGACGCCACTCGCGGTGTGTCCACTGTTCGCCGCACCATCCTGGTTGATGGTAGTAACCTCATTACGCGGACGGTTCACCGGCAGGCTGGCACCGTTAGCGCCGATCCGGTACATCTGCGTATCCGCATAGGAGAAAAGACGGCCCTGAAGCAGACGGTCTTCGGACGGCTCGATGCCCGGCACCAGGTTAGACGGCGCCATGGCTACCTGCTCGGTTTCCTGGAAGAAATTGTCGACGTTGCGGTCGAGTACCATCTGGCCAATCTTGCGTGCGGGCACGCCCGGCCAAACCTTGGTCGCATCCAGTGGATCGAAGTCGAACGTGGCAAGCTGCTCAGGCTTGAGCACCTGAATGTAGAGGTCCCATTTCGGGAACTGGCCTTCGTTGATAGCCTTAACCAAGTCGTGAGTCATATGACTGTAGTCCCGGGCCTGCATCGCTTCGACCTGTTTGGGGTCGAGGTTTTTCTGTCCTTGCAGACTCTTCCAGTGAAACTTTACGTAATGGATTTCGCCCTTGGCATTTATCAACTTATAGGCATGCACACTATTGCCATCCATCTCGCGATAGCTGGCCGGCGTGCCCTCGTTGGAATACAGCAGGGTCAGCGTGCGAGTTGCTTCGGGCACATGAGAGAAGAAATCAAAGCGCCGTGAGTCATCGTCGAGGTTGGTGCGCGGATCAGGTTTGAAGGCGTGGACCATGTCCGGGAACTTGATAGCATCACGGATGAAAAAAGTAGGAAAGTTGTTACCGACCAAGTCCCAATTGCCATCAGCGGTATAGAACTTTGTTGAAAAACCGCGCGGATCACGCAGGGTCTCCGGCGAGTGGTTGCCATGAACCACTGAGGAGAAACGTACGAACACCGGCGTTTTTTCGCCAGGGCCGAATACCTTGGCCATGCTCAACTCGCTGATGTCGGCGCTGGCGGTAAAATGGCCGTGGACGCCTGTACCACGGGCATGCACCACACGCTCCGGGATACGCTCACGGCTGAAGCGCTGCAGTTTTTGCATCAGATGAACGTCTTGCAGCAGTACCGGACCGTTCGACCCAGCGGTCTGCGAATTCTGGTTATCACCTACCGGCGCACCATTATCACGTGTCAATGTCGCAGCCTGCACAGACAATGACAGCAGGCTCGCAGCGAGCGTTACAGCAACTAAAAGCTTACCCGGTTTACAGAAATGCAGCGGGGAACTCATCGGTGGACTCCTAATCTATCTACTGGGCATATGCGCTCGCAGAGAATAGTGAAGCCCTGAGAAAAGATAAACAGCATCCATTAATGGAATTGATCAGTTTTTACATATTCAAACAACTTACAAAATACAGCATACGCAATCAGAAAAACCTTACCAAAGAATAGATTAATGCCGAATGCTAATTTTCAGCTCGACATGCTAGCCAATGCAAGCAGCATCATCCTGAATTAACGCTCCCGAAAAACGGCTAATGCTTGCGCTCAGCAGGGCATCCAATTATTCAGCTTTCGGAACCGCAGAAACGAAAAAGCCCGCCAACCAGTGACGGTAGCGGGCTAATTCATTAAATGGTGGGTCGTGTAGGATTCGAACCTACGACCAATTGGTTAAAAGCCAACTGCTCTACCAACTGAGCTAACGACCCTTCTGATGGCGCGTATAATACTGATTTCTAACGAGAAATCAACACCCCATCAGTAAAAAGGCTTAAAAGTAGCGGGTCGGATCTTGCACACTTGCGGCCTTGAAGCCGTCCGCGCGCAAGCGGCAGCTGTCGCACTTGCGGCAGGCACGGCCCTGATCATCGGCCTGGTAGCAGGACACGGTCAGGCTGTAATCAACGCCGCGGGCAATCCCGGCCTGGACGATCTGCGCTTTGCTCATGTTCTGCAGCGGCGCCTGAATGCGGAAGCCCTGCCCTTCAACACCGGCCTTGGTGGCCAGGTTGGCCATGCGCTCGAATGCTTCGACGAACTCAGGACGGCAGTCCGGGTAGCCCGAGTAATCCACCGCATTGACGCCGATGAAGATATCGCGCGCCTGCAGTACTTCGGCCCAACCCAGGGCCAGCGACAGGAACACGGTGTTGCGCGCCGGCACGTAGGTGACCGGAATGCCTTCGCCAGGCGCCTCAGGCACGTCGATGCTACTGTCGGTCAACGCCGAGCCACCGATGCCATCCAGGTTGAGACCGATCACCTTGTGCTCGACTACTCCCATGTCGCGGGCCACCCGCGCGGCTGCGTCGAGCTCGGCGCGATGACGCTGGCCGTAGTCAAAACTCATGGTGTAGCAGCTGTAGCCATCGGCCTGGGCCATGGCGACCACGGTGGCCGAATCGAGGCCACCGGAAAGCAGGATTACCGCGCGTTTGTCAGTCATGTCTTGGTCCTTGTCCTTGGGTTTCAGCGGCCGGGTTCGTCGTTCCACAGCAGCTTGTGCAGCTGCAACTGGAAGCGCACCGGAAGGTTGTCGGCAACGATCCAGTCAGCCAGATCACTGGCACTGACCTGATGATGGCTAGGCGAGAACAGTACTTCGCCTGCGCGCTGATCGAGGTTGTACTGGATCAGCTTGGAGACAGCCCAGTCGTAGTCTTCGCGCGAACAGATGACGAACTTGACCTGGTCATTGCGGGTCAGCAGCTCGATGTTCTCGTAGCGGTTGCGGTGCGATTCTTCCGAGGCCGGGGTCTTCAGATCGACCACACGGCTGACGCGGTTGTCGACTTTGGAAATATCCAGCGCGCCGCTGGTTTCCAGCGACACCTCGTAGCCTGCATCGCACAAACGCTCGAGCAGTGGCAACGCGTTGGGCTGAGCCAATGGCTCGCCACCGGTAACGCAGATATACCGCGGACGAAAGCCCGCCACCTGCTCCATGATCGAATCAAGGCTGCGAATCGTACCGCCGGTAAAGGCATAGGCGCTGTCACAGTACTGGCAGCGCAACGGGCAGCCAGTCAGGCGGACGAACACGGTAGGCAGGCCAGCCGTGCGCGTTTCACCCTGCAACGAGTAAAAGACTTCGGTGATGCGTAAGGTATCTTGCATGATCGCCACGGGCGTGACAGCTAAACAGGCTGTCCGCCTCCTTCAGGCACTGTCGCGGACTCGACAAGGCGTTATCCGCAGCAGCGTGTTTACGTAAAAGGGCCAAGAGTCTAACGAAAAAACCCGCGCCAGGCGCGGGTTTTCTCACAAACGGGCTGCTTAGAGCTTTTGCAGGTCGCGTTGCGCCAGTTGCGCGGCGGAAGTGCCGGGGTACTGGGTAACTACTTGCTGCAGAATGCCTTTGACCTTGTCGGTACGGCCCAGGCGACGTTCGACGTCGGCCAGCTTGTACAAGGAATCAGGCACTTTGCTGTGCTTGGGATACGACTGGCTGACCTTGGCAAACGCCTGAGCTGCACCTTGCAGGTCGCCCTTGGCCAGGTTCACCTCACCCAGCCAGTATTGCGCGTTGCCGGCATACTGGCTGTTAGGGTATTTGCGCAGGAAGGCGGTAAACGCCTGGCTGGCCTTGTCGAAGTCCTTCTGCTTGATCAGGTCGAAAGCAGCATCATAGTAGAGCTTTTCTTTCGCCGGATCAGCCGGCTCGCTACCTGCGGCCGGTTGTTGCGCAGCAGCGCCAGCGGCGCCGGCTGCTGCACCGGCAGCGGCATCGGATGCGCCACCGGTTGAAGAATTATCGGGAGTCGCGGCAGGCGCGGCACCACTTGAGATGCGACGATCCAGATCCTGGTATCGCTCCAGGTTTTCCTGCTTCATGCGCGACACATCGTTTTGCAACTCTTCGATGATGCCTTGCTGGCGGGAAATCTGATCCTGCATCTGTTGCAGCTGCATGAACAACTGACCCTGTGCAGAAGCAGGGGTTGAAGCCCCTGCTCCGGCATAGGCGCCGCTCGTGCCATAACCCGCGGGCGGATAACTGCTCGCGTTGTCATCTACTACAGGGACTGCAGCCCACGCCGTAAAGGGCAGGCTGAGTGCGAGGACGGTCAAAGCACGGCGGCACGTACGCATAGGACTTACTTACGCAGTTCTACGCGACGGTTCTGAGCCCAGGATTGCTCGTCGTTGCCGGTGGCAACTGGACGCTCTTCACCGTAGGAAACCAGTTCCAGCTGTGCAGGGGAAACGCCCTGCAGAACCAGGTAACGCTGTACGGCCTTGGCGCGACGCTCACCCAGAGCCATGTTGTACTCGCGAGTACCACGCTCGTCGGTGTTGCCTTCCAGAACAACACGGCTGCCGTTGGACTTCAGGTCCTTGGCATGAACATCCAGAGCGCGCATGGCTTCTGGCTTCAGGTCCGAGCTGTCGTATTCGAAGTAGAAGGTGGTGATTGCGCGCAGGGCGGCTTCTTCGCTCAGGCTGCCGTCAACAGCGCCAGTGTTGGCACCGTAACCAGCGTTAGGATCTACAGCAGCGCCTTCGCCGGCGTTGTCGCCACCTTTGGAAGAGCAACCTACAGCTACAGCCATGGCCAGAGCCAGCGCAGCGAATTTACCAAACTTCAGCATTTCCATCGTGAAACTCCTAATGAAACCCCAGTGTGTTAAGCAAAACGGTGTAACGCCGCATCAGTTCAGGTAAGGGGACCAGGACGGTTCTCTGACTTCGCCTTGCGCGGTAGGAAGCGGGAGCCTCACGCGTCCGTTGAGAGAGACGAGCATCAAGACTCCCCGGCCCTGCTGGCGGGTGGCGTAGATTAGCATGGTGCCGTTGGGCGCAACAGTGGGGGACTCGTCAAGACTGGTCTCTGAGAGAATCTTTACACTTCCACGTTGCAAGTCCTGAGCCGCCACTTTGAAGTTGGTGAAGCCCTGTTGGCGATGAATCATCACCAGGGTCTTCTCGTCCGCCGAAAGTTTGGGGTTGGCATTGTAGTTACCCACGAACGTTACACGCTCGGCGGAACCGCCACTGACCGAAGTTTTGTAGATCTGCGGCTTGCCGCCACGGTCGGAGGTGAAGTAAAGCGTGTTGCCGTCTTTACCCCAGAACGGTTCGGTGTTGATACCAGGGCCGGCAGTTACGCGACTGATCGCGCGCGAACCCATGTTCATCACATAGATGTCCGGGTTGCCGTCCTTGGACAGTACGAACGCCAGGCGCGAACCATCCGGCGACCAGGCTGGCGCGCCGTTGAGGCCTTCGAAGTTGGTGATCTGCTCACGGCGACCGGTGTCGATGTGCTGGACAAAGATACGTGGGCGACGCTGCTCGAACGACACATAGGCGATGCGCTTGCCATCCGGTGCGAAGCGTGGCGACAGAATCGGCTCACGCGACTGCAGCAGGGTCACTGCACGGGCACCGTCGTAGTCCGAACGCTGCAGGGTATAGCGAGTGTTGTTGGCAGAGAAGCGCTCGGCAGTCACGTACAGCATACGAGTGGAGAACGCACCCTTGATGCCGGTGAGCTTCTCGAATGACTGGTCGGCGATGTAGTGCGACATGTCGCGCAACTGGTCGACAGTACCGGCAACGCTGCCAGTCAGCACTTGCTGCTCGGTGGCCACGTTGAACAGCGCGTACTGCACCTGCAGACGGCCACCGGACGGCACGATGCTACCGACCATGACGTACTGGGCGCCCAGGGCTTTCCAGTCGCGGAAGATGACTTCGCTGGCCTGGCTTGGCTGGCTGATCATGTTCTGCTTTGGAATCGGCGAGTAGTAGCCAGAGTTGCGCAGGTCATTGCCGATGATGTCGGCCATGTCTTCTGGCAGCACGCTGCCACCCTGCAGGCCGAACGGTACTACCGCGATGGGCGTGGCCCGATCGCTACCGCTGGTGACCAGGATGTTCTTTTCCTCTGCTACGGCCATACCTGCCACGCAGCAGAGCATGACCAGCAGCCCTCGAAAGAGTTTAATCACAGCGCTAGATCCTCAGGTGTAAATGTCATCTTGAACGAGCGATACGCATTGAAATCACTCGGCTTCAAGCCCTGCATTTCGGTCAGTCGACCAATGTTCTTCACCGCTGCCACCGCCGAAGCATCAAACGGACCGTCGCCACTGGCGCGGGCCACACTGACGCTGGTGATGGTGCCATCGGGCAGCATGTTGATCTGCAGCACGACCGTCATGCCTTTGCGTGCCGAAGGCGGACGGGCCCAACCTTCTGCAGCGCGCATGCGGATCAGGTCGTCGAAATCACCGGCTACCTGGTCGCCCTGCTCGTCAGCCAGAGCCTGCTGGCGCTCGGTGGTATCAGACAACAGCTCGGCCAGGGCCTGGGCTTTCTTGTCTTCTGCCGCCTTGCGGGCTGCATCCTGGGCTTTTTTCTTCTGGGCATCTGCAGCGGCCTTCTTCTTGGCCTCTTCAGCTGCTTTCTTCTTCGCTTCCTCGGCTGCCGTTTTCTTCTTGGCATCCTCGGCAGCTTTTTTCTTGGCTTCTTCGGCGGCTTTCTTCTTCGCCTCTTCAGCTGCGTCTTTCTTGGCTTCTTCGTCGGCCTTTTTCTTGGCCTCTTCTTCCGCCTTTTTCTTGGCGATATCAGCCTGCTGTTTTTCGCTGGCTTTCTTCGCCTCTTCGGCTTTCTTGGCCTCGGCGGCCTTCTTGGCTTCAGCAGTCTTGGCAGCTTCTTCGGCTTTTTTGGCTTCTGCCGCTTCACGAGCAGCTTCGGCCTTTTGATCCGCGTCGGCTTTCTTTTGTTCCGCGGCCTTCACGGCCTCCTGTTCGACCTTCTTCTGTTCCAGCTGTTCGACTTCAGTCTGGCGCGAAGCGGTTTTCTTCGCTTCCCCGGCAATCTTCTGATTGGTCTGAGTAGTGGCCTGACTCTTGGACTTGAGCTGGTACAGCGTAGCCTGAACGATCGGCTTGGACGGCGGCAGCTCAGGGGTCATGGCGAAGCTGACGAACAGCATCGCAAACACCACGACATGCAAGCCAATGGCCCAGACACTGGGCCAGAAGTAGCTTTCCGAGGCAGATGGCTCTCGCTGTTGCATCAGGGCGCCTCGGTAATCAGGCCAACGTTACCGACACCGGCCTTCTGCAACCCGCCCATGGCGCCCATGACCGAGCCGTAATCGACGGACTTGTCGCCACGGATGAAGACCTGGGTCTGCTTGCCCTGGTCGCGACCGGCGGCAATGATCTTGGTCACGGCGCTGGTCATGTCTGGCAAGGTCATGGCCTTGTCCATCTGTTTGTCGGTATCGACCTCGCTGCCAAGGTTCCAGTAGTAGGTCTTGTCGGCCTTGATCGAGATGGTAAGGATCTGGACGTTGTTGTCCTGCGGCAAGGCTTCGCTGGAAACCTTGGGCAGGTCGACCTTGACCCCCTGGTTGAGCATCGGGGCCGTCACCATGAAGATGACCAGCAGCACCAGCATCACGTCGATGTAGGGCACCACGTTCATCTCGGCGACGGGCTTGCGTTTGTGGCGAACTCGGGCCATGGGTTTCTACCTGATTACTCTTCGCTGGTGTGCACTTTGCGGTGCAGGATCGCCTGGAACTCGTCGGCGAAGGTGTAGTAACGACTGATCAGCGTTTCGCTGCGTGCGGCGAAACGGTTGTAGGCGATAACGGCCGGGATCGCGGCGAACAGGCCGATCGCAGTGGCAATCAATGCTTCGGCGATGCCCGGCGCAACGGTGGCCAGGGTTGCCTGCTGGGCAGAAGCCAGGCCGCGGAACGAGTTCATGATGCCCCAGACAGTACCGAACAGGCCGATGTACGGGCTGGTCGAGCCTACGGTAGCGAGAAACGGCAGGCTCTGCTCGAGCTTTTCTTCTTCACGCGAGATGGCTACGCGCATGGCTCGGCCAACGCCTTCCATGACTGCATCCGGGTCTACGCCCTGCTGCTGACGCAGACGCGAGAATTCCTTGAAGCCGGCACGGAACACCTGCTCCACACCCGAATCCGGGTCCGGGTTGCTACCTGCCTGACGGTACAGCTTGGACAAATCAATGCCCGACCAGAAGCGCTCCTCGAAGGCATCCAGCGCACGACGACCGGCGCGCAGCATGCTGCTGCGCTGAAAGATCATGATCCATGAAGTGACCGAGGCGGCCACCAGAATCAGCATTACCAGCTGCACCACGATGCTGGCATTGCTGACCAGACTCCACATGGAGGTATGGTCGACGACGTTAGCTTCCACGCTTATTCTCCTGCATTCGATTGAGTACCCGGGCCGCCCGCCAGGAAGGCGTCGCGCAGCGCTGGGGGGATGGCTCGGGGTTTGAAAGTGTCGGCGCGCACAGCGGCCACCAGAAACTGCCCCTCACAGAGCAGTTTTGCATCTTGTTCTCGCCACACCTGCTGCACGAAGCGCAGGCTGGCGCGGTTCACCTCGACGACTTCTGCGGTTACCCGCAACTCATCATCCAGGCGCGCCGGCGCGTGGTAGCGCGCCTCGGTGGAGTGAACCACGAACAGCAGATTCTCCCCGGCCAGTTGATGCTGGGAGAAACCCAGGTGACGCAACCGCTCGGTGCGCGCACGCTCCATGAATTTCAGGTAGTTGACGTAATACACCACGCCGCCTGCGTCGGTATCTTCGTAATAGACGCGACAGCGGTGTGCGAACGATTCAAGCCCATTTTGCGCGCGCATACTCTAGTGCTTACTCCTCGGCTTGCCAATCCGCCCGGCAAGTGTTTTTGCATTCGGTAATGTCTTAGTGCCAGCGCGCCATGGGCATGCCAGCGGTAGGACCACGGAAACTGCCTTTTGATCTGTCATTCATCGACAACATCGGAAAAATCCGCCGGGTCGGCCAAACGCCCGGGCAGGTTCAAGCCAAAGTGCAGGTAGGCGTGCCGCGTCACCACGCGGCCACGCGGCGTACGCATGATGTAGCCCTGCTGGATCAGGTACGGCTCGAGCACGTCTTCGATGGTATGGCGCTCTTCGCTGATGGCAGCGGCAAGGTTGTCCACGCCGACCGGACCGCCATCGAACTTCTCGATCATGGTCAGCAGCAAACGCCGGTCGGAGTGATCGAAGCCGCGCTCGTCGACATCCAGCAGATTCAGCGCCAGGTCCGCCACCGCCTTGGTGATCTCGCCCTTGCCGCGTACCTGTGCGTAGTCGCGCACCCGGCGCAGCAGGCGGTTGGCAATCCGCGGCGTACCGCGTGCACGCCGGGCAATCTCGAAGGCGCCCAAATCATCGATGACCAGGCCAAGAATGCCCGCCGAACGGGTAACGATGGTGGCCAGGTCCTTGTCGCTGTAGAACTCCAGGCGCTGGACGATGCCGAAACGGTCGCGCAAGGGGTTGGTCAGCATGCCCGCTCGGGTGGTCGCGCCGACCAGGGTGAACGGCGGCAGATCGAGCTTGATCGAACGCGCGGCTGGCCCCTCACCGATCATGATGTCGAGCTGGAAGTCTTCCATTGCCGGGTACAGCACTTCTTCGACAATCGGCGAGAGCCGGTGAATTTCGTCGATGAACAGCACATCGTGCGGCTCGAGATTGGTCAGCATTGCCGCCAGATCACCGGGCCGCTCCAGAATTGGCCCTGACGTGCTCTTCACCGAAACGCCCATCTCATGGGCGATGATATTGGCCAGGGTGGTCTTGCCCAGGCCCGGCGGACCGAAGATCAGGGTGTGATCGAGCGACTCGTTGCGGCCACGGGCGGCCTGGATGAACAGGCCCATCTGGTCGCGCACCACCGGCTGGCCGATGTACTCATCAAGGCTCAGCGGGCGAATCGCGCGGTCCTGGACTTCTTCGCGGTCGCGTCCGGAAGCGGCAATCAGGCGGTCGGTTTCGATCACTTGCTAATCATCCCTTGCAGGCTGCGGCGGATCAGGTCTTCGCTGCTCAGGCCGGCCTTGTCCTTGATAAGCGAGATAGCCTTGCTGGCTTCCTGAGGCTTGTAGCCCAGCGACACCAGCGCACTGACCGCGTCGGCTTCGGCGGTGGACGCGCCACCGACCGGCGCCGGGCCGTCGGATACCAGGGTGAACATCGACGAGGACGTTTCCCAAGCTTTGAAGCGGTCCTTGAGCTCGACCAGCAGGCGCTCGGCAGTCTTCTTGCCAACCCCGGGTACGCGCACCAGCACCGAGGCATCCTGCGCCTGCACGCAGCGCACCAACTCGTCGATTTCAAGCCCGGACATCAGTGCCAGCGCCAGCTTGGGGCCGACGCCATTGAGACGGATCAGCTCACGGAACAGCTCGCGCTCGCGCTTCTCGCCAAAGCCGTAGAGCAGGTGGGCGTCTTCACGCACCACCAGGTGGGTATGCAGGGTAACCGGCTCGCCAACCTTGGGCAGGCGGTACAGGGTGGTCATCGGCACTTCGAGCTCATAGCCCAGGCCGTTGACGTCGATAATCAGGTGCGGCGGTTGTTTTTCCGCCAGGGTGCCGCGCAAACGTCCAATCACGTTTCGATCCTTCCTTTCGAGCGCCGGCCACAGACCGGTCAACCCTATCAGCAAATGCGTCGAGTGAACGTTTCACCCGGCCAAAATGTGTATCAGCGCATGAAGCGGTTACAGACGCAAGCGTCCGCCGCGCTTGCGCGCAGTGGTCAAGCCGTGGGGGATCAGGCTGGAGCGGGTATGCGCATGACAGAGGGCGATAGCCAAGGCGTCAGAGGCGTCGATCTGCGGCTTTTGCGTCAACTTGAGCAGGTGCATGACCATCAGCATCACCTGGTCTTTGTTGGCCGCACCGGTGCCAGCCACCGCCTGTTTGACCTGGGTGGCGCTATATTCGGCGATCTCCAGGCCAGCTTCGGCACCGGCCACGATGGCTGCACCACGGGCCTGGCCGAGCTTGAGCGCCGAATCCGGATTGCGCGCCATGAACACCCGTTCGATGCCCATGGTAACCGGGCCGTGCTGGCGAATGATCTCGCTGACGCCACGGAAAATGATCTGCAGGCGCTCGGACAACTCCCCGGCGCCCGTACGAATACACCCCGACGCCACATATTCGCAGCCCCGGGCGGTCTGGCGGACCACGCCAAAACCGGTGATGCGCGAACCGGGGTCGATACCAAGAATCAGAGTCATAGGGCCTGCAAGTTGAAAATGAAAACACGCTTGGAGCAGTCAGGCCCTGATGGCTTGAAGCGCTGGCATCAGCCTAGCTGCTCAAGGACCTCATCGGAGATCTGCGCATTGGAATAGACGTTTTGCACGTCGTCCAGGTCTTCGAGCATGTCGATCAGCTTGAGGACTTTTTCAGCGCCATCGCGATCAAGCTCGGCACTGGTGGTCGGCTGCATCACGATTTCGGCGTCGGCGGCCTTGAACCCAGCTTCTTCCAGCGCGTTGCGCACGGCATAAAAGCTGTTGAACGAAGTGAACACTTCGAACGAGCCGTCGTCATTGCTGACCACATCATCGGCGTCGGCCTCCATGGCCGCTTCCATCAAGGCGTCTTCGTCAACGCCAGGGGCAAAGCTGATCTGGCCCTTGCGCTCGAACAGATAAGCAACTGAACCGTCAGTGCCAAGGTTGCCGCCGCATTTGGTGAAGGCATGGCGCACAGCCGCTGCGGTACGGTTGCGGTTGTCGGTCATGGTTTCGACCATGATCGCCACGCCGCCGGGGCCGTAACCCTCATAGCTGAGCTCTTCGACGTTGTCGCTTTCGTTGGTGCCGGCGCCGCGGGCAACTGCCCGATCAATGATGTCGCGGCTCATGTTGGCACCAAGTGCCTTGTCCAGCGCCAGTCGCAAGCGCGGGTTCGACGCTGGATCGGCGCCGCCCTGCTTGGCCGCGACCGTCAGCTCGCGGATCCACTTGGTGAAGACCTTGCCTCTCTTGGCATCCTGGCGCTCTTTGCGGTGCTTGATGTTCGCCCACTTGGAATGACCAGCCATATCGACTCCGAATCCTTGATCCACAAACAGGTTCCGCCCCGAAGGGCGGAACGCGATAAATTCGAGGGCGCGACCTCACGGGCGCGCCCGGGTCGGTGTTACTCGACCTTGGTCTGCTCGCGCAGACGGATGTGCAGCTCACGCAGTGCCTTGGCATCGACCAGGCCCGGAGCCTGGGTCATGACGCAGGCAGCGCTCTGGGTTTTCGGGAAGGCGATCACTTCACGAATCGACTGGGCGCCGGTCATCAGCATTACCAGACGGTCCAGACCAAAGGCCAGGCCGCCGTGCGGCGGTGCACCGAACTTCAGCGCGTCGAGCAGGAAGCCAAACTTCTCTTCCTGTTCCGCCGCTTCGATACCAAGCAGGCGGAACACCGCCTGTTGCATCTCTTTGCGGTGAATACGGATCGAACCGCCACCCAGCTCGGTGCCGTTGAGCACCATGTCATAGGCACGCGACAGCGCGGTGGCCGGATTGGCCTCGAGCTCTTCCGGGGTGCACTTGGGTGCAGTGAACGGGTGGTGCAAGGCGCTGAAGCTGCCGTCTTCGTTCTCGTCGAACATCGGGAAGTCGACAACCCACATCGGTGCCCATTCGCAGGTCAGCAGATTGAAGTCGTTGCCGACCTTGATCCGCAGCGCACCCAGGGCTTCGCTGACCACTTTGAACTTGTCGGCACCGAAGAACACGATGTCGCCATCAACCGCACCGACGCGATCGAGGATCACGTTGAGGTTGGCCTCAGGGATGTTCTTGACGATCGGCGACTGCAGGCCTTCGACGCCCTTGGCGCGCTCGTTGACCTTGATGTAGGCCAGGCCCTTGGCACCATAGATGCCAACGAACTTGGTGTACTCGTCGATCTTGCTACGCGGCATGCTTGCGCCGCCCGGCAGGCGCAGGGCGGTGACGCGGCACTTCGGATCGTTGGCCGGGCCGGCGAAGACCTTGAAGTCGACATCTTTCAGCTGGTCGGCAACGTCAACCAGTTCCAGCGGGTTACGCAGGTCTGGCTTGTCGGAACCGTAGCGGCGCATGGCCTCTTCGAAGGTCATGTGCGGGAATTCACCGAACTCCAGGTCCAGCACTTCCTTGAACAGCTTGCGGATCATGCTCTCGGTGAGACCCATGATCTCGGACTCGTCGAGGAAGCTGGTCTCGATGTCGATCTGGGTGAATTCCGGCTGGCGGTCGGCACGCAGGTCTTCGTCGCGGAAGCACTTGGCGATCTGGTAGTAACGGTCGAAGCCGGCCACCATCAGCAACTGCTTGAACAGCTGCGGCGACTGCGGCAGGGCGAAGAAGCTGCCGGCGTGGGTACGGCTTGGCACCAGATAGTCACGTGCACCTTCTGGGGTGGCACGGGTCAGGATCGGTGTTTCGACGTCGAGGAAGCCGTTTTCGTCGAGGAAGCGGCGGATGCTGGTGGTGATGCGCGAACGCAGACGCAGCTTCTCGGCCATTTCCGGACGACGCAGGTCGATGAAGCGATAACGCAGGCGGGTTTCTTCGCCAACGTCGGAGTATTCGTTCAACGGGAACGGCGGGGTTTCGGCTTCGTTGAGTACGGTCAGCTCGTAACCCAGTACTTCGATGCCGCCCGACGCCATGTTGGCGTTGACTGCACCTTCGGGACGCTTGCGCACTTTACCGGTGATCTGCACGACGTATTCGCTGCGCACGCGGTCGGCGGCGGCGAAGGTTTCGGCGCGATCCGGGTCGAACACGACCTGGGCCATGCCTTCGCGGTCACGGATATCGAGGAAAATCACCCCGCCGTGGTCGCGGCGACGATGGACCCAGCCGCAAAGGGTGACTTCCTGGCCGTCCAGGCTCTCGTTCAGTTGGCCGCAATATTGGCTGCGCATCATGATGGTGGTTCGCTTCTCGTGATTCGTGTATTCGATGGAGGCCTTGGCCGCCCAGAGGGCTAATACTGCAAGACCCGGACGTTGCAATTCAACTCAGTCGGCCTTGTCGCCGCCTGCCAGATTCTTTTTTGCCCCGGTCTTGAAGTCGGTTTCGTACCAGCCAGTGCCACTGAGGCGAAAACCTGGAACGGACAATTGCTTCTTCAATTCCGGCGCCTGGCAGGCCGGACAATCAGTCAACGGCGCGGCGCTGATCTTCTGCAACGCCTCAAGCTGATGGTTGCAGGCTGCACATTGATAGTCGTAAAGGGGCACGGGGATCTCTCGCAAACCATAACGCTGGCTGCCGGGGCAGCAAAAACCGGCATTATATATGGTTAGAGAGGTCAGTGCAGCCCGCCCGGCACTCAACGCTCGCTTGGCGGATCGCGTAGCCAGGCAACGCAGATCACCCGGACCAGGCCGCTGAAGTTGCGCACCCCGCCGTGGCGCAGGTGAACTTCGCGGTCAATGTAGGACAACACCGCACTGACCGAGCACTGATTGGCCTCGGCAATATGCTGCAATATCTGCCAATACACATCCTCCAGACGCAGGCAGGTGGCAAATCCATTAAGCCTGACCGACCGCGACACTGGCTGCACCTGCAGCATGTCGAAGTCCGCTGCGAAGGGATCGACACAGGCCTTGCCTGGCCAATGTCCCTGACACACATTGCGTTTGCTGCTCTGCACCCTGATGTCCACTGCTGCCACTCCATCGCCAAGGGGATCCATTCATGTGCTGGAGACATGAACCATGGCGTGTAATGAAGCGCCGCGAGGCGGGGCATGAGCAGCGGCAAAATTTTCCGCCTGCGCGGGCAGTTCACCACCGCCCTGCGCTTCACGGCGCAGGGCGGCCTGGACAGTTTATTTACCTTCGAGCAACGAGCGCAGCATCCACGCGGTCTTCTCGTGAACCTGCATACGCTGGGTCAGCAGATCCGCCGTTGGCTCGTCACTGACCTTGTCGACCACCGGGAAAATACTGCGTGCGGTACGCGTGACCGCCTCCTGCCCCTCGACCAACTGGCGGATCATCTCATCAGCAGGCGGCACACCCTCCTCTTCCTTGATCGACGAGTGGCGGGCATAGAACGCGTAGGAACCAGGCGCCGGGAAGCCCAGCGCGCGGATCCGCTCGGCGATCGAGTCAACCGCCAGGGCCAGCTCGTTGTACTGCTCTTCGAACATCAGGTGCAGGGTACGGAACGCCGGACCAGTAACGTTCCAATGAAAGTTATGAGTTTTCAGATACAACACATAGGTATCCGACAACAAACGGGACAGCCCATCGACGATGGACTTGCGATCTTCTTCACTGATACCGATATCGATTGCCATGAAGCTCCCCTTTTTCATGTGGCTTGGGTAGTCAAGCGGATGAAGGGGCACTGTAACAAGACTTGCCTGCGCCTGCATGTGACCCAGGGCAATCGATCACACCCATCAGCCGCCCGGTTTGAGCTCACCGCGCCTTTGCTGTTAAATAGGCAGGGTGCCATCCGTGCGGATTGTTATTGCCGGATGCATAGGCAGGCCAGCTGCGTGACCGCGCTTTCTCTCTCATGCGCACCGTGCTGCCCGCTCTTCCTGTGATTGACCTTATAAACGTGAGCCAACCCAAATGTTCAAGATCGTCCATCTGGTGACGGGCGTAGCAGCCTTGCTGCTGTCGCTCATACCAAGCCTTCGCACCGAGGCAATTCCCTTCCTGCAGCAACCGGAGGCCGTGTACCTGGCCTTGCTCGGCCTGCTCAACCTCCTGCTGGCGCCGGTCGTGCCGCTTTATTACCGCGGTGCGCGCCTGCAACTGCAATACCTGGCCAGCGCTTTGCTGGTGCTGGCGGTTGTCCTGCAGACAGTAACCGTGCTGGTACGGCCTGAGCTGGGCAACCTGCCTGCACTGCTGTGCGCTGCTCTGGCAGTTCTGGCACACCTGGTTGCCGGCTTCAGCCGCAGCAGCGGCCGCTCGCGCAATACTGGCGGCGCTGCCCAGGAAAGCAGCAAGCGCGATACCGGCACCGTCAAGTGGTTCAACACCTCGAAAGGCTTCGGCTTTATCTCGCGCGACTCCGGCGACGATATCTTCGTACACTTTCGCGCCATCCGTGGCGACGGCCACCGCGTGCTGGTCGAAGGCCAACGCGTGGAGTTCTCGGTCATGCACCGCGACAAGGGCCTGCAGGCCGAAGACGTGATCGCGGTCTCGCGCCGCTGACAGCAAAGGCCTTGCGGGCGCTATGCACCCGCAAGGTACCCACCCTCAGTAATGAGGCGGCGGCGCTTCTTCACCTTCGCTGCCGTACTGCCCGACCATCTCCTCGTAACGCTTGATCAGCTCGGCCATCTGCAGTTGCAGACGATTGATCACCCGCCCCTGCTCGACCACCACATCATTGAGCTCCTGCAGCGCGTCATCCTGAAACGCCTGACGGGTTTCCAGGTCGATGATTTGCGATTCCAGAGACATCAGCTCACGCCTCCTTGAAGTCATTGTTGTTCAACGCCGAGCGCAGGCGCTGGCGAAGCTGTGCGAGTTGCTCCTCGCGGTACTCGGCAGCCGCCACCTTGCCCCACACTGGCGCTGGCCAGGCAGCATCGTTGCGGTGGCGCACGATCACGTGCATGTGCAGTTGGCTGACCACGTTGCCCAAGGTCGCCACGTTCATCTTGTCGGCAGCAAATTCCTGTTTGAGCGAATTGGCCAGGCAGGTGGTTTCTTGCCACAGCTGCTGCTGGTCGGCTGCCGTGAGGTCGAACAGCTCACTAACGTCGGCTTGCCGCGGCACCAGAATGAACCACGGATAATTGGCGTCTTTGCTCAACAGCAGCCGACACAGCGGGAAATCTCCCAACACCAGGCAATCCTGCTGCAAACGCGGATCCAGGACAAACACGGCAAAACTCCTTCAATCAGATCGCCTGCGCAACGCAGGCATGGTGCGCGGAGGATACCTTGCTTCGCCGCAACAGGCATGAAATCGGGCGCTGCAGCCGCGCTTTAGCTTGCTTGCGCAGCTGTCCTGCACCGCCGCGGTAACAGAGCGCTACTTTTCGCACCAAAATAGAGCCGTCCGTCACGGTGCTGACGGCGGTTCCCAGTAAAACTACTCAAGATGAACAATCGGCGGTAACACATTGGTTTAGTTAGCAACCTTACAGTTGCATCGACCGTTGAATTTTGGCACACCATCAGACAGACCGAACCCTTTATTTTCGGAGGTTTGCCAGCAAGCGATCAGGCAGATGTGAAAAATTCATCAACTCAATGTGAAAATGAGCACGCTTGTTGCATTGCCTCAACGCCAAGTCGGCACGACACCTGCAGTGAGCAGAAGCTGTCGACGGACCACAGCGCTGAGGCACTACCGAGGGGTACCGTCCCTGTGTTAACGGATGACGGAGCAAACGCTGGGATATATGCCCGCTGTTCGGCGCGTAATTTGCGACGTCGAATTAGTTATAAGCGACACGCTATAAAGTTTGTGAAAAGTTGCTTTATGCATATCGCCAAATAAAGAGTCAGCGTGATATACCTTCGCGCCGACACAACAAGAAAGAGCTGCCCCATATAATTAAAACCCCGGGCGCAGCGGTACTCTTCCTAAAAACCAAAGGAGCAAATCACGATGCGCGTGATGAAGTGGAGCATGATCGCCCTGGCCGTTGCGGCAGGCACCTCGCAAATGGCCATCGCCTCTTCGCAAGATGAGTCCAAGGGTTTCGTTGAAGACAGCCAACTCGGCGTCAAACTGCGTAACCTGTACTTCAGCCGTGACTTCCGTAACAACGAAGGCGGCCAGAGCCGTGCAGCCGAGTGGGGCCAAGGCTTCATCGGTACCTTCGAGTCGGGCTTCACCCAAGGCACTGTAGGCGTCGGTTTCGATGCCATCGGCCTGCTGGGCTTGAAACTGGACGGCGGTAAAGGCACTTCCGGTACCGGCCTGTTCCCAACCGGCTCCGACGGCGCCTCTCAGGACAGCTTCTCCGAGGGTCACGGTGCGGTCAAAGCGCGTATCTCCAACACTACACTCAAATACGGTGGCCAATTCACTTCGCTGCCAGTATTCGCTACCGACGACAGCCGTCTGCTGCCTGAGGTCGCCGAAGGCTTCATGCTGACCAGCAAGGAAATCAACGGCCTCGAGCTGAACGCCGGTCACTTCACCCGCCTCAACGCCCAGGCCCAGTCCTATAAGGACAGCATCGGCGGACGCAACAGTGACACTGGCCGCAAGAACCCAGGCCTGACCGAAGCCAACGTGTTTGGTGGTACTTACTCAATCACCGAAGGCCTCAGCACCAGCCTGTACTACTCGCGCGTCGAAGATCACTTCCGCAAGTTCTACGGCAACGTCAACTGGGCACTGCCGATCAGTGACAACCAAGGCCTGGTGTTCGACTTCAACATCTATGACACCAAGTCGATCGGTGAAAACCGCACTGGCGCCTACGTCACCAAAGCGGACGGCACCAGCAAACTGGACAACATCGCAGCCAGCCTGTCCGGTGCGTACAACATTGGCGCTCACACCTTCACCCTGGCCTACCAGAAAGTCACCGGCGACGGTGACTACGCTTACGGTATCGACGGCGGCGGCACCGTGTTCCTCGCCAACTCCATCGCCCGTTCCGACTTCAACGCCGAAGACGAGAAGTCCTGGCAGGCTCGCTACGACCTGAACTTCGCCGAATTCGGTATCCCCGGCCTGACCTTCATGACCCGTTATGCCCGCGGTACCGGCGCGACCACTCGCACCACCGACAACGGCAAGGAATGGGAACGCGACATCGACGTCAAATACGTCATGCAGGAAGGTCCGGCCAAAGACCTGAGCTTCCGCGTACGTCAAGCGACCTACCGCTCTTCGGATGGCGTGTACTACGGTTCGAGCTCGATCGACGAACTGCGTCTGATCGTCGAGTACCCGCTGAGCATCCTGTAAGCCTGGCTTGCAGTGCCCCGCACTTGAAAAGCCCGGCGACCACGCCGGGCTTTTTCTTGGCTGACAACTGGCCTGCGCTGCGGCATCCTGTACGCTTTCGTTTCGCCCCCGTAGAATGCGGGGTCATTTCAACGTCTTAGGCAATCGACACGGCCCCCCATGCGCACCAGTCAATATTTGCTCGCCACCCAAAAAGAAACCCCTGCCGATGCAGTGGTCATCAGCCATCAGCTCATGCTGCGCGCCGGCATGATCCGCAAGCTGGCCTCCGGCCTGTACACCTGGCTGCCGATGGGCCTGCGGGTAATGCGCAAGGTCGAAGCCGTGGTCCGCGAAGAAATGAACGCCGCCGGCGCGCTTGAAGTGCTGATGCCGAGCATCCAGCCAGCCGAGCTGTGGCAGGAATCTGGCCGCTGGGAACAGTACGGCCCAGAGCTGCTGCGCCTGAAAGACCGCCACAACCGCGACTTCTGTGTTGGCCCGACTCACGAAGAAGTGATCACCGACATGGTCCGCAACGAGCTGTCCAGCTATAAACAGCTGCCGCTCAATCTGTACCAGATCCAGACCAAATTCCGCGATGAGATCCGCCCACGCTTCGGTTTGATGCGCGGCCGCGAGTTCATCATGAAGGACGCCTACTCGTTCCATGCCGACCAGGCTTCCCTGCAGGAAACCTACGACCGCATGCATCAGGCGTACAGCAACATCTTTACCCGCCTGGGCTTGAACTTCCGCCCAGTGCAGGCTGATACCGGCTCGATCGGTGGCAACTACTCGCACGAATTCCACGTCCTGGCCGCTACAGGTGAAGACGACGTGATCTTCAGCGACAGCTCCGACTACGCCGCCAACATCGAAAAAGCCGAAGCCATCCCACGCGAAAGCGTGCGCCCGGCGCCAACCGAAGAGTTGCGCCTGGTCGATACTCCGCACGCCAAGACCATCGCCCAACTGGTCGAAAACCATGGCCTGCCAATCGAGAAGACGGTCAAGACCCTGATCGTGCGCGGCGCTGAAGAAGGCAAGCTGATTGCCCTGATCGTGCGCGGCGATCACGAACTCAACGAAATCAAGGCCGCCAAGCTTCCTCAGGTTGCCGAACCGCTGGTCATGGCCAGCGACGCCGAACTGCGTGACGCCATTGGCGCCGGCGCAGGCTCGCTGGGCCCGCTGAACCTGCCGCTGGAAATCATCATCGACCGCTCGGTGGCCCTGATGAGCGACTTCGGCATCGGCGCCAACATCGACGACAAGCACTACTTCGGCGTCAACTGGGAGCGTGACCTGCCAGTGCCTGAAGTAGCCGACCTGCGCAACGTGGTTGCCGGTGACCCAAGCCCAGATGGCCAGGGCACCCTGGTGATAAAGCGCGGCATCGAAGTCGGGCATATCTTCCAGCTCGGCACCAAGTACAGCGAGGCGCTCAAGTGCCAGGTACTCGGCGAGAACGGCAAGCCAGTAGTACTGTCGATGGGTTGCTACGGCATCGGCGTTTCGCGCGTGGTTGCTGCTGCCATCGAGCAGAGCTACGACGACAAAGGGATCATCTGGAATGATGCCCTGGCGCCGTTCCAGATCGCTCTGGTACCGCTGCGCTACGAAACCGAGGTGGTGCGTGAGGCGACCGACAAGCTGTACGCCGAACTGACCGCTGCAGGCTTCGAAGTGCTGCTCGATGACCGTGACAAGAAGACCAGCCCAGGCAACAAGTTTGCCGATATGGAACTGATCGGCATCCCGCACCGGATCGTGGTCAGTGACCGCGGCCTGGCCGATGGCAATCTGGAATACAAGCACCGCACCGAGCAGGACGCCCAGGCGCTGCCGGTCAATGAAGTGCTGAGCTTCCTGCAAGCCCGCATCCGTCGCTGATAGCTCAATGCGCGAGTGAACATGTACAAGCGAAGTACCCTTACCCTGGGGGGCGCCGCACTCTGCGGCGCCCTGTTCGTCAGCGGCTGCGCCAATCAGATGTCCCAGCGCAGCGAGCATGAAGAACGCGTCGAGCGCAAGTTGCTCGAGCACAGTCTGCAGATCGACGTTGGCGAGCCCAAGGTAATGGAGCTTCCGCAACGGCGCGTGCGCGTCCACGAGCAGCAGCGCTTCGAAGTCACCGAGTTCGAAGTGACCCGCCGCTACGACCGCTACACCCCTTACCAGCCCTGGCGGGAGATCTACGAGATCCCGCTGGGCGCGGTCGCGGTGGTGGCTGGAGTCGGTGCCAATGTGGTCAATGTGTTCGCCTTGGGCAACCTGCCGCAGAGCATCACTCATGACTGGCTGAGCTATGGCGTTGCCGGGCTCAATCCATTCATGAACGTGCAATCCAACGGCCGTGCCCAGCAGAACCTGGCGGGCATCAGCGAGGTGGAGAAAGCTAAGCGCGAAGAATCCACCAACCTGCCCTGGAGCGAGCGCCTGGTCGAGGTCAAGGCTGGCAAGCTCAACCATGAGCTGACCACCGACCGTAATGGCGTACTGCGGCTGAACCTGCTGGATGCGCCGTTTTCCGAGCAGAATCTCGGCCGCGTAGGCACCCTGCACCTGCAGGTGGTCGACGAGGACAACGGCATTCGCGGCGACGCCAGCCTGCTGGTCAGCGGCACGCTGCGCAACAAACTGGTCGAAGCACGGCACCTGATCTTCGATGACCTTGAAGACGACGATGTCAGCCAGTGGGTTCACCGGGTCAAGCGGCTGTCCGAGCTGGGGCTGGAAGAAGAAGCCAGTGAGCTTGAGCAGAGCCTGATTGAACTGACCCGCAATGATCCTGAATTGCAGCAGGAATTCTTGCAGGCACTGACCAAGCAGACCGGGCGACTGGTAGCAGATCCAGGCGGACAATAACCGCCTTCGTCACAGGGCCGCCTGGCGGCCTTGCTGACGCACCGTCACGTTGGCGCAAACAACTCCAGCTGCTCATGCGCCCCGCGCAGATCGCGCAAGCGCACCCCCACCCCAAGCAAGCGCACCGGCTTGCCGCCACGGGCAAACGCCTGACTCAGCAACTGTCGGTAACTCTCCAGATCGCGCCCGGCACCCGCCTGCTCCATGGTCGTCTGGCTAAAGTCATGGAACTTGACCTTGACGAATGGCTTGTCGGCTTTATAGCTGCTGTCCATCCGCGCGACCCGCTCATTAAGGCTATCAAGCAACTCAGGCAATTTGGCCAGGCAACTGTTCAGGTCAGGCAGATCGGTATCGTAGGTGTTTTCGACACTGACTGACTGACGCCGGCTGTCATTCTGTACAGCCCGCTCATCCACGCCACGAGCCAGCCCCCACAAACGCTCGCCAAAACTGCCAAACTCGCGCACCAGCGCCAGCTTTGACCATTCGCGCATGTCCATGCAGGTCTCGATACCCAGCCGGGTCAGCTTGTCGGCTGTGACCTTGCCCACGCCATGCAGGCGAGCCACCGGCAGCGCGGCAACAAACGCCTCCACCTCGCCCGGGGTTATCACAAACAATCCATTGGGTTTGCGCCAGTCGCTGGCGATCTTGGCCAGGAACTTGTTTGGCGCAACCCCTGCTGAAACCGTGATGTGCAAGGACTTGGCGACGCGCTGGCGGATATCCTCAGCAATCCGCGTGGCGCTACCGCCGTACCAGGAGCTGTCGCTGACATCCAGATAGGCTTCATCCAGTGACAGCGGCTCGATCAGCTCGGTGTAGTCGCGAAAGATCGCCTGGATCTCGCGCGAGGCTTCGCGGTAGGCCTCGAAACGCGGCTTGACGATCAACAGGTCAGGGCAGAGTTTAAGCGCGTGGCGCGAGGACATTGCCGAGCGTACCCCATAGGCGCGCGCTTCATAGTTGCAGGTGGCAATCACCCCGCGCCGCTCCGCCGAGCCACCCACCGCCATCGGCCGGCCAGCCAGGCTCGGGTCGTCACGCATTTCGATCGCAGCGTAGAAGCAGTCGCAGTCGACATGGATGATCTTGCGCAAGGACATGGATGACCGTCAGTACTGTAAATTCATACAGATATTACCGTAACCGCCACGCGCTGACACCGTGCACACCGCGCTATTCGATAATTGGCCTGGAATGCCCGCCGTTGCTGAGCCCGGCACTTAATTGACACGCTAACAGATTGAACAGAAAAGGATTTCCCTGAGAAATAGCTTGACTGCGCAGCGCCAGGGAGTAGAATCCACCCCACAGACGCGGGATGGAGCAGTCTGGTAGCTCGTCGGGCTCATAACCCGAAGGTCGTCGGTTCAAATCCGGCTCCCGCAACCAAATATAGAAAAGGCCACTGTGCAAACAGTGGCCTTTTTCTTTGCTTCAAATAAAGCTGTCCTGAAATAATTTGTTCTAAATCAAAGGGTAAGCTTGACATCAGCGCGAATCAGGGTATAGTCCACCCCACAGACGCGGGATGGAGCAGTCTGGTAGCTCGTCGGGCTCATAACCCGAAGGTCGTCGGTTCAAATCCGGCTCCCGCAACCAAACAGAAAAAATGGCCACTGTGAAAACAGCGGCCATTTTTTTCGTCTGCGCATTGTGCTTTTTAAGTTATTTACGCTGCATCAGCGTTGAAGACTTGACCTCGTGCCAGTAATGCGTAGAATGCGCCCCACTGACGCGGGATGGAGCAGTCTGGTAGCTCGTCGGGCTCATAACCCGAAGGTCGTCGGTTCAAATCCGGCTCCCGCAACCAAATCGTCAGAACAAACCCCGCACTGTTTTAAACAGTGCGGGGTTTGTTGTTTCTGGGGTTCTGAAAATCCCCGATCAGCCTGCCCTCGCCTTTTGCCACACCCTCGCCAGCCCTAATGGATGAACTATCTTTAACCCCGTCGGACCGCTGCAAGCGCCTCCGGCAGGAGTAATATCCGGATACGTTTTCCTAAGGGACTTCCACTTGGCCGCACCTTTCTCCCACCTCGCGCTGTTGGCCCGAGGCAACTCATGACCGCCCATACCCCTGATCCCCAGACGCCACTCACCGCGGCGCTGCCGGTGGCTGCCCAACGCCTGCCCTGGCTCGAGCGGCTGAGCCGGTATCGGCAACCGATCGTTCTGGTACTGACCCTGCTGTTGTTCGGCATGGCCTTGATTGCGTGTCGTCACCTGCTCAGTGAGCTGGATATCTATGCGCTGCACGACGCCATTCTCAGCGTGCCTAAGCAGGCCATGCTCGCTGCATTGCTAGCGACCGTGGCCGGCTTCGTGATCCTGCTTGGTTATGAATGGTCTGCCAGCCGCTACGCCGCCGTTAAGCTGCCAGCCGCAACCCTGGTGCTGGGCGGTTTCAGTGCGTTCGCCATTGGTAATGCCATTGGCCTGTCGATACTGTCGGGTGGCTCGGTGCGTTATCGGCTGTATGCCCGCCATGGTCTGGGTGCCGGTGAAGTGGCACGGATGACGGTATTCGCCAGCCTGTCGCTGGGCTGCGCCCTGCCCCCTTTGGCAGCATTGGCAACGCTGAGCAACTTGCCTGCGGCAGCAACCGCCTTGCGCATGCCGGCCGGCGTATTGGCGGTTATCGCCATTGCGGTACTGATGCTGAGTGCACTGCTGGTCGCCGGCCTCTATCGGCGCCGGTTGGCCGAGCAGCCGCTGGCTGACAGCCTGCTGGTCAAGCTCGGTCGGCGCACGCTGCGCCTGCCCGGCGCGCGCCTGACCGGCCTGCAACTGCTGATCACCGCACTTGATGTTGCGGCTGCCGCCACTGTTTTGTATCTGCTGCTGCCTGAGGCGCCGCCGTTTGGTGCGTTTGTGCTGGTGTACCTGCTGGCACTGGCAGCGGGCGTGCTCAGCCATGTGCCGGGTGGCGTTGGTGTGTTTGAAGCGATCCTGCTGGCCGCTTTTGCCGACCAGCTTGGCGCGGCCCCACTGGCCGCAGCCTTATTGTTATACCGCTTGATCTATGTGGTGTTGCCGCTGCTGCTGGCCTGCGTTCTGCTGCTGGCCAACGAAGCCCGCCGCTTGCTGTTCGCCCAGCAGGCACTGAAGGCCGCTTCCGGGCTGGCTGCACCAGTGCTGGCGATTCTGGTGTTTCTGTCCGGCGTGGTGCTGCTGTTTTCCGGCGCCACACCGGAGATCGACACGCGCCTGGAGCACATGGGCTTTCTGGTACCGCACCGACTGATCGACGCCTCGCACTTCGGTGCCAGCCTGATCGGCGTGCTTTGCCTGCTGCTGGCCCAGGGCCTGCGCCGACGTCTGTCCGCTGCCTGGTTGCTGACCACGGTTTTGCTCTTGGTGGGCGCGCTGCTGTCGCTGCTGAAAGGCTTCGACTGGGAAGAAGCCTGCGTGCTGACGTTCACCGCAGTCCTGCTGGCGGTGTTCCGACGCTCGTTCTACCGGCCGAGCCGCCTGCTCGAGCTGCCGTTTTCGCCGGTGTATCTGGTCGCCAGTGCCTGCGTTATCGGCGCCTCGATCTGGCTGCTGCTGTTCGCTTATCAGGACGTGCCCTATAGCCATCAGCTGTGGTGGCAGTTCACTCTCGATGCCGACGCCCCACGCGGCCTGCGCGCCGCCATGGGCAGCGCGGTGCTGTTGGTGTTCGTCGCCCTGACCTGGTTGCTGCGCACGGCGCGGCCGGTGATCCATCTGCCGACCGCCGATGAGCTGGAGCGGGCCCGGCAGATCCTCCTGGCATCCGATCAACCAGACGGCGGCCTGGCCCTGACCGGCGACAAGGCGCTGCTGTTCCACCCCAACGACAACGCTTTCATCATGTATGCCCGCCGTGGCCGTAGCCTGGTCGCGCTGTACGACCCGATCGGCCCGGCTCAGGAGCGCGCCGAGATGATCTGGCAGTTCCGTGACCTGTGCGACGTGCACCACGCCCGCCCGGTGTTCTACCAGGTGCGCGCCGAGAACCTGCCCTTCTATATGGACATCGGCCTGACCGCGCTCAAGCTTGGCGAAGAAGCGCGGGTCGATCTGCGCCGCTTCGATCTGGAAGCCAAAGGCAAGGAGATGAAAGACCTGCGCTACACCTGGAACCGCGGTGGCCGCGATGGCTTGAGCCTGGAAGTACACGAACCTGGCCAAGCACCACTGGACGAGCTCAAGGAAATCTCGGACGCCTGGCTCAGCGGCAAGAACGTGCGCGAGAAAGGCTTTTCGCTGGGCCGGTTCAGCCCGGACTATCTGCAGCACTTCCGCATCGCCCTGATCCGCTTCCAGGGTCGCCCGGTGGCGTTCGCCAACCTGCTCGAGACACTCAGCCTGGAGCTGGCCAGCCTCGACTTGATGCGCGCGCACCCTGAAGCGCCGAAGCTGACCATGGAGTTCATGATGATCGGCTTGATCCTGCACTACAAAAACCATGGCTACGGGCGTTTCAGCCTGGGCATGGTCCCGCTCTCCGGCCTGCAGCCGCGACGTGGCGCACCGCTGACCCAGCGCCTGGGTTCGCTGGTGTTCCAGCGCGGCGAGCAGCTGTACAACTTCCAGGGGCTGCGCCGTTTCAAGGACAAGTTCCAGCCAGACTGGGAACCTCGTTACATGGCCGTGCCAGCCGGGCTGGACCCGCTGGTGGCATTGGCTGACACTGCCGCCCTGATCGCTGGCGGCCTGACTGGATTGGTGAAACGCTGATGATTCGACGCTATTGGCACTACCTGTTGATCGCTTTGTTGCTTGCCCTGGCGGGCGCCGCCGTGTGGTTCTGGTTGTGGACCCGGCCGACGCCGGAGGCTCAGGTCGAGCACCTGACCCTGACCGATGGCAGCAGCCTGGTTCTAGCCACACCTGCAGTCACCGTCAAAACCCGCGTAGCGATTGGCGTGCCTGAAGATCAGGCGCTCAGCGACAAGCAACTGCTCGACCTGAGCCAGGCCGGCGAAGCGCAACTGGTACAGGTGATCTTACCACCCGCCGATTGCGCCAAGCAGCAACAGGCGCTGGATCAGGCCATCAGCCATCTGGGCGGCGCACCGACCGTGGTTGCCGGCATCGGCCCTGGCGCAGCGCAAGCCTGGCGCTGGCTGTCCAGCCAGACCGATGACAAGGCCCGCGCCATCTCGGTCGACTTCAAGCTTGAGCAACCCGGCTGCCCGGCACTACCAAAAAGCGCTGCCCATGGCCACTGGAATGTCGCCTGGAACGACAACCCGGATGACGCCAGTGCCGCCTTCGTCCGTGATCAAAGCAACGCCGAAACCAGCATCAGCGACTACGACATCCATCTGCCGCAGGTGCTCAAGGGTCAGCTGACCCAGGTTCTGGTCGGCCACGACGGCAACGCGCTGAGCATCCCGGTGGTGGAAGTGCCTGCCGGGCAAACCACTGATACCGTAACCCTGTTCCTTTCTGGTGACGGGGGCTGGCGCGACCTTGACCGCGATGTAGCAGGCGAAATGGCCAAACTCGGCTATCCGGTGGTCGGCATCGACACGCTGCGCTATTACTGGCAGCACAAGACCCCGGAACAAAGCGCCATCGACTTGTCCGAACTGATGCAGCACTACCGGCAAAAGTGGGGCACCAAGCGCTTTGTCCTGACCGGCTATTCGTTCGGCGCCGACGTACTGCCGGCGATCTACAACCGCCTGCCAGCAGAAGATCAGCAGCGCGTGGATGCGGTGATCCTGCTGGCGTTTGCCCGCAGCGGCAGTTTCGAGATCGAAGTCGAAGGCTGGCTGGGCAAAGAAGGTCAGGAAGCACCGACGGGCCCGGAAATGGCCCGTATGCCTGCGGCCAAGGTCGTGTGCATCTATGGCGTCGAAGAAGCCGACGAGAGCGGCTGCACCGAGCACACGGCCGTTGGCGAGCGCCTGAAACTGCCGGGTGGCCACCACTTCGATGAGAACTACCCGGCACTGGCCAAGCGCCTGATCGGCGAGATCGAGACGCGCCAGGGCAAAACCAACGTAGCTGAACAGAACTGAGTAGTAACCGGGGCCGCATTGCGGCCCCGGTTACTTAAATCTCGACCTGAGTGCCCAGTTCGATCACCCGGTTCAACGGCAGGTTGAAAAAGCGCAGGTTGCCGTTGGCGTTCTTCAGCAAGAATGCGAACAACGCCCCGCGCCAGCGCGCCATGCCTTCCAGGCGTGAGGCGATCACAGTCTCGCGGCTGAGGAAGTAGGTGGTGCGCATCGGGCTGAAGTCCAGTTCGTCCAGATGGCACAAGCGCAGTGCCTGCGGCACGTCAGGCTCGTCCATGAAGCCAAAGTGCAGCAGCACCCGGAAGAACCCGTCGCCATAGGCTTCGACCTCGAAGCGCTCTTGCTCCGGCACCCGCGGCCGGTCTTCGCTGACTACCGTCAACAACACCACCTGACGATGCAGAACCTGGTTATGCAGCATGTTGTGTAACAGCGCATGAGGCACGGCGTCTGGCCGCGCGGTCAAAAACACCGCAGTGCCTTCGACCCGATGCGGCGGCTGCACGCGGATGCTGCTGATGAAGATCGGCAGCGGCAGCGCGGCTTCGTCAATGCGCTCCACGAGGATCTGCTTGCCGCGCTTCCAGGTCGTCATCAACAACAGCAAGGCAATCGCTGCCAATACCGGGAAGGCGCCGCCCTGCACTACCTTGGGCAGGTTGGCGGCAAAGAACAGCCCATCGACCAACAGGAAGCCGATCAGGATCGGCACTGCCAGCAGTGGCGGCCATTTCCACAACAACAGCATCACCGTCGCCACCAGCAGTGTGGTCATCAGCATGGTACCGGTCACCGCTACGCCGTAGGCCGCAGCCAGCGCGCCGGATGATTCAAAGCCGATGACCAGCAGCACAACGCCGATCATCAGCGCCCAGTTCACCGCACCAATGTAGATCTGGCCCTGCTCGTCGCTGGAGGTGTGCTGGATCTGCATGCGCGGGATATAACCGAGCTGAATCGCCTGGCGCGTCAACGAGAAAGCTCCAGAAATCACGGCTTGGGAAGCGATCACCGTGGCCAGGGTGGACAAGCCGACCAACGGCAACAGCGCCCAGCTCGGCGCCAGCAGATAGAACGGATTGCGCGCCGCTTCAGGGTCTTGCAGCAGCAACGCGCCCTGCCCGAAGTAGTTCAGCACCAGGGCCGGCAGCACCAGGATGAACCAGGCGCGGGCAATCGGTTTGCGGCCAAAGTGGCCCATGTCGGCATACAGCGCCTCGGCGCCAGTCAGCGCCAGCACCACCGCGCCGAGAATGGCCACACCCATGCCCGGATGCACCACGAAGAAGTTGACCGCCCAGGCCGGGTTCAGCGCCTTGATCACCTCCGGGCTCTGCACGATGCCATGCAGGCCGAGCAGCGCCAGCACCGCGAACCAGAGCACCATCACCGGCCCGAACAGGATGCCGATCTTGGCCGTACCGTGCTTTTGCACCAGAAACAGCGCCACCAGCACCACCACGGCAATCGGTACCACCCAGTGGTCGATGCCGTCGAACGCCAGCCCCATGCCCTCGACCGCCGACAACACCGATACCGCCGGGGTGATCAAGCTGTCGCCATAGAACAGCGACGCACCGACCAGGCCGCAGCCGATCATGACGATGCGCAGTTTCGGGTAAGGCGCTGATGCCCGCGTGGCCAACGCGGTGAGGGCCATGATGCCGCCCTCGCCCTGGTTGTCGGCACGCAGAATGAACGTCACATACTTGAATGACACCACCCAGATCAGCGACCAGAAGATCAACGACAGGATGCCGAGCACACCATCATGGTTGACCGGCACCCCGTAGCCGCCGGAAAACACTTCCTTGAGCGTATACAACGGGCTGGTGCCGATATCGCCATAGACCACCCCAACAGCTGCCACCAGCAGGCCAATCGGGCGCGCTACCCCTTGCCCCGCTTGGCCGTGACTGCTTGCCTGAACCATCGACCACTCCCGCAGACGGCCACATCGGACCGATAGAATTCGAACCCGCAACCAGGTCCAACATGGACCTCGCTGCAATGGCGCGAAGCATAGCGCAGCGTTCGTCGTATTTCTGCTGGTCAAGCGACCTTGTGCTGACTGGAACTGCACGCTTTCGATCCGATGCTGTACTAGCGAGAGGACAAATGGCGACTTGTGCAAAGCCCAGGCAATCCCTATCATCCAAACTACGCCAATGACGCACACCAGGGGATTGCATGATCTTCATCGAAACCCCAGTTTTCACCTCCGACCTGAAGGAGCATCTGGAAGATGAAGAATACCGAACGTTGCAGAGCTATCTAGCCGAATATCCGGAAGCCGGTGCTCTCATGGAGGAGACCGGAGGGCTCAGGAAAATTCGCTGGGCTGCCAAGGGCAAAGGCAAGCGTGGGGGCGTGCGTGTCATCTATTACCATGTCACTGCGGCGCATCAGATAAGGATGATCCTGATCTATCGCAAGGGCATCCTGGATACCTTGACCAGCAGCCAGAAAGCACAGCTTCGCGCACTTAACAAAGGGTGGAAATAATGGAAAAAAATCTCTTCGATCGTCTTGTAGAAAGCATGACTCAGATGGATGAGATCGATCGCGGTGAGCGTCAGCCATCGCGTGAATTCCATGTGGATGCGGTTCAAGTCAAAAAAATACGTCAGGCCACTGGCCTTTCTCAGGCTGCGTTCGCCAAACGTATCGACGTCGCCATAGGAACCCTGAGGAATTGGGAGCAAGGTCGTCGCGAGCCTGAAGGCCCCGCTCGCGCCTTGCTTCGAGCAATTCACAACGATCCAGAGCATGTACTTGCCGCGCTGAGCTAATCAAAAGCCGCAGTACCTGCGACGCTGCCGGGCGCGGA
This sequence comes from Pseudomonas sp. 1121_17, assembly GCF_052850745.1. NCBI lineage: Bacteria > Pseudomonadati > Pseudomonadota > Gammaproteobacteria > Pseudomonadales > Pseudomonadaceae > Pseudomonas > Pseudomonas sp. 1121_17. Next base: position 133,238 of record NZ_VXCX01000003.1, read on the forward strand.
AATTTGGCCATCACGTTCCTTAGCGAAACATAGCGCAGCGTTCGTCGTATTTCTGCTGGTCAAGCGACCTTGTGCTCGCTAGAATTGCGCACTTTTTGATCAGAGGCGCCGCTAGCGCCCGTCACGATTGCTGCGCCACCGGCGCTGCAGCCGCATTCAATACCGAGGTTAGCTATGTCCACCACCCCTGCTTCTACCGTGCCCAAGGTAGGATTCGTTTCGCTCGGCTGCCCCAAGGCTCTGGTCGACTCCGAACGCATCCTCACCCAGCTGCGCATGGAAGGCTATGAAGTCGTGCCGACCTACGAGGACGCCGACGTCGTGGTGGTCAACACCTGCGGCTTCATCGACAGCGCCAAGGCCGAGTCGCTGGAAGTGATCGGCGAAGCGATCAAAGCCAATGGCAAGGTCATCGTTACCGGCTGCATGGGCGTCGCCGAGGGCAACATTCGAGACGTGCACCCAAGCGTGCTGTCGGTCACCGGTCCGCAGCAGTACGAGCAGGTGGTCAACGCCGTGCATGAAGTCGTGCCACCGCGCCAGGACCACAATCCGCTGATCGACCTGGTGCCACCGCAAGGCGTCAAGCTGACCCCGCGTCATTACGCTTACCTGAAGATCTCCGAAGGCTGTAACCACAGCTGCAGCTTCTGCATCATCCCGTCGATGCGCGGCAAGCTGGTCAGCCGCCCGGTAGGTGACGTGCTGAGCGAGGCCGAGCGCCTGGTCAAGGCCGGGGTCAAGGAGCTGCTGGTGATCTCCCAGGACACCAGCGCCTACGGCGTCGATGTCAAGTACAAGACCGATTTCTGGAACGGCCGCCCGGTCAAGACACGCATGCTCGAGCTGTGCGAAGCGCTGAGCAGCCTGGGCGTTTGGGTGCGTCTGCACTACGTGTATCCATACCCGAACGTCGACGACGTGATTCCGCTGATGGCCGCTGGCAAGCTGCTGCCGTACCTGGACATCCCGTTCCAGCACGCCAGCCCGAAAGTGCTCAAGTCGATGAAGCGCCCGGCGTTCGAAGACCGCACCCTGGCGCGGATCAAGAACTGGCGCGAGCAGTGCCCTGAGCTGGTGATCCGCTCAACGTTCATTGTCGGCTTTCCGGGCGAGACCGAAGAAGACTTCCAGTACCTGCTCGACTGGCTGACCGAAGCTCAGCTCGACCGCGTCGGCTGCTTCCAGTACTCGCCGGTCGAAGGCGCGCCGGCCAACGACCTGGGCCTGGATGAAGTGCCGGATGACATCAAACAGGACCGCTGGGACCGCTTCATGGCCCATCAGCAAGCGATCAGTGCCGCCCGGCTGCAACTGCGCATCGGTCGTGAGATCGAAGTATTGATCGACGAAGTCGAAGAACAAGGCTCGGTTGGCCGCAGCTTCTTCGATGCCCCAGAGATCGACGGTAGCGTGTTCATCGATGGTGATCATGGCTTCAAGCCGGGCGACAAGGTCCGTTGCCGGATCGTGGATGCCGACGAGTACGACATGTGGGCCGAGCCGGTCTGACGATTGCTTGGGGCCGCATTGTGGCCCCAACCAGCAAAGCCTGCACTAAGCATCTATGGTTCTGCAATCAGCACCAGAGACTGCCGCGATGCCCGCCCTGTTCACCCTGCAAACCCCTCGCGCCAGCGACTACCCGGAACTGATCCGCGTCTGGGAAGCTTCGGTCCGCGCCACCCACGACTTTCTCCCGGATGCCTACATCGTGCTGCTGCGCGATCACATCCTGGCCAAGTACCTCGATGCGGTCATGCTGATCTGCTGCAAGGACGCGCGTCAGCGCATTCTCGGCTACGCCGGGGTCGCCAATGGTCAGGTCGCCATGCTCTTCGTCGGCCCCGAGCACCGCGGCAAAGGTGTCGGCAAGCGCCTGCTGCGCCATGCCATCAGCGAACTGAACGCCGACCATCTGGACGTCAACGAGCAGAATCCGCAGGCGCTGGGCTTCTACCTGCACGAGGGTTTTGCAATTATCGGACGCTCGGAGCAGGACGGTCTCGGTCAGCCGTATCCCTTGCTGCACCTTCGTCTGCGCGACCGCAGTGGCGACCACGGTGCTGACAAACACCGTTAAAGCAGCAGATTCCCGGCCCCCAACAACGCGCGGGCAGGTACAATGGCAGGTCTTAATCTGCCTTTAGCGAATCGTCTCCATGTCTGAACCCGTACGCCTGTCCAAACGCCTCATCGAGCAACTCGGCTGCTCCCGCCGCGAGGCCGAGCAGTACATTGAAGGCGGCTGGGTGACGGTGGATGGCGTGGTCGTCGAGCAGCCCCAGTTCAAGGTCGAGGGCCAGCAAGTCGCACTGCTGCCAGGGGCCCGCGCCGAGGCGCCGGCACTGGTGACCTTGCTGCTCAATCAACCCGCCGGGATGGACCCGGAGAGCGCCCGCGCGAGCATGGTCATGGACACCCTCAGCGAAGCCCACAGCCAGGATGTGCGCCCGTTGCACAGCCACTTCACCCGGCTGACCTGCATGGCGCCACTGGAGCGCGGCGTCAGCGGCTTGCAGTTGTTCACCCAGGACTGGAAGGTCAGCGGCAAGATTGAACGCGACCTGCGCAAGCTCGAACAGGAATTCATCATCGAGGTGCGCGGCGAAGCCACCCCACAAGCCTTTGAGCGGCTTGCCCGTGGCGTGTCGCGCAATGATCGCGAACTGCCCAAGGCCAAGGCCAGCTGGCAGAACGAAACCCACCTGCGCATGGTTGTGAAGAATCCGCAGCGCGGCGATATCAGCGACCTGTGCGCCAGCCTGAAGCTGGAGATCGTCAGCATGCGCCGCATCCGCGTCGGTGGTGTATCGATGGGCAAGCTGCCGCTGGGCCAATGGCGCTACGTAGCCGCAACCGAACGTTTCTAAGGAATACCGCCGCGCCAGCTCGGCGCGGCTTTGAACAGGATTTGCAACAATGAACCACAATGACGTCCTGCGCAGCCTGCGCTACATGCTCAAGGTCAATGACGCCAAGATCATCGAGATCGTCGGCCTGTCCGGCCTCACGGTGTCCGCCGACGAAGTCGCAAGCTACATGAAGAAAGAAGAAGAGGAAGGCTATGTGCGTTGCCCGGACGCAGTCATGGCGCACTTCCTCGATGGCCTGGTGATCCATCGACGCGGCCGCGACGAGTCGCGCCCACCGCAGCCGATCGAAGTACCGGTGACCAACAACGCCGTCCTGAAAAAACTGCGGGTCGCCTTCGAGCTTAAAGAAGACGACATGCACGCGATTCTGAAGTCGGTCGACTTCCCGGTGACCAAGCCAGAGCTGAGCGCCCTCTTCCGCAAGGCTGGCCATGACAATTACCGCCCGTGCGGCGACCAACTGCTGCGCAATTTCCTCAAGGGCCTGACCCAGCGCGTGCACGGCTGAGTGAGCATGCAGCATAGCGTTGCGCCGGTTGGCATTGTCCGCTCCTGCTTCAAGGAGAAGTTCGCCATCCCCCGCCAGCCTCAGCTGGCACCGGCGGCGCGTGGCGTGCTCGAGCTGTTGCCGCCGTTCGATCAGGGTGATGCGGTGGCAGGCCTGGAGCAGGTCAGCCATGTCTGGCTGCTGTTTCTGTTTCACCAGGCGCTGGAAGACAAGCCACGGCTCAAGGTCCGCCCTCCCCGTCTGGGCGGCAACAAAAGCATGGGCGTGTTCGCCACCCGCGCCACGCATCGGCCCAACGGTATCGGCCAGTCAGTGGTGCGCCTGGAGGGGGTAGAACCTGGGCGCTTGTTGCTGTCCGGGATCGACCTGCTCGACGGCACGCCAGTGCTGGATATCAAGCCGTACGTGCCCTACGCAGATTGCGTCAGCGATGCGATCAACCTGATGGCCAGCGCGGCGCCTGCACCGATCAGCGTGGCCTGGGCTGACGCGGCCTTGCTGCAAGCCCGTGAGCACGCGCTGCGCCTGGGTGAGCCGCTGGTTGAGCTGATTGAGCAGTGTCTGGCCCAAGACCCGCGCCCGGCCTACCAGGTACCGCCACCGGAGCGCGTCTACGGGGTCAAGTTCTGGGATGTACAGGTACGCTGGCACTACCCGCAACTGGACCGGATCCAAGTGCTGGAAGTCACCCTCGACAGCTGACCGCAGGCGGCCACCGGGCAAATCGCAGGCATAAAAAAACGCAGACCTCGGTCTGCGTTTTTTGTCGCGCTCGCCTTACTTCTCGACGAAAGCGCGCTCGATCAGGTAGTCACCCGGCTCGCGCATCCGCGCCGACACCTTCAGACCGAAGCTGTCGAGCACTTCGCTGGTTTCGTCGAGCATGCTTGGGCTACCGCAGATCATCGCACGGTCGTCTTGTGGATTGATCGGTGGCAGGCCAATGTCGCTGAACAGCTTGCCGCTGCGCATCAGATCGGTCAGGCGGCCTTCGTTTTCAAACGGCTCGCGGGTAACGGTTGGGTAGTAGATCAGCTTCTCACGTACCGCCTCACCGAAGAACTCGTTCTGCGGCAGGTGCTCGGTGATGAACTCGCGGTAGGCGACTTCATTCACGTAGCGCACACCGTGAACCAGGATCACTTTTTCAAAGCGCTCGTAGGTTTCCGGGTCCTGAATGACGCTCATGAACGGCGCCAGGCCAGTGCCGGTGCTGAGCAGGTACAGGTGCTTGCCCGGGTTCAGGTCATCCAGTACCAGGGTGCCGGTAGGCTTTTTGCTGATGATGATCTCATCGCCTTCCTTGAGGTGCTGCAGCTGCGAGGTCAGCGGGCCATCCGGCACCTTGATGCTGAAGAACTCCAGATGCTCTTCCCAGTTCGGCGAGGCAATCGAATAGGCGCGCATGAGCGGACGGCCGGTTTCTTGCTGCAGACCGATCATCACGAACTGACCGTTCTCGAAGCGCAGGCCCGGATCGCGGGTGCACTTGAAGCTGAACAGGGTGTCATTCCAGTGGTGAACACTGAGGACACGTTCGTGGTTCATGTTGCTCATCTAAGGTGGCTCCTGAAGAAAGACGCAGCGCGGACCAAGCGCACAGTTACGCAATAGTTTAGGGGCAGCGACGATATCTGTTAAGTTGATTATCAAGATATGTCTTATCGGTTATATAGATATGCGTTTTACACTTCGCCAACTGCAGGTTTTTGTCGCGGTAGCCCAGCACCAGAGCGTGTCCAAAGCCGCCGGCGTACTGGCCTTGTCGCAGTCGGCGGCCAGTACTTCGGTGACCGAACTGGAGCGCCAGTCTAGCTGCCAGTTGTTCGACCGCGCCGGCAAACGCCTGAGCCTCAATGCACTGGGCCACCAATTGCTGCCCCAGGCAGTGGCTCTGCTCGATCAGGCCAAGGAAATCGAAGACCTGCTCAACGGCAAGTCCGGTTTCGGCTCGCTGTCGGTGGGGGCAACCCTGACCATCGGCAATTACCTGGCAACCTTGCTGATCGGCAGCTTCATGCAGATGCATCCGGAGAGCCAGGTCAAACTGCATGTACAGAACACTGCGCACATTGTGCAACAGGTTGCCCACTACGAAATTGACCTGGGTCTGATCGAAGGTGACTGCAATCACCCCGACCTTGAGGTGCAACCGTGGGTCGAGGACGAGCTGGTGGTGTTCTGCGCACCGCAGCATCCACTGGCCAAGGCTGGCCGGGCAGACATTGCCACACTGTCCCAGGAGGCATGGATCCTGCGCGAGCAGGGCTCGGGCACGCGGCTGACGTTCGATCAGGAAATGCGCCACCACCGCGCAAACCTGAACATCCGCCTTGAGCTTGAACACACCGAAGCGATCAAGCGCGCGGTCGAGTCCGGCCTGGGTATTGGTTGTATCTCGCGGCTGGCCCTGCGCGATGCATTTCGCCGTGGCAGCCTGGTCGCCGTGGAAACACCGGAGCTGGATCTGTCGCGGCAGTTCTACTTCATCTGGCACAAGCAGAAGTACCAGACCTCAGCCATGCGCGAGTTTCTTGAACTGTGCCGCAACTTCACCGCCGGTGTGCGTCGCAGCGACGAGATCGTCCTGCCGCCGATTGCCTAGAGCAGGATCACGCCCCAGACCAGCGCCACCATCAGCAGCGACACGAACTGGGCAGCGCTACCCATGTCCTTGGCGTTTTTCGATAGCGGGTGGCGGTCCAGCGAGATGCGGTCGATGGCCGCCTCAATCGCCGAATTGAACAGCTCGACGATCAGCCCGAGCATGCACACGGCAATCATGATGGCCCGCTCGGCGCGGCTGACCGGCAGCCAGAAGGCAGTTGGCACCAGCACCACATTGAGCAGCACCAGTTGGCGAAAGGCCGCTTCGCCTTTGAATGCCGCGCGCAGCCCATCCAGCGAATAGCCGGCGGCGTTGAAGATACGTTTAAGGCCGGTCTGGCCTTTGAATGGCGACATGGGTGTCACTTCACGAGAAAAAGGCCAGAAGGCTAGCCGGAGCCGGGTCAAAAAAGCGTGAAGCCGCAAGTTTTAATTGCTGGCAACCGATTCAAGCTGTTGCAGCAGCAGCGCGGCCTGGGTCCGGGTACGCACGCCGAGCTTGCGGAAGATCGCCGTGACGTGGGCCTTGATGGTCGCCTCGGAGACGCTCAGTTCGTATGCAATCTGCTTGTTCAGCAAACCTTCGCAAACCATGGTAAGCACCCTGAACTGCTGCGGCGTGAGGCTTGCCAGGCCTTCACTGGCGGCTTTGGCTTCGGCCGAAACATCGACTTTCTCGAAGGCCTGTGGCGGCCACCACACCTCACCATCAAGAACTTTTTGCACGGCGTCCTGGATCTGCTCGAGGGTGCTCGACTTGGGAATGAAGCCACTGGCGCCAAACTCGCGCGACTTGACCACCACCGCCGCTTCTTCCTGGGCCGAGACCATCACTACCGGAATCTGCGGATACTGCCCGCGCAGCAGAACCAGGCCGGAGAAGCCATAAGCGCCTGGCATGTTCAGGTCGAGCAGGACCAGATCCCAGTCGGACTTGTCGCTGAGGTGGGTTTCCAGCTCGGCGATGCTCGCCACCTCGACCAGCCGCACGTCCGGGCCCAGGCCCAGCGTGACCGCCTGGCGCAAGGCGCTGCGAAACAGCGGGTGGTCATCAGCGATGAGGATTTCGTAAGTGGCCATCGATCAATCGATCCTGTTCTGTGCCGGGGCACGGTGCTCGTCATTATGACGCAAACCCGGCCGGCTGCCCCTTGGACTATAGGAAGGTATGCAAGCGCAGATGCGGTTCATCCTGCAGGTCCAGCGGCAAATGCCGCTTGGCGCTCAGGTAATGCAGGCTGAACACGTCCAGATAGGCATCCAGTGCTTGCGCCGCACGCACGTCACCCGCCAGCTCCAGACACATCGCCGCTACTTCGGCAGTGCAGAAGTGATCATCGCGCTTGGAACGGCGCAGGCGGTAGCGCGACATCTGTTCGGCTTCGAGACTGAGCACCGGGAAGCGGTCCAGATACGGGCTTTTACGGAACATCTTGCGCGCTTCGGTCCAGGTTGCATCGAGCAGGATGAACAGCGGACGCTTGCCGGGCGGCAGGCTGACCTCATTGACGACCCGCTGCTCGGCGACGAACTCGCCGGGGAAAACGATGTAGGGTTGCCACTGCGGCTGCTCCAGCAGCGCCAGCAAAGCGGGATCGACTGCCGTGCGCTGCCAGCCGAAGGCCGAGGTGTCTTCGATCAAATCAGCGATCAACCAACCGGTGTTGGTCGGTTTCAACGGCTCGGTGTCATGCATCAGCAAGCACACCCCCGCCTCGGCCGTGACGGTAGGCTTCAGCGCACACAGGCAGTGACTGGCAATGACCCGGCAGTGGGCGCAGCGCACCGCGCGCGAACCACGGGCGACAAAGGGTTTGACGCTACGGGCCAGGCGCTCGGCGCGCAGCCGCGCCACCGCGTGGCTCACGAGGCCACGCCGCAGGACAGGTTAACGATGATCACTTCAACAACTCGGCACAAATCGAAGGCGCCAGTCTATCAGAGCAGCGCTGTTTTGCCGTGCAGCGCCTGCGCGCTTTATAATCGATCACCCGGCGCCAACGGAACGCCAGCCGCAGGTGCCGGTCAAAGCGCCAGTCATTGAATCAGGAGAGATCCATGCTGCGTGTTATCGTCCCGACCTTGAGCCTGCTGCTCATGTTGCCCCTCGCAGCCCAGGCCGCGTCCAAGCAAGAGTATGAGCTGACTCAGTTGTTGCAGAAGGTCGCCAAGGAAAGCAGCGTCGGCACCCCTCGCGCTATCAACGAAGACATCCTCGATCAGGGTTACACCGTTGAAGGCAAAGCGCTGATCAACCACCTGAGCGTACGCCAGGAGCATGCCGAGCGCATGCAGAGCAACCCGCAGCAGGTGCGCAGCCAACTGGGTGACAGCGTCTGCCGCAACAATGGCTACCGTCAGTTGCTGTCCAAAGGCGCGGTGCTGGTTTACCGCTTCACGGTGTACAAGAGCAACAGTCCGGTCATGGACCAGGCCTTTGATGCTGCCAGCTGCACGGCCGGCAACAAGAAGAAGTGATCGCCTGCTGCTGACGGCCTCACTTGGCGCGCCGCTGCTCGTCTTCGGCGCGCAACTCTGCCAGCAACGCCTGCAGATACCTCGAGTGCCCTTCTGCGCCGCCCAACCGGCGCATCACTCGGCTTCCAGACTCCAGTGATGCGCGCGCGCAGCGTTTTCCAGCAGCCGGTATAGCTGCTGGTCGACTTCGATAACCAAACGATGCATCTGGCCACCTCCCGCGCCTGGCGCTGTGCTGCTGGTTGCAAGTGACTGCCCCGCACTTCAAGTGAACAGCATCGCCATGGCAGTGGATCGCGCCCCGACCAGCGGACTGCTCCTGCACGATCACGCCACAACGTCTAAATTGTTATTCAGCCCTTGTGCCATTTTGCCAAGCCCGGCCCATGCGCCGCCTGGCAGAAACCGGCACTGAAGGTCCTGCTGCACAAGGAGGAGTTGTATGCCCTACCAAGCCAACGAGCTTCTGTTGACCCACTTCAAGGACAGCGGCATCGATCTGAGCAACATCGACCTACAGCTACAACAGGTGGCTCCCAACAGCGCCAACCTACCGCTCTACCGCGACATGATGCTGACAGTGCTGCGCATGGCACAGGACGACAGCAACCGCTGGAACGCCAAGATCACCCTGCAGGCCCTGCGCGAACTCGACCACGCCTTCCGCACCCTCGAGCGCTACCGTGGTCGGCGCAAAGTCACGGTCTTCGGCTCCGCGCGCACGCCGCTGGAGCACCCGATGTACGCACTCGCCCGCGAGCTGGGTGCCTGCCTGACGCGCAATGAGCTGATGGTGATCACCGGTGCCGGCGGCGGCATCATGGCTGCGGCGCACGAGGGTGCCGGCACCGAGAACAGCCTGGGATTCAATATCACCCTGCCCTTCGAGCAACACGCCAATGCCACCGTCGATGGCACCGACAAACTGCTGCCGTTCCACTTCTTCTTCATCCGCAAGCTGTTCTTCGTCAAGGAAGCGGACGGTTTGGTGCTCTGCCCCGGCGGCTTCGGCACGCTCGATGAGGCACTGGAAGTCCTGACCCTGATCCAGACCGGCAAAAGCCCATTGGTGCCGGTGGTGCTGCTGGACTCTCCCGGAGGGACGTTCTGGCGAGATTGCCTGGCGTTTATCAGCCGGCAACTTGAAGAGAACCACTACATTCTGCCCCGTGACCTGAAGTTGGTGCGGCTGGTGCACAGCGCTGACGAGGCGGTGGAAGAGATCACCCAGTTCTACAACAACTACCACTCCAGCCGCTGGCTGAAGAATCAATTCGTCATTCGCATGCATAACCCGCTCAGCGAGGCCGCACTGTTCGACGCCCAGGAGGCATTTGCCGATCTACGCCTGAGCGGCACATTCCAGCAGCAAGCCGATGCCAGCGCAGAACACGAAGTGGGTAGCTTTGATCATCTGACCCGGCTCACCTTCGCCTTCACCGGGCGTGACCAGGGACGCTTGCGGGAGCTGATCGACTTTATCAACCTTAGCGAAAACTGGGCCAGGCCAGAGCCGATTCAAACCACTCAACGAGCTCGCCAAGCGCTGAAAGCCAGTTGACCAGGGAGATTCAGTAGTCGTCCAGGTCTCGGCCGTTCAACAGGCGGCCGACCATGTCCATGGCAAAGCCACGGTAGACCAGAAAGCGGGTTTGCTGTGCGCGAGTGCGCGGATCATGAGGGAGCTGCCCGGCAAACTTGCGCTGCCAGACATCCTGCAACCGTGAAGCCCAGTTCACCCCGCTGTCACGCAGGGCCTGCTCGACATCAGCACGGTTGAGGCCACGCTGGGTAAGCTCTTCACGAATACGTGCAGGGCCATAACCGGCGTTGGAACGATAGGCTATGAAACTCTCGAGATAACGGGCTTCACTGAGTAAGCCGTCTTCGGTGAGCCGATCGAGCGCAGGCTCGATCAGGTCATCTGTAGCACCGCGCTGACGCAACTTGCGCGTCAGCTCCACGCGACCATGCTCGCGGCGCGCGAGCAGGTCCATGGCTGTCCGCCGAACCGCAACCGGGGTGTCGAGTACGGCGGGCATGGGTCAAGCTTCTGCGTCGGCGTCGGCACCCGCTGGCTCGGCAGCAGCGGCTGCTTTGCCGGCTGCGGCAACAGCACCCAGGTTGAGCAGCTTGTCGCGGATCTGCTTCTCGAGGTCTGCACCAACGGCCGGGTTGTCTTGCAGGTACTTGGCAGCGTTGGCCTTGCCCTGACCGATCTTGTTGCCCTGGTAAGCGTACCAGGCACCGGATTTCTCGATCATGCCGTGGGCAACGCCCAGGTCGATGATCTCGCCGTTACGGTAGATACCCTTACCGTACAGAATCTGGAATTCGGCCTGACGGAACGGCGGCGAAACCTTGTTCTTGACGATCTTGACGCGGGTTTCGCTGCCGACCACTTCGTCGCCTTCCTTGACCGCGCCGGTACGGCGAATGTCCAGACGTACCGAAGCGTAGAACTTCAGCGCGTTACCACCGGTGGTGGTTTCAGGGCTGCCGAACATCACGCCGATCTTCATCCGGATCTGGTTGATGAAGATGACCAGGCAGTTGGCGTTCTTGATGTTACCGGTGATCTTGCGCAGTGCCTGAGACATCAGACGAGCCTGCAGCCCCACGTGCATGTCACCCATTTCGCCTTCGATTTCAGCCTTGGGTACCAGCGCTGCCACGGAGTCGATGATGATCACGTCTACTGCGTTGGAACGTACCAGCATGTCGGTAATTTCCAGCGCTTGCTCGCCGGTGTCAGGCTGCGAGACCAGCAAGTCTTCGACGTTGACGCCCAGCTTGCCAGCGTACTCTGGATCCAGCGCGTGCTCGGCATCGACGAAGGCGCAGGTGGCGCCGGCTTTTTGCGCTTCAGCGATGACCGACAGGGTCAGCGTGGTTTTACCCGAAGACTCTGGGCCGTAGATTTCGACGATACGGCCTTTCGGCAGACCGCCAATGCCCAGCGCGATGTCCAGGCCCAGCGAGCCGGTGGAAATAGCAGGCATGCCCTGGCGATCCTGATCGCCCATGCGCATGACCGCGCCTTTACCGAATTGACGTTCGATTTGACCCAGGGCCGCAGCCAAGGCGCGCTTCTTGTTGTCGTCCATTGAAATCCTCACGTGATCGACTGGCCCTGACGGCCCGAATAACTGTATAAGTAGCCAGTATTATTCCACAGCAACGCGCCTGAGCAAACCCCTGTTGGCAATTTACTCGGTGCCAAGCTGTAACAAGCCGTCTAGCGCGGCGATCACCGTTTGTCGGCGCACCGCTTCACGGTCGCCGGTAAAGTGCTTGCGCATAGTGCTGACGCGGTCGCCATCCGCCCAGGCCAGCCAGACGGTGCCGACCGGTTTCTCTGCTGAACCGCCGCCGGGGCCGGCAACACCGCTGACGGCCACGGCAAAGCGCGCGCCACTGCCTGCTTGCGCGCCCCGCACCATCGCTTCGACCACCTCGCGGCTAACCGCGCCGACCTGCTCGAACAACTGCGCTGGCACGCCCAACTGGCGAGTCTTCTGGCTGTTGGAATAGGTCACGTAGCCGGCCTCGAACCACGCCGAACTGCCGGCAACCCGCGTGATGGCCTCGGCGATGCCGCCACCGGTGCAAGATTCGGCGGTGGTGACCTGCGCATTGAGCTGCTGCAGGTGCTCGCCCAGACTGCTTGAAAGAACGGTGATCGGGTCCATGGTCGGCTCCTGACGGGAATGCGCCCTACCCTATCACCCTGAGAAGGTCAGACAAGGGGTCAGCGTGTGAGTTCGCGGACGTAGTCCTGGCAGGCACGCAATGTGATCAATCCGCGGTCGCCGAAATCGGTGATGGCGATAATTCGTCGAGCATGCGCTGACTCAAGTCGGGCGCGTACGGCGCCATGATCCACGCTGCCGGGGGCGCCGGCGGCGGGCACAGTGGCGCAAGCGCTGTCGCGCTCGACCAGGACCGACAACCGCAGATCAGCAGTGGCAAGCCGATCACGCAGGCGAGCCTGAGTTTGTTGGGCATTGGTAAGCTCCTGAAAATATCGCGATTCGCTGGCCTGTAGACGCTGCTGCAGGTCACGCTGTAAAGCCCGCTCGGCCAGCAGTTGGCCGGCAAGCGTCTCGGCTTGCTGACGCATCTGTTGTGCATGGCTGCCCGCCTGCTCGGCCAATTGCCGGCCATAGCGCCAACCCTGGACCTGCCAGGCCAGCGCAGCGCACGCAAGCATTAGCAGCAGGCAGAGCCACAGCCAGCCGCGGCTCAACAGAGCACCTCGCGTGCTCGCGCCCACAGCGCCAGGCGCTCGTCCAGGCCATTCAGGCCGCCATTGACAAGACGGGTGATGCGGTTGAACTCGCCGCGATCCGCCAGCGCGTTGAGCCCGCGTGAATGCCAGAACCAGGCCGCCGACTCGCAGGCCCAGCGCGGCTGTTCGAGCAGCTGCGGCTGCGCCAGCAAGCGCTCATCGCCAAACAGGGCCCGGCTACAGGCCTGATAACTGTTACGGCCGGTGATCTGAATCAGGCCGCGGCCGCAGTACAGCTGGCCATCACCATCTGCCTGCGGCGTATTACCCAGACGCCGCGCAAGGCTGCCGGTGTCGTAACGGGAGAGGTAGCGATCGCCACCCAGCTCCTTCACATAGCGCAGTTGGCCGGACTCATGGCCGATCTGTGCGAGAAACGCCGCGATGCGCCTGGGATGATCGATTTGCCAACGCGGCAAAGCTTCGTTGAGCGCTGCGAGAAAGGTGCCGACCCGCTGGCCGGCGAGGGGAAATATCTGGCTGAGTTGGCCTTCGGTAAGCATGCTGCACCTCCTTGTTTAACAAAAAAAGCCCAGGACGAGGTCCTGGGCTTGAGCCGCAACGATGAGCCGCGCACACGTTGTTCAGACCTTGATAGCCGTGCCTCGCCGCGGCGCGACGCCCTTATTGTTGGATTTGCCCTGGCTGCCTCCATTGCAGTGCACCGTGGTCTGCCAACCGCTGTTGGTGAACAGCTGTTCAACCGAATCGATCAGGTACAGCCCGTCCAGCCCGGCGCAGAAGCCGCTGGTTTCGATGCTGCGCTCGGCAAACAGATCGGTTCGTCCGGCCATCTCCAGGCGCAGGCTGGCGGTGCCACGGTTGAAGCTGGCCAGCCGCGCCCTGGCGGCCTGTTCGGCAGCGGCGCGATTGGGGTAGACGTGGCGGTCGGTATGCACCGGCTGGTCGCCCGGCGTCACCGCGCTGTTGGCCAGCTCGACCACCTGCAGCGCGCCGCTGGCAGGGTCTTGGTGACGGGTACGCACGGCCTTGTGGGTCTGCTGGTCATCCAGGCGGAACTGCCATTTGCTGACCATGCTGCGGTCAAGCGTGACCACGCCAAGCGGCTTGCCGCTGGCGCTCTTGCCAGCCTGGCGAGGCAGCACCAGCAACTGGCCGTTGGCAAGTTTGGCGGTGCAATCGTAGAGCCGCGCCAGACGCGTGATGAAGGCCAGATCAGACTCCGCGTACTGGTCGACCCGCGCGACCAGCACGGTCAGCGGGCACACCGCCTGCCAGCCGTTACGCGCAGCAATTTCACTGACGATCCTTTGCAGCGGCAGCGCTTCCCAACTGCCGCTGCGGGTGGTCTTGCCGCTGCCGCAGAGGTCGCTGGCCTTGCCGCGGATGACGAGCGTGTCAGGCGGGCCGGACAGCTCGACTTCATCGACCGTAAAGCGCCCAAGCCGGGTCAGCGGTTGCCCGGCATAGCCGAGATGAACCTCGATCAAGGCGCCTCGCGAAGGTAATGCAAGTGCGCCGTCGCGGGCGTCGATACGCAGTTCGAAATCATCTGACTGCATGCCCGGCTTGTCGCTGGTGCGCAGCAGTAGCAGACGCTGGTTGATCAGCGTGGTGATGTCGTTACCGTCGGCAACGATACGAAACTGTGGTTGCATGGGGTGGCTCCGAAGCAGGGTCAGTCCCACAACTGGACCGTTGTGCCGGCAGCGGCGTGCTGGAGGTCGGGCAAACTGATCAGCACCCCGCCGGCAAACGGCTGGGTCTCATCAGCCAGGCCGTAGTTGGCCGCCAGGACTGCCTCGACGCTGCCGTTGAGGTGGCCGTAATAGTGCTGGCAGAGGCTGTCGAGCACGTCACCCTCAGACGTCATGCAGGTCTTGCCCATAGCTGATGAACTCCAGTGAGAAGGTTTGTTTACGCGGGATTCCGCCGGCCAGCAGGCTGCTCTGCTCTTCTTCAACGCTGGTCAGGCACCAGTTGCCAAGCACCTCGCCGTACCCGCTGATCAACGACAGCGGCAGCAATTGCCGACCGATGCTGCGCAGTGCCTGCAACTGGCCGAGCCCGCCTTTGAAAGTAGGGAAGATCGCACCACGGATATTGATGGTCTCTTCGCCGAGGCCCACCGCCTGTTGCGCGCTGGCGCGGCTGAGGCGTTCCTGACCTGCCCAGCGAAAGCGAGTCTGCCGCCGCAGTTGGTCGAAGGCGGCAGTATCCAGATTGAAGTAGTACGCTGCGGCGCCGGGCTTGAGCGGTTGCAGCACCAGCAGGTGCGCAAACGGCTTGACCGCCTCCGCTGCCGGGGTGCTATCGGGGGCGAAGCCCAGGGTCGAGAGGGCGCCGGTAACTGCCGCGCGCACTCCCCCCACCACCCGACGAACCGCGGCCCCGGCTTTGTCCACTTGCTCGGCGAAAGTGCCGAGGCGATCACGCACCTGGCGCACCACGGCAAGGGTCTGGTCGTACTTATCGATGACCTTGGCCACCTTGGCCTGGGCCGAAGTGATTGCCCGCATGCTGCGTTGCAGGCGCGCACCGATCGCCGGGCCAACCACCGGCAAACCCTCCAGGGTGGCGACGGCGCCCTGTACATGGCCGATGGCCTGATCCATCGGCTCGAGCATCGCGTCGGCCCGCCGACGCCCCGCTTCGCCCGCCTTGACCAGCGCGTGGAGGCCAGCCTGCAGCTGTTCCTGATAGCTCATGAGTGCTCCTCAACCAACGTGGGGTAGTTCAAACATCTGCACTGCGCGGGCCTGACGCATCAGCTCTTCCAGCTGACGACGGGCTATCGCCTCCAGCTGGAGCAGTGTGCTGGGGTCATTGAGGCTGTTGTTGAAGGTGACCGGCATGTTGGCGGTAAAGGTGAATTGCTGATTGATCATGGGGGTGGGTGCTGTTGGCGCGGTCTGTGCGGGATCGGTCGACAGCGTTGGCTGCTTGGTACACTCGGCCAACGATTGGCACGCGTCTCCAGGTGATGTCGCCGGGTCGGATTCGCGATGGGCCGCAGCCTGCTCTGCTGGGGGCGTGTCTGAGGTCACGAGCCTGGCCAACCAGCCGCCAACCTGCTCGCCACCCATGCTCCCAAGCACGCCGCCAACCAGCCCGCCGATGGCGGTACCAATCACTGGCACCACCGAGCCGATTGCAGCGCCCGCTGCAGCGCCGGCCAAGCCTCCGCCCAAGCCGCCCAGAGCGGTGCCATAGCCTTCGAGCTTCTGCACAGGCGTGACATCGCTGCTGTAGGTGTCGGCGAGTTGAAGGGTGGTGTCCAGCAGTGTCAGGCCTGGAATTCCTTTCCAGGCTTTGCGTGGCTGGAGGAGAGGTGAGCTGGAGCCGACCGTGGTAGAGCCAGTCCGCAAAAGACCTGGCGCAGCACTGAAAAAGCTTGCCCCTCCAGCCTGTACGTATGAAGGGGCCAATGAAGCGGCGGACCAGCCATTGACTGGCGGCAGAGGGAAAACTGTCGCTGCCGCTGGATTGAATGACCGGCCTTTACCGATAAATTCAACTGTCGATGATGGCGCATCCGATTCAATTCTCTTATCGCGTGTTTGTTGCTCCGGTTGCCCCGAACCTGCAGAGCTTGGCGCGGATCCCGCTTCACCTGCTTGCGCAACTGAGGACGCATTCGATGCGGTCGGCTTTGGCTCGTCCTGGAAAAAATCATGCAACTTGCCGCCTGCCAGCCCACCCAGGATATCGCCGACGAAGCCGCCGATCACCGGCGCATACCGTTGAAGTCGCTTGTTTCTGGAAAAGGCGTTTGCGAGTGCTGTTGCGGTTAGCATCCCGCCTAATCCCCCCGCTGCCGCAGCAACCCCCTCGACCTTCTCCTTGCCATCCTCACCTGTGACCAATGCCTTGCCACCAGTGAGCGTAGCGCCAACCACACCTGCACCGAAAACGTCACTCACAGCCTTGAACGCCCGCAATCGTCCAGATGCGGAAGCTTGTTGGCTCACTTTATAGCTTGCGCTGGCAAGAATGGTGGCAGCTGCCGCAAGCGTTGCGAGCATCCCAACTTTGTTATTTGCGCCTGCCGCAGGCGCCGCCTGGCTCCCGGCTTTTTCAGCATCCTCTCCCTTGAGCGTCACCAGATGCTCCGCCCCCGCAGCGGAGCGCTGCTCTGGCAAGGGTGAGGCACTCGCCGCAGGGGGGTATTTCAAAGGCGTGAGCCACTGCGCTGGCGGATCCTGCTGCTTTACCGAAACCAGGCCAGATATCGCCAGGTTCAGCCGGGTCAAGTTCTGATGCAGACGACTCAGCTGATCGTTCACAGGGGCTAGCGTCAGACGCTGTGCGCCGAGCCCCTGCGAATGATCTATCTCGGTCGAGCCGCCGATTCGACGCCCCGACTCAAGCACAGGCCCGACTCCGCCCCATGCACCGATGATCAGACCAAGCCGCATGGTATTGATTTGCTTGCGTAACAGATCGATGTTGATGCGCAGCGCGTCAAGCGCAGCCCCCAACGGCGGGCTGAAGTTGACGCTGAGCCCCAGGTTGAATGGCCCTATTGTCTCTGCCATGGCTTACTCCTGCTCATTCCGAAAGCCACCAGACCATGTCGCTGTACGGCATGGTCATGATTTCGCTCGCGGAAAAGTTCAGCTCCTTGGCCAGCCGCTTGGCAGCGGCCTTGTGCCGGGCCGGGTCAAAGTTCGTCGTTTTGCACCAGGCGAAAATAGCCCGCCTGCAGACGGCTGTAGTCTTTCAGGGCCAGGCCTTCGAGGTCCTTGATACCGACCTCGGCCAGCGAGGCGAACAGGTTCAGTTCACGCTGTTCGTCATCATTGGCGCCGCCCGCCTGGGCGTTGCGGATATCGCGCACGGTGGGTGCGCGCAACGACAGGCTATCGACCTGGACGCCATTGGCCTGGCTGGGCCGGGACAGCTGCACGCTGACGCGTTCAGCGCTCAGGGTCAGCCATTGCGGCAGTTTTTTTGCTTGAGCCATGGGCTTCTCCTTAAAGGCCGAGCGCAATGCGTTGCGCAGTCAGTTGATCGACACCATTGATCACGCGCTTCATACCCAGCGCATCGATCTCGTAGACCAGTCGGCCATCGACTTCGAGCTTGTAGTAGGTCACGGCCACGCTGTGCTTGATTTCAGCTTTGTCACCGGACTTCCAGTCGCCCATATCGACTTCCTTGAGGGCGCCGCGCAGGGTCACCACCACCGGATTGATCTTGCCCTTGAGGCCTTTGAAGGCGCCGCGGAAGGTGCCGTTGAAGCCACTGCCATCGGCCAGGCCGAAGAACTTGAGGGCGTCGCGGCGCACGCCGGTGGTGGTGAACGCCGCCTCCTGTTTCTCCATGCCTTGGTCCATTTCGACCGGCATGTCCATGCCGCCTGGGCGGTGCTCTTCCATTTTCAGGGTGAGCTTGGGCAGGGTCAGGCTGGGTACATCGCCCTGGAAGCTGACGCCATCGACGAACAGGTTCAGGTTGGCCAGGGTTTCGGGAATCATTGCCATGTTGATGCGCTCCTTAAGCGACGGAATCAAGGACTTCGGTCAGCCACTGGTTGGTGACTTCAACGCGGAAGTTGGGGTTTTCAGCAGGTGGGACGTCGGTGAAGCGGATGTTCCAGTACACCTTGCCCTGCTCGAGCTGGCTGGCAGTGTTCAGCTCAGGGTCGGCGAACACCTCGAAATTGATGATCGCGCCCTGGTTCTTCAGGTCGCGCATGAACGCCTGCAGGCCCTCGGTGACGTCCTTGACGTAGGTCGCGGTAATGGCGCGATCGACCGCCCATTTGTGGCCATACAGGATCGCGTCCATGACGATATCCATGGTCCGCACACGGGTGACGAAGGCCCACTTCGCGTCGGCCGACAAGGTGCGGTTGCCCCACAGGCGGAAGCCGTCGTCGCGAATGATGGTGGCGATGTTGGCGTTGTTGAGCAGGTTGGCTCGGCAGGTTTCGTCACCGTCGAGGAATTCGATCGGGCGACCGGTGCCGGTGATACCGACGAATTCCTTGTTCGATGGCGAGGCCCAGAAGCCGTACTCCGCGTCGGTCCAGGCGAACAGCCCGGCCACATACGCCGAGCCAGGCGCGTCGACCGTGGCGTTTTTGCTGGTGTCCCAGTACTGCACACCCGGATCGACCATATAGGAGCGCTTGGCGCCGAACTCGCCGGCGTAGGCGATGACCGCTTCATCGGTGGTGTTGGGGCCGTCGATGATGGCAATTGCGCGCAGCTTGTCAGCCAGCGCCACCAGGGCAGTAGCGACAGCCTGGGTCGCGCTGTGCTTGGGGGTAACCAGCAGACGCGGCTGGGCGTTGAAGCGGCTTTTGCCGTCGAGAAGTGCCTGCAGGCCGGTCCGCTTGCCGTCCGCCAAGGTGCCGCCGATGATCGCCGAGGTCTGCTCGGCCGCGTCCTCAAGCTTGGCCACCCCGCAGGCGACAATCACCGCCTTGGCACGGGTAAAGACGGCTTGGCAAGCCTTGGTGATCGCCGCGTCAGGGCCAAACGCGGCAATCGCCTCGCGCTCGCTGGTGATCAGCATCAGGTCATTGGGCTGAGCGGTAAGCGCTGGCGCCGGGGTGAAGGTATCGACCAAACCAATGATCGAGGACGACGGCAAAGCGATCGTGCGTGCGCCGGTGTCGACGTTTGTTACGGTAACGCCGTGAAAGAAGCCAGACATAAATTCTCCAGATATGAAAAGGCCCCGCGTCAGCGAGGCCATCAGGGGTACAGCAGAAAAGAAAACGCCCCGTCGGTGCGGGGCGTTATTGGGATTGGTCGGCGATCCAGGGCGGCGCGACCGGCCTGTGCTCGACGACGGGAAATTGATCTGACTGGGGCCAGTCGCGCAGATCCTGCAGGTAGCCCAGTAGTTCGGCGAACTGGTCGGCTGGCAGGGTGGTTTCGCGCTCAAGGTCCTGCTCGTCGCGGTGACGGTCGCGCAGCCACTGCCGCGTAGCCAGTTCAGCATCGCGCCATTGCCGCTCTTGCTCTGCCTGCTGTTCCTGTGTAAGCGGCGGCGGGTCAATCAGTATTGGCAGCCCCTGCTCATCATGGCTTCGGAGCTTGCCAGGCTCAGGGTTGCCTATCACCGAATCAAAGCAGTCATCGGAGATTTCCACAGCATCTTCAGGAATTGCCTTATGGATGCCTACGAGGTAGCACATACCCGTACTCATGCTGTAAAGCCGTTTCATAGATCAGTATCCGATTGCAAAGTAGGAATTAGTCTGGGCCGCCGAGTTGGCGCTGAAGAACGTTGATTCTGTGGCTCCCCAGAACTCTGCTGCCTCAAAGGCTGACGAAAGATTGCCCCAAGGCGAACCCACCATGCTCAGGCACTTGGTGGGAAACGGAATCACGAAGTTTTTCTGAGTACCCGCAACAGCAGAAGACGGCACCGTGCCCCATTGAAAAACAAAACCACCTAGCCAAGTTGGCAAAATCAGGTAACCGTTTGACGTCATGCTCGCGGCAAAGCCAAAACGCATTCGTTTGGGCGTTACTACCGCAATTTCAGTAGCCCCCTGGTTGACCTCGGTTTGAGTGGCGATCGTCCCTGTCAGTAGCGGGTTGCCGCTCCACTTCAAGACTCCGGCGGCGTCCATGATCAATCGACCCGCCTTGCGAGCCGCCCAGTAAAACCCAATCCCCGGCGCGTATTCGTCGGTAACCTGGGCCGCACCTACTTCCTGAGCTTCGCGCATCACAAGGCCCACATCCAACGAGCCTATCCCTGCGGTAGGTGACGCCAATTGCGGCTGCTGCCTGCTTGCGTAATTGTTCTTGACCACCAACGCATCGGCGATGCCGTAGCCTGCCAACGTGGTTGCTTTATCGGCTTTCGCATCGGGATCAAAGTTGCCAGAGTGAAAGACCTTGCGAACCGGCTTGTATTCGTTGCCGGTATGGCCTCGGAACAGCAAACTTTCGTCGCGTCCGTAGAGCTGAAATCCGGAGCCGTTCTCGACACTTATTGTCAGCACGCAGCCTGCCGCCACGCCCAAGGCATTCTGATGCCCATTTGACGGGTTCTGATAGATCACCGAACTTTTGACCACCGACGCGATATCCGTCGGGACGCTGGTAAACAGTGGCAGCGCATCGACAATGCCATATCCGCCCAACGTGGTGCCTTTGTTTGCTTTGCTTGCCAGTGCGCTTGTCGTCGTGGTGGCAAAGTTGGGGTCATTGGCCAACGATGCGGCTAGTTTCTTGAGCGTGTCGAGCGTACCCGGTGCTGAATCGACTACGGCGGCAATAGCAGTTTGGACGAATGCGGTGTTGGCGATCTGCAGCGTGTTTGAACCCTTGGCTGCAGTTGGCCCTGTCGGAATACCTGTAAACCCTGGGCTTTCCAGATTCGCCAGCTCGAACGGCTCCTGCCAGGTTCCATCGTTGTTACTTACCCGCCCTAAAATCCGCTTTTGGTAGGGATAGTTGGCAATCTCGAACCCACGATTAGTGGCGTACGCCATACGCTGTACGAATACGAGCAGAGGGTATGGCGATATCACTGAGGGATAGTAGTAGTTGCCAGACGGCAGGCTGTTTAATTCCTCTTTAGTCGCAGGTATGGCGCCGCTGGTGGTATGGCCAAGACCATATTGAGCGTTGAATTGCGCCACCATACGGCGCGCCCAGTAAGTGTTAACCGAACTGTAGTCATTGGACTCAGGCGCAACTGTGGGTACCCGTGGGTTCCCAGTGAAGAGCGGGCTGTCCAACGCAGCCTTGAGCGCGAGCGCGGCAGTGACCTCAGCTTTGGTGTACACGTCCGTCAGACCGTAGCCAGCCACCGTGGTTGGATTGGCTGCAGCCGTGACGTGACCGTTCTTGTCGACCGTAACGCTACGGTAAGTACCGGCAGCAACACCGGTGCGGCCAAACACCATCTCAAAACTCAAGCCCGAAACGCCGAGGGAAATCAGGGCATCAGTGACCAACTGCCAAATGCTATCGCCGTTGGCCGTACCTTTCTCCACGTGCACCAAAAGCCCCGGCGTCACCTTAGCGCTGGTATCCGTGTCTGCAGACCGGGTCCAGGCCCCGGCAGCCACGCTATACAGCCCGTTGTCCTTCGCCGCGGTCTGATTCTTGACCAACACACGGTTGCCGGGCAGCAACGCCACCCCGTCGACCGTCTGCAGGCCGCCGAGGACGATGTTTGCCGTGGTGGCCGCTACCACCGAATGCTTGAAATCCTGCCTCGCCAATTCCTCGGTGACCCACTCCCGAGTGGCAAGTACCACGCTAGGATCAATCTTCAACTGGACGTTGCTGGCACTACTCACCACCAGGTTCATCCGCACCACTTGGGTACGTCCCGAGCCTTGACTTAGGAGCGGCTTGTAGGTCGGTGCACAATTTGCCACAGCGACCATGTCGCCATCCGCATCGTATAGGGCAATTTCGCGAATCCAGTGCCCACCCACCTCGGCAGGAATCACCTGCTCGGCGACGATAACCGCACTGTTCTTGTCATCTACCTTGAGTTGATTCAACGGCGCACGTCGCCACTCGTTGATTAGGCTGACCTGGGTCGCGTTTGGAGTTGGATCGTTGCCGTTGGCATCTCCCACCCCCAGTTGAGTAATCTTCCAAGCGATGCCCAACGCATCGGCATTAGCCTGTTTCGCCGCGCCCACATTAGTGAGAATGGCGTAGAACTGTGAATTCTGATCAACCATGAGCAATGTCCAAGATATCAATTGAATGTTCGCGACCACCGCGACCGATGGTGCCGGTGACCGCAATGACCGATGAGGCGGGCGGAAAGACATCCAGCTCGTCGCCGTCCTGAATGGCGCAGCCCAAGTGCAGCGCGCCGCGGCTTTCAAGACTTATCACCAGACCTGTCAGGTGCCGGCTGACAGGCTTGGCGTCATCAATCAGCGCCGACAACTCGGCATACGTCTGCTCACTGATGCCCGCATCGGAAACGCCAATCTTCAAAGCGAAGGTTCCAGGCACAGCAGCCGGCTTGGCCTGCCACCACTCTTCCACTTCAATCAGGTAGCCAAACGGCTCGACCACACGCCGAAGTGCGCCAAGGGTGCCTTTGTGGGCATGTACGAAGAACGACGAGCGAATCACCGAGCGTTTGATCGCGTCGCTCCAACTGTCGTCCCAGCGGTCGACCGACCAGGCCCAGGCAAGTTGATAGAGCAAATGCGGCGGGCAGTTTTCGGGGCTGTAGAGCAGGCGCAAGTCGACCTTGAGGTCTTCATCGCCTGCGGCTTCGATGGCGCATTCCAGCGCGGTGCGGTTGAGCGGCAGCAGGCTGTCCATATCAGCCGCCCCGCTTCAGATCGAAGCCCGTGCACCACGCAGCCTGGGACTTGCTCGGGCGGATGTCGGCCCAGCCGCTGAGTTCAACCCGACTGACCCCGCCAATGTGCAGCTGTGCATCGATCCCGGAGCGTGCAACTTCGACGCCCAGGCGTCGACGCGGGTTGATCCAGGCTTGTAGCCGACGACGGCACTCGGCGAGCACCGCCTCCGACTCAGGGCCGCTGTCAGCGATGTAAAGGGTGGCATCAATGCGGTACGGCAAGACCTCGGCACTACGCACGCTGACGCGGTCGGCTACCGGGCGAATGTCATCGTCATTGAGGTACGCGGCCACCTGGGCCAGCAACTGCGCATCTGCTACACCGTTGCCCTCCAGGCTCAACACAGTGACATCGACGACCGCGGGCGACGGGCTCTCGGCGGTCGCGTCAGCGACCAGCCCCGAGGCGTTGCGAGCGTGCAGGATGTAACTGTTGCGCGGCCCGGCAGTGGTAAGCCCCTCGTAGACCAACTGCACCCGCTCGCGCAGTGCCGCGTCAGACTCGAACAGTGCCTCGAGCGGCGGTACCTGAGTCCGGTCTTCAGTCTGGATGAGCAAACGCTGCAGGCTGACATTGGTCGCTAATTGGTCGAGGTCGCTGCCTTGGGCGTAAGCCAACAGCAGTGCCTTGGCCGCGTCGTTGATGCGTGCCCGGTTGAGCAATTTGCGGTAGGCCCCGACCTCCAGCAGCTTGCAGACCGGGTCACTTTCAAGCTGTGCGGTCCAAGCGTCCCCCAGATGCGCGCGAAAGGTCTGCAGATCAGCCTGATACAAGGCCTCGTAATCGAGATCTTCGAGCAACTGAGGTGCTGGCAACCGGGCCAGGTCGACTTGGCTCATACCTGCACCTCGAGCGTGGCATCAGCGCCCAGGTAGCGGCCACGCAGGCTCATGCTGACCTGACCGCCGATTACCGCAATCACCTTGACTCGCTCCAATTGCAAACGCGGTTCCCAACGCCCCAGGGCACGGGCGACTTCAGCTTGGACTGCGCTTTTCCAACCCTCGTTGACCGGCAGGTCGACGTAGCGGCGCAATTGGCTGCCGTATTCCGGGCGCATGCGGCGGCTGCCGAGGGGGGTAGAAAGGATGTCTTCAATCGATTGACGCAGGTGGGCGATGCCGGCCAACGCCTGGCCGGTGCGCCGGTCCATACCGATCATGGCGCACCTCCAGGCGAGCACCGGACAGCGATGGCCGAGCCCCATGGGCAGGTTTGCATAGCAGTCTCCTGACAGAAAAAAACCCGCATCGGCGGGTCTGTTAATGTTTGTGATTGGCCGTATTGCCGGCCGTGTCGATGATCTGGCCGCCACCATTGATATCGCCGCTGACCACCAGCGGGCCCTTGATCGAGACGCTACCGGTGAAGGTGATCGCCGCTGCGTCAAGGCTGATGGCGCAGTCGCTGACCTGCAGCGTGCTGGCCCCGACCCGGATGCTGGCGTTACCGGTCGGCAAGTGGATGTCGTAGCGCCGAGCTTGCCAGTCGTAGGCGAGTGAGCCGCCATCGGCGAAATGCCACACTTCAAGGTGGTCACGGTTATCTGGTGGGCTCCCGGCATTGCCATACAGTCCCGGGAAAAACGTGCCCTGAGCCGGCTCGCCGCTGGGACTCAACAGCACACCCTGCTCGCCAATACTTGGCGCGCGCCAGTGGCGGGCCTGGCCTGCCGCCAGTGCATGCCAGCGCAACCAGGCGCTGCTCCAGCCGCTGCCATCCGAGACCCGTACCCGCGCAGCGGCAGGGTCCACCGCCACGACGCGGCAAGGGATGACCAGGCAGGCCAACATGCGGTCGTGCATTGAACTTGAGTAACTCATGACAGCTCCTGTGCAGGGAAGTAATTGCCCTCGTTGCCAGGGCCGGTTTCCGGGCTGATCCCCAGCATCAACTGCCCAGGCGGCTGGTCGGGCCAATCCCAGCGTGGCTCGCCGAGCAGCACCGGCTGGTCCCAGCGCACCGTCCAGCCACTGCCGTCGAACTGAGCCTCGACATTGCGGCTCGCTTCGACGAAATCCAGCTCCCAGAACTGCTGGCGCAGCACGTCGATCAATTGCGCTGCCAGGAGGCTGCCCTGCAGGCGCGCCTCGGCCTGGGCGCTATCCGCGGCGGTAATGTCCGCCTCGAAACTGGCGAGCAGCACCGAGCGCCCGTCGCGGGGGGCAGGATCGGCCGTCATGCGCACCACGCCATAGCGCAGTGCGGGTAATGCCGTGCTGTTTCCTACAGCTGAATATGCATCGACTGACGCAAGTTCCGGGATCGCCTCACGAATGGTTGCGGTTACTGCCGCGTGTAAGGTTGTCAGTTCGCTCATGTTCAGGGCTCCTCTCGCACATCTGCCCGCGCGCCGTCGCGCAGCCCAAGCCGCTTGGCTGCCCAGCGCTCATAAAGGCCGATGGCAACATCTGCTCCCGCCATCGCCGTCAGGCAGCCAAAGGCGCTGGCGCTCCAGATCGACATGCCGCTGGCGTACAGCAGCATCACCGTCGACACGCCACAGATCATGCATGCCCCGGAACGCAGCGCCAGCCGGCGCACCAGCGACCAGCCTTTTGCTCCAGCCTTGTCGGCCCGCCACATTTCGCCGGAAACACCGCCCAGCAACGCCAGGACGATTACCAGCCAGAGCGGCATTTCCAGTAACGCTTGTTGCTCGTTCGTCACTGCCCTGTCTCCTGTGTGATGCCCGCCGACGACTGTCGACAGGTCGGTTTACGCTTCAACTCAGCATTCCAAAAAGCCCGCCATCGCCGGCTTTTCAGTAATGCGTGGTCAACCGCAGGCCACTACTGGTGACACCTGCGGTCATGTCCAAAACTGTTCACTCCGACCGCGGCCGCCTGCCCGCCGGAAAACTGTTCGTGGTGCTTTACGCTGCACACCCGGGCCAGTTGCCAACCCTCTGAACAGTTGAGGCCTGTTCATCGCTGCCTTTGCAACAACCGGTTTCTGCCCGGCTTGAGAAACACGTTATGCGCATATGCATATGCAGTCAATGCATTTATTCATAGGTTTTCACATGAGGATTTGCTGATATGCATGAAGGCCATGCATCACGCTGGCTGTAGGACTTTTCTGCAGGCGAAAAAAAACCCGCCGAAGCGGGTTTGTTCTGACGATATTCACTCAGCGGGCGTACATCCCCCACCAGAAGACGTGGCCCAGCAGGCTGATCTGCTCATCCTGCATCTGCTGGAAGGTGTAGTCCTCGTCGGGGTGCTCATCGCGGTTGAAGCTGCGCAGGCGGATGCCGGTTGGCAGGCGATATACCTGCTTCACACGTAACTGGCCGTTGTGATTGATGGCATAGAGGTCGCCATCGACGATATCGCCGATCGCACATTTACCGGTATTGACCCCTACCGTGGCGCCATCACGCAGCACCGGCAGCATGCTGTTACCGCGCACGGTCACGCACTTGGCGTTGTCGAACTGGACGCCATTGTGGCGCAGGCTGCGCTTGCCAAAACGCAGGCGCGCACGCTCGCTCTCTTCGATGACGAATCTTCCTGATCCTGCTGCCAACTCGACCTCGCGAAGAAAGGGCACGCTGACCTCGTCGTCCTCGACGGGGGTTTCGTCGTCCCACAGGCTGATATCGCTCATGTCGGCATGACCATGAGCCGGCTGCGCCGCTTCACGCGAATCGCCGAGTTCGGCGCGGCCACGTAACTGGTCGGTGCTGACGCCGAAATACTCGGCGATTTTGGAGACGTGTTTGTCTGACGGATCAACGATCTTTTCGCTGAGAATCCGCGAAAGCGTGGATTGGGGAACGCCCGTGCGCCGGTGCAGCTCCGTCGGAGACAGGCCGTGGCGATCGAGCAAGGTCTTGAGTACGGAGGCTACGTTGCGTTTTTGCATAAGCCGCATAATGCAACGAGTTGTGCGCAAATGCAATTGATGCGGCAGCGCACGGGCCAGCCAGCGCTTGGCAGAGCGCGGCAATCCAATGGCGTATCGTCCCTGCATCGCTGGGCAAAAGTCTGTAACATTGCCGGTTTCAAAATCGCCCACCGAATCACGCTGTAAGGCCCCGAATGTCTGACCTCTCCGCGCACACTCCAATTGTGCTGGGGTATTAACGTCATGAGCGCCCAAGCCCCATATACAAGGGCTTGGGCGCTTTTTTAGTAGTTACTGGCGAGACGCTGAAAGGGCATTGAGGGGCATAGAATGGCGCTCGGTTTGCCCCATTTGTGCCCCAAACCTTCCCAGCCGCACCGGGCAGCGCCCCACGCTTTGTCATAATAGTGCCTCAACCTTTATACTGTACGAACATACAGCTAAATTTGAGTTCTCAGATGTCTGCAGACGTAATCGACACGCAACCCATTCGATTAGTCTTGGATGACGAACAGCTCGAGGCCATGGAATGGCTGATGGAGCAACTGCCGCTTGGCTTCCTACCCTACCACTGCGCTCCAGCGCGCTCCCTGCTGGGCTGGAGCGTCGAGGCCTTGGCGTTTCGTTCGGGCGTATCACCAGGCGCGATAAGGAGCATCGAGAACGGGGCCGAACTGCGCCGCGTCACGATGCAGGCCCTTGCTCATGCACTGGAGGCGAAGGGCCTAGTGTTCTTCCCTGGCCACCCTCCCCTGCGCGCCGGCAACTGCCGAGGGGCCACGCCTCATCCCCGTACGAGGGACGACCACCATTTGATCGAGTGACCAGATCAGCGAACCTTCCATAGCTGATCAATCCGAGTTGTGTAGGAGCGACTCATCATTTCCCGGCGCATCCCCCAATCGGGGGTGCGGGGGACGGTCGCCGTGTGCATAGTGCCTCTTCCATATTTTCCGTTGATCTCGTCCAGCACCGACATTAGCCGGTCGCTTGCCACCGGCTGCGTGACCGCAAACAGATCATCAGTGAACTCGCCAGGCTGCCGCAGATCCAGCAGCAGCACCTCTGCCTTACTGTACCGAAAACCGGGCCTGTAGATCCGCGCAACTGCCTCTGCAGCGGCTCGCGTGAGTAGCAGCGTGTCGTTGGTAGGGTATGGCAGCTCAACCAAAGCGCCCTGGGCATAGCGGGCTTCATCGGGATTGAACATGCCGGTGCGGATACTCACTCGAATGCGCTTGCACACTGATCCCTGAGCACGCAGCTTCTCCGCCGCTCGCCCGGCGTAGGTGGCCACCGCCTGCTTTATCGGAGCGATCTCGGTCAAACGCTTGCCGAACATCCGGCTGCAGCAGATCTCCTGCTTTGGCGGGTCAGCCTCCTCAAGCTCGAGGCAAGGTGTGCCGGCGAGCTCCCTGGCTGTCTTCTCGACCACCACGCTGAATTTTTGCCGAAGGGTCCATGGATCCGCTTTGGCCAGATCCATCGCAGTGCGGATCCCCATCGCTTCGAGGTGGGCAGTCATCCGCTTACCGATTCCCCACACCTCTTTGACGTCGGTATTGCGCAACACCCAATCGCGCTTGAAGGGGTCGCAGATGTCGACCACCCCCCCAGTCTCAACCTGCAGGCGCTTTGCGGTGTGATTGGCCAGCTTTGCCAACGTCTTAGTCCGCGCAATACCAACCCCTACAGGAATGCCGGTGCACCTAAGGATCTTGGCCCGCATGTCACGGCCGAACTGGGTCAGATTGCCAGGGATGCCGGTGAGATCTGCGAATGACTCATCGATCGAATACACCTCAGCTCCCGGAACCATAGCCTCGATCAGTGACATCACGCGCTCGCTAATGTCGCCATACAGGGCGTAGTTCGAGGAGAAAGCCACAATGCCATGCCGCCGCAGCTTTTCCTTGGCCTGGAAGAAAGGCTCACCCATTTTGACGAACGGCTTAGCATCGTAGGATCGAGCGATCACACAGCCGTCATTGTTGCTCAAGACGACTATTGGCGTCTTGGCCAGGTCAGGTCGGAAGACGCGCTCGCAGCTTGCATAAAACGAGTTGCAGTCGATGAGGGCGAACACCTGATCACTGCGCATGGTCGCGCACGCTATAGCGAACCACGCCCCAGATCATCAGGTCATCGCCTTCCATGACGTGGCGGGGCGGATAGGCAGGGTTCTCTGACTGCAAGATCAGCGCGCCGTCACGGCGGTACAACCTTTTGCAGACAGGCTCAGCGTTGATTGCAGCAATCACGATGTCTCCGTGTTCGGCTTCACTGCTACGGTCCACGATCAGGAGATCACCGGAATGGATCCCGGCGCCCTGCATACTGTCTCCCTCCACTTGAACCAGGTAGACATGAGGGGCACGGAGGTCGAACAGCTCATCAAGGGAAATATGCCGTTCAAGGTGGTCCGCTGCAGGTGAAGGAAATCCCGCTGGCACGCGGAATGAGTAGATGGGCAGCAACGCAGGCCCGCCCGTGGGCGTCCCAAGAAAGGTGATTGTCATGGCAGGTCGATCCAACTCAAACTGTATATTCATACAGTAAACTAGTAGGACTCATTCCGGTCAATACCAATACGATGAGAAGCTGATCAACGTCGAGGTGGGTTATGTGCGGACGGTACTCGATCTACGAGTCAATGGATCACTATCTCCAGCAGCTATCGCTGGATCTTGTGGTGATCAACGGCTACGACCATGAGCGGATCAACCGCTACAATGTGGCGCCGTCAACTCGCGTCGAGTTGATTCGCCCAAGCGATGGCGGCGTCAGCGTTGACCGAGTGAAATGGGGATGGTCGCCCTTTTGGGCGAAGGGGAAGCGCCTCGACCCCATCAATGCGCGGGCCGAGACTGTGGTGATGGGAAAGTTTTTCAAATCGCTTTGGCCGGGTGGCCGGGCGTTGGCGCCTGCTAATGGGTGGTTTGAATGGATCCCAGACCCAAGTGACTCGAAGCGCAAGCAGCCCTACTACATCACTGCGGCAAACGAGGAACCGTTGTACTTTGCGGCGCTGGCTGAGGTTCACCCAGGTCTAGAACCCGATGACCGAGATGGCTTTGTGATCATCACCGCTGCAGCTGACGAAGGACTGATCGATATCCATGACCGTAAGCCGCTCGTGCTGACGCCTGAGCTTGCACGCGAGTGGATTGCCCAAGACACCACAGCTGAACGGGCCGAGGAGATCGTGCAGACTGGCTGCCGACCTGCTACGGACTTCAGATGGTACCCTGTGAGCAAGCATGTAGGAAATGTCCGCAACCAAGGCCAAGAGCTGATCGACGAGGTTTCAATATCACCGCTAGAATAGCTGCGTCAGCCCCACAGTCTGCCAATTCGGAAATCAGTGTTGTCATTGAATGACCGACCAGACATCGCCTTAGCATGAATCGCGTAACCTAGCCGCGTAAGTCAACCTAGTCTTAAGCTCAAAGTGGTAGCAGCAGAGCATCCTCAGCATCAGTAAGATTCAAATGTCAATACCGGGCACGGCCCTTGAGATTCTATGAATAAGACGACCCACACGCCGCCACATGCAATTCTGCTCATTGAGGACGAGCCGGCAATTCGAGACATGATAAAAATCATCCTTGAAGACCTTCCGGCTGAGATCACGTCGGTAGCCACGGCAGATGAAGGAATCGTAGCGCTGCAACGCCAGCCTTGGAATTTAATCATTGCGGATGTCCAAACTCCCGGGCGGTATGATGGGTTTCATCTAGCCCACGTAGCCCGCCAGCACCTTCCGCAGACTGGAATAATACTCATGAGTGGATACTACGGTGAGTTCGATGCTCCTCGTAGCCCAGGCTTGAGCTTTATTGAGAAACCATGGAAGGTGGATGATTTTTACGCTCTAGTTACGTTTCATCTCGCTGAAGATCGATTTGCACCGGACTAAGCCGGCCAGGTGCGGATGTCAGGGCGAGGCTCATTGCATCAATCAGCTCGTTCAGCGACCAAGGCTTGAAAAGAAACTCAGACGGTTTTCGATGGTGCGCAACCTCGAGCTGATACCCCGAGGTCAAAATTGTCGGTATAGCGGGCCACTTTCCATTGACCAGTGTGAGGAACTCTGCACCTTTAATCTGACCAGGCAAGCCATGGTCGGCAATAATCAAGGAGCACCTTCCATGGCTTTCAAGCAGCGCTATCAGTGCATCATCTGCAGACTCAAACGCTAAACAGTCGCCCCCGAGCTCGGTGATGATGTCTGCCGCCAAATGACGTAACGCTACATCATCCTCAACCAAGATTATAACCTGCCCGTCAAGGGAGAGGCCGTTGTTCTCGATTAGCATTGCAATCACCCTCGCCTATGAACCAGAGAGTGTTTCATCTCTCGTCGGCTCGGTCGATAATGGCATAAGGCCATGAAGGTCCTCCTGGTGTGACTGGCTCGGTCAGCCTGCAATAGGCAGTCAAACTGAGGGCCGCCAGCGCACATCTTCGATGCCATAACGCTCAGCAGTGGGTCTACTTACCTTTTTGAAATTCTTTTCGCCGCTGAAACGTGGAATCAAACCTACTCCAGCATCACAGCTCGCCCAGTGCCAGGCTTCCTCATTGGTCATTCTTTGATGACGGATCACAAACGAGCGGTCAGCTCCGTGAAGCTTGTATTCAACAATGTAGAGCCCATCAGACATGGTGCGTTTCCCTCCGGTTCGTTGTGTCCTGAGGTCTTAGATTTGCTATAAGCCGCTTCGTTTCCAGCATAGGGAAAAAAGAGCAGCTACACTGGTGATTGGCTTTCGTTCCGCCCGGATGACGAAAGGTAAAAGGAGGGTAGTCATGTGGCATCGAGGCGAAATCTTTTGGCAATGGGCTGATCCATCGCTTCATCATCGAACCCATGTTGAAACCATGGAGAATGGGGTGGCGATTGATGTACAAGCACGTCTGTCGCGCACCGGAGCTACTCAGCTATTTATCGGGATATACGCAAAGGATGGCCAGGCTCTGTACGAGGAAGCTTTTTTGAAGCGCCCAGGGGAGACCATGACGAGAGCATTACTGTGGGGCGCTGGAAAAGCTAGGGAGACAGCCGAAGGCTGCGCAGCGACACCTTGGCCCACAGCAAACTTAGCTGATAAGCCAAGAAAACAAGTGGATGGAACGTCCTAAACCCAAATGTGGAAAGCGGCAAATGCCCGCGTAAGGAAGGGACATTCAGCTATGACCCCTCTTCCCAGTGCATTACCTCGAAGACATGAGCTCAGAGCGGAAGGGCATTGTCCGTTGCCAGCAAGCTGAACCAGAGCCTCGACTGGACTTCAGGAATGGTCTGCGGGTTCGGCGGGCCGGCTGGGGTGTTGACGCACCCTCGCCGGCTCGCTCTTATCAACGTGTAATTTCGCGCACGTAGGCCTGGCAGGCCCGGAGCGCGATCAGTCCTCGATCGCCTTCGTCGGTGATGGCGACAATTCGTTGAGCATGCGCTGGGTCAAGGTTGGCTCGTAGGACTCCATGTACCACGCCTCCGGCGCTGGCGGCGGTTGACACCCCACAGCCACAACTCTCGGCTGTGGTTGCGGCGAGGATGACTGACAGCCGTAGATCAGCAGTAGCGAGCCTGTCACGCAGGCGAGCTTGAGTAGTTTGAGCATCACTCATCTCCTTCCAATGGGTGCCCATAATGGACTTCAAACGATCTTCCAAGCCGCGACGGTGCTCCTGTTCTTCAGCCTGCCATTTGATGACCGCCGCAGCTGCGCCTTCACGCTCGAGCCGATACTCGCCAGCCTGATCAGCCAGCGCTTTTCCGTAGTGGTTGTCCTGCCACAGCCATGTGCCACGAGCGCCGAGGTATGCGCCAAGCAACAGTGCGAGGATTGCCAGACGCCAACCCAGCGCGTTCACTGCAGCACCTCGAGCGCTCGCTTGTAGAGGGCCATGCGATCTTCCAGGCCATTGGTGCCGCCGTTGATCCGCTTGGTGATCGTCAAGATGTCGCCCTTGTCGGCGAGGGTGTTGAGACCAGCCCGCTGCCAGTACCAACCTGCTGACAGCGCCGCATAAACAGGCTGTTCGAGCAACTCAGGAGTGTTGAGGAGGCGACTGTCACCAAATAGCGCCTCGCTGCACGCCTCATAGTTCGCGCGGCCGGTTACTTGGATGAGCCCTCGGCCGCGGTATCGCTGCCCATCACCATCTGCTTCGGGCGTATTGCCGAGGCGCTGGGCCAGGCGCCCGGTGTCGTACTTGGCCAGGTAGGCATCATTGCCAAGTTCCCGCGCATAGCGGAGTTGCCCGGACTCATGGCCGAGCTGGGCGATGAAAGCAGCCATGCGCAACCGGGTGACGATGGCGTATTTGCCCATGGTGGCATTGAGTCCAGGAATAAAAACGCCGGCTTTTGCGCCGGCGTTGGGGAGAATCTGCAGCAGTTGCTTCTCGGTGATAGCCATTCGGTTTGTCCTTGAACAGGTTGATTTAAAGGTCATTGGGTTACAGCGGCTCGACCCTGAGCGGCTGCTTGGCTTTCTTCGTTTTCTTGCCGGCGGCCTTTGCTTTGCCCTTCTTGCCGCCGTTGCACTCGACGGTCGTAGACCAGCCGGACTGGGTAAAGACCTGCTCTACGCTTTCCACCTGGTACTCGCCATCAAGGCCCGCTTTGAAGCCATCGGCGTTGATCTGGCGCTCTGCAAACAGGTCAGTTCGCCCGGCCATTTCAAGCCGCACGGCGGCGGTGCTGCGGTTGAATGCCGCCAGCCGGGCTTTGGCGGCCTGCTTGGCTGCCGACTCGTTGGGGTAGATATGGCGGTCGGTGTGGACGGCCGGCAGGCCATCAGGCGATTCATCGTTGCCCAGCTCCACGACTTTCATGGCGCCAGTTTTGGGGTCTTGGTGCTTGGTCTTGACCGCCTGCTGCGTGCCTCGATCACCGAGCCGGAACGAATACCGGCTAACGTCCGCGCGGTTGATGGTCACGGCCGACAGCGTCTTGCCGCTTGCGCCTTGGTTGCCGTTCCTGGGCATGACCAGCAACTTGCCGTCGCCCACCTTGGCCGTGCAGTCGTACTGCTTGGCCAGCCGGGTGATGAAATTGAAATCGGATTCGTTGTTCTGGTCGATGCGCGCCACCTTGGCCTGCACCGAACAGACCGGGGTCCAGCCGTTACGCGCGGCCACGTCACGCACGATCTGCGCGAGCGGCACGTTTTCCCAACTGCCGCTGCGCGTGGTCTTGCCGCTGCCGCGCATATCGCTGGCCTTGCCGCGAATGGTGATGGTGTCCGGCGGGCCGGTCACTTCGACTTCATCGACGGTGTAACGGCCGAGGCGCGCCAGAGCCTGGCCGTCATAGCCCAGATAGACCTCGATCCCGCCGCCACGCTTGGGCAGGCTCACCTGCTGGGCGCGGTCGTCAATGCGCAACTCGAACTCGTCCGACTCCATGCCGGGCTTGTCTGTGGTGCGCAGCAACAGCAGGCGATCATTGATCAGCGCGGTAATGTCTTTGCCGTCCGCGACGATGCGAAACATCGGTTTCATGCGTGTGCTCCAGAAATGAAAAACCCCGCACTCGGCGGGGTTCGTTACGTGTAACGCGGGATCAATCCCACAGCATGATTGACTCGGTTTGCGGCGCCGGCAGATCCGGGAAGTGAATCAAGACGCCTGCCCGGTAAGGCTGCGGCTCGTCGGCCAGACCTTGGTTGGCCTCCAGCACCGTCTCGACCGTGCCGAGCAAGTGGCCGTAGACGTTGTGACAGAGGGTATCCAGCAGATCCCCGTCAGACGTTCTGCATGTCATCGCCATACTTCACGAACTCCAGCGAGAACCCTTGTTTGCGCGGGATACCGCCGGGCAGCAGCGCCCCTTGGTCTTCGTCCACGTTCGTTAAGCACCAGTTGCCCAGCACCTCGCCATAGCCTGTGATCAGGCTGAGCGGCTGCAGACGGCGGCCGATGGTGCGTAGCGTGTTCAGCTGGCCGATACCGCCCTTGAAGCCTGGGTAGATCGCGCCCTTGATCGTCAGCTTGTCTTCGCCCTGGCCGACCGCCTGCTGCGCAATGTCCCGCGTCAGCCGCTCTTGGCCAGCCCATCGAAAGCCCGTCTGCCGGCGCAGCTCGTCAAAGCCGGCCGTGTCCATGTTGAAGTAATACGGCTCAAGCTTGGGGTCGAGCGGCTGCATGATCAGCAGATGCGGGAACGGCTTCACCGCCTCGGGCGCCGGGGTGGCCTCGACGCCCAGGGCGCCGGTCGGCACGATGTTGCCCAGTGACGGGCTGATCTTGCCGGCGATGCGGTTGATCGCCGCCCCCGCCCGCGCGGCCTGCTCTTTGACGGCGCCGATTCGCTCCTGCACCTGACTGGCTGCAGTCACCACCCGGCTATAGGTCGCCGCCACCTGGCCAACAGCGGACTGGGCGGCGTTGATCGCCCGCATGGTCCGCTGCAGCTTGGCGCCGATGGCAGGCCCGATAAACGGGATGCCTTCCAGCTCCGAGGCCGCCCCTGTCATATCACTGACCGCCCCGTTGAGCGGCCCCAACATGCCGTCGAGGCTGGTCCGGCCAGCCTCCCCGGCCGCGATCAGTGACGACAGCGTGGACCCCATTAACTCCATGTAGGCCATATCGCCCCCTTACAGGTGTGCAGCATCAAATAGTTGAGTTGAGGCCATGCGGGCGCCCTGCTCGCGCTGGAATGACTCCCACTGGGCGCGCATGTGCGGCTCCAGCTCGCGGGCCAACTGCGCAGGGTCTTTAACATCCCCCTGCACCGTGATTGTGCTGGTCGGCGAGAACGTGAAGGCTTGGTCAACCTTCGGCGCCTCACCCCTTGGCGCTGCCGCTTTGGCCAGCTCCGGGGCGCTCGCTGCAGGTGCTGCCGTTGCCGCCATATCCCGCACGACGTTGCCCGTAGGCGGCGCCAAGCCGGCACCAGGGAACCGAACCTTGTTGGCCGTCAGTGCCGGCACAAGGTACGGGTCTTTTGAGTTGGGGTCGCGCGGGTCATACGAAACAGCAGGCGCTGCAGGTGCAACAGGTACAGCAGCCGCTTCGGGTGCCGCCGGCGACTTGGCCAACGCAGCCCCAGGGAACCGAACCTTGTTGGCCGTCAGTGCCGGCACGAGGTACGGGTCTTTTGAATCAGGGTCACGCGGGTCATACGAAATCGCCGGCGCCGGCGGTACTGCAGACGCGGCCAGCGAGACAGGCACAGGCGGCGGCAAAGACGCTGCCGGCGATACAGGCGCGGCGGGCGGATCTTCTTGCTTGACCGCCGGCGCCGGTTCCTCGGGCTTTTCCTCATCCTCGCCGAACCACTTCTTACCGAGGAACCCACCCAGCGACTCACCACCCATACCACCAATGGCCGCACCAATGGCACCGCCGATCACGGTCCCGATCACCGGCACGACAGAACCAAGCGCAGCCCCCATCGCCCCGCCAGCCATAGCCCCGGCCAAGCCGCCAGCGGCGCCGCCGTAGCCTTCGGCCTTCTCGTCCTGAGTCGTGGCATTCATCGCGGTATCAATCGCGCCCATGCCCGCGTCAATCACGTTGCCGCCCGGCAGGCGCTTGGCCAGCCGTGTGACGTTGCGAATGCTGCTGACCGTCTTGCCCAGCCCGGCCAGCTCGCCCGCACCTTCGGCCAGAGCCTTCGGCGCAATCGGCACGCTTGGCGCCTTGACGGCCGGCCGTGGTGCTTTAGCCGCCGGCCGTGGCGCGGCGCGAGACGTTGCACCCTGCCGCCGGGCGCGGCGACGACTGCGGCGACTCCCTGCCCGCTCTCCGGCGCCCGTAGCGGCGCCGCCACCAACACCCCCACCCAATGCGCCGGCATTGACCACAAAGACGCGCTGCGGCTCGCTGCTGAGGCCTGAGCCGCCATCGTTGGCCGCTGCGCCGCCAAAGACCTTGCCCAAGGCGCCCAGCCCGGCATCCACAGCACGATTGCCCGTCTTGGGCAGCGCATCGCCGGCACCGCCCGCGTTACGCCCACGGGTGCGCCCCATGATCGAGCCGCGCGCCACGTTGAAGACGCCAACCCCGATCTTGGCAGCGCTAAACGTGGTGATCAGCGCCGCGACAGCGGCGGTCACGCCGGCAGCGCCCATTACCATGCCTGGGAACTTGTCCGACAGGCCGGCGATGCCCTTCGCCACCCACGTCAGGCCTTTGGCGGCCGCGTCCGTGGCGGGCCGGATGGCATCGCCAATGCTGCGCATCGAGTCATCGACCGATTGCGACAGCTCGGACCACTGCTGCGCCGATGTTTCGCGGCGCTCAGCCAGGTTCTTGTCCAGAATCCCCGACGAATTCTTGGAGTCGTTTTTAAGCTGCTCATACAGCTCTTTGTTTTGCGAGTAGGCCGTAAGCGCGGCCTTGACCTGCATGTCTGCAAACAGGTCGCCGGTGCGCAAGGATTTCTCCAGCGCATCGAGCGCCGCCTTGGCCTTCTCCGGGTCGACTTCGCTGCTGATCTTGGCCTTGGCGTCCTTGATCTTTTGCGCCTTCGCCGGGTCAGTGGCTTCCACATATTTCATCGCCAGGGCCATCGACGACTCAATGCTGCTCATGCCCTTTTGAATGCCGGTATTCAGCGAGCCTTGGTAGTCGATACCAACATCCGCGTAGGCCTTGACCACATCCCCCGAACCGATTTTCTCTACCCAGTTCTTGAAGTTGTTGGCAGCCTCGTCCGAGCTGCCCGCCGTTTTCATCTGCACTTGGAGCATGGAACCGAGCGACGTCACCGCATCCAAGCCGGTGCTGCCGTTCTTTTCCATGCTGGCCAGCAGTTGCGGGAACCAGCGCGCCATGTCGCTGGCCTCGAAGCTGCCCGCCTGGCCTTGGTAGGCAATAGCCTCCAACGCCTGCTGCATCACCTTCGGGTCGTTGATCTTGGCGTTCTGCTGCAGGGCCATGATCATGCTGGCCGTGTCGACGCCGGACGCGCCCTGACCCACGGCGAACTTGGCCGCCATCGGTGCGTAGGCCATGGCCTTGTCCAGTTCCATGCCAGCGCCGACTAATTGGTTGATCAGATCCGCCACGCCGTTGCGGGCCATGCCGGTGTCTTTGGACGTGCTGATCACCGTACGACTTAGCTGCACTTCCTGGGGCTTGTTGACCGCATCCGCTTTGATCGCAATATCACGGATGATAGCCTGATAGTCCGCGCTGATCTTGGTCGGGATCGCCGTCAACCCCATCCCGATCACGGCCTTTTGAACACCGGACGCGAGCGCAGACTTTCCCCCTCCGATTTGCTGATGACCCTTGACCTGCAGATCGGCCGCTTTCGCCTCGCGTGTCAGGCGCTTGTACTCCTGACCGAGCCGACCGACCTCGACTCCCTGCTTGCGCAAGGCCGTCAAATTTCCCTCCAGCTTGCGCAGCAGCTTGTCGGCGCCGGCGGCGCCGGTGTCGTGCGCCCGCTTCCATTCCTCGCGCAGCTTGACCGTTTCGCCGATGGTGCTTTTCAGCACCTTGGCCTTGTTGCCTTTCTTCTCCAGCTTGCCAATACGGTCCTCGACCGTGTTGAACGCGGCGCCGACCGACGATGCGACGGCGCCCCCGATCACCAGCGATAACGCCAGCTTGCCTGCCATACGCCACCCCTCAACGGCTCAATCCGTGAGCCACCAAACCACATCCTCCCAAGCCATGGCCGCTATCTCAGCGGCCGAGAAACCCAGCTCGACAGCGAGCCGCTTGGCCAGCTGCTTTTGCAACTTGGGGTTAAAGCTCGTCGTCCTGCACCAGGCGAAAATAGCCAGTCTGCAGACGGGTGTAGTCTTTCAGGGCCATGCCTTCCAGTTCCTTGACGTTGACCTCGGCCAGGCTGGCAAACAGGTTGAGTTCTCGCTGCTCTTCGTCGCCGGCACCGGCCTGCGCGCTGCGGATATCGCGCACGGTCGGCGCGCGCAGCGACAGCTTGTCGACTTGAATGCCATTGGCCTCGATAGCCTTGGTCAGGGTGACGGTCACGCGGTCGTTGGTAACGGTCAGCCAGGACGGGGTTTTGGTTTCTTGTGCCATGGGGAAAATCCTTATTTCAAAAAAGAGAGGGGTTACAGGCCGAGGGCGGTGCGCTGAGCGGCGAGCTGGTCAACGCCGTTGATGACGCGCTTCATGCCCAGGGCGTCGATTTCGTAGATGACCCGGCCGTCGATTTCCAGCTTGTAATAGGTCAAGGCCACGTTGTGCTTGATCTCGGCCTTGTCGCCAGCCTTCCAATCACCCATATCAACCTCTTTGAGGCTGCCGCGCAGGGTGACGATGGCGGCGACTACTTTGCCCTTGAGGCCTTTGAAGGCGCCCCGGAACGTGCCGTTGAAGCCGGTACCGTCGGCCAGACCGAAGAACTTGAGCGACTCGCGGCGCACGCCGGTGGTGACAAAGCCGGCCTCTTGTTTCTCCATGCCTTGGTCCATTTCGACTGGCATGTCCATACCGCCTGGGCGGTGCTCTTCCATTTTCAGCGTGAGTTTGGGCAGGGTCAGGCTGGGCACGTCGCCCTGAAAGCTGACGCCATCGACAAACAAATTCATGTTGGTCAGGGTTTCGGGAATCATTGCCATGGGTAGCGCTCCTTAAGCGGCAGGCGAGAGAATTTCGTTCAAGAAATCCTTGGTGATTTCAACGCGGAAATTAGGGTTTTCAGCAGGCGGCACATCGGTAAAGCGGATGTTCCAATAAACCTTGCCCTGCTCCAGCTGGCTGACCGTGTTCAACTCGGTGTCCGCGTAGACCTCGAAATTGATAATCGCGCCCTGATTCTTGAGGTCGCGCATGAACGCCTGCAGGCCTTCGGTCACGTCCTTGACATAGGTTGCGGTGATCGAACGGTCGACCGCCCACTTGTGCCCGTACAGGATCGCGTCCATGACGATATCCATGGTCCGCACGCGGGTGACGAACGACCATTTCGCGTCTGCAGACAGGGTACGGTTGCCCCACAGGCGGTAGCCGTCGTCGCGAATGATGGTCGCGATATTGGCGTTATTGAGCAGGTTGGCCCGGCAGGTTTCGTCACCGTCGAGGAATTCAATCGGGCGACTGGTGCCGGTGATACCGACGAACTCTTTGTTCGACGGCGAGGCCCAAAAACCGTACTCCGAGTCAGTCCAGGCGAACAGGCCGGCCACATAGGCCGAGCCAGGCGCGTCGACCGTGGCGTTTGCAGTGGTGTCCCAATACTGCACACCCGGGTCGACCATGTAGGCGCGCTTGGCGCCGAACTCGCCGGCGTAGGCCATGGCGGCCTCGTCGGTGGTGTTGGGGCCATCGATGATGGCGATTGCGCGCAGCTTGTCAGCCAACGCCACCAGGGCGGTACCGACCGCCTGGGTCGCGCTGTGCTTGGGCGTCACCAGCAGTCGCGGCTGAGCGTTGAAACGGCTCTTGCCGTCGAGCAGCGCCTGCAGGCCGGTACGCTCGCCGCCCAGCAACGTGCCGCCGATGATCGCCGAGGTTTGCTCGGCCGGATCTTCAAGCTCGGCCACGCCGACCGCGACAATGACCGCCTTGGCGCGGGTGTAGATGGCTTGGCAGGCCTTGGTGATCGCCGAGTCAGGGCCGAACGCGGCAATGGCCTCGCGCTCGCTGGTGATCAGCACCAGGTCATTCGGCTGCGCA
The DNA here is from genome assembly GCF_052850745.1 of Pseudomonas sp. 1121_17. Taxonomy (NCBI): domain Bacteria; kingdom Pseudomonadati; phylum Pseudomonadota; class Gammaproteobacteria; order Pseudomonadales; family Pseudomonadaceae; genus Pseudomonas; species Pseudomonas sp. 1121_17. The sequence goes on from NZ_VXCX01000003.1 coordinate 173,749, forward strand.
GTGAGCGCCGGCGCCGGGGTGAAGGTGTCGACCAAGCCAATGATCGAGGACGAAGGCAGGGCGATGGTGCGCGCGCCGGTGTCGACGTTCGTTACGGTAACGCCGTGAAAGAAGCCAGACATAGACTCTCCAGATATGAAAAGGCCCCGCATCAGCGAGGCCATAGGGATACAGCGGAAAAGAAAACGCCCCGTCAGTGCGGGGCGTCAGATGACCGATTGAGGATCTTCGGGACTGGGCGGCCAATCGACAGCGGCCGGGAAGCCCTCTTGCTGCTCGATGCGATTCAAATCGACGCGGTAGCCCTTCCAGGCCAGCAGTGCCGATGATTCCTCACCCGTAGCAGTGCCAAGGTCTGCCGCGTCCTGCAGCGGGGCGATCCGCAAGGCCGCCAGAGCCAGGCGCTCATCGCGCTGAGCAATGACTTCCAGGCGCAAGGCCTCAAGCTGTGCCAGTTCGTCCAGTACCCAGGCCGCGCCATTCCAGTTGTAGTAAGCGCCCGGATACGGGTCACGGGTCAGCTCGGACGGCAAAGGCCCAAGGGCTTTGTAGGTCAACTGCTCACCCGTGGCGGTCAAGTAGACCGCGCCTCGGTTGTCCTCGACCTGCACCCAGGCGGACTGGTCAGCGCTTCGCACCACCGCATAGCCCTCGGCCGCCGGCGGTGGCTCATCGACGTATGCCCACGCAGGAATTAGCCAGCCCCCCTCTTCCAGCGGGTCTGGGTCGGCGACTCCTACGCCGCAAAACTGCCCGGTGTAGGGGTCAGCGTGGTAAATCTTCGGTGCGTCCATTGAAACCCCTTAGAACTTGATAAAGGCCAGCAACGCAATGTTGCGAGGGCGCGCTTCGTTACCGCCCTCGGCGGCGACTGTGATGGTGTGGCTGTGCGAAACACTGTTAGTGCCGCCACTGATCGTATGGGTATGAGCGCCGCTTTCCTTGATCGCAGTAGCGTCAACAGAAGTTGTGCCGTTGCCTCGGTAGGCGCCATACGGCTGAGTCTCAGAGGCATACTGACCACCGTTGGCGGTCATGTTGTGGACGTGCGCACCGCTGCTATTCGTATTGCCCGTAACGGAGTGGGCATGTGCATCTACAGAGGCCGAGGCCGCGTGCGCATGGCTCAGGTTCTGGCTGTCCTGCCACGACCCCAACCCACGGCCGGTGTCGATGTTTCGGCCATCATCCAAGCCCCGCACAAACTCACCGCGCAAATCCGGCACGTTGAACGTGGTAGACCCGTTGCCGGCGCCGTAACTTGTGCCAATGGCCGCAAAGAGCGCCGCATAGGCCGTTCGACTAACCGCTGCCCCGTTGGACTTGATAAAGCCGCGCGGCGCAGTGTTGCCCGCGAAATACACGACAGCCCCTGTATCCACGCCGGCGTCCAGTCGCTCCCAGCTGCTCCATACCCCTGAGACGAAATTACGCGCATAGACTGCATTGCCACCGCTGTATTGCCGAGCAACCTGGCCACGGTTGGCCGCCATAGTGACGCCAGAGTAAAACGTCGTGGTGATGTACCAATAATTCAGCGTATCCGGGGCGTTCGCGTGCTTACTGAGAACGATGTAGTTCAGCGACTCATTCGGATCTTGCGTAGACGAACCTATCGCCAGACCTAAGTTGGTGATATCGGTGACCGAGTGGGTATGCACCACAGGCGCCTTGCCAGCCAGCTGGTTGGTCATGGTCACGGCAAAGTTGGGGTCATTGGCCAATGATGCAGCCAGCTCCTTCAACGTATCGAGCGTGCCCGGCGCCGAATCCACCAACGCGGCGACCGCCACTTGGACGAATTCAGTCGTGGCCAGCAACTTGGAACTATTGCCTTTAAGCGGCGTAGGCGCTGTCGGCGAGCCGGTAAAGGCCGGACTGTCCAAGTTCGCGAATTCTTCCCACTTTTGCCATACCCCTCCGGTCCTGCGGCGCCACAGCACCCGAGACGCCCCCAGAGGCGACATCAGCTGAAAACCACCACCACCGTATACTTTGTGCAGGATCGTACCGGAAGCGCCGGAATAGGCCTGATTCAGCGTGCCGGCGTTGACGTAGTAAATGCCGCTTACCACTGTCGCATCATCCAGGTCAGGCATGGCCAGCCCAGTACCAACGTTCCCCAGCCCCAGCGCGTTAAGCGCCGCGTAAATGAATTCCGTCGTAGCCAGCTGGACAGTGCTAGTCCCGACCGCTGCCGTAGCCGCCTTGGGCACACCCCTCAGGATCGGCGAATCAACCTGCGCGCCCTCGGTCCAGTCCGACCAAACGAGGCCGTAAAAGTTACGGGACCACTCCCTGTTTAAGGGTCCGCGCACCGAGTATTTTTGCGTCACCAAGCCGGCCCCGGCAGCCTGGACCAGCAATGTCCCCGCCAGCGCTTCCGGGTAATTGAGCGCCAAGGTCGCCCCACCGTTCGACGGCTGACCAAAGGAACCCGGCGTGAGCATGGTATTCAGGTTGGTGCCGGCCGCGATGGCCCCGCCGGAAATCCCTGCAGCCCCCCACCCGATCAGGCCGAGCAGCGACTGAACAAACTGCGTGGTGGCCAGCGATACGTCGTTTGACGTGATCGCCGGCGTCGGCGCTTTGGGGTTCCCGGTGAACGTCGGATCTTTCAGCGGCGCTTTGCTAGCCAAGGCGTTGGTCATGGTCACGGCAAAGTTGGGGTCGTTGTTGATCGCCGCCGCCAGTTCGTTCAACGCGTCGAGGCTACCAGGGGCACCCCCGACCAGGGCGGCCACTACAGCACGGACGAAAGCGGTATTGGCGATTTGCAGCGAGTTATCACTTGCCCCCGGCGTCGGCACCTCCGGCAGCCCTGTAAACTTTGGGCTGGCCAGTGGCGCCTTGGCCGCCAGAGCGGTGTCAAGCTCTGTCTTGGTGTAAACATCGGTCAAGCCATAGCCGGCCACCGTGGTCGGGTTGGACGCCGATAAAACCCGGCCGTACTTGTCGACCGTCACGCTGCGGTAAGTGCCAGCCGCTACGCCCGTGCGACCAAAAGCCATCTCGAATGACAGCGCGGTGACGCCCAAGGCAATCGGGGCATCAGTCACCAACTGCCAGGCGCTATCGCCGTTGGCGGTACCGCGCTCGACCAAAACCAGCAGGCCGGGAGTGACCTTGGCATTGGTGTCGGCGTCGCTGCAACGCGTCCAACCACCCACCGCAGCGAGATAAAGCCCGTTGTCTTTGGCGGCGGCTTGGTTCTTCACCAGCACCCGCGCGCCGGCAGTCAGGGATACCCCGTCAACAGCCTGCAGACCGCTCAAGGTGATGGCGGCCGTGGTCGCTACCAGCACCGAATGTTTGAAGTCCTGCCGCGCCAGTTCCTCAGTCACAAACTCACGGGTGGCCAGCACTACGCTGGGATCAATTTTTAGCTGTACGTTGCTGGCACTGCTGACAACCAGGCTCATGCGCACCACCTGGGTACGGCCCGAACCTTGGTTCAGCAGTGGCTTGTAGGTGGGCGCACAGTTAGCCACGGCCACCAGATCCCCGTCAGCGTCATACAAGCCGATCTCGCGAATCCAGTGCCCGCCCACCTCGGCAGGAATGACTTGTTCGGCCACGATGATCGAGGCGTCTTTGTCATCGACCTTGAGTTGATTGAGCGGCGCGCGGCGCCATTCGTTAAGCAGGGCGGTTTGAGTGGCATTCGGCGTCGGGTCAGTGCCGTTGGCATCACCAAGGCCCATTTGGGTAATTTTCCAGGCGATACCTAGAGCGTCGGCATTGGCCTGTTTCGCCGCGCCCACGTTCGTGAGAATGGCGTAAAACTGCGTATTCTGATCAACCATGTGCAATGTCCAGGGTGTCTATTGTGTGTTCGCGACCGCCCCGGCCGATGGTGCCGGTGACTTCGATATCGCGCTGCATGGGCGGGTATACGTCCAGCACGTCGCCGTCGCTGATCGAAACACCCAGATAGAAACCGCCTTGGGTTTCGAGACTGATGGCCAAGCCGACCATGTGCCGGCTGACCGGCCGCGCGTCATCGAGCAGCGCGGTCAGCTCGGTGTAAGTGCCTTCATCAATGCCGGCGTCCGAAACCCCTACTTTCAGGGCGAACGTGCCGGGCACCCCCTCGGGAACCATGTTCCACCACTCGACCACCTCGATCAGGTAGCCGAACGGCTCCACCACGCGGCGCAGCGCGCCGATGGTGCCCTTGCGGGAGTGAACGAAGTACGCCGAGCGGATCACAGAACGCTTGATCGTCTCCGACCATGTGTCATCCCAGCGGTCCACCGACCACGCCCAAGCGAGCTGGTACAGCAGGTGCGCCGGGCAGGTATCGGGGTTGTACAAGGTGCGCAGCGTGATCTTGGTTCGGTCGAGCGCGACAGAGCCGATGGCCCGCTCCAGGGGCGTGCTGTTATTCGGCAGCAGCGCCGTCATGGCAGCGCGCCCCGCGTTACGGTAACGCCGGTGCACCAGGCGGCCTGGGCCTTGGTCGGCCGGATATCCACCCAGTCTTCAATTTCCACACGCTTGACGCCGGCAACGTGCAACTGAGCGTCGATGGCCGAGCGGGACACTTCGACGCCGAGGCGCCGGCGCGGGTTCTTCCATGCCTCCAATCGGCTCTTGGCCTCGGCCAGCACCGCCTCACCTTCCGGCCCGTTGCCGGCGAGGTAAACCACCGCGTTGATCTGGTAAGGCAGGATTTCCGCGCTAAGCACGTTGACCCGATCACCTACCGGCCGCACGTCGTCGTCATTGACATACGCCGCGACCGTGGCCAGCAGCTCGTCGTCGGCGCTGCCGTTGCCCTCAAGGCTAAGCACAGTCAGGTCGACCACTGCAGGTGACGGGCTTTCGGCAGTGGCATCAGCCACCAGGCCCGACGCGTTGCGGGCGTGCAAGATGTAGCTGTTTCGGGGGCCGGCCGTGGTCAGCCCTTCATAGACCAGTTGCACCCGCTCGCGAAGGGCGTCGTCTTCCTCCAGCACCTCGGGCACCGGCGGTACCGCGGTCAAATCCTCTGCCTGCACCACCAGGCGGCCCAACGCATGGTTGGCCGCCAGATGATCCAGATCCGCACCCTTGGCGTAGGCCAGCAACAGCGCCTTGGCGGCGTCGTTGACTCGCGCACGATCTTGCACGCGAAGGTAAGCGACCAGTTCCAGCAGCTTAACGACCGGCTCACTCTCAAGCGGCGCCGTCCAGTTGTCGCCCAGGTACTCGCGAAACTGGGCCAGCAGCCCCTCGTAAGTGGCTTCGATATCGAGGGTTTCCAGCACTTGCGGCGCCGGCAGCGCCGCCAAGTCAATTGTCATGCGCTTACCTCAATGACATTGCTGTCGCCCAGGTAAACCCCGGTCAACTGCATAGTGATTTTCCCGTCTACAACGGCCGTCACCCGGACGCGCTCCAAACCAAAGCGCGGCTCCCAGCGGCTCAGGGCGCGAGCGACCTCGGCCTGTACTGCGCTTTTCCAGCCATCGTTAACTGGCAAGTCGACGTACCGGCGCAGGCGGCTGCCGTATTCCGGGCGCATCCGACGACTGCCGATTGGCGTGGTCAGAATGTCTTCAATGGACTGCCGCAGATGGTCCAGGCCTGACAGCGGCGCCCCTGTGCGGCGATCCATTCCGATCATGGGGTTACGCCTCCAGGCGCTGGAAATCCTTGCGGGCGTCCAGATAGGCCTGCGCCTCGGTGTCGGCGCCGTCGACCTCGATCCGCGCGCGGATCACTTTCAGCTCGCGGCCGCCGTCCATGAACAGCGAGCGCGAGGCGTTAACCTTGTCGCAATAGACGACCGTCGCCGGCGCACCAGGCGCAGCGGTTTCTTTCTTGGTAGCCATGGTTTCCCCAGGTATGAAAAAGCCCGCTCAAATGGCGGGCTGTCAGTGTTTGTGGTTTGCCGAGTTACCGCCGGCGTCCATGATCTTGCCGGCGCCGGTGATATCGGCCGTTACGGATAACGGACCGACAATTTTTACGGCACCTTCAAGCGTGATGTTCGCGGCCTTGGCCGTGATGGCGGTCGCCTCGGCGGTCAACGTAACCGTCTTGGCCGTGATTGCATCGTCGGTCAGCGTGGCCGACGTACCGCCCACCTTGACCAACACGGTGCCCGTAGGCAGCGTGATGGTGTAGCTCTTGGCCTGCCAGTCGTAGACCAGCGAGCCGCCATCATCAAACCGCCAGACCTCCACATGATCGCGGTTATCTGGCGGGCTGCCGGCGTCGCCATACAGGCCCGGCACGAACGTGCCTTGTGCGGGGTCGCCGCTGGGACTGATAAGCGCGCCCTGCTCGTTCAAGCTGGGCGACCGCCAGTGACGCGCCTTGCCGGCCGCCTGGCTGTGCCAGCGCACCCAGGCGCTGGTCCAGCCGTCGCCGTCCGATACCCGCACCCGTGCGGCCGCCAAATCCACCGCGACCACGCGGCACGCCATCACCGTGCAAGCCAGCATGCGGTCGTGCTGGGCGCTTGTGTAGCTCATTCCATGGCCTCCGGCGGTTGATAGGCACCTTCATTTCCGGCGCCACTTTCAGGGTCGAAAGCTACCACCAACGAGCCGGGCGGCTGATTGGGCCAAGGCCATTCCTCCTCGCCGAGGTAAATGATCTGAGTCCACTCGACCACCCAAACGGCAAACCCATCCAGCTCGGGCCGTGTCCAGTCTTGTGCAGCCCGCACGAATTCGGCGGGTTCTACTGCAAGCCCCCACATTTGCATGCGCAGAAGTACCGTCAGCTGGGCAGCGACGAAGGCTGCGATGTGCTGACACCCCGCCTCCTCCCCACCAATGATCACCCGCGCTTCAAAGCGCGCATCTACCGCAGTTTCTCCTGTGCCTGGATCTTTATCAGCGGCTTCAAACTCGACGAGCTCGAGCACCACCGCAGGAACATCCACGCAATGAATCCTGTCCGGCATGGTCCCGATGTAGGCCAAGCCGGGGATGGCATGCTGAATGTGCTGCTCAATCGCGGCGAACAGGCCCGCCAATGGAATCGGATCATCATCTTCCACTTCCAGAACTCCTCAGATACTTCTGCAGCTCGTAGTTGAGCTCCTGCTCGAGGATCTCAAGCAATCGCTGATGCACACGGCCAACCCAGGACTCGAAGTGCGGCCTGATGTCTTCCAGTGAAATCTTGGCTTTGGCCAGGGGAAAGCGGCTGCTGTTTTCTGATACCCAGCCGTGCTGCTTACCACCGCCGGAAACCTGGCTTTCCGGGTAGTCGCTGGCGTCGAAATGCTTGCTCGCGGTACGTATCCAGATATCAGGCGCTGATCCGTAGACACGCTTGAAAAATGCACCCTGATACCTTCGCCCAGCTACGGCAACACCGGACCGGCTTTGCCGCACCCTGCCCGCCCGACTTGCCTCAATCGGGTTGATACCGAACCACAGCCGTGCCTGCCCGTTGGCGTCAACAGGGTAGGCACGCAAACGCTGCCGGACAGCAGAGATGGCAATGCGCTCCTGCTTGCCGACGGACCTGGCGATGTGCGTCCTCAACCAGCGAAGCGTTTTGTTCAACGCACGGCGTTGAGCTGCGCGCGCGGCTTTGGGCACCAGCGCGGCAAACTCCGAAAACACCTTTCGATCTGTGTCTGCAAGCTGCAGAGTGAACAAGCCGGAGTTGGCTGATTGCTTGACGTAGCTACCAACGCTCATCGAACCTCCCGCAAGATCAGGTTGATCCACCCGGTGCCGTCTGGCTCACGTTTGGTGATGACATAGCGGCCCCCCCCATCCTCTGGCGCGAGTCGACACACCAGGTGCAGGCCCTCCTTGATACCGTGCGCACTCGCGATCCGAACTGCGAATACCGGTTCACGCAGGCCTGTATTGATGCGGCCGAGCTTGGGCTGCAGCCAAGGTGCCGAGAAGAATCCCGGCACAGGTTCAGCTATACCCTCTATCTCGGCTTCATCGCCCAGAACGTCCAACAGTGCACCATCCATGAATGCCGTCTGTTCACGGAAATCCATGGTCAATCACCGTCGTCAGAGTCGTCCTTCGCAGGGAGCTGTCCGCGCCGAGCGAGCTTGCCTTCCTCGACCAGGAGCTTGATCAGGTCTTTGTTGGAGGATTCAAATACCTCCCCTTTCAAGATGATCTTGCCCGCATCCTGAATGCAGCCATCAAGCACTACGTATTCGGTCTTGGTTGCCATGTCACACCACCTTCGCGTACATAAAAGCGTTCGGCTCGAGCAGGCCAGCCAAAGGAGCAGACTGAAGTTTCAGCCAACGAACGCTCGGCTCTTTGGTGACCCAGCTTTTTGGGAAGCGCGCGGCTTCAACCAGGCCGCTCTCGATGGCCTCCATGTCTTGAATGGCCGCATACAACATTGCATTGCGCGTAGAGGTCGAGCCCAAGATCAAGCCACCTGCTGGAATCGCTGGCTGCTCGTCACCCTCGTCGTCCACATGCCACTCATCGTAGGCGTACAGGTCGACGCCCGGATCATTGAGGTAACCGAGGTAAGTCACCCCGTCTGGCAATTCCTCGGGCTTGATCAGGCCCAAGTCAACGCGCCGGCTGTTCAGCTGCTTCAGCACCGCGTTGTTGTTCTGGAAGGCGTCCTGCGCTTCAGCGCTCAACACCGCCACGTTCGCCGACCGGCCCGAATCCTTGGCGATCATGCGGCGCCACTGGCGAAGGTTTGCGATTGGGTCCGATGCTTCCGTGTTCCAGCGACCGTTGGCCAGGGTGACCTTGTGAGTGTCTTCCATGAGGAAGTCGATGGTGTCGTCCACGCCGTCACCTACCACTCGGATCCGCCCAGTGGTGAGCGCCTGCGCGCACATCCACTCCTCACGCCGGGTGATCTCGCTGTCGAGATCGACCAGGTCGCGCCCCAGTTGTTCGCCTGCTCGCTCCAGCGGGCTGCGTGTAGAGAACGGCGTCTCGCCAGCACCACGTTTGAGAATCAGCTCAGCACGAGTCGCGCGCTTGGGCTGGATATAGGGCGGCTTGTAGGTAGACGAGCTGAAGCCTGTACGCTGCGAAATACTGCCTGGCAGAGTCGGATGGACAAAAGGCGCCATCTTGCGCTGGCCCTTGATGATGTCGATGGTGACAGCTTCGGTACCAAAGGTCTCCGGGGCGCCGGCGTTGAAAAACGTATTCATGAGGAAGCGTCGCGGTGTAGCCATTTGCTCCACGGCTTCCAGCATGGTCAGGGTGTCGAAAATGTCAGTCATACGTGCTCCGTTCAGCGAATGAAGAGGCAAAGAGGACGCAGCGCGGCCTTTGCGGCGGCCAAGGTCAAACCCTCGCCGAAGGTGAGTTGCTGGCCCAGCACTTGGCCGGTCAGCCGGACGGGCGCGCTTTTGGCGCCCTCAGTCGTATCGATGTCCTGGTCCAGGATCGCGCTCGGCACTTGTGAGCCGTCCTCAGCTGCAGCTTTCGAAAGTACGTACTCTTTCGAAGCGGTGACTTGGCCGAGTACCGCGCCGCGCGGCAGCTTCTGGCCAGCAGCGATCAGGCCGGTGTCCATGACGATAGGGAAGTCACCCGCCGAAAGCTGAATCGGCAGGAAGGTGTTACGTTCAGGGTTTGGCATTTGAAGCTCCTATTAGCGGCGCGAAGCGCCTGCAACGATTGCGCTGACGGCGGCCTTGCGCTCACCTTCTTTGCCGCCTGCGGGCGGGATGGCGCTGCTGACGCCTTGCGCATCAGCTTTGATGCCAGACAGCGAAATGCCGCGGTCCTGCGCTGCCTTGAACATGACCAAAGCCGTGGCCTCGATGGAGCTGCCATCATCGATCGCCGCTTCGATCTCCTTCTCGAAGCCTTTGCTGGCCAGGGCATTAATGCCTTTGATGCGCTCGCGTTCAGCCGTAGCGGCCTCGGTGCGCACTGCGCCGGTGTCAGGCTGTTCGGCCTGGGCGATTTCGATAGTGTTGGGGTCGGTGCCCGCAGCAATCGCCGTGCGCAGTTCTGCCGTGGTCTTGACGGTAGTCATGGTGTTTATCCTTGGGGAGTTGAAGGCCGGTTTGGCCAGTTCGGTGATCAGGGATTCCAGCGAACCCACACGATGGGCCAGGCCGTGCTTAACGGCGTCTGCGCCCACGCGGATGCCGCCGTGATCGCCCATCTCGGGGACTGTGTCTGCGGAGACGCCGAGGTTGCGGGCAACCTTGCCCACGAAGACATCGCCGAGTGCGTCAATGGTTTCGCCCAACTTGGCGCGGCCCTCCTCGGTACCGAGATCCGGACGCTTGTTGGGGGCATTGCGACTGACGATTGAGTAACGGGTACGACCGCTGGCCTTCTCGCTATCGATGACCGCCTCGACCACGACGCCGATACTGCCGGCGAGGCTGGCTTCATCGATGATGATTTCGCTCGCTGCCGAGGCGATCCAGTAGGCAGCACTGGCTCCGATCCCGCCGATGTAGGCGACGATGCGCTTTTGGGAACGACCGGCGTAGATCATCTCGGCCAGTTCATTGATGCCCGATGCCACGCCTCCCGGGCTGTCAATGTTGAGCACGATGGACTTGACCTTGGGGTCGTCCAAAGCACGCTGAATATCAGTCGCCAGGACCTGCGTGCTTGTAGCGCCACTGATCTCGGTGAAAAGATTGGCGTACCGGAAAATCGGCCCTATGACAGGCACCACCGCCACGCTGCCGCGCATCGTGACCTGACGAGATTCCTCCAGCCGTTCGCCGCGCTTGGTCGCCAGCGCCACCGGATCACCCATGCGATCAGAGATGGTCAACAGGTTATCCAGGGCGTCGGGCAGCATCAGCCAGGGCTGCGAAGCAGCCAGCTCAAGTGCTCGAGGCATATTTATTCCTCTTGGGGTTGGGGTTCAGGTGGGTTTTCCAGCCCACCTTTCGGCAAGGCCTGCAGGTTGTGTTGGCGGCGCTGTTCGACCTCGCGCACACGTTGCCGGAACACCTGCTGCCAGGGCTCGCCGGTCATAGCTGCGGTCTCCAGCGTTTCGTTGCTGACACCGATATCGATGCGTTTGCCAGCAGCGTTGGCCTCCTTCAGTTCGTCGATGGCACCGCGCGCCGGGCCTATCCAAATGGCCTGGCAGTAAGCCTTGCGCTTGGCTGCATCGCCGTAGCCCGGCAAATCAATCAGGCCTCTGGCCACCGCTTCATCTATCACCAGCTCGCGGCTCGGCTGACAGAAGTCGCAGGCGAGCCACCAGCGCCGCAGGCTGTAGAAGCGCCAGGCCTGGAGCATCGCGGCTCGGGCAGCGCTATAGCTGCTGCTGTAGTGCAGCAGTAGCTCTTCCAATGGCAGTTCCAGGGCTGAGCCGATCTCTTTCACCACGGCGGTGAAGAACGGATCGAACTGAGCGTTAGGCCGGCCAGGGTTGGCCACCATCGGCTCCTCCCCAACACCGAGGTCGACAACGGCGCCCTCGCCAAGGGCCAGCTCGCCGTCAGTGGTGTCGTCCCCGCCTGGAGCTTCTTCAGCCAAGGCGCTCATTGGCAGGTTGCCTGCCTGGAAGTCGCCGGTTTTCTTGATGAACACCGTAAACATGGCCGAGATCACCGCCGCCATTAGCTCAGCACTGGCATAGCGCTCAAGCTTCTGCAGGGGTTCGAGCACTGGAGCCAGGTAAGGCATGCCTCGCTTCTGGCCGGGCCGTTCCTTGTCTGCCAGCACATGGAGCACACGGCGGCGTCCAGTTTCAGCACCGAAGACCGTCAGCCGTTCCCAGCTCAGAGGCTTGCCAACCAGATGCTCGCCGGCATAGCCGGTACACACGTGGTAGGCCACGGGCGCTCCAAGACCATCGACTTCGACACCATCGATCAGATCTGCTCGATCCAGACCCGCATTCGGGTTGCTCACACGGTCGGATTCGATCAACTGCAGGCGGGTGCTGAAGATGCAACCGGGACGCTCCTGGTCCGGGCTGGCCACGAACACATCGCCCGCAACCATTGACGACACCAGCACCAGCGCCTGGAGCTGGTAATGATTGAGCGTCGCTTCGGCATCACACTCTCGAGGGTCATCGGCATACAGCGACCATAGGCGATCAAGCTCGCCGTTCAGGTCGTCTGCAGCAGCTTCGCTGATGCCGAGCGCCTCATGGTCAACTTGCGCGCGACAGACCAGGCCGGTGCCGACAACGTTGGTGCGCAGCCGAGTGATAGCCGCACGGGCGATCAGGTGGTTGCGCATGGCATCACGGGAGCGAGCCACCAGCATGCGCCGCTCATTCTGGTTGAAATCGCGGCGTGGGCTTCCCAAGCCTGGGATCCAGCTGGCCATGCTGCGCAGCATCCGCGAGGCACCTCGCCAACGGGTTTCAACCCCGCCACCGCCGCCCTGAGCGACGATCTGTTGGCCGCCCGCCGTAGCCTTGGCAAGCTTTACGGCTTCGCGCATCAGCTGATCGGCTGCGCTTTCACGCTTCCAGAAGGCCATGGTCAAACCCTCACGTACGAAACGCGGTTGCGACCACGGCGCTGAAGAGCTGCTGTCTCAGCAGCGACCTGCGCGGCGTACTGATTCTCCAGCAGGCGCAGGCTGTTGAGTTCGGCCAGCTGGACCTCACGGTCCGCCCGACGCAGGCGCTGGCCGTTTTTCAGGACGGCCGAAATTGCCGCCCGTACTTCCGCAAGGCGTTGTTGTGCTTCTGTCATGGTGAACCTCTGTTAGCTGACGCGACTCCGAGTACCACGCCCGCGAGTTACTGCGCGGCGGGGCACCGGCGCTACCGCCTGCTCAGTGTTGAAGAGGGTGGGCTGAAGCTGTTGCTGCTCCAGCTGGTCCCACTCGTGATCGCGCAGCAAATGCGTCTTGAGGCTCCGGGCCGCGTGCAAGGCATACACTTCGCAGTCCAGCGCTTCGTTTCGGCGCCCGGCCTTCTTCTGCCAGACCATCTTGCTTGGCTGTCGGGGATGCGGCGCCAGAACTTCGTTGGTCACCTGCTCGTAGTAGTCAGCACGGATCTCGCTGTACCAGTGCATGCGGCCAGGACCGCTGCCCGAGAGTCGCATCCGACCATCGATCAGCGTCTTGGCCTTGTGGGTGCCGACGATGTAAACGCGCAGACCGTACTTGGCAGCCTTGGTGTTGTCTTGGCTGGTGTCCGCCGACTGTGCCGGCTTGGTGAAGATCTCCCGATCTCGGCTGTCGATAGATGCGCCCTTGATCGCCATGATGTTGAAGCGCTGGCGGTCCCGCACGTAGGTGTAGACCGCATCGCTGGTGTTGCCGTCGGAGCTGTCGATACTGACCGCTGAAACGGCAAGCTGAGCGCCGCCCTCGGTGGTGATTGGGGTGGCGACGATCTTGTCGAGTTCGGTCCACACTGGATCGTGAGGGTCAATCGGGTTGCCCTCCAACTCGCCCCAGTACAACCGCCAGGACTCTTCGCCCCTCCCCCAGCCGACGATTATCAGGGCGAGTCGGTCGCCCTGAACGTCCACGCCGACTGTCACCAATAACACGCCCTTTGGCGCTGTCAGTTCGGCATAAGGCTCGGCGCGCTTCTCCAGCTCATCCGTCTTGGGTGCATTGCTTTTGTACTCGTAGCACTCGCCCATCTGGCTGTTCGTGAAGGCGATCATCGGCCCGTGGTTGCCGTTTGAGGCTGCGTGCTCGGCCTGGAGCTTCTTCTCCATCAGCACTTCAAAGCGAGAGCCATGAAACGTGGCATACAGCTCATTCAGGATATAACCCGCGATACCCCGGAACTCAGCAGTAGCTTCCCAGCGGCCGTGCTGAAGGTTGGCGTTCTTCTGGTGATCGTCCCAGATCTCGCCGCAATGAGGGCAGGCGTAGTACGCCGTTTCCGGCCGACGCTTGCCGTATACCTCGTGGAAGTAGCTGAAATCCTCGTCGCAGTGCAGATGTTCGAAGCTCAGTGCGTGCGACTGGCCACACCCATGGCATGGAACGAGGCCAATGCGCTTGTCCGACAGCTCCAGCTCAGCGTCAATCGCCGAGAGGCCTTTGATAGTGGGTGTCCCACCGATAATAATCTTGGACCGCCGGAACGTTTTGAGGCGTTCCTTGGCCAGCTTGATACTGTCGCCTTGCCCGCGCAGGTTCAGGTTGCAGTCGTCCGGCTCTTCCACCGCGACCCGGGGCACCGGGGTGGACTTCACGCTGGATGGACTGTTAGAGCCGACCATCTTGAGGAAGCCGCCAGGGAACCTCTTGAAGTCCTGACGCTGCTGCAGCTTACGGCTGCGTAGGTCAACCTTGTTACGCAAGCGCTTGGTCGCCGCGATCATCGGCTCCAACTTCTCAGCGACATACTGCTTCGCCGCCTCGGCCTTGGGAAACAGAATCAGGATTGGTGACGGATCAAGATCGATCCACTTGCCGATGGCATTACCCATCACACCTGAAGTCCAGGCCACCTGCGCAGACTTGCGACCAACGACCTCGAACACATTCGGATCATCCAAGGCTTCCAGTGGACCACCTGGCCAAACCAGGTGAGGTGTAACATCGAAGCGGTATTTCCCAGGCTTACCCGCCTCTTCGGTTGAGAGGTAACGGTACTTGGCGGCCCACTCGATGATGGTCATTCGTGGCGGAGGCGCCCACTTTTTACACGCCCTGCTGATGCCCTTACTCGCCGTCTTCTTCAGAGCCCTCCTCATCGTCCGGCTCGTCAGGATCCCATTCGGGATCATCGTCATCCTCGTCATACGCGGACAACCTCCTGAGTATTAGTTCGATGGGCTCGCGGATCAGTTGATCGTCAACTGCGACGCCGTAACGGGCGGACAACGTTGAGGCCAGGTCATCCGGTAGGGTGTTGAGCAACTCGATCTTGGCGGCGGTGATGACTGCCTCGAAGCGGGAAACCATCTCTGCCTCGATCACGACTTCGCCCAAGTCTTTAGCTAGCGCCAGTTCCTCGCGGTCACCGCGAAGCCTGTCTAGTCGGTCCCGAGTACTCTCTTTCTTGCCGTTCAGTGCAGCCTGGCGCATCAACCACTCGATCACCGCCTGGGTGTCGTACTGGTTTTCGTTGCCGCGCCCCACACCGAACTCGATTACCGGCATTCCGTCTTTCTGCCAGCGGCTGAGGGTGCGCTCATCACGACCGACGATCTCACCAAGTTCGGCCTTGCTGACTGTCCTTCCCATTGCTAAGTCCTTGAAAAGACGGACATCCCTGCACACACCTCAGCTGCAGAGAAACCGCGAGTCTGCGTACCCGTGTAGGAGGCACCCCCGAGGGAGGACCCAAAATTCGGCAAATGCGGACGGCCCGCACCCGCCGGGGTCACTGCCCTGTCTCGGCTGGTGGCACCTGACCGAGGCCCAGCCGCTTAGCAGCCCAGCGTTCGTAGAGGTTGATCGCCACGTCGGCGCCAGCCATCGCGGTCAAGCAACCCACCGCCGCTGCCGCCCACACCGAAACCCCAAGGGCATACAGCAGCATGTTGGTCGCCACACCGCAGGTCACACAGGCACCCGACCGCAGTGCCAGGCGCCGGATCAAACTCCAACCGCTGACCCCAGCCTTGTCGGCCCGCCACATCTCGCCCGATACACCGCCGACCAGAGACAGAACGATCACCATCCAGATCGGTATCTCGGCTAACGCTTGTTGCTCGCTGTTCATGTAAGCCTCGTTGGCAAAGCACGGCGCCAGAAACAGAAAACCCCGCCAGATGGCAGGGTTCTCAGTGCACCGAAAGATCGGGGCGGGTTGCACAGCACGGTGCTTGTAGGGGAAGCGCCTAAGCGCACTTTTCATATCGTGGCGCCTTTTTACACGCCATCGGAAAAACCGAAAAGGGGTGATTTACGGTACGCCGCAATGTGGTAGCTATGTAGCATCAATGTTGCACACAAGTTGCATTCCAACCCGACGAACGGTCTGTTGCCGAGCGCGGCCCGAGCGCGCCGCCAGGATGGCCAGCACCTGCAGGTGTAACGTCTTAATCCAGTTGCGGTAGGTACGGTCGGCATGCTCCGGTAGCCCTACTTCGCGCATCTGCTCCCTAATGGTGGCCCGGTGCAGGTAACGCAACTCGGCCAGCTTGGCCAGCGTTACGCCGCGATCATTCCTGCGAGCCAGTTCTGCGACCGCCGCATCAACCTCCGCAGCGGCGTGATCCAGCCCCGCACCCGAGATCAGAATACGGGCACCCGATGCGCCGGTGCGTGGAGCCGATCCCTTCCACTCCATGATTGTGCCCATCTGGCTGCCAAGGCTTGCTTCCAGCCCCAGCTTCCCGCGCTGATCGCCCCAGTGCTGCATCAGCTCGCCCACCAGGCGCAGGCGCTCTACTGGGTCGATCAATTCCGCCATGTCCATCCGGTGCTGGGCAAGCCGCACAAGGAGCTGAAGGCGCATTCCCGTCTCCATCGTCATCACCATCCCTCCAAAATTGATACCCAACACACAATCAGCCAACCCAACACGGACCCAACACACTTGAAGCTCAACGAATTCAATGGATTAGATAAATCTGTGTGAAGTGTGTTGGGTGTGTTGGGTCTATCGAGTCTCGCATGGAGATTTTTTGTCACTTCGGATTCACGGTTTAGAAGAGCGCGCCTGCGCGCGCGCGCGCGCAAACCCAACACACCCAACACACATGCTCGCAACGCCAAAGAATTCGGGGCCTTAACCTGTGTTGGCTTTCCAAAACCAACCCAACACCAACTCAACACACCCAACACACATTCAGACGTAGTCATGCTGCGAGCCTCTTGATGTGGTCCCAACCGTCCACGCTCCAGCCCGCCCGCTTCGCCCGGGCACGCCATTCGACGACGTTCTTGCCCAGCTCGGCCGCCACTAAGGATGGGGGCAGGGAAGGATCGCCATCGCTCGGGAAGAAGAACGCCGCGAATCGGCGGTTGTTGCCATCGGTCCAGGGGATTGCCCGCGTCTTCTCCACCTTCGCGCTGAACATCAGCGAGAACTTGGTGTGGCTCATGGAATTCTCCTTGTTGTGGGAACACCACTCCAAGAACATCGCGTACACATCCGAGGTCAGGCAACAGCCCCACAGGCCGTGCCCCAGCTCGCCGGCTCGCCAGAGATAGAAAAAGGTTTGCCACGCCGTGCGGCTCAGCTCGACCAAGCGCTGACGGGCCTCAGTCTCTGGCGGGCGAGTACGCTGGTTGAACTCCCCCAGATTGACGTCCAGCAGCCAGCCATATAAGGCGGCAACACCACCATTGGCCAGCTCGTGGGCGATCGCCTTTTGCCGCTCGGGCGGCAACGTCTCCAGTGGCCACATCACCAACATCCGTCGATCGCTCTCGCTGATCGGCCAGGGCATGATCTCGTTACTCAGGAACACCGAGTTCATGTGGTTAGCTTCTTCCCAGCCGTTGATGAACTTTGATTCCATGCGCACCGTCTTGCCAGTGATCATGTGCTTGATCTTGCCCACTTGGTTGTAGCGCTGGTCGCGGCTGACAACCTCTTCAAATACCGCCCAAAGCTTGCCGCTCTGCCAGGCGTTGAAGTTGCCTTCGAGCTGGGTCTGCCCAACCGTTGCGCCATACCGTCCGTACAGCTCGCCCATAATGTCCGCGAACAGCAAGCTTTTACCCGAGCCTTCCATCGTGGAATGGAACAGCACCGCAGTGTCCATCTTGGCGCCCATGTGCTGCAGGGGATAGGCCAGCCACCTGACCAGCCAGTCCAGGGCCACCGCGTCGTGGTTGCACAGGAAGGAGATCAGCCACCGTAGGTTCTCGCAGGCGGCGGCATCCCGCACCGGCTCAAGCGGCAGGCCCTCGAAGGTGTTGATGTAGAGCGCAGGGTCCTTAGTCATCGTCGGGTCGAACACGATGTGGTCGACGTCGACCACCCGGCGATTCGGGCTGTTCAGCCAAAGCTGGTACGCATCGCCCAAGGCCATCTTGACGCTGCCCTCGGGCAGGCGCCGCTTCTTCTCTCGATCCCAGGCTTCCTTGGTCCCATCGATATACACATAGCGGTCGAGCGGGGCGAGGTTCATCGCACCTCCCTTCTTGCTCGACATCTTGCGGGCCTGCTCGAGTTCCTTGACCTGTTCGGACGAGACCAGCTTCTTGTCGGTGCTCTCCATCCACTGCTTAGCAAGGGGTTTGCCTACCAGGGCCTCGAAGCCTGATCGCTTCATCGACTGCCCCTTGTCCATGTCCCAAACGTTCGTCGTGCCTTCAACCAAGGCGAAGCGACGCTTGGCACTTTTCAGGACAAGGCCCTCTCCCCCCTCCCCCCCGCCGGCCGAGGATGCGGCCGGGCCCGGCTCGCTTGGACCTGGGTCAGCGAAGGCAGGGTCAGCACCCACTTCGGCTTGATCGGCCTGCTCGGCGACAGATGGGGCGCGGGGAAGCTCTCCCAAAGGCGGCGGTGCCGGCGGGCGAGACTTGGCGTCGATGCCGAGGATCTGCGCTGCCGCTCTGGTAGCTGCCCTCTGATCGCCGTCGTGCATCAGAATGCAGAACACGTCGAAGGCATCGTTCTTGTGCCCGTTTGCCAGCGGGTCCGAAGTGTGATGCGAGTAGAGTTTGCCGTCGGTGATAGTCACCCCCGGCATCCCGGAACTACTGTGTGGGCTCAGCCACTTCCCGTCGAGACGCTTGTAGCCGTGCGCCTCGATCATCGTGGCGATGTCATGGATGCGATTGAACTCAGGGATGACCTCGGGGAGGCGTTCACCAGAACGTGCTGCAGTAGGTGATGGCTTAGACATGGGTCGAGGCGCAGCCGCGGGAAGCTTCGGCCTCCAAGGGCAAACGTCCTCCCCTCTAGGCTTGAACTCATCCCAGCCCTGCCAGATCGCCAGCAATTCGGGGGGCAGGTCCGGCAACCCACCGGCATCTGGCGCAGTGCGCCATGTGTAGGGCTTTCCAGTGCCTGGGTGGATGGAAGGCGGCAGTACGTCTTGTACCAGACCGCCCCGAAGCTCAAAGACCGTTACTTTTTTGAAAGGCTCAGCCGCCATGCGGAAAGCGGCTTCGCGGCCGGCATCATCCTCGTCTACGGCAGCTTTCACCTGCGCCATAAGTCCTTTGTAGATGGTGCCATCGGGGTCATTCTTGTTAGGCCAAACCAGGGCGTGACGACTCAGTTCCACACCGTCCGGAGCGCGGAACATCACGCGGAAACGCTCCGGGTTACCCACCGAAGTCGGGTATGCATCGGCGAGGGCGTCAACATCGAGCCCAAGCGTCTGCTGCAGCACCTGCCGGGTAAACTCAACGTCATCAACGTCCAACGAGCAGACGCGACTAGGCCCGAGCACAACACCTAGGTTGTGGCTCGGACGCTTCGTCCAGAATGCCTCAGCATCATCGGCGGCAGTGAAGTAACCACCGGGCTTGTTCCAGCCGTGACCCTTCGGCCCCTTCTCGCCCGGCTCGATGGGAACCAGAGCCAGACTGAAGGTTTCAATGTAACGCCGCGCCCAATCAGCTGTGGTAGGAGTTGGGCGCTCGCTCATCTGCGTCGCTCCCGCAGGGCCTGGCAATCGACGCAGGTTTCGCAACCGGCGACTGACTGCTGGCGGGCCAATGGGATCGGATCGTCGCAGTCTTCGCAAAACTGCGCACTCGGCTTCTCAGGAAGTCCTGCAAGGCGCTGCAATGACAGCTGCAGGAAGTACTCGGCATGGTCGTTGGCAAAATCGACGGCATCAGCCATGAGCTTCGTCCTCCATAGCTTGACGGGCGCCCGCCATGATTGCCAGCACCTGGCGAATCACGTCCAGCCCCCGCTGCTCCAGATCCAAGACCTCTGTCAGCGTCCAGATGTTGTCCGAGGCACCATCATGCAGGCTTCCAACGAACTGGCCGGACTCCTCAAGAAGCTTCGCGACAGCGTGGAGCGCATCGTTTGTGGCCGGTACGGCTTCAGGCCGGTACCAAACGGCACCTGCCGGGCGAAGCAGGGCGTCAAGCAGACGCGGGTCGGCCGTCCACTGGACGATCTCTTCGATCTCATCAGGGGTCGGCCAGCGGCGCTCTTCATTGTGATGGAGCTTCTTCTGCAGCGTATCCACCTCAAGCCCCATGTCAAAGGCTAGCTTGGTGATTCCGCCGTGGTAGTCACGACCTGCGCGATAGAGCGCCTGCCGTAAGGTGAGGACCGGGCCAGCGCCCGGCAAAAGATCAATCCTGCTCATAACCGTAAATCCTCGGTTTACGGCCTAGTCATAGGATGAGGTAAGACCTATCCTACGACCACGACCTGTGTGCTGTGCCTTGCGTGCTGTGCGGGCATGGCATGCGGTAATAGTCGTCCGGCTTCACTTGTGAGAGAGGCCGCCGGACGACGAGAGTGATAGTGCGTTGTACTGTCATAGCTGGGCCGGGAGGTGAGAGTCCTGGCACAGCGCTCTTACTGCTTTGGCTTACACCGCCGCCCTATCGGGCGAATTTCTACTGCAAGGCAATCGCCAGTCTCGTCACAGCGCACACGGATATCGCGCGATGAGTTCAACATTTGAGAAACCGCGCTCTGGGTGACCCCAAGCAGCTCAGCCAGCTCCGGCTGACTCTTGACCTTCGCGAACTCTCGCAAAGGCATACCAAACTCACTCTCCATCCCAATGTCCTCAAAGGGTCAGTGCGTGGATATTAGTACTACTTCTTTTTATGTTCAAGCAAAAAATAAGCAACACTCTTTGATAGGCATAAGGTACGCTAATAGTCTGGTGAGCATGACTACCAGACCTCCATACCAGGCTGAAGAAGCCGCTCGCCTAAAAGCGATCTACAAAGCTCGCAAAGCCGCAGATCCAACACTCAATCAGGATCAAGTGGCACACGAATGTGGCTGGTCAAGTCAAAGCGTGGTCAGCCAGTACATGAACGGCAAAATCCCGCTGAACATAACCGCTCTGATCAGCTTGAGCCGAGCCTTGGCATTTAGCCCTGAGGAAGTGAGCCCCCGGCTGGTAAAAGCTCACTACATCGACGATGTAAGGCAAGGCGTCTCAAACACCACAACACTGGGATCTGCAGGCCGACTGCTCCCTGTGATTGGATACGTGAAAGCGGGCGCCTTTTGTGAGGCCATTGAACAGTTCCAACCCTCAGATGCCGAAGAGTGGGTGGAAGCAGGCGGTCCAGCCGGGCCACGCTCATTCATCCTCCGAGTCGAAGGGCTGAGCATGGAGCCCGACTTCAAGCCTGGAGAGAAGGTTGTTGTTGACCCTGATATGCAATGGGAGACGGGCGACTTTGTGGTAGCCAAGCGCACACGAGACCAGGGCGTCACGCTGAAGCAGTTGAGAATGGAAGGCAGCGAGTTTTACCTTTATGCCACCAACCCAGACTGGCCCGAGCGCATCATCCGACTTGACGAAGAGTGGACAATTTGCGGTCGAGCTCGACGCAAAATAGTCGACCTCTGACTACCTCCCAAACCCGCTTCGGCGGGTTTTTTGTTGTCACCACGCATCATAAATATCAGTAACACTGTTGACATAACAAATCAGCATCACTAATTTTGTCTTGGCTTCGCCTCTCTCAATGAAGGACCAAGACATGCAAAACGTTCAGCACAGCACAGCCTGCAAGGTGTACCTGCACCCGACCACCTGCAGCCAACCCGCCTCGCTGGAAGCATTTCAGCGCCGCACCGGACTGCGAATTGTCGCGACCGCTAGCGGCAACGCCCAAGCCGTACCTGTTCTGGGAGGCATCGCATGAGCGAGTTCAGCATCCCACTGAGCCGGGTCATGGGCCTGGAGCGAACCCTGGAAAACGGCGGCACCGCTACCTGCACCCTTCGCCGCCCCGACGCCACTCTGGACGTGCAGATCCGAGTCGAGAACGACGACACGACCCATCATATCAAGGTGGCGATGGGGCCGCTGAGCAGTTCGATGACCATGCCTCGCAAGCTGGAGACCAAGTGCCAGTCCTTGCGTGACTTCCTGCAGGACCTGGCCAATGGCCGAGCTGACTCCGGGACTCAATCAGATGAGGCGATCGCTCTCATGGAAGCGCAGGAAAGCGTGGACGGGGTCCTGAAGGCCGGACAGACCGCCTACGTCATCACCACCGTCAACCGAGATCGCCCCTTGGGCGCAGTGGTAACCAATGACGAGGGCGAAGTCTGCGCCGCAGTCACCGGGGCCAGCAAAGAGCACCTGGCCGAAGCAATACGCGCGAAGCTCTGGCCCGTCCAGGAGGGGCTCGGGGAGTGCGCATGAGCACTCTTGACCAACTACGCAACGAGTGGAGCACCCCCTGCCCGTCGCTGACGGAAGTGAGAGAGCGTTACTTCCCTCACATCCGGTCAGACCGCCGCTTCAGGGAGCTGATCAACAGAGGCGAGATCCCGCTAACGCTGAGCAAGCTACACGACTCAGCCAAGGCGCCGCACGTGATCTATCTGCACAACCTTGCCAAGTACCTCGATCGCCAAGCTGGCCCAGCCACTCAAACAGCTTGAACCAGGCCGCCCCGGCCACCAGGGGCAACAAGCCCGCCACCGGCTCTCACATACCCCGGCGGCGGGCATTTTTGGAGCACAGCACATGCAACCGCATCAGTACGCACTCGCCGCAGGCATCATCTGGCTGGCCACCCTGCTCGTCCTTCCCATCTTGATCGCCAAGGTACACCGCCGCGCCTACGACGAAGGCTTCGTGGAGCATCAACACAAGCTCAATAGCTATAGCGCAGCTCTGAACAAGGACATTTCGCATCTGGTTGCCGCCCGTGAAGAAGACCAACGTAAACACAACCTCACCGTTGCCAACCTAAAGCGCACGATCGCCGAGCTCGAGGCGCGAATCATGTCCTACACCGGGATGGCGGTAACCAGGAGCGATTACGAACGGCTGCTCAGCACTGCCGAAGCGCTGCGCCTGGCCCAGCGACTTCATATGGCCCTGAAGGCGGGAGCTCAGGCTGATCGAGCAAGCGAGCTTGCTACAGCCGCCGATGAAATCGCCAAGCGCATTCATGCCCATCTGCGTGCAACGCCGGCCAGCGCCCCTAAAGCGGAGGCAGCAGCATGAGCACGCATGCGCATCACTGGAACACATCAGAGGGGAACGACGGCGGATTGCATCACTGCAGAAAATGTGGTCGCGACCACCAAGGCCCCCGTCCCAAAACAGACGATTGCCCAGTGTCGGATCCGGAACATAGCGCCGTCGCCTGGCTCGGCCCGGCCGGGCTTTACCGCACTCGCCTGGAAGCCGTGCAGAACGGGGAGCAGTGCATAGAGCCCGTATCAGCGGACCAGCTTTTCGCATACGCCCGGGCACTTGTTTTCACGCAGATTGAGGCCTGCCGCAATGACTAAACCCGAACGCGTCTGGCAACTAATCAGCATGCTATTCGCAGTTGCCTTTGTCGCCGCCCTCGCCGCTCTCCACCAGGCAACTCCCTACTCAGCAGCCCCAAGCGGCACGTTACCGACTGTTATCTACACCAACGCCACTACGGATTTCGCGCTGAGCCCTGCAGCCCGCCGCGTTTTTGAGAGGTACTCGCTGTGAACAACGCTACCAGCTATCAGCCAGAAGCCAGAACGCCAAGCGGCATGCAGTCCCTACTTCGCCCTGCGATGTCGGCGATCTGCAACGTTTGCAGCAAGTCTCGCACCCGCCGGGGTGGCCACGATAAATGCTCCAAAATCCGCCAAGCGGCTGGATTCATTATCAAGCAGGAGAGCAAATCATGAGCGTCGACATTCTGAAACTGAAAGCGCTCGCCACCAAAGCAAAGCGTGATCAATACGACTATGTTGCGCTCAACGACTACGGCATGGCGTTACCGCCCGCGACCGTGCTGGAGCTGATCGCCGAGATCGAGCGCCGCCGCCAGGTAAATGCAGAGGGCTGTAAGCCCGACAGCAGCATTCTGCTCTCCAGTGCATCCGACTCCAACGTAGCGCCTTGCCCCAGCCTCGACAAAGAAGAGGGCTGCAAGCCCGACCTCAACACCCAATCTGCCAAGCTGGGCGGCACGCCTATCGCGACTCAGCTGGCGGCATGTGATGTTCTGGCGGAGCGGGCGCGCCAGATCGAAGCCGAAAGCTACACACCTGAACGGGACGACCAATACACCTCAGGACAACTTGCAGATGCTGCCAGTACCTATGCCTGGTGGGCTCGCTCTTGGAACCTACCGTACGCCGAAAGCACGCAGGCTCCAACAATGTGGCCATGGGCTCCAGAGACATGGAAGCCCCAGCCTCAGCGGCAGATGCTTATCAAAGCCGGTGCTCTGATCCTGGCTGAGATCGAACGTCTGGATCGCAAAAAGGCACGTGAGGTGAGCCCATGAGTACTCCACGCTGGGTCCTTATTAACCGAGCGGCCGAACTCACCGGGTATTCCGAAGATGCCATTCGACACAAGGTGAAAAACGGGACCTGGGCACAGGGCCGAATCTGGCGAAAGGCGCCTGACGGCCGCATAACCATCAACATTGCTGAGTACGACAAGTGGGCCGAGAGCGCATCACAGGTGGCCTAGAGGCCGAGCTGGCCAAGCACAGAGGCATCGAGATACACGGCGGCAATTTGCGGATCGTCTTCATGTGGCGCCGCATCCGCTGCCGTGAGTCCCTTGGCCTGCCGGTGACCAAGGCCAACATTAAACATGCCGCGCTACTCAGGGCGGCGATTCTTCATGAGATCAAGACCAACACCTTCGAGTACGGGCGCCACTTCCCGAACTCGAAGCATGCCGGGAACTACAGCAGCGCGAAGGACGAGCGGCTGGAGGCGCTGGCAGAACGCTACAAGCCGCTGAAGGCTATCGACATCACCCCCATGACCGAGGAGAAGTACGCCTACGCCATCGACATATGCGTCGAGCTGGTGGGTAAGGATCGACTTGCAGGCATCCTGCTGCCCGAGGATATCCACCTACTCCGGACGCGACTGATTGAGACCCGCGCACCATCGACCGCCAACCATTACTTGGCCACCTTCGCCGGCTTCCTCAAATGGTGCGAAAGCAACAGATACTGCCTGGCCGGACTCGCCGCTGCGTGCACACGCTTTGCCATGAGCGAAAAAGAGCCGGATCCACTGACGCACGAGGAGCTCGAGCTGATTGTCACGAAAGGCTGCCTGCACCCTCAAGATGTCGCCGCGACCACCCTTGCCGTCTACACCGGCCTGCGCCCCGGCGAACTATGCGCGCTGGCCGTGGAGGACATCGACCTGCAGGCCGGGAAGATTGAGGTGACCAGGGCGATCACCGCCAATGGCACATTCAAACTCCCCAAGACAGGCAAACCCCGCACAGTGCTGCTGATGGAGCCCGCGATCGAGGCGTGCCGAACACTGATTGCCATCGTGGCCAAGCACCCCAAGCGGGACATACGCGTGTACCACAACCGGCATGAATGGCGAGACGAATCGGTCACCCCACTCCTATCACCAAGCACACAGGCACGGAAAAAGGTCATCAATGAGTGGTTCGTTTCAACCGCGTGGAATACCAAGTGGGCAGGAATACAGCGGCGCGCGGGAATCCGGCCCAGGCGACCATACCAAACTCGTCACACCTACGCGTGCTGGTGCCTAACAGCTAGAGGAAACCTGGCATTCATCGCTAAACAGATGGGCCACAAAGACTTCAGCATGCTGGTTGAAGTCTATGCGAAATGGATGGATAGTGAGTCAGATACAGAGCTAGCGAGGATATGGAGCAATCTGAAAAAACGGTAGTCACGCCGCCGCACTAGCATGCTCATTGTGCGTAACTTCGCACACACCGTTAGCCATCCGCACCTGGATATGACCGATGTGCCCGGTCACAACTCGACGTGATTTGGCTACTGCTGCGAGACTTTCTTCGGCTACACGCTCGCGAGCAGGTGGATGAACCTTGGCCTTCGGGATTGTCGTATGGAAAAGCTTCGATGAATATGCCTTGATCCTCTCGATATCATCAAGACGAGGCAACGAGGATCTATTAAAGGTTGTTAAAATCGAAATAGGAGTCGCCTTTAGCATCTGAGCTACAACATGAGGGCAATGACCGTTGTGCGACCCATGATGCGGCACTTTAAAAAGAGCTGCAGTGGATGTTGGGCGTGTTACGTTATTGAGAACTGCCGTCCACCCCAATGCCGGATCGTTCGAAACTTCCAGGTCGGAGCCAAGCAGTATCGTATCTGTACCATTACATACGTGCAGCGCAATTGCACACAGATTTGGCTGCAATCGGTTCGCCAACTTACGGAAGTCGACGCCCGTCGCAACAAACTTGCTCGCGAACGACGCTCGAGACTGAGTGACCGCCCGCGATGAGGGTGACAGGGCGTTGACTTCAATCCCATTCTTACGATACAGAACTTGATTCTCTTGAACGCATCGCACATGGCGCTCCCCAACCGCCTTGAGGATATTTGCGATCTCAAATGTACTCGGCTTACCTAAATCAGCCAGAACATCGCCAAGCGCATGAGCCATAACAAAAGCAATTGACTCATCGTTGGTCAGTGCTCCTGAAATGTAGATCTCAGCTTTCACGCACGCTTCAATCAAAGCGACCATACCTCCAGTATGATCATCGTGGAAATGCGTGATAACTATTAGCTTCACATTTTCAGGATCAACGCCAAGATCTGACAAATACTTCAGTGCAATAGGCTGAGGCTTTCTATAAGCAGTACATGAATCTACAATCATCCACTCATTGTTACCGAGGTGAGCAACAACACACTCACCCGTTCCGGGTCCAAAAAGAGATATTTCGATTTCGTTGACTGCAGGAGGCTGCAGATTAATTTCCATGGATCAGTTTCGACAATCCTTTGCTGTACTCTTTAATTTCTTCCAGAACTTCCTGAGAGATTGGCGGTAATCGACGAAAGCGCAATTCCCATTTATTCATCGCTGGACCAATCTTTCCAGATACCTTCGCTAACTTACGATAAGTACCAACATTCCAGAAGAAGATTGCACCTTCAGATATCAGACCAACATCCGATTCAAGCACACTCTCGTACCCAATAACGACTTCTTCATCAGGATTGGATTTATTAGTCCTATCGGAAATAATAGCAACAAACTCGCGATCATCGGGATAATGCTCGACTACTCGCCCTTCCCAGGCCTGCTTTATTTCTGACCATCCAGAGAAGTTTCGCTCAACGGATGCAGGCGCTTTAACCATCCCAATATCTCCACCTTCCTGAGAAGAGATAAGATGAGTAGAATCCTCTACTAACGAACCGACTTGTTCTGCCGTCTGCTTTACCAACTCTAACGCAGGCGTTTCGGCCAGAACAACTCCTCGATCAGCAAAAAAATTTTCATAAGATGAAACAGGAACCAGCTGTGCGGCTGCAGACATTTCTACACACTCCGAGCTTGTTCAATAAAACCATTAACAATGTGCTTCTGAAAATCTAGTGTATGCTGCCAGAATGCAGTTAACACAGAAACAGCGTCAAAACCCTTGGACTTCTTGAGATAGGGGTTTTTCAACTTAGCAGAGACACCAGACTCATCGTAATGATCATTTAAAGAGAAACGTATCCATTGCTTCTCTTCCAGCCAACTCACCCCTACATTATAAACACCTGGGACGCCTTCAGGCTTAGTGACCTGCATCTGCATTTTCATTAAGCCCGCTTTCGGTGAGTCAGCAATGGCATCTAACCATGGCTGCTTTGGAGCGAGAAGATCTCCAACTTTATGCCAGAGACTCACATCCTCAAAATACCAGTCATTGAAAACGTTGAAACCAATTGCGCTTACGCCCGCACCCTTAATCACAGTAAGGATCCCGAGCGCAAGATCGTGTATACGATAATCGAGAGTTTCAATGCCTGATCGTAAAATAATCTTGGTAGGTAGAATTTCGATAATGATATTACCCAGAGTAAACTTGGTCATCTCACTATATACAACGTCGACTTCTAGTGCGTCAGTGTAGTCCTCTTGGGGTATCAATCCATGCTTGACAAACCAATGCGGAGCCATCTCGCGCGGATCGAACGTTCCGATCACGACGATGCTGGACTCTCTGCGCTTGATCTCAACCTGATCCATCGTTGCTCATCCCAAGAAAACATAGTCAGCTTTTGGCAGCCTGCGTCTAGATCAGTTGCATAAATTTACCCACTGCAACTGAACGGTCAGACAAACCTCGCGTAGCCTGCGGACTCTATTAAACCGCAATGGTATCAATGGGCCATCATAGCAAGAAAAAAACCAGTTTCGCCACCGCGTTGTGGTTCTTCACCCCATGCATGTCGCCCGATGCTGGTAACCTTAGCTCATAGGTTTCAAATCGGTGCTTTCTACGTCAGAATGCCCCAAATCTGCCCCTTCCGCGGAATGAATTGCCGCTAAGCTATTGATGAATAAGCACATATCTGAAATATCCGCGCACACTCCAATGATGCAACAGTACTGGCGGCTGAAAAATCAGCACCCGGACCAGTTGATGTTCTACCGCATGGGCGATTTCTACGAGATCTTCTACGAAGACGCGAAGAAAGCCGCCAAGCTGCTGGACATCACCTTGACCGCGCGCGGTCAGTCGGCCGGCCAGTCGATCCCGATGTGCGGGATACCGTTCCATTCGGCCGAGGGCTACCTGGCCAAGCTGGTCAAGCTCGGCGAGTCGGTGGTGATCTGCGAGCAGATCGGTGATCCGGCGACCAGCAAGGGCCCGGTCGAGCGTCAGGTGGTGCGTATCATCACTCCTGGCACGGTGAGCGACGAGGCGCTGCTCGATGAGCGCCGCGACAATCTGATTGCCGCCGTGCTCGGCGATGAGCGGCTGTTCGGCCTGGCCGTGCTGGACATTACCAGCGGCAACTTCAGCGTGCAGGAAATCAAAGGCTGGGAAAATCTGCTGGCCGAGCTTGAGCGGATCAACCCGGTCGAGCTGCTGATCCCGGATGACTGGCCACGCGACCTGCCGGCCGAGAAGCGCCGCGGTTGCCGGCGCCGTGCCCCGTGGGACTTCGACCGCGATTCGGCGCGCAAGGGCCTGTGCCAGCAGTTCGCGACCAAGGACCTCAAGGGCTTTGGTTGCGACAAGCTGACCCTGGCGATCGGTGCCGCAGGCTGCCTGCTGACCTACGCCAAGGAAACCCAGCGCACCACCCTGCCGCACTTGCGCAGCCTGCGCCACGAGCGCATGGACGACACGGTGATCCTCGATGGCGCCAGTCGGCGCAATCTGGAGCTGGACATCAACCTGGCCGGTGGCCGCGACAACACTCTGCAATCGGTCATCGACCGTTGCCAGACCGCCATGGCCAGCCGCCTGCTGAGCCGTTGGCTGAACCGCCCGCTGCGCGACCAGAAGGTGCTGCAAGCGCGTCAGGAATCGATCCGCTGCCTGCTCGACGGCTATCGCTATGAAAAGCTGCAGCCGCAACTCAAAGAGATTGGCGACCTGGAGCGGATCCTGGCCCGGATCGGCCTGCGTAACGCCCGTCCGCGCGACCTGGCGCGACTGCGCGACGCCCTCGCCGCCCTGCCTGAGCTGCAAAATGCCATGGCTGACCTGGAGGCGCCGCACCTGGCCCGCTTGGCGGCAATCACCGGCACTTACCCGGAGCTGGCCAGCCTGCTCGAGCGAGCCATTATCGACAACCCGCCGGCGGTAATCCGCGACGGTGGTGTGCTCAAGACCGGCTACGACAGCGAGCTCGACGAGTTGCTGGCCATGAGCGAAAACGCCGGCCAGTTCCTGATCGACCTGGAAGTGCGGGAAAAAGCCCGCACCGGCCTGCCCAACCTCAAGGTGGGCTACAACCGGGTGCATGGTTACTTCATCGAGCTGCCCAGCAAGCAGGCCGAACAAGCGCCTGCCGACTACATCCGTCGGCAGACCCTCAAGGGCGCCGAGCGCTTCATCACGCCAGAACTGAAAGCCTTCGAAGACAAGGCGCTGTCGGCCAAGAGCCGGGCTCTGGCGCGCGAGAAGATGCTCTACGATGCGCTGCTGGAAAACTTGATCGGTCACCTCGCGCCGCTGCAGCACAGCGCCGCAGCACTGGCCGAGCTGGACGTGCTGAGCAACCTCGCCGAGCGCGCTCTGACCCTCGACCTGAACTGCCCAAGCTTTGTTGACGAGCCCTGCCTGCGTATCGAGCAAGGCCGCCACCCCGTGGTCGAGCAGGTGTTGACCACGCCGTTCGTGGCCAACGACCTGGGCCTGGACGACAGCACGCGCATGCTGATCATCACCGGCCCGAACATGGGCGGTAAATCGACCTACATGCGCCAGACCGCACTGATCGTGCTGATGGCGCACATTGGCAGTTTCGTCCCGGCGGCGCGCTGCGAGCTGTCGCTGGTCGACCGCATCTTCACCCGTATCGGCTCCAGTGATGATCTGGCCGGCGGCCGTTCGACCTTCATGGTCGAGATGAGCGAGACTGCCAACATCCTGCATAACGCGACCGACCGCAGCCTGGTGCTGATGGATGAAGTCGGCCGTGGCACCAGCACCTTCGACGGCCTGTCGCTGGCCTGGGCCGCCGCCGAGCGCCTGGCGCAACTGCGCGCCTATACCCTGTTCGCCACGCATTACTTCGAATTGACGGTACTGCCCGAGAGCCAGCCGCTGGTGGCCAACGTGCATCTGAACGCCACCGAGCACAACGAACGCATTGTCTTCCTGCACCACGTCCTGCCAGGCCCTGCCAGCCAGAGTTACGGCCTGGCGGTGGCGCAACTGGCCGGCGTACCCGGCCCGGTGATTCAACGTGCACGCGAGCACTTGAGCCGACTGGAAACTGCCAGCCTGCCTGGCGAGGCTGTAACCAGCCCAGGTAAAGTTGTGCCTGACCCGCATGTCCCGCACCAGAGCGACTTGTTTGCCAGCCTGCCGCATCCTGCCATCGACAAGTTGGGCAAGCTCGACCTGGATGGCATGACCCCGCGCCAAGCTATCGAAATGCTATATCAACTGAAGAACCTGTTATAACGGCTGCCTGCGCAAGCTGGTAGAATCCCGCGCGGTTTGCTGGTGCTGCAGGTTATTAGCCTGGCCTGCAGCCACATACCTGTGAACCGTGCTGCCCTGCAAGGAAGGGCATGCAGCCGTTGCCTGAGGAGAAAATTAGAATGACCTTCGTCGTCACCGACAACTGCATCAAGTGCAAATACACCGACTGTGTGGAAGTGTGTCCGGTGGACTGCTTCTATGAAGGCCCGAACTTCCTGGTCATTCATCCGGACGAGTGCATCGACTGCGCGCTGTGCGAGCCAGAGTGCCCGGCACAGGCGATTTTCTCGGAAGACGAAGTGCCTGCCGGCATGGAGAACTTCATCGAGTTGAACGCCGAGCTGGCGGAAATCTGGCCGAACATCACCGAGCGCAAAGATGCCATGGCCGAGGCTGAAGAGTGGGATGGCAAACCTGGCAAGATTGCTGATCTGGAACGCTGATACGCTTGGCGCATCTGGTTCGAACAAAGCGGCCCTCGGGTCGCTTTTTTTGTGCCTGGCGAGAACCGCGAGCTCAAATCGCA
Source organism: Pseudomonas sp. 1121_17 (assembly GCF_052850745.1). Taxonomy (NCBI): domain Bacteria; kingdom Pseudomonadati; phylum Pseudomonadota; class Gammaproteobacteria; order Pseudomonadales; family Pseudomonadaceae; genus Pseudomonas; species Pseudomonas sp. 1121_17. Next base: position 205,116 of record NZ_VXCX01000003.1, read on the forward strand.
GGCAAAAAAAGGGGCGGTATGACCCGCCCACATTTTTTTCCGTAGTCCCTGCTTGTCCCTGTACATCATCCTGATGAATCGCGTCCTGCGATGTCCTTGGCCTTCATCCTGAAAGCCTGTGCCTGTCCGTTGGCACAGTTCAGATACTAGCGATTTCAGCGGAACAGACAACGTGGAGATTTCTCTGATTGTTACAGCGGACATATTTCCACATGCCTGATAATTCTTTATTAATCAGCTAGTTACGAATTTATCACTACTGAAAACGACAATGATTTACTTACCCATAGGCCAATTTCCTACGCTGGCCGTAAGCAATCTCGTACGTTAGCTGCAACAAGGGTGGCAACTACAACATTCTCAAGGCGAAAAAAAACGCCCCGACAAATCGGGGCGTTGTTCGACGCAGTCACGCTACTGGAACAGCGACTCGCTGGACAGACCGTTCTTCTCGAGAATCTCGCGCAGACGCTTGAGCCCCTCGACCTGAATCTGCCGAACCCGCTCACGGGTCAGGCCAATCTCCAGGCCGACATCCTCAAGAGTGCTGCTTTCGTGGCCGCGCAGGCCAAAGCGGCGTACCACCACTTCACGCTGCTTGTCGGTCAGCTCACCCAGCCACTGATCGATGCTTTGCGACAGGTCATCGTCCTGCAGCAGTTCGCATGGGTCGGTCGGGCGATCATCGGTAAGGGTATCGAGCAGGGTCTTGTCGGAGTCAGGCCCCAGGGAAACATCGACCGAAGAGACCCGCTCGTTGAGCCCAAGCATGCGTTTAACCTCGGCAACCGGCTTCTCAAGCAAGTTGGCGATTTCTTCGGGGGACGGCTCGTGATCGAGCTTTTGCGTCAGCTCACGCGCAGCGCGCAGGTAGACGTTGAGTTCCTTGACCACATGGATCGGCAGGCGAATGGTGCGCGTCTGGTTCATGATTGCGCGTTCGATGGTCTGACGAATCCACCAGGTGGCATAGGTGGAGAAGCGAAAGCCGCGCTCTGGGTCGAATTTCTCTACCGCGCGAATCAAGCCAAGGTTGCCTTCTTCGATCAAATCGAGCAGCGACAGGCCGCGATTGACGTAACGACGGGCGATTTTCACAACCAGACGCAGGTTGCTTTCGATCATGCGCTTGCGACCTGCAGGGTCGCCTTTTTGCGAAAGCCGTGCGAAATGCACTTCTTCTTCGGGAGAGAGCAACGGCGAGAAGCCGATCTCATTGAGGTACAGCTGAGTCGCATCGAGTGCCCGAGTATAGTCGATGTACTTGTGCTGTTTGAGCGATGAGGCCGATTTGGCCTTGGTCCGAACCGCAGATACAGCAGGTTCGTCTGACACCACATCCGTTTCCAAAACGATGCCGGTCTCCATCAGGAGAAGGTCATCGTCGATGTCAAACTCCGGCACTTCTTTGCTGAGAGCCATTGTTATAGTCCTTTGCTGAGTTCGAACTCAGACTCTAGCGGCACCTGATTCCGTGGCAGCGCTGGAGCCTGTCCCCTCTACATCCAAGGAACAGGCCGGGTGCAACATTCAACGACGTGGCAAGAACTGGAGCGGATCGACGGGTTTGCCCTGACGGCGGATTTCAAAATGCAGTTTCACCCGGTCAGTGCCCGTGGACCCCATTTCAGCAATAGCCTGCCCTGCCTTGACCTGCTGCCCTTCCCGTACCAAAAGCCTGCGGTTGTGACCGTAAGCACTGACGTAGGTATCGCTGTGTTTGATGATGATCAGTTCGCCGTAGCCCCTTAATCCACTCCCGGCGTATACCACTGCACCACCAGACGCAGCAAAAACAGGCTGTCCCAAATCACCGGCGATATCAATGCCTTTATTCAAACTACCGTTTGAAGCAAATTTTCCAATTAATACGCCGTTGGCGGGCCATGTCCAGCCGCCAGCCGTACGCTCTGCGGCGGGGACTGTGGTGACGGTCGTGGTGGTGCTCGATGGAGCGCTGGTTATCACCTTGCCACCACTGACGGACGGTACAGGTGTGCCCACCGGGCGCCGGGTAACGGTGGTCTTGCTCGAAGACGAAGGGCTGGAAACCACGGTGGTACTACCGGTCGAACCACTGTTGAAGCGGATCGGCTGACCAGGGCGAATGGTGTAAGGCGCCGGAATGTTGTTGCGCGCGGCCAGCTCCTTGTAGTCCCAGCCGTAGCGGAAGGCGATCGAGAACATCGTGTCGCCCGGTTTGACGATGTATTGACCAGTGGTCACGGTCGGCCGCTTGGGCGCTGCGTTGGTGCGGTCCACCACCCGGGCGCTGCTCGAGCCGGTACTGGAACAGCCCGTCAGCAGCGTGCCCATGGCCAGTGCCACCACCAGGAGCCTGAAAAACGACCGATCCTTGCGCTGCAGACTGATTGTGTGACCCACCCGCGCTCCCCTCATGGTGCCGAAAACCGACTAAACAAAATGCAATAATGTTGCAATTATAACCGAGCCCACTGAAGTGTGGGCGCGCAGGCAAAACATCAAAAGTCTTTCAGGACGTGCCCGGTTTTTTCAGCACTCGCCCGCCACATAGACAGGTCCACGCCACAGGAATTCGTTGCAGCTGCAAATATTCCCTGTGACTCAGGCCAGCGGGCCATTGAGCAGCGGCACAAAGCGTACCGTACCCATGACTCGTCGAGAGAAGCCGTGCTCTTCACGGACGATCATCAACAGCTGCTGTTGCTCGCCAGCGGGGCCAACCGGGATCACCAGGCGCCCGCCAGGCGCCAGTTGATCGAGCAGCGCTTGCGGCACCTCTGGCGCAACGGCCGTCACGATGATGCCGTTGTAAGGCGCCAGCGCCTGCCAGCCATCGCAGCCGTCACCCCAGCGGAACACGACGTTGCGCAGGTTGAGTTCGAGCAGCCGCTCCTTGGCTCGGTCCTGCAGGACCTTGATCCGCTCTACCGAGAACACTCTCTCGACCAACTGCGCCAGCACCGCCGTCTGGTATCCCGAGCCAGTGCCGATTTCCAGCACCTTGTCCAAAGGGCCGGCCTCGAGCAGCAGCTCGCTCATGTGCGCAACCATGAACGGCTGGGAAATGGTCTGGTTGTGCCCGATCGGCAGCGCCGTGTCTTCGTAGGCGCGGTGCGCCAACGCTTCATCGACGAACAGATGGCGCGGCGTACGGCGGATCACGTCAAGCACCTTGGGGTTGGATACGCCCTCTTCGGTCAGACGCTGGATCAGCCGTTCGCGGGTACGTTGCGAGGTCATGCCAATTCCGCGGCGTTGCAGATCGTCCTGTTCGCGCATCAGAGCACGCCCTCCAGCCAGCCGCTGAGCTGGTCGAAAGCATCGTTGAAGGTGCGGTCGAGCTGAAGCGGGGTGATCGACACATAGCCCTGCATCACGGCATGGAAGTCGGTACCCGGGCCGCCATCCTCGGCGTCCCCGGCCACGGCGATCCAGTAGCCTTCCTTGCCGCGCGGGTTGACCATCTTGGTGGGCGCCGCCGCACGTGCACGATGGCCGAGCCGGGTGACCTGAATACCGCGGATATGCTCCAGCGGCAGGTTGGGGATATTGATGTTGAGCACGGTGCGCGGCGGCAACTGCAGGCGCGACTGCGCCTCGACCAGGCGCCGGGCAATATGGGCGGCAGCGGGCAGGTTGTCGGGCTGGCGCGACACCAGCGAGAACGCCAGCGAGGTGCCACCTAGAAAACGCCCTTCCAGCGCAGCGGCGACGGTGCCGGAATACAGCACGTCATCGCCCAGATTGGCGCCCAGGTTGATCCCCGAGACGACCATCTCCGGCGTTTGCGGCAACAGCCCGTTGAGCCCCAGGTGGACACAATCGGTGGGCGTGCCATTGAGGCTGATGAAGCCATTGGCCAGAACCTGCGGATGCAGTGGCCGGTCCAGCGTCAGCGAACTGCCGGCGCCACTCTTGTCTTGGTCCGGGGCGATCACCGCGCACTCGGCATAGTCCGCCAGCGCTGCATGCAGCGCGGCGAGGCCCGGGGCTGTAACACCGTCGTCGTTGGAAATCAGAATACGCATGGGCTGTCCGTCTGCCCTACCGGCACCAGATCGACTAGCTCGCGCACCACGACGGTGGCGAAGCATCCGGCCGGCAGGACGAATTCCAGTTGCAGGATATCAGGCTCGGGATAATGCCACGTCAGGCCGCCAATAGGGAGCCGCAGGATGCGCCGTTCGTGACTCATGCCCGCCCGCGCCAGCCAATGTCCCAATGCAGCATGTTGTGCACCGACAGTGGACTCCAGTTCGGCGGTGGCGCCGGTGGTTGGCGTAGGCCCCTCCCCCCACAGCGGACCGGTCGGGTGCAGGTCGAGAATGGCCAGGCGCGGGTCGGTGCACTCGGCCTCGCCTGCCGGGAAGAAGCTGCGGCTGTCGGTGAACGCCAGCAGGTCGCCGATCTGGGCACGCTGCCAGCTGCCGTCGGCGACCCGCGCTGCCAACACCCTATTGAACACGTAGCTGCGCCCGGCCGAGAGCAGCCGCGAACGCACATTACGCTGCTCGGGCAGGGCGGCACGCTCGGCCCAGCTCTGCGCATCCTGGACATTGCCGCCGCCATGGCCGAAGCGCTGGCTACCGAAGTAGTTGGGCACGCCCTGGGCCTTGAGCTGCTGCAAGCGCGCATCCAGCGCGGCATGGTCAGCCGTCAGCGCTGTCAGGCGCAGAGTGAAACCGTTGGCCGAATGCGCGCCGCGCTGCAGTTTGCGCAGGTGCCGGTCGCGCTTGAGGATGCGCAGGGTGTCGTCTTCGGCGCGACTCAGGTCAGGGTCGGCCTTGCCCGGCAGGTGCAGGCTGAACCACTGACGGGTCAACGCCTGACGGTCCTTGAGGCCGGCATAGCTGATCGCGCGCAGCGGCACACCGGCGGCGCGGGCCAAGCGGCGGGCGGCTTCTTCGGTGTTGAGGTCGCGCTTCTCGACCCACAGCCAGAGGTGTTCACCCTGCCCGGTCAGCGGAATGTCGAGCACTTCATCGACCTGGAAGTCGTCCGCGACTGCCTTGAGCACAGCACTGCCCAGCGCTTCACCCGAAGCGCGTGGCCCGAGCAGTTCCAATTCGGTCATAGCGCCAGCAGCAGGGCTACCGCATGCACGGCGATCCCTTCCTCACGGCCAGTGAAACCGAGCTTCTCGGTGGTGGTAGCCTTGACGTTGACCTGGTCGAGCTCGACTTGCAGGTCGGCGGCGATCAACTGGCGCATGGTTTCGATATGCGGGGCCATTTTCGGCGCCTGGGCAACAATGGTGGCGTCGACGTTGCCGACCTTCCAGCCTTTGGCATGGACCACTGCCAGCACGTGGCGCAACAGCACGCGGCTGTCGGCGCCCTTGAACTGCGGGTCGGTATCCGGAAAGTGCTTGCCGATGTCACCCAGCGCAGCGGCGCCGAGCAAGGCGTCGCTCAGTGCATGCAGCACTACGTCGCCATCGGAATGGGCCAGCAGGCCGTATTTGTGAGGAATCTGCACCCCACCCAAGGTAATGAAATCACCGTCGGTAAACCGGTGCACATCGTAGCCATGGCCAATACGCATAGAAAAACGCCCTGATAAAGTCAGGGCGGGATTCTACCTGCTTTGCACAGGCTTGGGCGCAGTTGTTGGGCCGCAGTGCGGCCCTGACCACAGTTACAGGCGGCCCAGCGCAGCGGCGTGGTGGCGCAGGTGGTCATCGATGAAGCTGGCAATGAAAAAGTAGCTGTGATCGTAGCCAGGCTGCAGGCGCAAGGTCAGCGTATGGCCAGCCTTGCGTGCGGCCTGCTCGAGCGCCTCGGGTTTGAGCTGGGTGGCGAGGAAATCATCCCGATCACCCTGCTCGATCAGCAACGGCGGGCATTGCCCGGCCGGGGTTTCGGCCAACAGCACGCTGGCATCCCACTCGCGCCAGCGGGCGCGGTCTTCGCCCAGATAACGGGAGAACGCCTTCTCGCCCCACGGGCAGTCCATCGGGTTGCAGATCGGCGAAAACGCCGACACCGACTGATAGCGGCCAGGGTTGCGCAAGGCGCACACCAGCGCACCGTGGCCGCCCATGGAGTGGCCGCTGATGCTGCGTTGACCCGACGCAGGGAAGTGCGCCTCGACCAGCGCGGGCAGCTCCTCGACTACGTAATCATGCATGCGGTAATGCTGCGCCCAGGGCTGCTGAGTGGCATTCAGGTAGAAACCTGCGCCGAGGCCGAAATCCCATGCGCCGTCCGGATCAGCCGGCACCTGCTCGCCCCGCGGGCTGGTGTCGGGTGCAACGATGATCAGCCCCAGCTCGGCAGCCAGGCGTTGGGCGCCAGCTTTTTGCATGAAGTTCTCGTCGTTGCAGGTCAGGCCGCTCAGCCAGTACAGCACCGGCAGCTTGGCACCCTGTTCGGCCTGCGGCGGCAGGTAAACGGCAAATACCATGTCGCAGCCGAGCACCTTGGACTGATGCCGGTAACGCTTGTGCCAGCCGCCGAAGCTTTTCTGGCAGGAGATGTTTTCCAGGCTCATGGCTGACCTCAGAAGTGGATCACGCTGCGGATGCTTTTACCTTCGTGCATCAGGTCGAAGGCTTTGTTGATGTCTTCCAGGCCCATGGTGTGGGTGATGAAGGTATCCAGCGGGATCTCGCCCTGCTGCGACATTTCGACGTAGCTTGGCAGTTCGCTGCGACCACGCACGCCACCGAACGCCGAACCGCGCCAGACGCGCCCGGTCACCAGTTGGAACGGACGGGTGGCGATTTCCTGGCCGGCACCGGCCACGCCGATGATCACCGACTCGCCCCAGCCCTTGTGGCAGCATTCCAGCGCCGCTCGCATCAGTTGCACGTTGCCGACGCACTCGAACGAGTAATCCACACCGCCATCGGTGAGGTCGACGATGACTTCCTGGATAGGCCGGTCATAGTCCTTCGGATTGATGCAGTCGGTGGCACCCAACTGGCGGGCGATCTCGAATTTGCTCGGATTGATATCGACGGCGATGATGCGCCCGGCCTTGGCCTTGGCCGCACCGATGATCGCCGACAGGCCGATACCGCCCAGGCCGAAGATGGCCACGGTGTCGCCTTCTTTGACCTTGGCGGTATTGAGCACGGCGCCGATGCCGGTGGTCACGCCACAGCCGAGCAGGCAGACTTTTTCCAATGGCGCTTCTTTCTGGATCTTGGCCACGGATATTTCCGGCAACACGGTGTACTCGGAGAACGTCGAGGTGCCCATGTAGTGGAACAGTTGCTGGCCCTTGTAGGAGAAGCGCGTAGTGCCATCAGGCATCAGGCCTTTACCCTGGGTCGCACGGATTGCCTGGCACAGGTTGGTCTTGCCAGAACGGCAGAACTTGCACTGGCCACACTCGGGGGTGTACAGCGGGATCACATGATCGCCTACGGCAACCGAGGTCACGCCCTCGCCTACTGCCTCGACAATACCGCCACCTTCATGGCCGAGAATCGACGGGAAGATGCCTTCCGGATCAGCGCCCGACAGGGTGTAGGCGTCGGTATGGCAGACACCGCTGGCAACGATGCGCACCAGCACTTCACCGGCCTTGGGCATGGCGACATCGACTTCAACGATTTCCAGCGGTTTGTTGGCCTCGAAGGCTACGGCAGCACGGGACTTGATCATCAGGGATCTCCAGCGAGTGGTGGGCAATCCATCCAGTGTAATTCAGCGCACTTTGATTAATAATCCTGACCAAGACAAAACATTATTGCCATATAGGGATAATCGATGATCAATCGCTGGGAAGGCATCGATGAATTCGTGGCCGTGGCCGAGCTTGGCCAATTCACCGCCGCGGCGGAGCGCCTGGGCGTATCGTCCTCGCATGTCAGCCGCCAAATCGCTCGCCTCGAAGAACGCTTGCAGACCCGCTTGCTCTACCGCAGCACCCGCCGGGTAACCTTGAGCGAGGCCGGGCAGACTTTCCTGCAGCACTGCCAGCGCTTGCAGGATGGCCACGAGGAGGCGCTGCGGGCGATGGGCGACCTTGCCAGCGAGCCCAAGGGGCTGCTGCGCATGACCTGCGCGGTGGCCTATGGCGAGCGTTTCATCGTGCCACTGGTGACGCGCTTCATGACCCAGTACCCGCAGCTGCGGGTCGAGGTCGAGTTGAGCAATCGCACCCTGGACCTGCTCCACGAGGGCATGGACCTGGCGATCCGCCTGGGCCGCCTGCAGGACTCACGGCTGATCGCCACGCGCCTGGCACCACGACAGATGTACCTGTGCGCCTCGCCGGCTTATCTGGAGCGTTATGGTCGGCCGCACAGTCTGTCGGAGCTTGCCCGGCACAACTGCCTGATTGGCAGCAGTGATGTCTGGGCGTTGAAACAGGAAGGTCGTGAACTGAGCCAGCGGGTGCAGGGCAACTGGCGCTGCAACAGTGGTCAGGCAGTACTGGATGCCGCACTGCAAGGGATTGGATTGTGTCAGTTGCCGGACTATTACGTGCAGGAGCACTTGCGTAGCGGCGCACTGGTATCGCTGCTCGAAACGCATCAGCCGCCCAATACCGCGGTGTGGGCGCTGTATCCGCAACAACGGCATCTCTCGCCCAAGGTCAGAAGGCTGGTGGATTACTTGAAGGCGGAGCTTGGACAGTTGCCGGAATACGCAGGCAGTGCCTGAGGTGTCAGCCGCGTGCTGACCAACGCTGGCGTAGCCACTCCAGATCTTCGGGGCGGGTAACCTTGATGTTGTCGCTGCGCCCTTCCACCAGGCGCGGGGCCAATCCCGACCACTCCATCGCCGACGCCTCGTCGGTCACCGTCACATCGGACACCAGGCATTCGGCCAGTGCCCGGTGCAGGGCACCGAGGCGGAACATCTGCGGCGTGAAGGCTTGCCAGATGGTGCTGCGGTCAACCGTGGCGCTGACCCGGCCATTGCTGTCGGCTCGCTTGAGGGTGTCGCGGGCCGGCACTGCAAGCAAGCCGCCCACCGCATCGTCAGCCAGTTCCGCCAGCAACCGGTCGAGGTCACTGCGAGCCAGGTTCGGCCGTGCGGCGTCGTGTACCAGCACCCAGTCGCCATCTGCCGCGCCTTGAGCGTGCAGCAGCAACAAGGCATTGAGCACTGAGTCGGCCCGCTCGCGCCCGCCGGCAGCACGCTGGATACGCGCATCGTTGGCGCAGGCCAGGCCTGGCCAGTACGGATCGTCGGCAGCAATGCTGACCACCACCCCTTTGAGCGTGGGATGGCCTAGAAAACAGTCGAGGCTATGCTCGATAATCGTCCGCCCGCCCAACTGCAGGTATTGCTTGGGACGGTCGGCAGCCATGCGCGCACCGACCCCGGCAGCGGGGATCACGGCCCAGAAGGCCGGAAGTGGCGCGGTCATTTCTGTGGCAACTGGAAGAGGGTTTCGCCCTCTTTGACCATGCCCAATTCGTGACGGGCCCGTTCCTCGACGGTCTCCATACCTTTCTTCAACTCCATGACTTCTGCGTCGAGCACACGATTACGCTCCAGCAGCCGTTCGTTTTCGGCGTGCTGTTCGTCGATCTGCTGCTTGAGCTCGGTCACTTGCGCCAGGCTGCCACTGCCCACCCAAAGGCGGTACTGCAGGCCACCCAGCAACAGGAGCAAGATGAGAAACAACCAATAAGGACTGCGCATCAAAGTATCCAGGATTAAAAGGCCGCCGCTGCGGGGCTTCCGATAGCACGAAGCCTGGCCGAGGCCAGGCTTCGTTGACAGAAACCCGTAGGAGGTGTCTGAAAGCTCAGTAAGAACGCTCAGACAGCCTCGGCAGCTGCCTTTTTACCATCTCTTGCTTAGCCGCGAAACTCGTCGCGACCACGGTACACCGCCTTGGCGCCCAGTTGCTCTTCGATGCGCAGCAGCTGGTTGTACTTGGAGACGCGGTCGGAACGGCACAGCGAGCCAGTCTTGATCTGGCCAGCGGCAGTGCCGACAGCCAGGTCAGCGATGGTCGAGTCTTCGGTTTCGCCGGAGCGATGCGAAATCACTGCGGTGTAGCCGGCAGCCTTGGCCATCTGGATGGCTTCGAGGGTTTCGGTCAGCGAGCCGATCTGGTTGAACTTGATCAGGATCGAGTTACCGATGCTCTTGTCGATGCCTTCCTTGAGGATCTTGGTGTTGGTGACGAAAAGGTCGTCGCCAACCAGCTGGATCTTCTCGCCGATCTTGTCGGTGAGGATCTTCCAGCCAGCCCAGTCGGACTCGTCCAGACCGTCTTCGATGGAGATGATCGGGAAGCGCTCGGTCAGGCCTTTGAGGTACTCGGCAAAGCCTTCGGAGTCGAACGACTTGCCTTCACCGGACAAGTTGTACTTGCCGTCTTCGTAGAATTCGCTGGCAGCGCAGTCCAGGGCCAGGGTGACATCGGTGCCCAGCTTGTAGCCAGCGTTGGCAACGGCTTCGGCGATGGCTGCCAGAGCGTCTTCGTTGGAGGCCAGGTTTGGTGCGAAACCACCTTCGTCACCGACCGCGGTGTTCAGGCCACGGGCCTTGAGCACTGCTTTGAGGTGATGGAAGATTTCGGTGCCCATGCGCAGGCCGTCGGAGAAAGTCTTGGCGCCAACCGGCTGGACCATGAACTCTTGAATGTCGACGTTGTTGTCGGCGTGCTCGCCGCCGTTGATGATGTTCATCATCGGTACCGGCATGGAGTACTGGCCTGGAGTGCCATTGAGGTTGGCAATGTGCGCGTACAGCGGCAGGTCCTGGTCCTGTGCGGCGGCTTTGGCAGCTGCCAGCGACACGGCGAGGATAGCGTTGGCGCCCAGCTTGGCCTTGTTCTCGGTGCCGTCCAGTTCGATCATGGCGCGGTCGAGGGCTTTCTGGTCAACCGGGTCCTTGCCCAGCAGCAGGTCGCGGATCGGGCCGTTGATGTTGGCAACGGCTTTGAGTACGCCCTTGCCCATGTAACGGCTCTTGTCGCCATCACGCAGCTCCAGCGCTTCGCGCGAGCCGGTGGAAGCACCGGACGGCGCGCAAGCGCTGCCGATGATGCCGTTGTCGAGCAGTACATCGGCTTCCACGGTGGGGTTGCCACGCGAATCGAGAACTTCACGACCTTTGATGTCGACGATCTTTGCCATTGTTGTAAGCACTCCAGAATTGACGAAAACAACGCAGCTTAGGGAATTCGAGCCTTTCACCAGGCGAACATGCAGAGGGCAGACCTGGCGAAGGGGAGCCCCTGACCCGAGGGTCAGGGGTAGAACGGGCGGTACTTTACCCGAGAAATGAGTGTTACGCGGTTTCTACCGTCGGAAAACTTTTCACCAGGTCGTCCAATTGCTTGAGCTGGGCCAGGAATGGCTCCAGTTTGTCCAGGCGCAGGGCGCATGGACCATCGCATTTGGCATTGTCCGGGTCCGGGTGCGCTTCCAGGAACAACCCGGCCAGACCCTGGCTCATGCCAGCCTTGGCCAGGTCGGTGACCTGGGCACGGCGGCCGCCGGCGGAATCGGAACGACCGCCCGGCATCTGCAGGGCATGGGTCACGTCGAAAAACACCGGGTACTCGAACTGCTTCATCAGGCCAAAGCCGAGCATGTCCACAACCAGGTTGTTGTAGCCGAAGCTCGAGCCACGTTCGCACAGGATCAACTGATCGTTACCCGCCTCGACGCACTTGGCCAGGATGTGTTTCATCTCCTGAGGTGCAAGGAACTGGGCTTTCTTGATGTTGATCACTGCGCCGGTCTTGGCCATCGCCACGACCAGATCGGTCTGACGCGAGAGGAAGGCCGGCAACTGGATGATGTCGCAGACTTCGGCAACCGGTGCAGCCTGATACGGCTCGTGCACGTCGGTGATGACCGGCACGTTGAAGGTCTGTTTGATCTCTTCAAAGATCTTCAGCCCTGCTTCCATGCCCGGGCCGCGGTAGGAGCTGACCGAAGAGCGGTTGGCCTTGTCGAAACTGGCCTTGAACACGTAAGGGATACCGAGCTTTTCGGTAACCCGCACGTACTCTTCGCAAACCTTCATGGCAAGATCGCGCGATTCCAGCACGTTCATGCCACCGAACAGAACGAACGGCTTGTCGTTGGCGATCTCGATGTTACCGACGCGAATGATCTTCTGGGTCATGGATCAGGCCTTGTTCTTCTGGACCAGTGCCGCCTTGACGAAGCCGCTGAACAGCGGATGACCGTCACGCGGGGTGGAAGTGAACTCGGGGTGGAACTGGCAAGCAACGAACCACGGATGGTCCTTCGACTCGACCACTTCGACCAACGCGCCGTCACCGGAACGCCCGGAAATCTGCAGGCCAGCTTCAATCATCTGCGGCAGCAGGTTGTTGTTGACCTCGTAGCGGTGGCGGTGACGCTCGACGATCACGTCCTTGCCATAGCAATCGTGGACCTTGGAGTTGCCGATCAGCTGGCATTCCTGGGCGCCCAGACGCATGGTGCCGCCCAGATCGGAGGCTTCGGTACGGGTTTCGACGGAACCGGTGTTATCGGCCCACTCTGTGATCAGACCCACCACCGGGTGCTCGCTGTTGCGGTCGAACTCGGTGGAGTTGGCGTCAGCCCAGCCCATTACGTTACGGGCGAACTCGATCACGGCAACCTGCATGCCCAGGCAAATACCCAGGTACGGCACCTTGTTCTCGCGAGCGAACTGGACCGCCTTGATCTTGCCTTCGACACCGCGCAGACCGAAGCCGCCCGGGACCAGAATGGCATCAGCACCTTCGAGCAGGCTGGTGCCCTGGTTCTCGATGTCTTCGGAGTCGATGTAACGCAGGTTGACCTTGGTGCGATTCTGGATACCGGCGTGGCTCATCGCTTCGATCAGCGACTTGTACGCATCCAGCAACTCCATGTACTTGCCGACCATGGCGATGGTGACTTCATGCTCAGGGTTGAGCTTGGCGTCGACCACCTTGTCCCACTCGGACAGGTCAGCGCTGTCGCACTGCAGGCCAAAGCGCTCGGTAACGAAGTCGTCCAGACCCTGTGCATGCAGGATGCCCGGGATCTTGTAGATGGTGTCGGCGTCTTCCAGCGCGATCACCGCACGTTCTTCAACGTTGGTGAACTGGGCGATCTTGCGGCGCGACGAGTTGTCGATCGGGTGATCGGAGCGGCACACCAGCACGTCAGGCTGCAGGCCGATCGAGCGCAGTTCCTTGACCGAGTGCTGGGTTGGCTTGGTCTTGGTCTCGCCAGCGGTGGCGATGTACGGCACCAGCGTCAGGTGCATCAGCATCGCGCGCTTGGCGCCGACTTCGAAGCGCAACTGGCGGATCGCCTCGAGGAACGGCTGCGACTCGATGTCGCCGACCGTGCCGCCGATTTCGACCAGGGCCACGTCAGCGTCGCCAGCCCCTTTGATGATGCGGCGCTTGATTTCGTCGGTGATGTGCGGGATGACCTGAATGGTCGCGCCCAGGTAATCACCACGGCGCTCTTTGCGCAGCACGTGCTCGTAGACACGGCCAGTGGTGAAGTTGTTGTTCTGGGTCATTGTGGTGCGGATGAACCGCTCATAATGGCCCAGATCAAGGTCGGTTTCGGCGCCGTCATGGGTGACGAACACCTCACCATGCTGGAACGGGCTCATGGTGCCTGGATCGACGTTGATGTACGGATCCAGTTTGAGCATGGTGACCTTAAGCCCCCGCGCTTCCAGGATGGCCGCCAGGGAAGCCGAGGCAATGCCTTTCCCCAATGAAGAAACAACACCGCCCGTGACGAATATGTAGCGCGTCATGAAAAACCCTAGAAGTCTGCGTTAAAGCGGCTAGCGCCGCCGGAGAAAGCGAAGGAAGGCCGAAGCCCCCGATCACCTGCGTCAATCACAGTGCATCTCGAAAAACTGCCGCGTCTGTACAGACCAGGTGCATACCCGGCATGGAGCTCGCTCGTCATTTTAGGAAATCAGCCCAGCAAAAAACTGCTTGGTAATCGGCAACTGCTGTGTTTTCGATGAAGCCACAGAAGTTGTATCAAGAAGGGAGGGTAGTCTACCGGAATCTAATCCTCAGCTCAAACCTTGCGCGTTGCTCGGCATCTGCCACTCCAAGGTACAGTCGCCCTGGGCCAGTTGCGGCAGGGTGGCCACCGCCAGCAGGCGCTCGCCCTGCCACAGCAGCGGCAGCCTTGGTCGAATGAAGTGTGGCACCTGATGTTCGTTGAGCAAGCGCTTGAGGTCGCGGTGGCCGCGGCCGGGCAGCGCCAGCCGTTCACCGCCCTGTCGATAGGCAATCCGCAGCGCTGCCTGCGGCAACGTACCGCACAGGCATACGCGGCCGTTGCCCGGCAACTCTAGCGGCCGGCCATGATCCGGCCAGGCATGCTCGCCTGAAGGGGCGGCCAGCCAATCGCCGCTGAGCCACCAGATGCGGCCGTGGCTGCGTTGCAACTGGCCGTCGGCCAGGCGCCAGATGGGTTGCGCGTCATCGGCGGCGTCGCGTAACGCTTCCCAACCGACCCAATGGCGGCTATCCGGCAACCGCGTGCGAGTGCTTAACCAGTACTGCAAAGCATTGCGCTGACGGGCGGGCGAGAGTGCCTTGAGCGCTTCCAGAGCGAGTGAGTCCAGCCCGGCCCATTGGCTTGGAGCGCCCTGCCCTGCCAGCGCCAGGTCGTCAGCGGCCAGCTCGTTGAGCAGGCTCAGCGCTTCGCCCAGATGATCGGCACTGCGCGCCAGGCTTTGGCTGGCTTGCGGCCAGCGCTGGTGCAGCAGCGGCAAAACCTCGCCGCGCAGAAAATTACGGGCGTAGTGGGTGTCGGCATTGCTCGGGTCTTCTATCCAGCGCAGTTGGGACTGCTCGGCATAGCTGTGCAATTGTTGCCGCGACAGGGCCAGCAATGGCCTGACCAGCTGCCCCTGGCCAAGCGGCCTGGCTGCTGGCATTGCCGCCAGGCCACGCAAGCCGGCGCCGCGCAATAGCCTGAACAGAAGGGTTTCAGCCTGATCGTCGCGGTGCTGTCCGGTGAACAGGACCTCACCGGGGCGCAGAATGTCGGCAAAGGCGTGATAGCGAGCATTACGCGCGGCTTGCTCGAGGCTGGCGCCGGGCGCGACCGTGACGTGGATGACCTGCAGTTCGATGGCGAGCTTGTCGCACAGGGATTGGCAATGGGCTGGCCAGCTGTCGGCGGCGGCTTGCAGGCCGTGGTGGATGTGGATGGCACGCAGGGGGGGCGTGTGGTGGTGGCGGGTGTAGTCAGCGAGAAGGTGCAGGAGGACGCTGGAGTCGAGGCCGCCGGAGAGGGCGACATACCACACGGGAGCGTGCTGCCAGGGGGAAAGGCTGTGGGTGAGGTCGATCATGTATGCCTCACTGAGAAGCTGGGGTCGCTGCGCGACCCCGACGGCATCAACTCAGATCAGAGACCGTAGCTCATCAGGCGGTCATAACGACGCTTGAGCAGTGTGTCATGGTCCAGTCCACTGAGCATATCCAGCTGCTGAATCAGCTCGCCACGAATGGTTTGCGAAACCTTGACTGGATCACGATGGGCGCCGCCCAGCGGCTCCTCGATCACTTTGTCGACGATATTCAGGCTCTTCAGGCGCTCGGCAGTGATGCCCATCGCTTCGGCTGCATCGGCAGCCTTGTCGGCGGTTTTCCACAGGATCGAAGCACAACCTTCCGGCGAGATCACCGCATAGGTCGAGTACTGCAGCATGTTCAACTGGTCACAGACACCAATGGCCAGCGCGCCGCCCGAACCACCTTCGCCAATCACGGTGGCGATGATCGGGGTTTTCAGCCGCGCCATGACACGCAGGTTCCAGGCAATAGCCTCGCTCTGGTTGCGCTCTTCGGCGTCGATGCCTGGGTAGGCACCCGGGGTATCGATGAAGGTCAGGATCGGCATCTTGAAGCGCTCGGCCATTTCCATCAGACGGCAGGCCTTGCGGTAGCCTTCCGGACGCGGCATGCCGAAGTTGCGACGCACCTTCTCGCGCACTTCGCGGCCTTTCTGGTGACCGATGACCATCACTGGCTTGCCGTCCAGACGCGCAGTACCGCCAACAATGGCGGCGTCGTCGGAGAAGTGGCGGTCGCCGTGCAGCTCTTCGAACTCGGTGAAGATGTGCTGCAGGTAGTCCAATGTGTACGGCCGGCGCGGGTGACGTGCCAGACGCGCGATCTGCCAGCTGGTCAGATTGCTGAAGATGCTTTCGGTGAGGGTGCTGCTCTTGTCTTGCAGACGGGCAATCTCATCGCTGATGTTCAGCGAGTTGTCATTGCCAACCAGACGCAGCTCTTCAATCTTGGCTTGCAGGTCGGCAATCGGCTGTTCGAAATCGAGGAAATTCGGGTTCATAGGCATCCGTCTTGGGTCTACGGCCAGGCGGCCGGCCGGTTGATCCGTTTGGCGCCCTACCTTAAAGGATCAGGCGCATTCAGGTCGAGATTAAAAATTCATCGCATTAGCGGTATTGCAGGAAGACGTTCTCACGCCCGAACTGGTCACGCAGGGCTTGAATCAGCCCGTCCGCCGGGTCGATCGCCCAGTCATTACCAAACTGCAGCATGGCCTTGGCGTCGTTACCGGTGTATTCAAGGGTGATCGGGCACCCGCCACGGTGGCGGGTGATCAGCTCACCCAGCCAGCGCAGGCGGTCACCCTTGAGTGCATCATGGGCGACCTTCAGGCGCAGGCTCTCGGCCAGCCGCGTGCGCGCATCTTCCATGGTCATCACCTGCTTGACGCGCAGGCGCAGACCGCCAGAGAAATCATCGTTACTGACCTCGCCCTCGACCACGACCATGGCATCGTTCTGCAACAGTGCCTGGGCGGCCATGAACGAGTCTGCGAACAGCGAGGCTTCGATGCGTCCGGAGCGGTCATCGAGGGTGACGAAGCCCATCTTGTCACCCTTCTTGTTCTTCATCACGCGCAAGGCAATGATCATCCCGGCCACCGTCTGCACTTCGCGCGACGGTTTCAGGTCGATGATCCGCTGGCGGGCGAATCGGCGGATTTCGCCTTCGTACTCGTCGATCGGGTGGCCGGTCAGGTACAGCCCCAGCGTGTCCTTTTCACCTTTCAAGCGCTCTTTGAGGGTCAGCTCGCGCGCCTTGCGGTGGTTGGCATAAACGTCGACATCCGCTTCGACGAACAGCCCGCCAAACAGGTCGATGTGGCCGCTATCGGCGGTCCGCGCGGTCTGCTCGGCCGACTTCACTGCCTCTTCGAGCGCCGACATCAGCGCTGCCCGGTTGCGGTCGATGTTGGCCTGGTAGGCCTTGATCTCGTCGTGAAAGTGCGGCCCGAGGCGATCCAGCGCACCGCTGCGGATCAGTGCATCGAGAGTACGCTTGTTGACCCGCTTGAGGTCGATGCGCTCACAGAAGTCGAACAGATCCTTGAACGGCCCACCGGCACTGCGCGCCTCGACAATGGCCTCCACTGGCCCTTCACCTACACCTTTGATCGCGCCCAGGCCATAAATGATGCGGCCATCGTCGTCGACTGTGAACTTGAACTCGGAGGCGTTCACATCCGGGGCGTCAAGGCGCAGTTTCATGGTGCGCACTTCTTCGATCAGCACCACCACCTTGTCGGTGTTGTGCATATCCGCAGAAAGCACCGCCGCCATGAACGGCGCCGGGTAGTGCGTCTTGAGCCAGGCGGTCTGATAAGAAACCAGGCCGTAGGCGGCCGAGTGCGACTTGTTGAAGCCGTAGCCGGCGAATTTTTCTACCAGGTCGAAGATGTTACCGGCCAGATCCGCACTGATGCCGTTGTTGGCACACCCCTCGATGAAGCCGCCACGCTGCTTGGCCATCTCTTCGGGCTTTTTCTTACCCATCGCCCGGCGCAGCATGTCAGCACCGCCGAGGGTGTAGCCGGCCATGACCTGGGCGATCTGCATCACCTGTTCCTGATACAGGATGATGCCGTAGGTCGGTGCCAATACAGGCTGCAGGCCTTCGTACTGGTAGTCCGGGTGTGGGTAGGCCAGCTCGGCGCGACCGTGTTTACGGTTGATGAAGTCATCAACCATGCCCGACTGCAGTGGGCCTGGGCGGAACAACGCCACCAATGCGATAAGGTCTTCCAGGCAGTCGGGCTTGAGCTTTTTGATCAGCTCTTTCATACCGCGCGACTCGAGCTGGAATACCGCAGTGGTCTCGGCCTTCTGCAGCAGCTCGTAGGTTTTCTTGTCGTCCAGCGGGATGAAGTCGATGTTCAGATCGGGCAAGCCTTCCTTGGCCTGCTCGCGGTTGATCGTCTCCATCGCCCACTTGATGATGGTCAGGGTGCGCAGGCCGAGGAAGTCGAACTTGACCAGCCCCGCCGCCTCGACGTCGTCCTTGTCGAACTGGGTTACCAGGCCGCCGCCCTCTTCGTCACAGGCGATCGGCGAAAAGTCGGTGAGCTTGGTCGGTGCGATAACCACACCACCCGCGTGCTTGCCGGTACCGCGACAGACGCCCTCGAGCTTGAGGGCCATGTCCCAAATCTCGCGGCCATCCTCGTCGCTCTTGAGGAAGTCGCGCAGCACCTCCTCCTGCTCGTAGGCCTTTTCCAGGGTCATGCCGACTTCGAACGGGATCATCTTCGACAGACGATCAGCCAGCCCGTAGGACTTGCCCTGCACCCGCGCCACATCGCGCACCACCGCTTTCGCAGCCATGGTGCCAAAGGTGATGATCTGGCTTACCGCGTTACGCCCGTAGGCGTCGGCGACGTATTCGATGACTCGGTCGCGGCCATCCATGCAGAAGTCGACGTCGAAGTCGGGCATCGATACCCGCTCAGGGTTGAGGAAGCGCTCGAACAGCAGGTCGTAGGCCAGCGGGTCCAGGTCGGTGATCTTCAACACGTAGGCGACCAGCGAACCGGCACCCGAACCGCGGCCAGGGCCGACCGGTACGCCGTTGTTCTTGGCCCACTTGATGAAGTCCATAACGATCAGGAAGTAACCGGGGAAGCCCATTTGGATGATGATATCCAGCTCGAACTTGAGCCGGTCCAGATAGACCTGACGCTTGGCCTCGTAGTCCTCGGTAGTGTCCTTGGGCAGGATCACCGTCAGGCGTTCTTCCAGGCCCTCGTGGGAAACGTGGCGCAGGTAGTCATCGATGCCCATGCCATTGGGCGTCGGGAAGTCGGGCAGGAAGTGCTTGCCCAGTTGCACCTCGATGTTGCAGCGCTTGGCGATTTCCACCGTGTTGGCCACGGCGTCGGGCAGGTCGCTGAACAGCTCGACCATCTCTTCCTGGCTTTTCAGGTATTGCTGATCACTGTACAGGCGCGGTCGGCGCGGGTCGTCGAGGGTCCAGCCCTCACCGATGCAGACGCGGGTTTCGTGGGCGTCAAAATCGGTCTGCTTGATGAAGCGCACATCGTTGGTCGCGACCAGCGGCGCGCCAACCCGGTCAGCCAGGGCTACAGCGGCGTGCAGGTAGTCTTCATCGCCAGGGCGATTGGTGCGCTGCAGCTCGACGTAGAAGCGCCCGGGGAACATGCCCAGCCAGTCGCGCAGCAAGGCTTCGGCCTCTGCGCTGCGGCCGCTGAGCAGGGCCATGCCGATATCCCCTTCGCGGGCGGCAGACAGCGCGATCAAGCCTTCGCTGGCCGGGGCTATCCAGTCGCGCTGGATGACCACCAAGCCATTGCGCTGGCCGTCGACCCAGCCGCGCGAAATCAATTCGGTGAGGTTGCGATAACCCTTGGGGTTCATCGCCAGAAAGCAGATACGCGACAATGGCGCTTCCGGATCAGCCCCGGCCAGCCACAAATCGGCGCCGCAAATCGGCTTGATGCCGTTGCCCATCGCGTTCTTGTAGAACTTCACCAACGAGCACATGTTGCTCTGGTCGGTAATCGCCACTGCCGGCATGTTCAGTCCGGCCAAGGCCTTGGCCAGCGGCTTGATCCGCACCAGGCCATCGACCAGGGAGAATTCGGAGTGCACACGAAGGTGAACGAAAGAAACCGACATGTAAGGGCCTATAGCAGAGCAGCGGACAAGCGCGGGATTGTACCGCAAATGTGAACGGCTGCGGCGCCACGTGACGGCCTGCAGGGTCGCAGCGCGACCCGCGCAGGCGATCAGATCAGTGAGGTAGGCACGCCCGCGCGGGCTTCCCAGGCCACCCGCACCGGCGCGAAGGAGCGCCGGTGGATCGGCGTAGGCCCAAGCCGGGCAAGTGCCTCAAGGTGCACGGGGGTCGGATAGCCTTTGTGACCACCCATGCCGTAGCCGGGGTAGATCAACTCGAAGGCGCTCATCTCGCGGTCGCGGGTGACCTTGGCCAGGATCGACGCAGCAGCGATCGCAGGCACCTTGGCGTCGCCCTGCACCACTGGGGCGGATGGCACAGCCAGCACCGGGCAGCGATTGCCGTCGATCAAGGCAAGCTTGGGCGTGATGCTCAAGCCCTCGACCGCGCGCTGCATGGCCAGCATTGTGGCATGGAGAATGTTCAACCGGTCGATTTCATCAACCTCAGCCCGCGCAATGCAAAAGCTCAGGGCTTTTTCGCAGATTTCGTCGAACAACGCTTCGCGCCTGGCTTCGGTGAGCTTCTTGGAGTCGTTCAAGCCGAGGATCGGCCGCCGTGGATCGAGGATCACCGCTGCCGTGACCACCGCACCGCAGAGTGGCCCGCGGCCAACTTCATCGACGCCTGCGACGAGTTCTTCGACCAAGTTGAAATCCAGTCCCAGCTGCATCTAGCGTTGCTCCAACAAGGCCAGCACTGCGTCCGCCGCCTGGTTCGAGGCGTCACGACGGAGGGTGCGGTGAATCTGATCGAAGCTGTCAGTCTGATGCTGGCCATCGGCAAGCAACGGTGCCAGGGTCTGCGCCAGGGCCTCGCTGGTGGCAGCGTCCTGCAGCAGTTCCGGCACCAACATGCGCTGCGCCAACAGATTGGGCAGCGACACGTAGGGGCTTTTGACCATGCGCTTGAGAATCCAGTAGGTCAGCGGCGCCAGGCGATAGGCGACGACCATTGGCCGCTTGTACAGCATCGCTTCCAGCGTAGCGGTACCCGACGCAATCAGCACTGCATCGCAGGCGGCCAGTGCCTGATGCGACTGACCATCGAGCAGAGTCAGCGGCAGGTCGCGACCTGCCAGCATCTGCTCGATCTGCTCACGGCGGGTCTGGTTGGCGCAGGGCAAGACGAACCGCACACCCGGGATCAACTGCTGCAAACGCTCGGCGGCCTCCAGGAACAGCGCACCCAGCCGGCCGACTTCGCCGCCGCGGCTGCCGGGCATCAATGCCACCAGCGGCCCGGCGGGCAGGCCCAGCTCGGCACGAGCGGCTTGACGGTCAGCCTCCAGCGGAATCGTATCGGCCAGCGGATGGCCGACAAAGCGCACCGGTACACCCTGCTCTTCATAGAAGCGCGCCTCGAATGGCAGCAGGGTCAGCATCAGGTCGCAGCCTTCGCGGATCTTCAGCACCCGCTTCTGCCGCCAGGCCCAGACCGACGGGCTGACGTAGTGCACGGTCTTGATGCCGTGCTGGCGCAGTTTCAGTTCGATATTGAGGGTGAAGTCGGGCGCATCGATGCCGATGAACACATCGGGCTTCTCGTCAAGCAGGGTCTCGATCAGCAGTTTGCGTCGCTTGAGCAGCTCACGCAGACGCCCGAGCACCTCAACCAGACCCATCACTGCCAGGCGCTCCATAGGGAAGTAGGACTGCATGCCCTCAGCCTCCATCAACGGGCCGCCGACACCGATAAAGCGCACACCGGGATGGCGCGCCTTGAGTGCGCGCATCAAACCGGAGCCGAGGATATCGCCGCTGGCCTCACCTGCGACCAACGCTACACAAAGCTCACTCATATCAGCGGGTGATGCCGCGAGCGGAGCTCTGGATGGAGGCACGGAACAGCTCGACCTCAGGGTGCAATGCAGCTAACTCCTGCAACTCGTTAATAGCCTCGTCAGCCGTCAGGCCCTGGCGATAGACCATTTTGTAGGCCTTGCGCAGCGCGAGGATGACTTCATCGCTGAATCCACGCCGACGCATGCCTTCGAAGTTCATGCTGCGGGCTTCGGCCGGGCTGCCAAATACAGTGACAAACGCGGGTACATCCTTGCCGATCGCGGTGCCCATGCCCGAAAACGCGTGAGCGCCGATATGGCAGTACTGATGAACCAGGGTGTAACCAGACAGAATTGCCCAGTCGCCCACATGCACATGGCCAGCCAGCGCAGTGTTGTTGACCAGAATGCAATTGTTGCCGATCACGCTGTCATGGCCAATGTGGGCATAGGCCATGATCAAATTGTGATCGCCGAGGGTGGTTTCGGCACGGTCCTGAACGGTCCCGCGGTGAATGGTCACGCCTTCGCGGATCACGTTGTGGTCGCCGATTACCAGACGCGTTGCTTCACCCTTGTACTTGAGGTCAGGGGTGTCTTCGCCAATCGAGGAAAACTGGTAGATACGGTTGTTCTTGCCGATCCGGGTCGGCCCTTTGAGTACCACATGTGGGCCGATTACTGTGCCCTCCCCGATTTCGACATCGGGACCAATGATCGACCAGGGGCCCACCTCGACACCGTCCGCCAGCCTGGCAGAAGGATCGACGATAGCCCGCGGATCAATTGAATTCATAGGGAGCGTTCCGCACAGGTAATCTGCGCCGAGCATACCGGCTTGCCGTCAACCAGGGCACGGCACTCAAACTTCCAGATCATGCTCTTGCGGCTGAGGAACTTGGCTTCGAGGACCAACTGGTCGCCTGGCAACACTGGCTGACGGAAGCGTAGCTTGTCGGAGCCAACAAAGTAGTACAGCGTGCCGTCTGCCGGCTTGGCATCGAGCATCTTGAACCCGAGAATCCCGGCCGCCTGGGCCATGGCTTCGATGATCAGCACGCCTGGCATGATCGGGTGGGCCGGGAAGTGGCCATTGAAGAACGGCTCGTTGATGCTGACATTCTTGTAGGCACGAATGCTCTGGGCCTCGAAGTCCAGCTCCGTGACCCGGTCCACCAGCAGGAACGGGTAACGGTGAGGCAGGTATTCGCGAATCTCGTTGATGTCCATCATTTCGGGGGGAAGCCTGTAGTAAGAATAGGGAGCGCAGGTGCTGACCACACGCTCCTTTAGCAATCCAATAGAGGAGCCAGCTAGCAACGGATCACTCTTGGCTCAGGAAATGGTATCAGCCTTCTGATGTCGGCTGGCCACCTGAGGTCACGGTCTCGAAGCGTTTTTCCATCTGCTGCAGGCGCTTGGCCATATCGTCGAGCTGGCGAATCCGCGCCGCACTTTTGCGCCAATCGCCCAGCGGCTGCATGGCCGTGCCGGAAGAATAGGCACCCGGCTCGGTGATCGAACGGGTAACCATGGTCATGCCGGAGACGAACACGTTGTCGCAGACATCGATATGGCCAACCATGCCGACACCGCCAGCAATGGTGCAATGCTTGCCAATGCGGGTGCTGCCAGAGATGCCGACACACGCGGCCATAGCCGTGTGATCGCCAATCTGCACGTTGTGCGCGATCTGGATCTGGTTGTCGAGCTTGACCCCGTTGCCGATCTGGGTATCCGCCAATGCACCGCGGTCTACCGCAGTATTGACGCCGATCTCGACATCATCACCGATGCTCACACCGCCAATCTGGGCAATCTTGCGCCAGACGCCCTTCTCGTTGGCAAAGCCGAAGCCCTCGCCGCCGATTACCGCACCGGACTGAATCGTCACCCGCGCACCAATGGTCACGTCGTGATACAGCGTGACCCGCGGGGCCAGCCAGCCGCCTTCGCCAATCACACAGCGCGCACCAATGAAGCAGTGCGCACCCACGGTGACATTGGCAGCGATGCGCGCACCGCTCTCGATCACCGCAAACGGCCCAATGCTGGCATCGGCATCGACCTGAGCGTCATCAGCAACCACGGCGCTGGGGTGAATCCCCGCTACAGCCTTGGGCTTTGGATCAAACAGGTGAGAGATGCGCGCGTAAGCCAGATACGGGTCGGCGACGATCAGGGCGTTGCCGGCGAAGCCTTCGGCGTCTGCTGCCTTGAGCAGAACCGCAGAAGCCTGGGAATTGTCCAGGTACTTGCGGTACTGCGGGTTGGCGAGAAAGCTCAATTGCCCGGGACCGGCCTCCTGCAAGGTGGCCAGCCCGGTAATCTGCAGCGCCTCGGGCCCCTTGAGGGTAGCGCCGAGCGCCTCGGCCAATTGGCCGAGCGTCATGGTCACGATCATATCAACGGGCTTGGTTCATGCGCTCGATGACTTGGCGAGTGATGTCGTACTGCGGTTTGACATCGATCACTGCGCCGCGCTCGAGCACCAGGTCAAAGCCGCCTTTCTTGATCACTTCTTCAACAGCACCGTCCAGCTTCGGCTTGAGCTGCTTGAGCATGTCACGGTCGGCAACGGCCTTGGCTTCGTTGAGTTCCTTGGACTGGAACTGGAAGTCACGGGCTTTTTGCTTGAATTCGAGCTCAAGACGCTCACGCTCTTGCTGCTGCATCTTGTCGCCGCCTTTGAGCAGACGGTCCTGGATGCCTTTGGCGCTGCTTTCCAGGCCCTTGAGCTTGGTCAGTTGCGGGCCGAACTTCTTCTCGGCATCGACGGCGTAACGCTTGGCGGCGTCCGACTCGAGCAGTGCCATCTGATAGTTCAGCACAGCCACTTTCATTTCGGCGAAAGCGGGGGTGGCGACCAGCGCCGCAGCCACGAAGGCCAGTTGGGTCAACTTACGCACGATGCACTCCTGGAGAATCCGTTGTCGTTTAGCACGGGGCCGACCTTAGAAGGTCTGCCCCAGAGAGAATTGGAACACCTGGGTTTCGGCTTCTGCCGGCTTCTTGATCGGCATTGCCAAACTGAAGCTCAACGGGCCCAGCGCAGTGATCCAGGTTACGCCCAGGCCAACCGAACTGGCCATGTCCGAGAAGCCGACCTTGGTGCAATCAGGCTTGGAACCGCAGTTGGTGTCGAACACGTTACCCACGTCCCAGAACACGGAGGTGCGCAGCGAGCGCTGGTCCTTGACGAACGGCAGCGGGAACAGCAACTCGACACCACCCTGCACCAGCACGTTGCCACCGAAGGCCAACGGATCCTGATCGGGGTCAGCCGCGGTACCCGGACGGTTACCCTTGCTCGGCGTACTGCGCGGGCCGAGGGTGTTGTCCTTGAAGCCACGTACCGAGTTGAAACCACCGGCGTAGTAGTTTTCGTAGAACGGCAGACCAGAGGTGCTGCCATAACCGTCACCGTAACCCAGCTCAGTGTGCAGACGCAGGGTGTAATCGTTGGACAGCGGCTTGAACAGCTGGCCACGGTAGTCCAGTTTGTAGAACGACAGGTCGCTGCCCGGCACGGTGCTTTCCAGGGTCAGGCTCTGGGAGTGACCACGGGTGGCCAGTACACCTTTGTTCAGGGTCGATTCGGACCAGCCGACAGACGCCTTGAAGTTGAGGAAGTTGTCGCCCTCTTTGTCGACGAAGTCGAAGATCTCGTCAACGGTGTAGCGACCGGTCTTCAGCTTGTCCTGCTGCACGCTCAGGCCGTAGGTCAGACGCGATGTCTCGCTGATCGGGTAACCGACGCTGACACCGGCACCCAGGCTGTCTACTGCGTAGCTGGCCACGTCGACGTCGAGGTCGTCGTAGTCGGTGCTGCGGTAGAAGGCGTTGTAACCCAGGCTGACGCCATCGGCAGTCCAGTAGGGGTCAACGAAGCCAAAGTTGTAGCGGGTCTGGTATTCGCTGCGGGTCAGACCGATCGAAACCTTGTTACCGGTACCGAGGAAGTTGGTCTGGCTGATCGAACCACCGAGGATCAGGCCGGCGCTCTGGGCGAAACCGACGCTGGCGGTGATCGAACCGGAGGCCTGCTCTTCAACGCTGTAGTTGACGTCGACCTGGTCATCGGTACCCGGCACAGGCGGGGTCTCGACGTTGACTTCCTTGAAGAAGCCCAGACGCTCAAGGCGAGTCTTGGACTGGTCGATCAGGTAGGTCGAAGCCCAGCCGCCTTCCATCTGGCGCATTTCGCGACGCAGCACTTCGTCTTCGGTCTTGGTGTTGCCGCGGTAGTTGATGCGGTTGACGTAGGCACGCTTGCCCGGGTCGACCACGAACATGATGTCGACGGTGTGGTCTTCATCGTGCGCCTGCGGCACGCCGTTGACGTTGGCGAAGGTATAGCCTTCGTTACCCAGACGACGGGTGATCAGGTCGGACGTGGTGGTCATCACTTTGCGCGAGAAGACCTGGCCTGGCTGCACCAGCAGCAGCGACTGGACCTGGTCTTCCGGAACCTTGAGGTCACCGGACAGCTTCACGTCACGAACGGTGTACTTCTCACCTTCATTGATGTTGACGGTGATGTAGACGTGCTTCTTGTCCGGGGTGATCGACACCTGGGTAGAAGCGATGTCCATGTTGATGTAGCCGCGGTCCAGATAGTAGGAGCGCAGACGCTCGAGGTCACCGGAGAGTTTTTCGCGGGCATACTTGTCGTCGTTCTTGAAGAACGACAACCAGTTGGTGGTTTTCAGCTCGAACAGCTGGCCGAGCTCGTCATCATCGAACACGGTGTTGCCCACCACGTTGATGTGCTGGATCGCGGCAACCGTGCCTTCGTTGATGTTGATCTTCAGGCCAACCCGGTTACGCGGCTGTGGCACGACTTCAGCTTCGACCTCGGCCGAGTAGCGGCCCTGGGCCACGTACTGACGTTGCAGTTCGTTACGCACACCCTCGAGGGTGGCGCGCTGGAAGATCTCGCCTTCGGCCAGACCAGACTGCTTAAGACCTTTCATCAGGTCTTCAGTGCTGATCGCCTTGTTGCCTTCGATCTCGATGCTGGCTACCGACGGACGCTCGACCACATTGATGATCAAGACGTTGCCGTCGCGGCTCAGCTGGATATCCTGGAAGAAGCCAGTCTTGAACAGCGAGCGGGTGGAATCCACCAGGCGACGGTCGTCAGCCTGATCGCCCACGTTCAGAGGCAGTGCGCCGAACACGCTGCCGGCGGAAACCCGCTGCAGGCCGTTGACGCGGATATCGGAGATGGTGAAGGACTCAGCGTGAACTTCAGCGATCATCAGTGCGGAGAGGACCGCAGTTAGCAGCAGACGTTTCATGAAGTCCTTTTATTCCAACTGGCAATAAACAACCCGCCGCAAAAAGGCGGCAGGTTTGCAATTGAGCGAAGCTTTATAGTCGACCCAGATCGTTGATCAGGGCGAGCAACATCACCCCTATGACCAAACTTATACCGATCTGGACCCCCCAACCTTGCACCCGATCCGACAGCGGACGGCCGCGTGCCAACTCGATCAGGTAGAACAACAGATGCCCCCCATCCAGTACTGGAATGGGCAGCAGGTTCAGAACCCCCAGGCTTATGCTCAGGTAGGCCAGGAAATTCAGGAAATCCCCAACGCCCGACTGGGCTGAAGCGCCCGCCACTTTAGCAATGGTTATCGGTCCGCTCAAGTTTTTTACCGAGAGCTCGCCGAACAGCATTTTCTTCAACGACTCAAGGGTCAGAATGCTCATGTTCCAGGTCCGCGTCAGGCCTTCGCCCATCGCGGCCAGCGGCCCATAGCTGACTTCGCGCAGCATCGTCGCCGGCCATTCGCCACCTTTGACCCCTGCCCCGAGGTAACCACCGGAGGCCTGGCCTTCGCCTTTGCGCGCCAGGGTTACCGCAACATCCAGCACCGCAGCATCGCGCTCGATCCGCAGCTGCACCTTGGCCTCTGGGCGGGCACGCACGCTGTCGACCACTTGTTGCCAGTCGTTGAGGGCAATGCCATCCAGGCTCAGCAGCTTGTCACCGGTTTTCAGCCCCGCTGCCGCCGCCGGCCCGTTCGGGTCGATTTCGGCCAGTACCGGGGCAATCACCGGGCGCCACGGGCGCAGACCCAGCGACTGGATTGGATCGGGTTCATCCGCCCCGCGCAGCCACTGATTCAAGTTGATCTCGTGTTGCCTCTCGGCAGTGCTGCCCTCGTCCAGCACACCCACGCGCAGGGTGCCGCTCTCGCCAAGGCGGCGCACCAGTTGCAGGTTGACCGCAGACCAGCCATTGGTCGCCTTGCCGTCCACCGAGACGATTTCCTGGCCAGCAGCGAGGCCGGCACTGGCGGCCAGGCTACCCGCCTCGACCGCACCGATGACCGGCCGTACCTGCTGGGTGCCAAGCATGGCCAGCAGCCAGAAGAACACGATTGCCAGGAGGAAGTTGGCGATCGGCCCCGCGGCGACAATGGCGATGCGCTGGCCGACCGGCTTGCGATTGAACGACTGCTCGATCAGCGCCGGCGGCACTTCGCCCTCGCGTTCGTCGAGCATCTTCACGTAACCGCCCAGCGGAATGGCCGCAACCACGAATTCCGTGCCATGCCGGTCGTGCCAGCGCAGCAGCGGGGTGCCGAAGCCTACCGAGAAACGCAGCACCTTGACCCCGCAACGGCGCGCAACCCAGAAATGACCAAATTCGTGGAAGGTGACCAGCACGCCCAACGCAACCAGGGTACCGATGATCATGTAGAGCGCAGTCATATCCATCTCCGAAAGACGTTCAGGACAACCCTGGAGCGAGCACGCATCAGCGGCCGTTCCGCCGCAGCCATTCCCGGGACAGCTCCCGCGCGCGCTGGTCGGCAGCAAACACCGCATCCAGCGACGTCAGTGGCACAACTGGCTCCTGTTCGAGCACCTGCTCGATCATACCCGCGATCTCCGGGAAGCGGATACGCCGCTGCAAGAATGCCTCAACTGCCACTTCATTGGCCGCATTGAGTACCGCAGGTGCACTGTGGCCGGCTTCTGCCGCCTGACGCGCCAGGCGCAGGCAGGGGAAGCGTTGCGGATCGGGCGCCTGAAAATCCAGCCGGGCGATGGCGAACAGGTCAAGCGGGGCAACGCCGGAGTCGATCCGCTCTGGCCAGGCCAGCGCATTGGCAATCGGCGTGCGCATGTCCGGATTACCCAATTGGGCGAGCACCGAACCATCGACGTAATCCACCAATGAGTGGATCACGCTTTGCGGATGCACCACGACTTCGACCTGAGCTGGAGCAGCATCGAACAGCCAGCAAGCCTCGATCAGCTCGAGGCCCTTGTTCATCATGCTCGCCGAGTCGACCGAAATCTTGCGCCCCATCGACCAGTTGGGATGGGCACAGGCCTGCTCGGGCGTGACTGCTTCAAGCTGCGCCGATGGCGTTTCGCGGAACGGCCCGCCGGAGGCCGTCAGCAAGATGCGGCGCACGCCAACTGCACCCAGACCAAGCGCATAATCGCCGGGCAAGCATTGGAAAATGGCATTGTGCTCGCTGTCGATCGGCAGCAACACCGCGCCACTGCGCCGTACTGCGTCCATGAACAACGCGCCGGACATAACCAGCGCTTCCTTGTTGGCGAGCAGAACCTTCTTGCCGGCCTCAACCGCCGCCAGGGTTGGACGCAAGCCAGCAGCACCGACGATCGCAGCCATTACCGCGTCGACTTCGCTGGCTGCAGCCACCTGACAAAGGCCGGCCTCGCCTTCGAGCACCTCGGTAGCACTGCCCGCCGCCGCCAGATCCGCACGCAGGCGCAGCGCAGCGTCAGCGCTTGGTACCACAGCAAACGCTGGGCTATGACGCAAACACAGCGCCAGCAGCTGCTCGACCTGGGAATAACCGCTGAGAGCAAATACTTGGTAGCGCTCTGGGTGACGGCCAATCACGTCAAGCGTGCTCAGACCAATCGAACCGGTAGCGCCAAGCACCGTGATCCGTTGCCTACGGCTCACATGACACCCCATTCAGCGGCCCACAGCAGCACGGAGAACATCGGGATGGCAGCGGTCAGGCTGTCGATGCGGTCAAGCACACCGCCATGGCCCGGCAGCAGGTTGCTGCTGTCCTTGATGCCTTCGCGGCGTTTGAACATGCTTTCAGTGAGGTCACCCACCACCGAAGCCATCACCACCACTACCGCACCCAGCAGGCCCAGCAGCAGTTGGCCGATGCTCCAGTCACGCACCAGGCCTACGCCCAAGGCGATCAGCAGGCTGACGCCAAGGCCGCCATACACGCCTTCCCAGCTCTTGCCGGGGCTGACGTGAGGGGCCAGCTTGCGCTTGCCGAACGCGCGACCGGAGAAGTACGCACCGATGTCGGCAGACCACACCAGCACCATCACCGAGAGAATCAGGAAGTTACCCAGCGGCCAGTGCTTGAGCAACACCAGGCCTTGCCAGGCCGGCAGCAGCACCAGCAAGCCGATCAGCAGGCGGCAGGCGGCACTCGACCACAGTTCGCTACTGCGCGGGTAGGTCAGCACCAGCCAGGTCGCCAACCCCCACCAGATCACCGCTGCGCCGAGCACCCAAGGCGCCAGTTCGGGCAACAGGTACAGCAGCATCAACGCCGCAGCCACCACAGCGGCATAAGCGATGCGCATTGGTTGAGCCATCAAGCCGGCCAGACGCGCCCATTCCCAGGCGCCCAAGGTGACCACACAGCCGATGAACAGGGCGAAGTCGCCGCCCTGCAGAAGAAAGAATCCAGCCAGTGCAATCGGCAGCAGGATCAGCGCAGTAATGATGCGTTGTTTAAGCATTAAGCACGAGCTCCAGCCTCGACCTGCTCGCTGGTTTTCCCAAAGCGGCGTTGGCGCGAAGCGAAATCGGCCAGCGCGGTACGCATGGCCTCGTGTTTGAAGTCCGGCCAGAACAGGTCGGAGAAATACAGCTCGGCGTAAGCCAGCTGCCACAGCAGGAAGTTGCTGATGCGATGCTCGCCGCCGGTACGAATACACAAGTCAGGCAGCGGCAGGTCGCCGGTCGACAGACAGGCCTGCAACAACCCCGGAGTGATGTCGTCCGGGCGCAGATGCCCAGCCTGAACCTCACGGGCCAGCCGTTGCGCCGCCTGGGCGATATCCCACTGACCACCATAATTGGCAGCGACCTGCAGGATGAAGCGATTGCTGCCGGCGGTTGCCGCTTCGGCCTCGCGCATGGCGGCCTGCAGCTCCGGATGAAAGCGGCTGCGATCACCGATGATGCGCAGGCTGATGTTGTTGTCATTGAGGCGCCGGGCCTCGCGGCGCAAGGCTGTGAAAAACAACTCCATCAACGCGCCGACCTCATCGGCCGGGCGCTGCCAGTTTTCACTGGAGAAGGCGAACAGGGTCAGGACTTCGACACCCGCCTCGGCACATACCTCAATCACCGCGCGCACAGCATCCACGCCAGCTTTATGCCCGGCAACACCGGGCAGCAGACGCTTCTTCGCCCAGCGATTGTTGCCGTCCATGATGATCGCGACGTGGCGCGGCACCCCTGACGGCGCCGCTTGCTTGGTCTTTTCCATGAAGAGAACCCTGGCCTCAGACGGCCATCAGGTCCTTTTCCTTCGCCTTCACGGCAGTTTCGATATCCGCGACGAACTTGTCGGTCAGCTTCTGGATGTCATCAGCCGCACGACGCTCTTCGTCTTCGCTGATTTCCTTTTCCTTGACCAGGTCCTTGAGCTGGCTGAGCGCATCACGACGAATGTTGCGCACGGCGACACGGCCATCTTCAGCAGCTTCACGGGCCTGCTTGGTGAAGCCCTTGCGGGTTTCTTCGGTAAGCGCTGGCATGGTGATCAGCAGCAGCTCGCCCAGGTTGGTCGGGTTCAGGTTGAGGCCTGCGCTACCGATAGCCTTGTCGACCGCGCTGAGCATGTTGCGCTCGAAAGCAACGACCTGCAGGGTGCGCGAATCCTTGACTGTGATGCTGGCCACTTGCTTGATCGGCGTATCCGCGCCGTAGTACGGCACCATCACGCCTTCGAGAATGCTTGGGTGAGCAACACCGGTGCGGATGCGGCTGAACGCATGCTGGAGCGATTCCAGCGATTTGGTCATACGTTCCTGAGCATCTTTCTTGATTTCGTTGATCATGCTTGGCCTTCCTCGATCAAAGTACCTTCAGCGCCACCCACCACGATATTCAGCAGGGCGCCAGGCTTGTTCATGTTGAATACACGCAATGGCATTTTGTGGTCGCGGCACAGACAAATTGCGGTCAGGTCCATCACACCCAGCTTGCGATCCAGAACCTCATCATAGGTGAGGCGATCGAACTTCTCGGCGTGCGGGTCCTTGAATGGATCGGCAGTGTACACACCGTCGACCTTGGTCGCCTTCAGCACTACATCTGCATCGATTTCGATGCCGCGCAGGCAGGCTGCGGAGTCGGTGGTGAAGAACGGGTTGCCGGTACCGGCGGAGAAAATTACCACATCCCCGGAGTTGAGGTGGCGAATAGCTTTGCGACGATCGTAATGGTCGGTGACGCCGACCATGGAGATGGCCGACATGACCAGTGCCGGGATGTTCGAACGCTCAAGGGCGTCGCGCATGGCCAGGCCATTCATCACCGTGGCGAGCATGCCCATGTGGTCGCCGGTAACCCGATCCATGCCGGCGGCGCTGAGCGCTGCACCGCGGAACAGGTTGCCGCCGC
Organism: Pseudomonas sp. 1121_17; assembly: GCF_052850745.1. Lineage (NCBI taxonomy): Bacteria > Pseudomonadati > Pseudomonadota > Gammaproteobacteria > Pseudomonadales > Pseudomonadaceae > Pseudomonas > Pseudomonas sp. 1121_17. Next base: position 237,506 of record NZ_VXCX01000003.1, read on the forward strand.
CGATGACCAGACCCACCTGGACACCGATGCCGACCAGCTGACCCACTTCGAGGGCCATGCGGTCCAACACTTTCGGGTCGATCCCGAACTCTTCCGAGCCCATCAGGGCCTCGCCGCTAAGTTTGAGCAAAATGCGTTTATAGCGAGGTTGGCGACCACTCACCTGCTGAGCCATTGCGAGTCTCTCCTGCGGCGTTTTTAAGAAAATTCTGCGCGGGCTGGGTTACAGCCAGCTAACTGTAGCGTGGCGCTGCTTCAGCGCCAGCGGTACCAGGCCGGATAAACCTGGTGCCGGTTTGACAAAGAGGCTGCGCGCGTGAGCGGGCAGCCTCTTTGGGGCGACAGACGAGGCTGTCTTACTGCTTGGCAGCAGCCAGCTGGGCGGCAACTTCTTCAGCGAAGTTGTCGACCGGCTTCTCGATGCCTTCGCCTACTTTGAAGTAGGTGAAGGAAACGATTTCAGCACCGGCCTTCTTGGCCAGTTCGCCGACTTTGATCTCCGGGTTCATGACGAAAGCTTGCTCTTTCAGCGAGGCTTCGGCTTTGAACTTGGTGATACGACCGTTGATCATGTTCTCAACGATGTTTTCCGGCTTGCCGGCGATCTTGTCAGCGTTCAGCTGCAGGAAGACAGCCTTCTCGCGCTCTATGGCCTCGGCGGAGATTTCCGACGAATCGAGGAACTCAGGGTTCGACGCAGCAACGTGCATGGCGATTTCTTTGGCCAGCTGAACATCGCCGCCCTTCAGAACAACCGCAACACCGATCTTGTTGCCGTGCAGGTAGGCACCAACAACGTCACCCTCAACGCGCACCAGGCGACGGATGTTGACGTTCTCACCAACCTTGGCGACCAGTGCTTCACGCGCCGATTCGCGCGCAGCGATCAGCGGGGCAGCGTCGGTCAGCTTGTCGTTGAAAGCCTGTTCCACGCTTTCAGCAACGAAGTTTTTGAAGTCGTCTTGCAGAGCCAGGAAGTCGGTCTGCGAGTTCACTTCCAGCAGGACGGCGGACTTGTCGTCGGCCTTGATGGCGATAGCGCCTTCAGCGGCAACGTTGCCAGCCTTTTTGGCGGCCTTGATGGCGCCGGAGGCACGCATGTCGTCAATGGCTTTTTCGATATCGCCGTCAGCCTTTTCCAGGGCTTTCTTGCAATCCATCATGCCTTCGCCGGTACGCTCGCGCAGTTCTTTGACCAGCGCTGCAGTAATTGCTGCCATTTCAAAATCCTCTTGGAAAGTTTTTCAACCATTCCACCCGCTCTTCACGGGCGTTCAATTCTGCTAATCCACTGTCTTGTTGCCAGCAGGAGGTCATCATGCGGCGGTATTGCTGACAGGAGGATTTCAGGTGGCAAAAAGGGGGCCAAGCCCCCTTTTCGCGTGCCAAGTAGACGCCAGGCGTCAATTACTCAGCAGCTGGTGCCGCCGCTTCTTCAACATAGACTTCGGTGCCGCCAGCAACATGGTTGCGGCCGCGGATGATAGCGTCAGCCATCGAAGCCATGTACAGCTCGATTGCGCGGATGGCGTCATCGTTGCCTGGGATGATGTAATCAACACCTTCCGGGCTGCTGTTGGTATCGACAACGCCGATAACCGGGATGCCCAGCTTGTTGGCTTCGGTGATCGCGATGCGCTCGTGATCAACGTCGATGACGAACAGTGCGTCAGGCAGACCGCCCATGTCCTTGATACCACCCAGGCTGCGGTCCAGTTTCTCCAGATCGCGCGAACGCATCAGAGCTTCTTTCTTGGTCAGCTTGGCGAAGGTACCGTCTTCAGCCTGGACTTCAAGATCACGCAGACGCTTGATCGAAGCGCGGATGGTCTTGTAGTTGGTCAGCATGCCGCCCAACCAGCGGTGGTCGACGTATGGCGAACCACTGCGAGCAGCGTGCTCGGCGACCAGTTTGCCGGCGGAACGCTTGGTGCCGACGAACAGGATCTTGTTTTTGCCCTGGGCCAGGCGCTCGACGAACGACAGAGCGTCGTTGAACATCGGCAGGGTTTTTTCCAGGTTGATGATGTGAATCTTGTTACGCGCGCCGAAAATGTATTTACCCATTTTCGGGTTCCAGTAACGGGTCTGGTGACCGAAGTGCACACCGGCCTTCAGCATATCGCGCATATTGACTTGGGACATGATTGTTCCTTGATAAGTCGGGTTGGGCCTCCACGTATCCCAATGACCAACCCACGTCGCCGAAGCGGTCGGGGCACCCAGGTCATCGTGTCGACACGTGTGTGGGTTAAGGCAGTCGAGGTCGTCCCCGAAAGCGGCGCACTTTATACCACAGACTCGGCGCTGACGGAACTGCAATCCTGTCGCATCCGTCAGTGCTTTTTGCAGCGGGCCCGCAATCGCGCCAAAATGCCTCATATAGAGAGCCGCCAGCGGGCCTTTCTGCCGACAGATGGGCGCCTCGCTCTGGTAGAATCTGGCCTTTCCCGTTTGTTCGCGCCCTGCACGGCGCCGTAGAGAGCCTGTCAATGACCGTTACCATCAAGACTGCAGAAGACATCGAAAAGATGCGCATCGCCGGCCGCCTGGCCGCTGAAGTACTGGAGATGATCGAGCCACACGTCAAGCCCGGCGTTACCACCGAAGCGCTCGACCGCCTGTGCCACGACTACATCGTCAACATTCAGCAGGCCATCCCGGCCCCGCTCAACTATAAAGGCTACCCGAAGTCGATCTGCACCTCGATCAACCACGTGGTCTGCCATGGCATCCCCAACGACAAGCCATTGAAGGATGGCGACACGCTGAACATCGACGTGACCGTGATCAAGGACGGCTACCACGGCGATACCAGCCGCATGTTCCATGTCGGCACCGTGCCGGTGTGGGCCGAGCGCCTGTCCAAGGTCACCCAGGAATGCATGTACAAGGCGATCGAGCTGGTCAAGCCGGGCTGCCGCCTGGGCGACATCGGCGAAGTGATCCAGAAGCACGCCGAGAAGAACGGTTTTTCGGTGGTGCGCGAGTTCTGCGGTCACGGCATCGGCAAGGTTTTCCATGAAGAACCGCAGATCCTGCACTACGGCCGTGCCGGCACTGGCATGGAGCTCAAGGAAGGCATGACCTTCACCATCGAGCCGATGATCAACCAGGGCAAGGCCGACACCAAGGTTCTGGGCGACGGCTGGACGGCCATCACCAAGGACCGCAAGCTGTCGGCGCAGTGGGAGCACACCCTGGTGGTTACCGCGACCGGTTACGAGATCTTCACCCTGCGCAAAGACGACACCATCCCCCGCACGTCGGCCTAACACTTTCAGGAAAGCGACTCGATGCCCCAGGTGGATCCCGAGCTGTTCGACCGCGGCCAGTTCCAGGCGGAACTGGCGCTCAAGGCAAGCCCCATCGCAGCCTTCAAGAAGGCTATCCGCCTGGCCCGCGAGGTACTCGATCGGCGCTTTCGCGAAGGCCGTGACATCCGCCGGCTGATCGAAGATCGCGCCTGGTTCGTCGACAACATCCTGCAACAGGCCTGGAGCCAGTTCGACTGGCAACCACCCGAAACGATCGCCCTGATCGCAGTGGGCGGCTATGGCCGCGGCGAACTGCACCCGTACTCGGACATCGACCTGCTGATTCTGCTCGACGGCGCCCAGCACGAGCAGTATCGCGACGCCATCGAACAGCTACTGACCCTGCTCTGGGACATCGGCCTTGAAGTCGGCCAGAGCGTGCGCAGTGTCGACGAGTGCGTCGAGCAGGCCCGCGCCGACCTGACGGTGATCACCAACCTGATGGAAAGCCGCACCATTTGCGGCCCCGAAGCCCTGCGTCAGCGCATGCTCGAGGCCACCAGTACCTCGCACTTGTGGCCGAGCAAGGAGTTCTTCCTGGCCAAGCGCGCCGAACTCAAGGCCCGCCACCACAAGTACAACGACACCGAATACAACCTCGAACCCAACGTCAAGGGATCGCCCGGCGGCCTGCGTGATATCCAGACCGTGCTTTGGGTCGCGCGCCGCCAGTACGGCACCTTGAACCTGCACGCCCTGGCCGGCGAAGGCTTTTTGCTGGAGAGCGAAAACGAACTGCTGGCATCGTCCCAGGCCTTTGTCTGGCGGGTGCGCTATGCCCTGCACATGCTCGCCGGCCGCGCCGAAGACCGCCTGCTGTTCGATCACCAGCGCAGCATCGCCGCCTTGCTCGGCTTCAGCGACGAAAATCCCAAGCGTGCCATCGAGCAGTTCATGCAGCAGTACTATCGGGTGGTGATGAGCATCAGCCAGCTCTGCGACCTGATCATCCAGCATTTCGAAGAAGTGATTCTGGCGGACGAAGACAGCGGCACCACCCAGCCGCTCAACGCCCGCTTCCGGCTGCATGATGGCTACATCGAGGCCGCCCATCAGAACGTGTTCAAGCGCACCCCGTTTGCCATGCTCGAGATGTTCGTGCTGATGGCCCAGCACCCCGAAATCAAGGGCGTGCGCGCCGATACCGTGCGCATGCTGCGCGCCCATCGGCACTTGATCGACGATGACTTTCGCAACGATATCCGCAACACCAGCCTGTTCATCGAGCTGTTCAAGTGCGAGATCGGCATCCACCGAAACCTGCGCCGGATGAACCGCTACGGCATTCTTGGCCGTTACCTGCCCGAGTTCGGCCTGATCGTCGGGCAGATGCAGCATGACCTGTTCCACATCTATACGGTCGATGCGCATACGCTCAACCTAATCAAGCACCTGCGCAAATTGCAGTACACCCCGGTATCAGAGAAATTCCCGCTGGCCAGCAAGCTCATGGGCCGTCTGCCCAAACCCGAGCTGATCTACCTGGCCGGGCTCTATCACGACATCGGCAAGGGCCGTCAGGGCGACCACTCCGAGCTCGGCGCAGTCGATGCGCAGGCGTTCGGCGAACGCCACCAGTTGCCAACCTGGGACACTCGGCTGATCGTCTGGCTGGTGCGCAACCACCTGATGATGTCGACCACGGCCCAGCGCAAGGACCTCTCCGACCCGCAGGTGATCAATGATTTTGCCCTGCACGTCGGCGATGAAACGCGCCTCGACTATCTCTACGTACTGACCGTTGCCGACATCAACGCGACCAACCCGACGCTGTGGAACTCCTGGCGCGCCAGCCTGCTGCGCCAGCTTTACAGCGAGACCAAGCGTGCCCTGCGCCGCGGCCTGGAAAACCCGCTAGACCGCGAAGAGCAGATCCGCCAGACACAAAGCGCTGCGCTGGACATCCTGATCCGCGAAGGCACCGACCCGGACGACGTCGAGCAGCTCTGGTCGCAACTGGGTGACGACTACTTCCTCAAGCACACCGCCGCCGACGTCGCCTGGCACAGCGATGCAATCCTGCAGCAGCCGGCTGACGGCGGCCCGCTGGTGCTGATCAAGGAAACCACCCAGCGCGAATTCGAAGGTGGCACGCAGATCTTCATCTATGCGCCCGACCAGCACGACTTCTTTGCCGTGACAGTGGCGGCGATGTCGCAGCTGAACCTGAACATCCACGACGCGCGCATCATCACTTCGAGCAGCCAGTTCACCCTCGACACCTACATCGTGCTGGACAACGACGGCGGCTCGATCGGCGACAATCCGCAGCGGGTCAAGCAGATTCGCGACGGTTTGACCGAAGCCTTGCGCAACCCGGAAGACTACCCGACCATCATCCAGCGGCGCGTCCCGCGTCAGCTCAAGCACTTCACCTTTGCGCCGCAGGTGACCATCCTCAATGATGCCCAGCGCGCGGTGACCATTCTCGAGATCACGGCTCCCGACCGGCCTGGCCTGCTGGCACGGATCGGGCGGATCTTCCTCGAGTTCGACCTGTCGCTGCAAAACGCCAAGATCGCCACTCTCGGCGAGCGGGTCGAAGACGTGTTCTTCATTACCGACGCCAACAACCAGCCGCTGTCCGACCCGCAACTGTGCAGCCGCCTGCAAGAAGCGTTGGTCCAGCAGTTGCAGCCCAGCCAAGGCAGCGACAACAGCCCTGCCCGCCTGACTATCTAGATGATTGACGAGACCTCGTGCCGATGAACCAAGCCATGACCCAGCTGCAGCCCTACCCGTTCGAGAAGCTGCGCGCCCTGCTCGGCAGCGTGCAGCCCGCCGCTGACAAACGTGCCATTGCCCTGTCGATCGGCGAACCCAAGCACGAGTCGCCGACCTTTGTAGCCAAGGCCCTGGCAGACAACCTTGACAAGCTGGCGGTGTATCCAAGCACGCTGGGCTTGCCGGCCCTGCGTCAGGCGATTGGCCAGTGGTGCGAGCGCCGCTTCAATGTGCCCGGCGGCTGGCTTGACGCTGACCGTCACATCCTGCCGGTCAACGGTACCCGCGAGGCCCTGTTTGCATTCACCCAGGCGGTGGTCAACCGCGCCGACGATGGCCTGGTGATCAGCCCCAACCCGTTCTACCAGATCTACGAAGGTGCAGCGCTGCTGGCCGGTGCCACCCCGCACTACCTGCCGTGCCTGGAAGACAACGGTTTCAACCCTGACTTCGACGCAGTGTCGGCCGAGACCTGGCAACGCTGCCAGATCCTGTTCCTGTGCTCGCCAGGCAACCCGACCGGCGCGCTGGTGCCGCTGGACACGCTGAAAAAGCTGATCGCCCTGGCCGACGAGCATGACTTCGTGATTGCCTCCGACGAATGCTACAGCGAGCTGTACTTCGACGAAGAAAACCCGCCGCCGGGCCTGCTCACCGCCTGCGCCGAGCTGGGTCGCAGCGACTTCAAGCGCTGCGTGGTGTTCCACAGCCTGTCCAAGCGCTCCAACCTGCCCGGCCTGCGCTCAGGCTTTGTCGCGGGCGATGCGCAGATCATCAAGCCGTTTTTGCTGTACCGCACCTATCACGGCTGCGCCATGCCCGTACAAACCCAGCTGGCCAGCGTGGCCGCCTGGCAGGACGAAACCCACGTGCGGGCCAACCGCGACCAGTACCGGGCCAAGTACGACGCCGTGCTGGAGATTCTCCAGCCCGTTATGAACGTGCAGCGGCCCGACGGCAGCTTCTACCTGTGGGCCAAGGTGCCGGGTTGCGATGCTGACTTCACACGCGATCTGTTCGAAGCTGAACATGTCACCGTCGTGCCGGGTTCATACCTGTCCCGCGAAGTCGACGGCGTCAACCCAGGCGCAGGCCGTGTGCGCATGGCCTTGGTCGCACCATTGGATGAGTGCATCGAGGCGGCGTCGCGTATCCAGCGCTTCCTTGAACGCCGCTGAGCCAGTTACAAGCTGATATATGTAAGGCACAGCTGCATAGCCGATCGGCGAAGCTCGTGGTCCATCAATTGACCAGGAGCTTTCCCGATGATCATCGATTCCCGGCCTTGTTGCCGCAACCGCATCCCAGAGCAGCTCTCCTACGACCTGGCGATCGCCGAAAACCCACGCAACAGAGGCGTAAGTAGTGGCGGGCGACACAAACGCGGCCTCGTCAAACACACGCACTTGTGGGAGCCGGGCCGCACGCTGTGGATCTCGTTCATGGGCTCACCTGATCGAAGCCTGAAAATGGCAATTTTCGAACTGGCGAGCCAGTGGACTGACCTGTCCGAGGCGAATCTGGAATTGGATCTGGCCGAAGACAACGATGCCAATGCCCAGATCAGGGTTCTGACCGGCAAGGATGTCCTGCACAATGAATCAGACTTCGGCACCGATGCGCTGGCCCATACCGACGAGACCATGTGCCTGAACGTCGCTCCCGGCGAAGAGTGGTTTGAATGTACAGTGCTGCATGAGTTCGGCCACGCCCTCGGACTACAGCACGAACACACCCACCCTGATGCCAATATCCCGTGGAACGAACAGGCGCTCATCGCCACGCTCCAAGGCGCTGGCTGGACTGCACAGGATGTGTACCAGCAGTATCTGGAGGTGCAGACTGATACAGCCATGATAAAAACCGCTTACGACCCGTTGTCGATCATGCATTATGCCGTCGCGCAATGGCAGACCATTGGCGATTTTGAAATCGCACGCAACCACCAGCTCAGCGAAAAGGACCTTGAGCTGATGCGCCTGGCCTACCCGCACGACTGAACCTAGCGAACCTGTCCAAGGTTGGCCTCGCTCATGTCCAGATCGCCCAGCACCTGGCGCACGACCTCATCACCTACCAGGTGCTGGCGATGCAGGCTATAGAGTTCCAGGCGCTGGGCACGCAGCGCACGCAAACGCAGGCGCCGCTCGAGCAAGTCCATCTGGTGCGCCAGCTCACGGGCTTCGGCGCTGTCATTGTAGCTGGCCAGTTCATCGCGATACTCGGCCATCAGCCGCGCCTTGAGCTCGACCGCCAAGGTTGCCTGAGCCGCATCCTGAGCAGCGTTGGCATCGACCACCTCCTCGGCTTCGAGGGCATGGATCGCTGCCTCTGCGGTAAGCCGCCACGCCTCCCGCACTTCCTGCTGCAAGCGCTCGTCCGGGCTCTGGGTAATGCCGCGCAAGAGCAGCGGCAAGGCAATGCATGCACTGAGCAACGACAACAGAATCACCCCGGCGGCAATAAAGATCAGCAAGTCGCGTTGCGGGAACGCCTCCCCGGCACCGATCAACAACGGCACCGACATCACGCCCGCCAAGGTCACCGCACCGCGCACGCCGCCCAGGGTCAACAGCCAGCAGGAACGTGCAGTCGGCACCAACACCAGTTCAGGCTTGCCGCGCCAGCGGCGTACCACGCCAATCGCCCGCCAGATGCTCTGTACCCAGATGAACCGGAGCACGATCAGCGCCGCAAAGATTGCCAGCACTTCCAGGCAGCGGAAGGCGAGCGCCGGCCACAGCGATGTTTCGTGGCTGACCACTGCCTTGATGATGTCCGGCAACTGCAGGCCCAGCAGCAAGAAGATCAAACCGTTGAAGGCGAACTCAAGCAACGACCAGACGCTGCGATTGAGTAGCCGAGTGCTGGTCTGGCGCGGCAGCAGATCCAGCCAGCTCTGCATCATGCCTGCGGCTACCGCCGAAAGGATGCCCGACACACCAAGACGCTCGGCCAGTACATAGGCCGCGAACGGCAGCAACAGCATGAACACCACATGGGTGGCCGGATCATCCCAGCCGCGGGTGATCATCCACGCGCGTAGCCGCCCGACCAGCCAGCTCAACGCCACGCCAACGGCCAGCCCTCCCAAGGCCACCAGTACGAACGACAAGCTCGCGTCGGTGAGCGAAAACACCCCGGTAATGGCCGCTGCCAGGGCGAACTTGAAGGTCACCAGGCCCGAGGCATCATTGAGCAAGGCTTCGCCCTGAAGCATGTGCATCAACGGCGTCGGCAGTCGGTCCTGGGCAATGGCCGAGACGGCCACTGCATCGGTCGGCGACAGCACGGCGGCGAGGGCAAACGCCACCGGCAGCGGAATGCTCGGCAGCAGCCAATGAATGAAGTAACCCGCGCCGACCACGGTAAACAGCACCAGCCCAACGGCCAGGGCGATGACCGGGCCGCGCATGCGCCACAGCTCCCGCTTGGGGATACGCCAGCCATCGGCGAACAGCAGCGGCGGCAGGAACAGAAACAGGAACAGCTCCGGCTCCAATGCCACATGCAAACCCAGGCTGGGCCACGCCAATAATGCGCCTGCCGCGATCTGTACCAACGGCAACGGCAGCGGGATCAAGCGCCCGACCAGCTTGGACACGCTTACCAGCGTCAGCAGGATGAGGACGGTATAGGCTGACTGCATCGGTAAAAAATCCTGTCAAATTGGAGAAACGCTCACAGCGCTAGGACCGCAATTGAAACAATATGTTAGCGGGGAGTTAAGGCCATCTGCCGCTGCACAATAGTCGCAGGCTGCCGCAGAATATGTAACAGCATGCTACTCAACGCGCTTAACCGCGGGCATTCGGCAGCCAGCCGTGGCGCCAGCCCCAGCGATGTCGCATAATCCGCCGACTAAACAACGGGAGATATTGGGGAGGTTTTGGGTGAACCCGCCGGACCCTTTGAATTCAATGGCTTACACTCTCTACGGCATCAAGGCCTGCGACACCATGAAAAAGGCCCGTAGCTGGCTTGAAGAACACGCCATCGACTACGCCTTTCATGACTATAAAAGCCAAGGCATCGACCGTGACAGCCTGATCCGCTGGTGCAACGAGCACGGCTGGCAGGTTGTGCTCAACCGCGCCGGCACCACGTTCCGCAAACTCGACGATGCCAGCAAAGCCGACATTGACCAGGCCAAGGCCGTCGAATTGATGCTGGCCCAGCCGTCGATGATCAAGCGCCCGGTGCTCGACCTTGGCGAACGCACCCTGGTCGGCTTCAAGCCGGATCTGTACGCCGCTGCGCTGGGCTGAGCCCAACAGCGCTGCCACCACCTATTCGCAAGAGGTAATCGCATGTCCACTACTTTGTTCAGCCTGGCCTTCGGTGTCGGCACCCAAAACCGTCAGGGCACCTGGCTGGAAGTGTTCTACGCACAACCACTGCTCAACCCGAGCGCCGAACTGATCGCTGCCATCGCCCCGGTGCTGGGCTATGAAGGCGGCAACCAGGCCATCACGTTCAGCAATGCCCAGGCCGGCCAGCTGGCCGATGCGGTCAAGTCGGTCGACGCTACCCAGTACGCGCTGCTGACCCGCCTGGCAGAAAGCCACAAGCCGCTGGTCGCCACCCTGTTGGCCGAAGACAGCGCACTGACCTCGACGCCTGAGGCCTACCTCAAGCTGCACCTGCTCTCGCATCGCCTGGTCAAGCCGCACGGCCTGAGCCTGGCCGGCATTTTCCCGCTGCTGCCGAACGTAGCCTGGACCAACCGTGGCGCGGTCGACCTGGCAGAGCTTGCCGAACTGCAACTGGAAGCACGCCTGAAGGGCGAGCTGCTGGAAGTGTTCTCGGTCGACAAGTTCCCGAAAATGACCGACTACGTGGTCCCGGCCGGCGTGCGTATCGCCGATGCGGCGCGCGTGCGTCTGGGCGCCTATGTTGGCGAAAGCACCACCATCATGCACGAAGGCTTCGTCAACTTTAACGCCGGCACCGAAGGCCCGGGCATGATCGAAGGCCGCGTCTCGGCGGGCGTCTTCGTCGGCAAGGGTTCGGACCTGGGCGGCGGTTGCTCGACCATGGGCACCTTGTCCGGTGGCGGCAACATCGTCATCAAGGTCGGCGAAGGCTGCTTGATCGGCGCCAACGCCGGTATCGGTATCCCGCTGGGCGACCGCAACACCGTTGAAGCTGGCCTGTACATCACGGCCGGCACCAAGGTGAACCTGCTCGACGAGAACAACGAACTGGTCAAGGTGGTCAAGGCCCGTGATCTGGCCGGCCAGACCGACCTGCTGTTCCGTCGCAACTCGCTCAACGGCGCAGTCGAGTGCAAGACGCACAAGTCGGCAATCGAGCTGAACGAGGCGCTGCACGCGCACAACTGAGAACCATCAGGTTCGAAGTGATAAGATCGGGTCTGGCGTAAAGCCAGGCCCGATTTTCATTGCAGGTCCCGCAAACATGTTTCAGCCCTCCCCCTGGCGCGCCGACTTCCCCGCGATCGCCGCGTTGCAACGCCAGCACCAGACCTACCTGGACAGCGCCGCCACCACCCAAAAGCCGCAGGCCCTGCTGGATGCCTTGAGCCATTACTACGGCCATGGCGCCGCCAATGTGCACCGCGCGCAACACCTGCCGGGCGCGTTGGCCACACAAGCGTTCGAGGCCAGCCGTGACAAGGTGGCTGCCTGGCTGAATGCCGCTGATGCGCAACAGATCATCTTCACCCACGGCGCGACCTCAGCGCTGAACCTGCTCGCCTATGGCCTTGAGCACGGCTTCAATGCCGGCGACGAGATCGCCATCAGTGCTCTGGAGCACCACGCCAACCTGTTGCCCTGGCAGCAGCTGGCGCAGCGGCGCAATCTGCGCCTGGTAATATTGCCGGTGAACTCGCAAGGCCAGATTGACCTTGACCAGGCACTGCAGCTGATCGGCCCGCGTACACGCTTGCTGGCGGTCAGCCAGCTGTCGAATGTGCTCGGCACCTGGCAACCGCTGCCAGCCCTGCTCGCCCATGCCCGCGCCCAAGGCGCGTTGACCGTGGTCGATGGCGCCCAGGGCGTGGTGCATGGACGCCACGACGTGCAACAACTGGGCTGCGACTTCTACGTGTTCTCCAGCCACAAGCTGTACGGCCCGGAAGGCGTCGGCGTGCTCTACGGCCGCCATCGCGCGCTGCAGCAGTTGCGCCATTGGCAGTTTGGCGGCGAGATGGTCCAACTGGCGGATTACCACAGCGCCAGTTTTCGTCCTGCGCCGCTCGGCTTCGAAGCCGGCACGCCGCCGATTGCCGGCGTGATTGGCCTGGGCGCCACGCTGGACTATCTGGCCAGCCTTGATGCCAACGCGGTCGAGCGCCACGAAGCCAGCCTGCACCAGCACCTGCTGCGCGGTCTGGCCGAGCGCGAGGGCGTTCGCGTACTGGGCGCACCACAGACCGCGCTGGTCAGCTTTGTCGTCGACGGCGTACACAACGCCGACATCGCCCATGTGCTGACCGAGCAAGGCATCGCCGTGCGCGCCGGTCATCACTGTGCAATGCCCCTGCTCAAAGGCCTCGGCCTTGAGGGCGCGATCCGCGTGTCGCTGGGGCTGTATAACGACAGTGACGATCTGGCGCGCCTGTTCGAAGCGCTGGATCAAGGCCTGGAGCTGCTGCGATGAGCCTGCCCGAACAAGCCCGCGAGGCATTGGCGTGTTTCACCGAAGCCCGTGGCTGGGAACAGCGCGCACGCTTGCTGATGCAGTGGGGCGAGCGCCTGGCGCCACTGGATGACGCCGAGAAAACCGAAAGCAACCGTGTCCACGGCTGTGAAAGCCTGGTCTGGTTAGTGGCCGTAGTCGATGACGGCCAATGGCGTTTCAAGGCCACTAGCGATGCGCGTCTGTTACGCGGTTTGCTGGCGTTGTTGCTGGTGCGGGTACAAGGGCTGGCCAGCGCCGAGCTGGCCCAGCTCGACCTACGGGGCTGGTTCAGCGAGCTGGGGCTTGAGCGCCAGTTGTCGCCGTCGCGCAGCAACGGTCTGCATGCGGTACTGCAGCGTATGGCGCAGCTCGCCAGCGAAGCCTGAAGCGCTGACCGCTGCTTACAGATCAGCCGCCGGCGCGATCACCCGCTCCGACGGCCGGCGCGCACCGGCCACCAGTTTTTCGATGGCTTTGCTCGCCGCCACCATGCCGAACGTGGCGGTGACCATCATCACCGCGCCAAAGCCGCCGGAACAATCCAGGCGCACGCCCTCACCGACAAAGCTCTTTTGCAGGCAAACGCTGCCGTCACCCTTGGGATAACGCAGCTGCTCGCTGGAGAACACGCACGGCACGCCGTAATTGCGCGAGGTGTTGCGCGAGAAGTTGTAGTCGCGGCGCAGGGTCGAGCGCACGCGTGAGGCCAACGGGTCGTTGAAGGTCTTGTTCAGGTCGCCGATCTGGATCTGCGTGGGGTCAATCTGGCCGCCGGCGCCACCGGTGGTGACCACGGCGATCTTGCGCCGCCGGCACCAGGCAATCAACGCCGCCTTGGCCATCACGCTGTCGATGCAATCGATGACGCAGTCCATCTGCTCGGTGATGTGCTCGGCCATGCTGTCACGGGTGACGAAGTCTGCCACTGCATGGACTGTGCAGGCCGGGTTGATTGCCCGCAGACGCTCGGCCATGACCTCGACTTTAGCCCGCCCTACCTGGCCTTCCAGCGCATGCGCCTGGCGGTTGGTGTTGCTCACGCAGACATCATCAAGGTCAAACAGGCTGATTTCGCCAACACCGCTGCGCGCCAGCGCCTCTGCCACCCATGAGCCGACCCCGCCGATGCCGACCACCGCCACATGGGCGTCGCGCAGGCGTTGCAGGCCTTGGTCGCCGTACAAACGGGCAACGCCGGCGAAGCGTGGATCTTCTGTGCTCATGCTCGCTATCCGCAAAAAACCGGCGCGCATTATATGCCAGCTGGCGGGTTGCAGGGCCGCACGGCGCTGTTAGTTGGTAAAAAACCTGCCAATCCTGCTTTAATGTCCGATCAGAGAGTCAGACTTGGACGACAACCGAGTGGGACCAGAGCTACATCCTCTGCGCCGAATGGCACTGCTGCTTTCTTGTCCAAGCGTAGAACGCAGCACCAGCTGGCACCCGCCCACTCCCCTCTTCGGAACCTACAATCGCTTATGTCATCACGCAAATTCGGCCTCAACCTGGTAGTAGTGCTGGTCATCGCCGCGCTGTTCACCGGGTTCTGGGCGCTGATCAACCGTCCGGTGTCCGCGCCGGCCTGGCCGGAGCAGATTTCCGGCTTCTCCTACTCGCCGTTTCGCCTGGGTGAAAGCCCGCAAAAGGGCCAGTACCCGAGCGAGCAGGAGATGCGCCAGGACCTCGAGCAGTTGAGCAAACTGACCGACAGTATCCGTATCTATACCGTCGAAGGCACCCAGGCCGAAGTCCCGCGGCTGGCTGAGGAGTTCGGCCTGCGCGTCACCCTGGGTATCTGGATCAGCCCGGACCTTGAGCGCAACGAGCGCGAGATCAGCAAGGCCATCGAGCTGGCCAACAGCTCGCGCAGCGTGGTGCGGGTGGTGGTTGGCAACGAGGCGCTGTTCCGCAAGGAGGTCACCCCCGAGGCGCTGATTCAGTATCTGGATCGGGTCCGCGCGGCGGTCAAGGTGCCGGTGACTACCAGTGAACAGTGGCATATCTGGAAAGAAAACCCGGAGCTTGCACCCCACGTCGACCTGATCGCCGCGCACATCCTGCCGTACTGGGAGTTTGTGCCAATGCAGGATTCGGTCGAGTTCGTGCTTGATCGCGCCCGTGAGCTCAAGCAGCAGTTCCCGCGCAAACCGCTGCTGCTGTCGGAGGTTGGCTGGCCGAGCAACGGCCGCATGCGCGGCGGCGCCGATGCTACCCAGGCCGACCAGGCCATCTACCTGCGCACGCTGGTCAACACCCTAAACCGGCGTGGTTACAACTACTTCGTCATCGAAGCCTACGACCAACCGTGGAAGGCCAGCGATGAAGGCTCGGTGGGCGCCTACTGGGGCGTGTTCAACGCCGAGCGCCAGCAGAAATTCAACTTCGAAGGGCCGGTGGTGGCGATTCCGCAGTGGCGCGCCCTTGCGGTCGCTTCGGTGGTGCTGGCGATGCTCGCCCTGACCATCCTGCTGATCGATGGCTCGGCGCTACGCCAACGCGGGCGCACCTTCCTCACCTTCATTACCTTCCTCTGTGGCTCGGTGCTGGTGTGGATCGCCTACGACTACAGCCAGCAATACAGCACCTGGTTCAGCCTGATCGTCGGTTTCCTGCTGGCGCTGGGGGCGATTGGTGTGTTCATCGTGTTGATGACCGAAGCCCATGAACTGGCCGAAACGGTGTGGACGGCCAAGCGCCGTCGCGAATTCCTGCCGGTGCAGGGCGACAGCGCCTACCGGCCGAAAGTGTCGGTGCACGTGCCCTGCTATAACGAGCCACCGGAGATGGTCAAACAGACCCTCGACGCCCTCGCCGCACTCGACTACCCCGACTATGAAGTGCTGGTGATCGACAACAACACAAAGGACCCGGCCGTGTGGGAGCCGCTCAAGGCCCACTGCGAACTGCTCGGTGAGCGCTTCAAGTTCTTCCACGTTGCGCCGCTGGCCGGCTTCAAGGGCGGCGCGCTGAACTACCTGCTGCCGCACACGGCCAAGGACGCCGAAGTGATCGCCGTGATCGACTCGGACTACTGCGTCGACCGCAACTGGCTCAAGCACATGGTGCCGCACTTCGCCGACCCGAAGATCGCCGTGGTGCAGTCGCCGCAGGACTACCGCGACCAGCACGAAAGCGCCTTCAAGAAGCTCTGCTACAGCGAATACAAAGGCTTCTTCCACATCGGCATGGTCACCCGCAACGACCGTGACGCGATCATCCAGCACGGCACCATGACCATGACCCGGCGTTCGGTGCTGGAAGAACTCGGCTGGGCCGACTGGTGCATCTGCGAAGACGCCGAGCTGGGCTTGCGCGTGTTCGAAAAAGGCTTGTCTGCCGCCTACGCGCACAACAGCTACGGCAAGGGCCTGATGCCCGACACCTTCATCGACTTCAAGAAGCAGCGCTTCCGCTGGGCCTACGGCGCGATCCAGATCATCAAGCACCACGCCCGCGCCCTGCTGCAGGGCAAGGGCAGTGAACTGACCCGCGGCCAGCGCTATCACTTCCTCGCCGGCTGGCTGCCGTGGGTCGCCGATGGCATGAACATCTTCTTCACCGTCGGTGCGCTGCTGTGGTCGGCAGCGATGATCATCGTCCCGCACCGGGTCGATCCACCGCTGATGATCTTTGCCATCCCGCCGCTGGCGCTGTTCTTCTTCAAGGTCGGCAAGATCCTGTTCCTCTACCGTCGTGCGGTCGGCGTTAACCTCAAGGACGCCTTCGCTGCCGCCCTCGCCGGGCTGGCGCTGTCGCATACGATTGCCAAGGCCGTGCTGTACGGTTTCTTCACCAGCAGCATGCCGTTCTTCCGCACGCCGAAGAACGCCGACAGCCATGGTTTGCTGGTGGCGATTTCCGAGGCGCGCGAAGAGCTGTTCATCATGCTCTTGCTGTGGGGCGCTGCCGGTGGCATCTACCTGGTGCAGGGCTTGCCGAGTTCGGACATGCGCTTCTGGGTGGCCATGCTGCTGGTGCAATCGCTGCCGTACCTGGCCGCGCTGATCATGGCCTTCCTGTCGTCGCTGCCCAAACCGGCAAGCAATGCCGCACAAGCCTCGACTGCCTGACCACAAAGGCCACCCGCCGGCACCCTGAAGGTGCCCGGCGGGCGCATTTGATATAAGATAACGCGCCTGTTTTTTCGTCCTTGCCTTGCCCCGGAGTTCCCCATGACGGCCCCCGCCGAGCTCTCGCCTACCCTTCAACTGGCCTGCGACCTGATCCGTCGTCCCTCGGTGACCCCGGTCGATGCCGACTGCCAGACCCAGATGATGAACCGCCTGGGCGCTGTCGGCTTCCAGCTTGAACCGATGCGCATCGAAGACGTCGACAACTTCTGGGCCATCCATGGCAGTAAGGACGGCCCGGTGTTGTGCTTTGCCGGCCACACCGACGTGGTCCCGACCGGCCCGGTGCAGCAGTGGCAACATGAGCCGTTCCAGGCACTGATCGATGCCGACGGCATGCTCTGCGGCCGCGGCGCTGCCGACATGAAGGGCAGTCTGGCATCGATGGTGGTGGCCAGCGAGCGCTTTGTGCACGACTACCCCAACCACCGCGGCAAGGTCGCCTTCCTCATCACCAGCGACGAAGAAGGCCCCGCCCATCACGGCACCAAAGCCGTCGTCGAGCGCCTGATCGCACGCAACGAGCGCCTCGACTGGTGCATCGTCGGCGAGCCATCGAGCACCAATTTGCTCGGTGACGTGGTCAAGAACGGCCGCCGCGGCTCGCTCGGTGCCAAGCTGACCGTACGCGGCAAGCAGGGCCACGTTGCCTATCCGCACCTGGCCCGCAACCCGATCCACCTGGCGGCGCCAGCGCTGGCCGAACTGGCAGCAGAGCATTGGGACGAAGGCAATGCGTTCTTCCCGCCGACCAGCTTCCAGATCTCCAACCTCAATTCCGGCACCGGCGCGACCAACGTCGTGCCTGGCGACCTGACTGCGCTGTTCAACTTCCGTTTCTCCACCGAGTCGACCGTCGAAGGCCTGCAGGCGCGGGTGGCGGCGATTCTCGACAAGCATCAGCTGGACTGGTCGATCGATTGGGCGCTGTCGGGCCTGCCGTTCCTCACCGAGCCGGGTGAACTGCTCGACGCGGTAGCGGCCAGCATCAAGGCCGTCACCGACCGCGACACCCAGCCATCGACCAGCGGCGGCACCTCCGACGGCCGCTTCATCGCCACCATGGGTACTCAGGTGGTCGAGCTCGGCCCGGTCAACGCCACTATCCACCAGGTCGACGAGCGCATCCTGGCCAGCGATCTCGACCTGCTGACCGAGATCTACTACCAGACCCTGGTGCGGTTGCTCGCCTGATGCTCATCTGCCCTCTTTGCCAGGCGGCCCTGGCAGCGCTGGACAACGGTGTCGCGTGCAGCGCCGGCCATCGCTTCGACCGTGCTCGCCAGGGTTATCTGAACCTGTTGCCGGTGCAGCACAAGAACAGCCGTGATCCAGGTGACAATCAGGCGATGGTCGAGGCCCGCCGTGACTTTCTCGACGGTGGCCACTATGCACCGGTCGCCGAGCGCCTGGCGCAGCTGGCTGCCGAGCGCCAGCCCGGCGCCTGGCTGGATATCGGCTGCGGCGAAGGCTATTACACCGCGCAGCTCGCCAATGCCCTGCCGGCAGCCCAGGGTTACGCCCTGGATATTTCCCGTGAAGCGGTTAAACGCGCCTGCAAGCGCGCGCCGCAGGTGACCTGGATGGTCGCCAGCATGGCCCGCGTACCCCTGGCCGATGCCAGCTGCCAGTTCATCGCCAGCGTTTTCAGCCCGCTCGACTGGCAGGAGGCCTTGCGCCTGCTCAGCCCCGGCGGCGGCCTGATGCGGGTCGGCCCGACCAGCGGTCACCTGATGGAACTGCGCGAGGTGCTTTACGATGAAGTGCGTCCGTATGCTGACGACAAACACCTGGCACTGGTGCCAGCGGGAATGGTCCATGCTCACAGCGAAACCCTCGAGTTTCGCCTCAGCCTGGCCGCACCCAAGGCTCGCGCCGACCTGCTGGCGATGACCCCGCACGGCTGGCGAGCAAGCGCTGAAAAGCGCGCGCTGGTGATCGACCAGGCCGCGCCGTTCGAGGTGACCGTTTCCATGCGTTATGACTATTTCCTGCGCCAATCCTGAGCACACCGGAGCCCTTTATGCGTCAACCTGATATCGAGATCTACCTGAAGGACACCGACGTCGACCACAAGCAGATTGCCCAGTGGTTGGTCGAGGCCTTGGGCCCGTGCACCGAATGGACCCAGAAAGGCCTGACCTGGAAATGCCAGGCCGGTAACATCCCGGTGACCTGGTTACCGAAGGCTGTAGGGAAATGGAACAGCCTCTACCTGGAAAGCGACCAGACCCCGTGGGAAGACGACATTGCCTGCGCACGCGCAGCCTTTGCCGCACTCAACGTCGAAGTGCGTTGTGCACCGGGCAGCTGGAGCGAAGAACACGGGGAAGAGGATGCCGACCGTTGGGTCCGCATCAGCGCCGATGGTGAAGAGGAAATCACCTGGCGCACGCAGTAATACTGCGAGAGGGATGTAACACGAGCAATCGCATCAGGCTGCAAGTTCCACGGTCAACTTGCAGCTTGAGGCTTGCCAAGCAGCGCTTACAGGCCCACTACATCCTCGGCCTGGAGACCTTTCTGGCCTTGGGTGAGGTTGTATTCAACCTGTTGCCCTTCGACCAGCGAGCGATGCCCTTCACCACGAATCGCCCGATAGTGGACGAATACATCGGCCCCATCTTCGCGCTGAATGAAGCCATAACCCTTGGCATCGTTGAACCACTTTACATTCCCAGTCTCACGAGACGACATCTGAACTACTCCAGTTTTTTTATTGTGAAGATCGCCTTGCAGGCACTGGGTTTTCCCCGTGCCGACGCCGCTTGCTGAAATATCCTGCAAGGGGCGGACCGAGTATATGACAGAGAACAAAGAAAATTCATGACAGGCCTGTTGAATGCGGTTTTTTGCTGAACTTGCGCAGATACGGCAGACTCACTGACTGCAAATCGATCCGAAATTCTTCCCAGGGCCCACACATCACATGACCCGTTCCCCCCTGCGCCGCTTGATCTTCGGCGCCCTGCGCCGCGTGCTTTACCTGTGGGTACGCTCCGAGACCATCAATCAGTCATCGCTGACCCTAAAGCTCGACCGCAGCCGCCCGGTGTTCTATGCCCTGCCCTCGCCGTCGCTGACCGACCTGGCGGTGCTCGACCGCGAATGCACCAAAGCGGGGCTGCCGCGACCAGTGTTGCCCGTTGTGGTTGGCCCGCTGCACGAGCCTGCGGCGTTTTTTTATCTGACCCCTGAGCCGGACTGGCTCGGCCGCCACGACAAACGCGGCGCGCCGCCGACCCTGGAGCGGCTGGTCGAAGCAGTCAGCCAGCATGCCGAAGAGGACGCACAGATCATCCCGGTCAGCGTGTTCTGGGGGCAGACCCCGGCCAGTGAATCGAGCCCATGGAAGCTGCTGTTTGCCGACAGCTGGGCGGTAACCGGACGCCTGCGTCGCTTGCTCACTATCATCATGCTCGGGCGCAAGACCCGCGTGCAGTTCTCGGCGCCGATCCACCTGCGCGAGCTGGTCGAGCACAACAAGGGCCATGCGCGTACCGTACGCATGGCCCAGCGCCTGATGCGCGTGCACTTTCGCAACCTCAAGAGCGCGGTCATCGGCCCGGACATTTCGCACCGGCGCAACCTGGTCAAAGGCCTGATCCACGACCAGCAGGTGCGTCAAGCCATCGCCGAGGAGGCAGAACGCGAGCAGATTCCGCTGGCGAAAGCCGAGGCGCGAGCGCTGCGCTACGGCAACGAAATTGCCTCGGACTACACCTACACCGCGATCCGCTTTCTTGAAGTGGTGCTGAGCTGGTTCTGGAACAAGATCTACGACGGCATCAAGGTCAACAACATCGAGCAGGTGCAAGGCATCGCTCCCGGTCACGAGGTGATCTATGTGCCCTGCCACCGCAGCCACATCGACTACCTGCTGCTGTCCTACCTGCTGTTTCGCAACGGCCTGACGCCACCCCACGTAGCCGCAGGCATCAACCTCAACATGCCGGTCATCGGCAGCCTGCTGCGCCGTGGCGGGGCGTTCTTCATGCGCCGTACGTTCAAGGGCAACCCGCTGTACACCGCGGTGTTCAACGAATACTTGCACACACTGTTCACCAAGGGCTTCCCGGTCGAATACTTCGTCGAAGGCGGCCGCTCGCGCACCGGGCGCATGCTGCAGCCACGCACCGGCATGCTGGCGATTACTCTGCGCAGTTTCCTGCGCTCGTCGCGCACACCGATCGTGTTCGTGCCGGTGTACATCGGCTATGAGCGGGTGCTCGAAGGCCGCACCTACCTGGGCGAGCTGCGTGGGGCGAGCAAGAAAAAAGAATCCATCTTCGACATCTTCAAGGTCATCGGCGCGCTCAAGCAGCGCTACGGCCAGGTGTCGGTCAACTTCGGCGAGCCGATCCGCCTGGCCGGCTTCCTCGATGAGCAGCGCCCAGGCTGGCGCGAAGAGGATCACGGCGAGCAGTTTCGTCCGGCCTGGTTGAACGACACCACCCACCGCCTGGGCGAAACCGTGGCCCGCCACCTCAACGAAGCCGCGGCGGTCAATCCGGTCAACCTGGTCGCGCTGGCATTGCTCTCGACCAGCCGTCACGCGCTCGACGAAAGCGCGCTGGTGCGGGTGCTCGACCTGTACCTGAGCTTGCTGCGTGAAGTGCCCTATTCGGCGCATACCACCCTGCCTGAGGGCGATGGCATGGCCTTGATCAGCCACGTCAAAGGCATGAACCTGCTGTCCGAGCAGAACGATGCCATGGGCCGCATCCTCTATCTGGATGAAGCCAACGCGGTGCTGATGACCTATTACCGCAACAACGTACTGCACATCTTTGCCCTGCCGGCGCTGCTGGCGAGCTTCTTCCAGAGCAGCTCACGGATCAGCCGCGAGCTGATCGGCCAGTACGTCAAGGCGCTGTATCCGTACCTGCAAGCTGAGCTGTTCCTGCGCTGGACGCCCGAGCAACTCGACGAAACCATCGATCACTGGCTCGACGCGCTGGTTGCCCAAGGCCTGCTGCGGGTGGAAAACGGCGTCTACCTGCGCCCGGCACCGAGTTCGCGTGCGTTCGTATTGCTGACGCTGCTCTCGCGAACCATCACCCAGGCCCTGCAGCGCTATTACATGGCGACCTCGCTCTTGGTCAACAATGGCCAGCAGACCCTGACCGCCGAGGAACTGGAAGACCTCTGTGTGATGATGGCCCAGCGGCTGTCGATCCTGCATGGCCTGAATGCACCGGAGTTCTTCGACAAGAGCCTGTTCCGCCACTTCATCCAGACCTTGCTCCAGCAAGGCGTGCTGCGGCCCGCCGGCAACGGCAAGCTCAGCCATCACGACAAGCTCGGCGAACTGGCCGAGGGTGTGGCCAAGCGCGTGCTGTCGGCCGAGCTGCGCCTGTCGATTCGCCAGGTGGCGCTGCACCGCGAAATAGAAGGTGTGGAGCAAATCCCCACCTGAGTGCAAACCCTTGGCCGCGACTGCCGCGACCTTGGCAGGAAAATCCGCTACAGTCCCCGGGGTTGGTCACAAGCCGACCCCAGGACTACGGAGAATCCATGAAAAAGCTCTTTATGCTGTGCTGCGCCTCTCTGCTTGCAGCCTGCTCCAGCAACAGCCCGGCACCACAGGCCAGCCTTGATGGCGAAGTGTTCTACCTGCAGCGCATTGCCCTGCCGCCAGCCGCTACCCTCAGCGTCAGCTTGCAGGATGTGTCGCTGATGGACGCCCCAGCCGTGACCCTGGCCAGCCAGGCCGGCCCGATCAAAGGCAACGTACCGCTGCCGTTCCACCTGAGCTACGACCCGGCTCAGGTCAAACCGGGACACCGCTACGCGGTCAGTGCCCGCATCGAGTATCAAGGCCAACTATTGTTCATCAGCACCGAACAGCACAGCGTCGCGCTCGACGGCAGCGACCAGCAGCCGCTGCGGATCAAAGTCGACCCGGCTCGCTGAGCCCTGCACCTATTCACTGTCATAAGGAATAATCCATGATTCGCTCCTCCCTGCGCTTCGGCGGCCTCTGCGCTGGCCTGCTGTTGTCCGCCAGTGCGCTGGCCCTGTCGCTCGGCGACCTCAGCCAGCAGGACGCTACCGGCGGCCTGAAAGACGCCCTCACCCAAGGCGCCCAAGTGGCGATCAAGCAACTCGGCACCCCCGGTGGCTTCAGCAACAATCCCGACGTGCGCATCGAGCTGCCAGGCAACCTCGGCAAAGCCGCCAAGGCGATGAAGATGTTTGGCAAGGGCGACCAGGTGCAAGCGCTGGAAGACAGCATGAACAAGGCCGCCGAAGCCGCCGTGCCGCAGGCTCAGGCGATCCTCGTCGATGCAGTGAAGAAGATGACCGTCACCGATGCCAAGGGCATCCTCAGTGGCGGTGAAGACTCCGCCACGCAGTACCTGAACAAGAGCAGCCGCGAGCAGATCCGCGCCAAGTTCCTGCCGATCGTCAAGGCCGCCACCGACAAGGTCGGCGTGGTCCAGCAGTACAACAGCTTCGCCGGTCAAGCCTCGGCCCTGGGCCTTGGCAGCAGCAAGAGCGCCAACGTCGAAAGCTACGTCACCGAGAAGGCCCTTGATGGCCTGTTCGAAATGATTGCCAAGCAAGAGCAGAGCATTCGCCAGAATCCGGCGCAGGCTGCTACCAGCCTGGCCAAAAAAGTCTTCGGCGCCCTCTGAGGCCCATCGCTGGCGCGCCTGCTGCAGATTGGCAGCAGGTGCGCCCAGCGCCCCTTACACTTCCTTCCTGACCTTGAACCATGCCGCATATAGCGCCGGCAGGAACAGCAGCGTCAGCACCGTGGCGACGATCAGACCGCCCATGATCGCCACCGCCATCGGCCCGTAGAACACGCTGCGTGACAGCGGAATCATCGCCAGCACGGCGGCCAGTGCAGTCAGAACGATTGGCCGGAAGCGCCGCACCGTGGCCTCGATAATTGCTTGCCAGCGCTGCATGCCCGCGGCGATGTCCTGCTCGATCTGATCGATCAGGATCACCGAATTGCGCATGATCATCCCGGCCAGGGCAATGGTGCCGAGCATGGCCACGAAGCCGAACGGCTGGCGGAAGATCAGCAGGAACAACGTCACCCCGATCAACCCCAGCGGTGCAGTGAGGAACACCATCACCGTGCGCGAGAAGCTGCGCAGCTGGATCATCAACAGGCTCAACACCACCACGATGAACAGCGGCATGCCGGCATTGACCGACTTCTGCCCGCGCTCGGAGTCCTCGACAGTGCCGCCGACCTCAAGCAGATAGCCGTCCGGCAAGCTGGCACGCACCTGCTGCAACGATGGCTCGATCTGCTTGACCAGCGTCGCCGGCTGCTGCTTGTCGTAGATATCGGCGCGCACGGTCACCGTTGGCAGCCGATTGCGATGCCAGATAATGCCTTCCTCGAAGCCGTACTCAAGAGTCGCCACCTGCGACAGCGCCACGCTCTGGCCGTTATCGGTCGGCACTGCGAGGCTTGCCAGGTTACCCAGGTCGCCACGCGCCTCGGCCGTGCCCCGCACCAGAATCTCGATCAGCTCGTTGTCTTCGCGGAACTGGCTGACCGAGCTGCCGGTCAGCGAGCTGCGCAGGAAGCTCGCCAACTGGGCAGTGCTCACCCCCAGCGCCCGCGCACGTTCCTGGTCGATTTGCAGAAACACCGCCTTGCTCGGCTCTTCCCAATCCAGGTGCACGTTGACTACGTGCGGGTTCTCCAGCACCTTGCTCGCCACTTTCCGAGCCAGCGCGCGGACCTTCTCGATGTGCTCGCCGGTGACCCGGAACTGCACCGGGTAACCTACCGGCGGGCCGTTTTCCAGGCGCGTGACGCGGGAGCGCAATTGCGGGAACTGCTCATCCAGGGTCGCGATCAACCAGCTACGCAGCGCCTCGCGATCTTCCAGGGATTTGGCCAGCACCACGAACTGGGCAAAACTGGCCGCCGGCAACTGCTGGTCCAGCGGCAGGTAGAAGCGCGGCGAGCCGGTGCCGATGTAGGCCACATAGTTGTCGATGCCGTCCTGGTTCTTGAGCAGGCCTTCGAGGCGCTTGACCTGTTCGGCGGAATTACTCAGCGAGGCGCCTTCGGCCAGCTTGAGGTCAATCATCAGCTCCGGCCGACCCGAGGCCGGGAAGAACTGCTGCGGCACGAAACGGAACAGCAGGATGCTGCCGACGAACGCGGCCATGGTCAGCAGGATCACCGTCTTGCGCCGGCGCACGCACCATTCCACCACTCGCCGCACACGTTGGTAAAAAGGCGTCGCATAGGGGTCAGTGTGGCCGCGAGCGGCATGCAGCTTGGCCAGATCTGGCAGCAAGCGCTCGCCCAGGTACGGCACGAACAGTACCGCTGCTACCCAGGAGGTCAGCAGGGCAATGGTCACCACCTGGAAAATCGAGCGAGTGTATTCGCCGGTACTGGAGGCCGCGGTGGCAATTGGCAAAAAGCCCGCCGCGGTAATCAGGGTGCCTGTGAGCATTGGGAACGCCGTGCTGGTCCAGGCGTAACTGGCCGCCTTGAGCCGGTCGTAGCCCTGCTCCATCTTGATCGCCATCATCTCCACGGCAATGATCGCGTCGTCGACCAACAGACCCAGGGCCAATACCAGCGCACCGAGGGAAATCTTGTGCAAGCCGATGCCGAAGTAGTGCATGGCAGCAAAAGTCATCGCCAGCACCAGCGGAATCGCCAGCGCCACCACCAGCCCGGTACGCAGGCCGAGCGAGAAGAAGCTCACCAGCAGCACGATCACCAACGCTTCGACCAGCACTTGCACGAACTCGCCGACCCCGGCCTTGACCGCCGCCGGCTGGTCGGACACCTTGCGCAGCTCCATGCCGGCCGGCAGGTTGTGCGCCAGCCGAGCGAACTCGACCTCCAGCGCCTTGCCCAGCACCAGGATATCGCCGCCGTCCTTCATCGCCACGGCCAGGCCGATGGCGTCTTCACCCATGAAGCGCATGCGCGGCGCCGGTGGGTCATTGAAGCCACGGTGCACCTCGGCGACATCGCCGATACGGAAGGTGCGCTCGCCGACCCGGATCGGGAATTGGCGGATCTGCTCGACACTGTCGAAGCGGCCACTGACGCGCAGTTGCAGGCGCTCGCTCGGGGTCTCGAAGAAGCCCGCGCTGCTAACCGCATTCTGCTCTTGCAGCGCCTGCTGCACGGCGGCCAGCGGCACGCCAAGGGTAGCCAGCTTGAGGTTGGACAGCTCGATCCAGATCTTTTCATCCTGCAGACCGATCAGCTCGACCTTGCCCACATCCTTGACCCGTTGCAGCTGGATCTGGATGCGGTCGGCGTAATCCTTGAGCACGGCGTAGTCAAAGCCTTCGCCAGATAACGCATAGATATTGCCGAAGGTGGTACCGAACTCGTCATTGAAGAACGGCCCCTGGATCTCCGGCGGCAAGGTATGGCGGATATCCGCGACCTTCTTGCGGATCTGGTACCACAGCTCGGGGATGTCCTTGGAGTGCAACGAGTCGCGCGCCATGAAGGTGACCTGCGACTCGCCTGGGCGCGAGAACGACACGATCTTTTCGTACTCGCCAGTTTCCATCAGCTTCTTTTCGATGCGTTCGGTAACCTGGCGCGACACCTCTTCGGCGCTCGCACCCGGCCAGATGGTACGGATGACCATGGCCTTGAAGGTAAACGGCGGATCCTCGCTCTGCCCCAGCTTGGTGTAGGACATCGCACCAATCGCGGCCAGCAGGATCATCAGGAACAGTACGATCTGGCGATTGCGCAGCGCCCAGGCGGAAAGGTTGAAACCCATCGGGACTTACTCCTTGGCCGCCAGATCCACATCACGATTACTGCGGTCGACCGGCCGCACCTGCTGGCCCTCGCGCAATACATGACCACCGGCAGCGACGATCCAGTCGCCCGGGGCCAACCCGTCAAGCACCGGCACGCTGTCGGCGCCATAGGCACCCAGGCGCACCGCAACGCGCTGCAGGCGTTTGTCCTTGTCAACTCGCCACACGTAGGCCTGGCCCTGCTCGGCGGTCACCGCCGACAACGGCAGCGCCAATGCCGGCTGGCCTTCATGGGCGACGAACACTCGGGCGCTTTGGCCCAGCTCAGCCGGCGCCTTGCTCGAGCCAAAAGCGATGCGTGCGGCAAAGGTCCGCGAGCGCGGGTCGGCTGCCGGGGACAGTTCGCGGATGCGCGCGGGGTAACGCTGATTGGGCTGCGACCACAGTTCGACACTGACGGGCTGGCCGACGGCAAAGCGCGCGAACTGCTGCTCAGGCAGGCCGATGACCACTTCACGTTCACCATCTGCTGCCAGGGTAAACACCGTCTGCCCTGCTGCAACGACCTGGCCGACCTCGACCTGACGCTTGGAAATCACTCCCGCCTGCGGCGCACGCAGCACTGCATAGTCGGCCTGGTTGCCGGCCACATCAGCTTCGGCCTGAGCCTGCTTGAGGCGGGCAAGGCCTGCGCGGTAGAGGTTTTCGGCGTTGTCGAACTGCGAGCGGCTGACCATCTGCCGGTCGAGCAATTTCTGATAACGCTCACGTTCGGTCTGCACCAGCGCCAGGTTGGCCTGCGCGGCGGCAAGCTGGGCGCGGTTGGCTTGCAATTGCAGGCGTACATCCTGTGGGTCGAGCTCGGCCAGTGGCTGATCGGCCTTGACCCGCTGGCCCTCTTCCACCAGGCGCTTGCTGACTTTGCCGCCAATGCGGAAGGCCAGCTCAGGCTCGAAGCGGGCGCGCACTTCCCCAGGGTAGCTGTCGGCGACAGCGCTGGCGGGCTGCGGCTGCACCACCAGGGCCGGACGCGGCGCGGCAGGCGGCGCGGTCTCCTGACCACAGGCGGCCAGCAGCAAGGCTGCAGCGGCGGGCAAAGCAATTGACCAGGCATGACGCAACATGATGGGGGACCGTCCGTGTAAGGCGCTTCTAATATTTATACTGGCGAGTATATTAAATCAGCTGTGCGATGGCGGGAAGTCGGGGAAAGGTAGAAAGTTGTTGTGGTGGAGCGCGTGTCAGCGACCAGGAGAGGGTGATCTTGGCCGGTTTATTTGTAGATGGTTCCGGGCCATTCGCTACGCTACGGGGTCCCTCACTCCGGTCTTGCCCCTTAACGCAGGCAGATCAAGATCGAAAGCGAAAGTCAAAAGCAGGGGCCGCGTAGCGGCCCCACTCTTGATCTTGATCCGCCGGTGACTCAGGAGCCGAACGCAGGCCTTGCGAAGGGAGGTGACGGCCTTGGATGGGCGGCAGCAGCTACGGCCCAGAATGGGCCGTACAGCGCGGTCCTCCGGGAGCAAGACCGGTGCGAAGGAAGCTGGTCGGTCACCGCATTCCGCCCTCTGGATCGTCTGCGCGCGCGCGACCTGCCTGCCGCACAAAACTCGTCAAGCCATACAGCACAGCACCGAGCGCCAACAATGCACCTGCCCGGAGCCAGTTTTGCCAAGGCTGCTGACTCATCAGCAGCAAGCAAGAAAATATAGCCAGTACGGGCACAAGCGGTTGCACCGCGTAATGCTCCGCATCGACTTTGTCTTTCTTCAGCACCAGAACCGCCACGTTGGTGCTCAGAAACACCAGCAACAGCAACAGTACGACCGTTTCCGCCAGGACCTGCAGCGAACCCGTAAACGTCAGCAGGACGGCCAGTCCGGTAGTCGCCGCAATCGCATATCCCGGCGTACGGCGACGGTGCAGTACACGGCCGAACAGGCCCGGTATCAAACCATCACGCGCCATGCCCAAGGTCAGTCGGCTGGCCATGATCATCGTCAGCAAGGCGCCATTGGCCACTGCCACCAATGCTATCAGGGCGAAGACCCCATCGGGCACGCCCAGCTCGGCACTGTGAACGATGTCCAGCAACGGAGTGCTGGCCGCGACCAGCTGCTGAACCGGCATCACCAGCGCAGCGCCGGCGCCGATGGCCAGATAAATCACGCCGGCCAATAACAGTGCGGCGAACAAGGCACGTGGATACGTGCGCCTTACGTCCTTGATCTCTTCAGCAAGGTTGGCAGATGTTTCGAAACCAACATAGGAATAGAACGCCAGCAACGCTCCGCCCAGCACCGCACCCGCTGGCCCATTACCGCCGAAATCGATCAACCGGGCCGGCTCGCTCTGCCCCTGACCGGCCAGCACTGCGACGGCAACGATCACCAGCACAAGGCCACTCAGTTCAACCACGGTCATGACCAGGTTGGCCCCCAGCGACTCCTTGATACCGCGTGCGTTCAGCACCCCAATCAGCAACAAAAACAAGGGCGCAAGCACTGCTGCTGGCCAGTCTATGAACACCCGCAGGTACTCTCCAGCAAACGCCAGCGCCAGGCCTGCAGCGCTGGTGACCCCGGCGGCCAGCATGGCGAAGCCGACCAGAAAGGCCAGCAACGGTGATCCGAACGCCTGCCGCGCGAACAGAGCCGCACCGCCAGCGCGAGGATATTTACTGACCAGTTCGGCATAGGACGCGGCCGTCAGCAGGGCAAAAAACAGCGCCATGCCCAGCGGTGCCCAGATGGCTCCACCGGCTCTGTCAGCAATCGCGCCTGCAAGTGCATACACGCCAGCCCCCAGCACATCGCCGAGGATAAAAAACACCAACAACCGTGTGCTGATGACTCGCTTGAGTGAGGAGGATTCGCTTGCGATGATGTCTTACTCCAGGTGCCGAATAGCCATGGCGCTGTGACCGATAGCCAACCGTCGAGGTTCAGAGCGATGTCAGTCTGGGCGCGCTTCGTTTCCAGAAGCCTGGCCAATCAGCTACTGGTCGGCGCTCACCGCACCGCACACAGACGTAATCTTCACCCGGGCCACCCAGATAGCAGGCTTTACGTATATAGCTGCGTGCGCAGCCCTTGCTCCTGGACGACGCTTCAAGCGGCCGATTCATCGTTGTTCAACTCTGTTCGGTAGATGAACTGATCGAAAGCGAAAAACGGCCGACTATGATCGCCGGAGTCGTTGTGCCGCGCGAGCCTGACAGGCCATACCGAATGCCTTGAAAATTGCAAGATAGTGCGGATAGAACATGACCTGCCATTCTGGGTGCCACTGCACGCCGAGAGCAAACGAACGACTGCCCTGTACTGACAACGCCTCCACCAGACCATCTCTGGCCACGGCTTCGATACGCAGTCCATTACCGACCCTCTCGATCCCCTGTCCGTGCACCGAATTGACCTCGATCACTTCGGGGAATCCCAACCCCTCCAGCAAACCCCCCGGCCTTACCGTAAGCTGATGGGCCGGCGCATACTGGTTTTCGATCGGTTCATTGCTCGGCGGTTCGTGCTCCACACCAGGCTGATGAAGTTGTTGAACAAGTGTGCCGCCATAAGCCACGTTCATTTCCTGGAACCCTCTACACACGCCGAGCACAGGCACCCCTGCCTCGACTGCGGCGGGCCAGAGTCGCAGGGTCAGATGGTCGCGCGCAGCATCAAGCTGAGTGCCGGGTGGGCATGGGGGGCCGTCATAATGATGGGGTTCGATGTTGGACGGTGAGCCGGTAAAGAGCAGACCATCCACAGCATCGAGAATATCCGGGATGTTCAGCAGCTCCGGAAACATTGGCAGGATCAACGGCAGCCCCTGGGCAGCTGTTATCACTGCACGGGCATTTTTGTCATCATTCAGTTGCACCGCATGTGGGCCGACTGTGTAGCTACAGGCAGTCACCCCGATTATCGGCAGCCGCGCCATCCCAACCCCCTTTGACTTGCGGTACACCTTATCGCGCGTGACTTGAGCGCCGCCTACAGAACAACGGGCAGTCATGCGCCAATCCAAAGCCGAACTGTGCCCCGCGCCGGTGTTGAACCGGCGCGGCGCTGCACCCTAGCGCTTGGCTTCGGCGTCAGGATTGGCAGACCGGACCAGTACCTCGCTCCCAGCGATGGGTATCTGTTCAGAGACCTTCATCTGTGCGTCGGTCAATGGAATCGACGAACGGAGCTTGCTCGGCCAGCAACGATTAATCGCCCGCTACAGCCGTAGCGCCTTTGAACCGGTAAGATGGCTTCCTGTTCACCAAGATGCAGACCCTGATGCCAAACGACGCACCCATCGGCCCTGGCCGGCCGAAGGACCTGGCCAAACGCGAGGCCATCCTTGAAGCTGCCAAAGCGCTATTCCTGAGCCTTGGCTACGCCAACACCAGCATGGATGCGGTCGCCACGGCGGCAGGTGTTTCAAAACTGACGGTCTACAGCCATTTCACCGACAAGCAGACCCTGTTCGGCTCGGCGGTGATGGCGACCTGCCAAAGCCAACTGCCAGAGCTTATCTTCGAGTTGCCCGCCGGAGTGCCGATTGACCAGGTGCTGCTGAATATCGCGCGTAACTTCCATGCGCTGATCAGCAGTGACGAGTCGGTCAAGCTGAGCCGCCTGATCATGGCGCTGGGCAGCCAGGACCCAGGCTTTGGCCAGTACTTCTATGAAGCCGGGCCGAAGTTGATTCTTGCCGAGATGGAAGCGCTGCTGCGCAACGCCGCCGAGCGCGGCCTGCTCGCGATCGGCAGCCCGTTGCGGGCCGCCGAGCACTTCTTCTGCCTGATCAAGGGCGCGCCGGATTACCGCTTGCTGCTCGGTTGCGCGCCGCCGTTGGTAGGCGCAGAAGCCGAGGCGCACGTGCGCGAGGTAGTCGAGCTGTTTGTGCGGGCGTACGCGCCTTAGGCCTTGAGGGCTTTTTTCGGGTAGATGTCGTAGCGGCTCGATTTGCCTTCCAGGCTGTGGCTGGGCTTGGGCCCGTCAATGATCGGCGCCTTGCGCGGGCGCTTGACCACTACGCGATGGCTGGCCAGTGCCAGCGCGGCAGCCAATAACGCCGGAGCATCGAGGTCGTCGCCCACCAGCGGGCGGAACACACGCATCTCTTTTTTCACCAGCGCGGTCTTCTCTCGATGGGGAAACATCGGGTCGAGGTAGATCACCTGGGGTGGCTCCCCTTGCCAGGCGTGCATGGTGTCGATGGCGTTGCCGACCAGCAAGCGCATGCGCTCGACGATGGGCCCGACCTCATGGTCGTCGCGGGCGCGCTGCAGGCCGTCGGCGAGCAACGCGGCTACCAGCGGCTGGCGCTCGATCAGGGTAAGCTGGCAACCGAGGCTGGCCAGCACGAAGGCGTCCTTGCCCAGGCCGGCAGTGGCATCCAGTACCTGCGGGCGCACGCCCTGGGCCACGCCGACCGCCTTGGCGATCATCTGCCCGCTGCCGCCGCCAAACAGGCGCCGGTGCGCGGCTTGACCTTCGACGAAGTCGACCCGTACCGGCCCTGGCGCCTGCGCCCCGAGCTGCTGCAGTTGCAGGCCGTCTGTGCCGATCTGCAGCGCCACGGCGGCGCTGTCATCGTTCAGCGGCAATCCCAGTTGCATAGCCCACTGCTGCGCCTGGGCCTGGTACTCGGGCGCCAACGCCTCGACTGTGATGCCCGTGCCCTGCTCTTGCTCTACCATCCGATCCTGCACCTGAAAAAATTAATGAAACCCCGGCCACGGCCGATACACGCAGTATCCGCTATTGTGCCAGAGCTGAACCGCCGCGACTGCCATGACAGACACTCTTCCCATCGGCTTGACCTACCTGTCGCCTGTCGGCAACTACGGTCGGCAGAATACCCAGGCACTCGGTGGCGTCAGCCATCTGTGGCAGGATTTCTTCGCCCGAGCGATGGCCGACCAAAGTGCTGTCGAAGTGGACCCGGTCAGCCAGGCGCTGCAGCAGCATGACCAAGTCAGTGGTGAGCCCACCGGCGGCGCCCGCGCCCTGGCATTGATCGACCTACAGCGTAGCTGTCAGGTCAGCGACACCGAGGTCAAGCCACCCGAGCCGCTGTTTCTGCCCAAGGCGGAGCTTGAAGCCGCACTGCTCGAACCTGCGCCCGAGCCTTTCAGCGCCGCTGAGATGATCGAGCAGCAGCGCGATCTGGACCTCAACAACAGCTGGTTACGCCCGGTCGTCATGCACCAGGGCCAGCTGCTGCCAACGCCTGGCGCTGCACCCGCGCCGCGCCCGCTGTACCTGCCGATTGCCGAATTCGACATGGACTTGCTCGACCCGGCGCCGGAGCCGTTCGATCAGCCGACCCTGACACTGCAGCAGCACGACCTTGAGTTCGACATGCACTGGGCAGGCCCGGTGGTGCTGAACAACGTGCGCGTACACGCCTAACGGCAGACCTGCCAGACGCCCATATCAAAGTGGAAGTGATTGTGGTGAGCGGCGTTGTAATCCGGCCCTAGTACCGTACTGAAGCTGGCACATGCAGCCTTGCGCACCTCGCGCAGAAACTCAGCCTTTTGTCCGCCAACCTGCCAGTCCTGCGCCAGCACGATGCGCTGGCCATCCTTGAGCTGAAAAGCGCTGATATCGAGGGCGTTGGCCGTCGCATGCTGGCTCAGGCGCCCTTCCTTGCGGTTGTACACATTGCGACAGGCAAAGCTGCCAAGGTGCTCGACCCTTGTCACCGGCTGGCCAAACACGCGCTGCGCGGCCGGCTGCAAGCCATGGGTCTCGAACAAGGCATAGGCCACCGCCAGCGGGCAGCTGGCGAGGAAACTGCTACTCAGGCTGGCCTGGCCTGCCTCAACCCGCCACACATTGCTCAACGGGCAGCGCGCGCTGTCTGGGCTGTCGGCCTGGGCGCGATAACGCAGGCCGGAGCTTTGCAGGGCTTGTTCGCACAGGGCTGGATCCTGGCGCAGCCGCGACAGCTTGTACGCGGTCAACCAGTTCGGCGGCTGGCGTACGTCGAGCGCTGCCCATGGGTTCCAGGCGGCAGGCGGGCGCCAGCCCAGGTACCAGGCTTGCGCCGCCGCCAGAGAGAGGATGAACAGCAGCCAACCGAGCCAGCGCATCAAGGCTTAGCGACGGAACAGATCGTTGAGCTGAGCAAACGGCATGCTCTGCTCGGCGTAGCTGAAGGTGCCCTGCTCGCGGATTTCCAGCGCTGCCCGCTGCAGCGCGCCAAAGGCCGCGCGGGCCAGTGACGAGCCGACGCTGATGCGGCGCACGCCGAGGTCCTGCAGCTGGTTGACGCTCAATGGCACGCCAGCCAGGCCCATCAGCACGTTGACCGGCTTGGGTGCCAGCGCCTGCACCACCGCGCGCACTTCGTCGGCGCTGCGCAGGCCTGGTGCGTAGAGCACATCGGCCCCCGCTTCGGCGTAGGCCTGCAAGCGCAGGATAGTGTCGTCGAGGTCCATCCGCTCATGCAGCAGGTTTTCCGCGCGGGCGCACAGGGTGAAGGTGAACGGCAGGCTACGCGCGGCCTGGGCGGCGGCACGGATCCGCTCCACGGCCAGGCCCATGTCATAGATGGGGGCATCGCTGCGGGTAGTGGCGTCTTCGATCGAGCCGCCCACCAGGCCCGCCTCGGCCGCGCGCAGGATCGCCTGGGCGCAGTCTTCAGGCAAGTCGCCAAAGCCGTTTTCCAGGTCGGCGGCGACTGGCAAGGCGGTCGCATCGACGATGGCGCGGGCGTTATGCAAGGTATCGTCCAGGCTCAGCGCACCCTCGGCATCGGCGCGGCCGAGGCTGAAGGCAAGGCCGGCACTGGTGCTCGCCAGCGCTTCGAAGCCCATGCTGGCCAGGAGTTTGGCCGAGCCGGCGTCCCAGGGATTGGCCATGATAAAGGCACCGTCACGCTCATGCAGCGCCTTGAAGGCCTCAGCTCGCAGGGTTTGTACATCCATGATCACAGGCTCCGGCAGATTGACGAGTGGTCAGAGTAGACCCAGCTGTTCGACCTCAGGCGCTCGTGGCAATTCCGCCAGTGCTGGCAACCCCGGCAGACGCTCGCTCAAGCGCTGGTGAAAATGCTGAGCCAAGGCCGCCGCCTGCTGGTTGTCGGAGGTATGCAGAAACACATAAGGGCTCAGGCCGGCTTCGATCCACTCGGCGACCTTGCTCACCCATGGCGTCAGGAACGGCTCGTTGCCAATCACTTCAGGCTGGCCGATGAAGCGCACCTGTGGGTGCTGGCTGAAAGCAGCCGGACGCGCCGGTACGCGAGGCTTCTTGCTCTGCGCATGCAACACTGCAGGCGCGCGTGAGGTGCAGCTGAACAACGCACGCGAGTCCAGGCAAATGCGCTCGACACCCATGCCATGCAGCAGACGATTGAGCGACCGCTCCTCTTCGCCGCGAGCGAAAAAGGCGTCGTTACGCACCTCGACTGCAACCGGCACGCCGATCTCTTGCAGAAAGTACGCAAGCTCGGGCAACCGCGAAGGGCCAAACGTGGCCGGCAACTGCAGCCAGTACGGCGCGACCCGCCCACCCAGCGGCGCCATCAGCCGAGTAAAGGCCAACGCTGCCTCAAGTTGCTCACGCAGATCACCGCCATGGCTGACTTCACGCGGGAATTTGGCGGTGAAGCGAAAGCCGGGCGGCATGATTTGCGCCCAGCGTTCTACCGTGGACAGTGCCGGGCTGGCATAAAAGGTGGTATTGCCTTCGACGGCGTTGAAGACCTGGCTGTACAGCGCGAGGTAATCAGTAACGCGGGCATCGGCGGGGTAGAGATAGTCGCGCCAGGCGCTTTCTCTCCAGGACGGGCAACCAAGAAAGTACGGTAGGGGCGATCGCTTCATCCATCAAATGTACAGATCAAGCCCCAACACTTCCATATCCCAATCGGTGAATCCTGCAGTCGCCATGTAGCTGGCCAGAGCGGTTGCAGTGCGCCGGTCGCGGGCGCGGGGGAAGACCATGTCCTGCTGGCGGGCGGGCAAGCCACCCGCGCTGCGGCGAGTGCGGGTTTCCTGCGCGACCTCGGACTCTTCGATCAGCTCGGCATCTTCGACTGCTTCGTCACGCACCGGTGCCTTGCGCGGTGCGCGCTTGATCGGATAGGACTGCGGTGAAAAGCCGTCGATACGCATGAAATGAACACTCAGGATCAATGATGGCAATTTAGCAGCATCAGAGATCCATCGCTAATGCCCTTGTGATAACTGGACCACAGTTCTCACCAAAGGTTTAGCGCAAAAGTAACCAGCCGACGAACCGCCGCTTAAACCGCCTTGGGCGTGGCCACGTTATCGCGCAGATAAACCGGTTGCGCCTGGTCGGCGGCGACCGCTTCACCGCGGGCCCAGGCAAATCCGGCCAGGCTCAGCACATCGAGCGCGCTGGGCAGCAGGCTGGTGTCCATGGCGCTGACCGGTACCGCCAGGCGCTCGTGGTAAGCCCAGCCAGTGCCGGCGCCGAACCAGTCGCCGCTGCTGCCATCCGGCAGCGCTACACGCTCCGGCGGCAGCACCGCTTCGCGGCCAACCAGGCGCATCTCGCCAGCAGTGGCCTGATAGCAGCCCCAGTAGACTTCATCCATGCGCGCATCGATGGCTGCGGCAACCTGAGCGATGCCACGCTCACGCAACACGCCTTGGGCCAGCGCGGCGAGGTTGGAAACCGGCAGCACCGGCCGCTCCAGAGCGAAGGCCAGGCCCTGGACAACGCCAATGGCAATGCGCACGCCGGTGAAGGCGCCAGGGCCGCGACCGAAGGCGATGGCGTCGACAGCGCTCAGCGCCACGCCCGCGTCGGCCAGCAACTGCTTGATCATCGGCAGCAGCTTTTGCGCGTGCAGACGCGGGATGACCTCATAGTGGCTGGTGACCTTGCCGTCATGCAGCAATGCAACGGAACAGGCTTCGGTGGCGGTATCCAGGGCCAGCAAGGTGGTCATCGAACGGGTTTCCAGACGCAAGAAAAAGAGCGCCAGTATAAACGACAACGGCCCGCAAGCGGGCCGTTGTCTTATGCAAGGTAACGATCAGCTCAGGGCTGCGAGGACCTTGGCAGTGATTGCTTCAACCGAGCCGACACCTTCGATGTGGCTGTACTTCGGCTTGCCATTGGCAGCACCAAGCTTCTGGTAGAAGTTGACCAATGGCTTGGTCTGGTCGTGGTAGACCGACAGGCGATGACGCACGGTTTCTTCGGTGTCGTCTTTACGCTGGACCAGATCTTCGCCAGTCACGTCGTCTTTGCCGGCAACCTTCGGCGGGTTGTAGACCACGTGGTAGACGCGACCCGAGCCCTCATGGACGCGACGGCCAGCAATGCGCTGAACGATCTCTTCGTCTTCCACGGCGATCTCGACCACAGCGTCCAGCTCGACGCCGGCAGTGACCAGCGCTTCAGCCTGCGGGATGGTGCGCGGGAAGCCGTCGAAGAGGAAACCGTTGGCGCAGTCTGGCTGGGCGATACGGTCCTTGACCAGGTTGATGATCAGCTCGTCGGAGACCAGCTTGCCAGCGTCCATGATCGCCTTGGCTTCGATGCCCAGAGGGGTGCCAGCCTTCACTGCGGCACGCAACATGTCGCCGGTGGAGATCTGTGGGATCGAGAACTTTTCGGTGATGAATTTTGCCTGAGTACCTTTACCGGCCCCGGGAGCTCCCAGCAGAATTACGCGCATCTTGTGCTCCTCATATTTTTTTATGCAAATCAACGGAGTCGGCGTCAGGGCCAAGTCCGGAAAATCAGGTGTCGACCAGAAAATCGGTCAAAAGGCTGATCAAGATACACAGCGCCCGGCGACCAGACAAGCGTCCCAAAGTTGCGATAAACCGCCACTTGCGACCTGCCCTGGCAAGGGTTGCCCTCGGTGCAACCCTGTTCCGCCGTGCACTATCATAGCCCGCCCCCGCCCACCTGAGCCTCCTTTGGTGGCGCCCTAACCGGTGTTGCGCAGGCCGGCGGCAATCCCTGCCACAGTGACCAGCAGCGCCTGCTCCAGCGGGCTGTCCAGAGCGGCTTCACGGCTGCGCGAGCGCGCCAGCAGCTCGGCCTGAAGGCGATGCAGCGGGTCCAGATAGGTGTTGCGCAGGCTAATGAACTCGAGGGTCTCAGGGCTGTGTGCGAGTAGCACCGGCTGCCCGGTCAGGCCCAATACCACCTGGCATGACTGCGACAATAGGTCGCGCAGGTGCGCACCCAATGGCAGCAGCTCGGGTTGCACTAGACGTTGGTCGTAGGCCTCGGCAATTTGCGCGTCGGCCTTGGCCAGGACCATCTCGAGCATGTCGATACGGGTGCGGAAGAACGGCCACTGCTCGCGCATCTGCGCCAACAGCTCACCCTGGCCGCGCGCCAAAGCGTTGTTCAGGGCGCTTTCCCAACCGAGCCAGGCCGGCAGCATCAGCCGTGTCTGCGTCCAACCGAAGATCCATGGGATTGCCCGTAGACTTTCGATACCGCCCGCGCGGCGCTTGGCCGGGCGACTGCCCAGCGGCAGACGGCCCAGCTCCTGCTCGGGAGTCGACTGGCGAAAGTACTCGACGAAGTCAGGGTTCTCGCGCACCACCCCGCGGTAGGCCTTGACGCCATCGGCGGCGAGTTGGTCCATCACCTCGCGCCAGGCCGGCTCAGGCGGCGGTGGCGGCAGCAGGGTGGCTTCGAGCACGGCGGCCAGGTACAGGTTGAGGTTCTGCTCGGCGATGCCCGGCAAGCCGAACTTGAAGCGGATCATCTCGCCCTGCTCGGTGGTACGGAAGCGCCCGGCGACCGAGCCGGGTGGCTGCGACAGGATCGCCGCATGGGCCGGGCCACCGCCGCGGCCGACGGTGCCGCCACGGCCGTGGAACAGCAGCAGTTCGACCTGATGCTCGCGGCAGATCTGCACCAGGGTTTCCTGGGCGCGATACTGCGCCCAGGCCGCGGCCGTGGTGCCTGCGTCCTTGGCCGAGTCGGAGTAACCGATCATCACTTCCTGAGGGCCGCGCAGGCCGCTGCGGTAACCCGGCAGGCCGAGCAGGCGCTGCATGACCGGCCCGGCGTTGTCCAGGTCGGCCAGGGTCTCGAACAACGGCACCACGCGCATTGGCCGGGTCAGGCCGGCTTCCTTGAGCAGCAGTTGCACGGCCAGCACATCAGACGCCGCGCCGGCCATGGAAATGACGTAAGAGCCAAGTGACGCAGCCGGCGCGGCGGCCACCTCGCGGCAGGTATCGAGGACCTCGGCGGTCTCGGCCTGGGGCTTGAAATGGGCCGGGAGCAACGGCCGGCGATTTTTCAGTTCAGCCTGGAGGAATTCGATGCGCTGCTCTTCATCCCAGTCGGCATAACGGCCAAGGCCGAGGTAGTCGGTGATCTCGCTCATCGCATCGCGATGGCGAGCGGCGTCCTGGCGCACGTCCAGGCGCACCAGGAACAAGCCAAAGGTGACGGCGCGGCGCAGGCAGTCGAGCAGCGGGCCATCGGCAATCACACCCATGCCGCACTCGTGCAGCGAGCGGTAGCACAGCTCGAGCGGGTCGAGCAGTTGGCGGTTGTCGCTGAGCACCTGGGCACCAGGTGGTTGGTTGCTGGTCAGTGCGGCCTGGGCCCAGCTGCGAGTCGCACGCAGGCGCTCGCGTAGCTGCTTGAGAACACTGCGATAGGGTTCAGCGCCCTCGCCTGCCTGTTCGAGCAGTTCAGCACTGGCCTGCTGCATCGACAGTTCAGCGGCCAGGCTGTCGATATCACGCAGGAACAGGTCCGCTGCCATCCAGCGCGCCAGCAGCAGCACCTCGCGGGTCACGGCGGCGGTGACGTTGGGGTTGCCATCACGATCACCGCCCATCCACGAGGCGAAACGGACCGGCGCCGACTCCAGCGGCAGGCGCAGGCCGGTTGCCTCAAACAGCGCTTTGTCGACTTTGCGCAGATGGCTGGGCACGGCCTGCCACAGTGAATGTTCGATGACTGCGAAGCCCCATTTGGCTTCGTCCACCGGGGTCGGCCGGGTGCGGCGGATTTCCTCGGTGTGCCAGGCCTCGGCGATCAATCGGCGCAGCTTGTCGCGCACCTGCTCGCGCTCGGCGGGGGTCAGGTCGCGGTGATCCTGCACGGCCAATTGCGCGGCGATGGCGTCGTATTTCTGGATCAGGGTGCGCCGCGCGACCTCGGTTGGGTGCGCGGTCAGCACCAGTTGGATATCGAGCTTGGCCAATTGCCGGGCGAGGGCATCGTCGCTGTGCCCTTCCTGCTTCAGGCGGGCCAGCAGCTCGGGCAAAACCCGGCTCTCGAACGGCTCGGGCTGGTCGCCAGCGCGGCGGTGGATGAGCTGATACTGCTCGGCGATGTTGGCCAGGTTGAGAAACTGGTTGAATGCCCGCGCCACCGGCAACAGCTCGTCATCGGCGAGGTCGTCGAGGGTCGAGCTGAGCTGCTCGGCCGCGCCGCGGCGGTCAGCCTTGGCGCTGTGGCGGATGGCTTCGATCTTCTGCAAAAACGCATCGCCATGCTGCTGGCGAATGGTTTCACCCAGCAGTTCCCCCAACAGATGGACATCCTCACGCAAGCGTACATCGATATCGGTCATCAGGCCTTTCTCCAGCGCGGCTCGTCCGCGCATCCATTCAGGAACCAGCAGCCCCAAGAGTGCCCACAGCAGCGCGCTCAAGGCAAGCCTGGCACAGCCAAAGCAACTAAAGTTGAGCAGTGTCACTCCCAATCAGTGCATGGCATCACGCCCTATCCAAGCTGCACAGAGGTCAACATGAAAATCCGCGAACTCGCCCAACACTGGGAACAGAACGCCGCAGGCAGCCTGAGCCCAACCAGCCACATCCTGCATCTGGACCTGGAATCGGAGGCGCGCCTGGCCGCGCTGATCGATATGTTCCCCAAACGCACCGCCGAAGAACTGCTTGGCGAACTGGTCGCCTCGGCCCTCGAAGAGCTTGAAGCGAGCTTCCCCTATGTGCAGGGCCGGCAGGTCATTGCCACCGATGAGCAAGGCGACCCCATGTATGAAGACGTAGGCTCTACGCCGCGATTTCTGGCCCTGTCGCGGCAGCATCTGCAGACGCTCGCAAGCACCGATCAAGACCCTGCCAAATAACGCGCTGACGACCGCGGGGGGGCCCGTGCGCCCCGCCGCAGTTACCCTGCCCTACCCCTTCGCGAGCTGAAAGTTCCGCAGTTTCTCGCTGACCGTTCAGTCAGAAAATACTTGTAACGGCTTGCTATTTTTTTCGGAACTATTCGAAAAACGCTCCAGTCCGAGCCAATAGCCATCACGCTAAAACCCTGCACACAGTGGTAGTGCACAGTTCAGCTGAAGCGCGCACTGTCAGGGAACGAGCGATGGACTGCCACGGACATTGTCATCAGGAGTGATCCAATGGAGCTGACCAACATGAAGAGCCGCACTATGCCAACATCCTTCACCCGCATGCATGGCCTGAAACTGGCCGCGCTGGCCCTGGGCAGCACGTTTGTCCTCGCTGGTTGCGCCGGCAAGCCGCCAACCGAGCAGTACGCCGTGACCCAATCTGCGGTCAACGCGGCGGTGAGCTCCGGCGGTACCGAGTTCGCTGCAGTGGAAATGAAAGCGGCGCAGGACAAGTTCAAGAAAGCTGAAATTGCCATGCACGACAAAAAGTACGAAGAAGCCAAGGTGCTCGCCGAGCAGGCTGAGTGGGACGCCCGCGTAGCAGAGCGCAAGGCACAGGCTGCCAAAGCGCAAAAAGCTGTGCAGGACTCCCGCCAAGGCGTCCAGGAACTGCGTGAGGAAGGCCTGCGCAGCGCTGAATAAGCCTGCCCGCCTCCCCCAGCCTTCGTTACTGATTAAAGGAAGAACACTATGCGCAACTACGTCATGATCCCCGCCCTGCTGGCCCTGAGTGTTGGCCTTGCTGCTTGCTCGCATGATCCAAACGCCAACCTCGAGTCTGCTCGCACCAGCTTCTCGGCGCTGCAGAGCGATCCACAGTCGACCAAACTGGCCGCCCTTGAGACCAAGGACGCGCAGGACTGGCTGAACAAGGCCGACAAGGCCTACATGGATCGCGAAGACACCAAGAAAGTCGACCAGCTGGCCTACCTGACCAGCCAGCGCGTTGAAGTCGCCAAGCAGACCATCGCCCTGCGCGCTGCTGAAGGCGAGCTGAAAAACGCTTCGGCGCAACGTGCCCAGGCTCGCCTGGATGCCCGTGACGCCCAGATCAAGAAGCTGCAGGACAGCCTCAACGCCAAACAGACCGACCGTGGCACCCTGGTAACCTTCGGCGACGTGCTGTTTGACTTCAACAAGGCTGAACTGAAGAGCAGCGCCCTGCCGAACGTGACCAAGCTGGCGCAGTTCCTGGCTGAAAACCCAGAGCGTAAAGTGATTGTCGAGGGCTACACCGACAGCGTCGGTTCGGCCAGCTACAACCAGAGCCTGTCCGAGCGTCGTGCTGGCGCTGTGCGCATGGCCCTGGTACGTGCCGGTGTAGATCCAGCGCGTATCGTCTCGCAGGGCTATGGCAAGGAATACCCGGTTGCTGACAACACCAGCAACTCCGGCCGTGCCCAGAACCGTCGTGTGGAAGTAACCATTTCCAACGACAACCAGCCGGTTGCGCCGCGTACTGCTGCCAACCAGTAAGGGTTGTGAGCGGGGCTGCGTGTCAGCCCCGTCGCGACAAACAAAAACCGCGTGAAGCCTTTGGGCTCACGCGGTTTTTTTGTGCCCTGCTTTGGCGGGGACAGAGTTGCTGGGGCCGAGCAGCGGCCCCAATGCGATTCACTGCACTTGCTGCGGCGTCTCCTCGCCAACACAGCGCACCGCACGCTTGCGGTTGTCGACCAGCACACCGGTCAGGCCCTTCTGCTGCATATCGATCAATACCAACACCCCATCCATGCACTGCGCCACCTGCGCCGCAGGCTCCAGCGAGACCTTGTAATCCTCGCCCGGCACCGTCTTGAGCATGGTGAAGTCCTGCAGCAACAGGGCATCCTCAGGCTTGGCAAAATGCAGGTAGCCGTAATACCAGAGGGCCCCTACCGTCACGATGATGCTACCGACGCCGGTCAGAATCAGCGGGATGGCGTTGCGTTCTTCACTCATTGCTTGTTCTTCTCATCAGGGAAATTAGGCACTTCGGCCAAGCGCCGCAGGCCGTTGAAATGGGTCGGATCATCCAGGAAGCGGATCATCACCTGGCGCCAGGTCGGGTCGGCAAAGGTCTGCACGTGGCCGCCGCGGGTCAGTTGCAACACCCGTGGTGGTGGCGCATGACGGTACAAATCCAGACCGTTTTCCAGCGGCACCAGGGCATCGTCGATGCTGTGGAAAAACAACTTCGGCGGGCTGTCCAGGCGCTCGATCGAACGGATCGCGCTGTCGCCGTCGGGCACCAGCCATGACAGCGGCACCTGCAGCGGCCAGGTCAGCCAACCGGTACCCAGCGCGTATCGCCCGACCGAGCGATAACTGGCCGGCACACCATCGAACACCAGCGCACTGAAGCGCTGACGCTGCTCAGGGTGGCCCGCCAGGTAATGAATCGCCATCGCTCCGCCCAGGCTCTGCCCCAGCAGCACCAGTGGTTTGCCCTGCACCTCAGGCGCCCGTTCAAGCCAGCTCATGGCCGCAGCTATGTCTTCGTACACCTCAGGCAGGCTTGGCTTGCCTTCGGACAGGCCATAACCGCGATAGTCGATCATCAACACCTGGAAGCCCTGCTCCGGCAGCCAGTAGCTGCCGCCGAGGTGCCCAGGCAGGTTGCCGCCGTTGCCGTGCAGGTGCAGCACCGTACCCTTGACCTCGACGCCATCCTTGGCCGGCAGCCACCAACCGTGCAGGCGCATGCCATCGCTAGTGGTCAGGGTCACATCGCGATAGGCCAGCTTGGCCCGCTCGGGGGTGAATGCCTGGCCCGGCTCGGGATAGAACAGTAGGCTGCTGCAGCCGCCGAGGGTCAGGGCCAGGGTCAGGGCCAAGCCTTTACAGAATGTTCGCGTAGTCGGCTTCAATGCGATCAAGGCTCAGGTGGTTGAGGAAGTTGGAG
This sequence comes from Pseudomonas sp. 1121_17, assembly GCF_052850745.1. Classification (NCBI taxonomy): domain Bacteria; kingdom Pseudomonadati; phylum Pseudomonadota; class Gammaproteobacteria; order Pseudomonadales; family Pseudomonadaceae; genus Pseudomonas; species Pseudomonas sp. 1121_17. The sequence goes on from NZ_VXCX01000003.1 coordinate 281,065, forward strand.
AAGCACATCCAGGCAGACAGCGCATTCAGGTCGCGGAACTGCTCGGGCAGGTACTTGGGCGGTTCGACCAGGCCTTCCTCGACCAGCTGGCGCAACGTACGCATGTCCTCCAGAGTGGTCTTGCCGCAGAACAACAACGGGATCTGCTCAAGCTTGCCCTTCTTCACGGCCAACTGAATGTAGTTGTAAACCATGATGAAGCCCTTGAGGTAGGACAAGTCCTTGGTGAATGGCAAGCCGTTCGGCACCGAGCCGCGGAACACTCGGCTGGCGTTGCTGTAACTCTGGCCGATCTCGAAGCCCTGGCCACGGAAGAACTCATACACCTGCATGAAGTCGGCGCCCTGCTCGACCATGTGAATGGCACGAGTGCGGTTGGTCAGCTTGCGCAGGCGACTCGGGTACGAGGCAAAGGCGATCACTTCCATAAGGATGGCCAGGCCTTCCTGAGTCACAGTCGACGACGGCGGTCCCTTGGCGAGGAAGGTGCAGATCGGCTGGTTAAGCCCGTTGAGCGTGGTACCAACATGCACCAGTCCTTCATGAACCTCCAGCGCACGCACATCACGGCTGTTGAACATGGCATCGGCACGCACCTTGATGTAGTCGGCGCCCGCCGCTGCATCGGCGACGATACCGTCGGACTCGAACACGCGGATGGTGCCTTCGGCCTCACCGAACACCGTATTCAGCCGGCGCTGGAGGATATCCACCGCTTGCTTGGCAGTAAGGTTCTTCGGCTCGTCCTTGAGATCGCCGCGGCCATCGATGTTGTTCAGGTAATCAGAAAGCATCAAGCCAAGGTCGGCCAGGGTCGGGTCGCCGGCATGAAACGCATCGGAAGCTGCACCATACAGCTCCTGCGAAATCAGGCCGAAGTCCTCGGTGCCGCGCGCTTCCAGCATGCGCACCACCATGCGGTACTCGCGGCACATGCGCCGCATGATCTGCCCGACCGGGTTGAACTGGCCCAGCTGGCGAGTGATGTCGCGCTCGATGCTCTGAAACTCGGCCTTCAATGCACTCGAATCGAAGCCCAGGGGGCGCGACTGGTAATAGGCGCGGTCCACGGCAGGCGGCTCTTTGCCCTTGCCGTTGATGAAGGCCTGGCGGATGTTGTCGTCCCACTTCACCGCATCGAGCACGCGGATCGGCGTCTGCGCCACGACAATGCGGTCGGACAACGCGCGAATGGTCTGCTGATACTCGTCCACGGCTAATTCCTTGTAGCGGCTATTACTTGCCGACGCGCTGGAAGCGCGCCACTTCGACGAACAGGTCAGAGTTGGCCGGGTCATCCAGGTAGGCCAGCACTCGCTCGGTCGGGCTGTCGATCAACACGCCCGGACCGTTGTCTTCCGGCACCTCGATACTGCGCCCGCTGAGTTCCTTGCGCGTGAGCGCCTCGTGCACCTGATCGACGTCCAGGTTGTACACCACCAGTTCCTTGCCGTCGGCGCTGACCTCGAAGCCGCCAATCAGGAAGTTGCCGCCCAGGCGCTTGGGCACCCCGGCCGACAGGTACCAGCGGCTGCCATGACGGGCCACGGTAAACACGTAGTCTTCAGCCGGCTTGCCTTTGGCTGTGGCAAACGCCTTGTAGCTGTTGCCAGCCGCGCGGCTGATGCTCAGCGTGAGCGGCTCGCCCCAGGCATCCTTGCTGCTCCACTTGCCCAGTAACGCCTTGGGTGCGGTCTGGTTGGCCGGCAGCGGGTCGCCAAAGGTCACCAGACAACCGCCCAGCATCAGGAATGACAACGTCAACAACACCATACGCCAGGCTTTCATCAGGCTCTCCTAGATAGATCAGTGACAGCGCAAACCGCTCGCAGCTCAGACCGATGCCAGCACCAGGTGCAGGTAGCGGGTAAGAATAGCGAGCATCTGCCCATCGGCCTGCCTGTTCGTTTGTTCAAGCAGGCCTTGATATTCCATCTGCTCGATAATCGCCGTCAACATCTGTGCGTCCTGCTCGGGATGATGCGAGCCGATTACCTGGAGCATCTGCCGCGCGCCTTGCGCGAGGATCCGTTCGTGCGCGCGCACAAGCTCGGCCAGCCGCGGGCAGAGCAAGGCCTCCTGGCGGAAAGCCTGCTCGGCCATGAGAAAGTCACGCCGATTGCTCAGTTGCCGGCTGACGTAGTCGGCGGTCATCCGCGCGATTTCATCGACCAGCCGCGTCCGTGATGCGGCGCTGCCATCGTCCTGCGCGAGCAACTGGCGCAACACCCCTTCACTGGTCGCCCACAGCTTGGCCATGTAGTCGGCGCTGCGCTCGACGTACTGGGCAAAGGTGTCGGTGAGCAGGTCTTCGATGTCCTTGAAGTAGTAGGTGGTGGCCGACAGCGGCACACCGGCCTCGGCAGCCACGGCGCGGTGGCGCACGCCGCGCACGCCATCGCGGACGACGATGCGCATCGCTGCGTCGAGAATCAGCTGGCGGCGTTGTTCACTGCCCTGGCGACTGGTCTTGCGCCCTTGGTACTGCACGCTTTCAGCAACGGCGCTGGCTACGCCGGCTGCGCCTTGTTCGGCGATTGCTGGGTTCACGCTGAATACCTCATGAGGGAAGTGTGCGGCTCATATGCGCCTGGCGCGATCAGCACGGGGCCGCTACGCGGCCCTTTCGCGACACAAGGCCGCTCCTACAGGGCCCGCGCATGGCTTGAATGCTTGCGCGATCGATGTAGGAGCGGCCTTGTGTCGCGAAAGGGCTGCGTAGCAGCCCCTGCAATCCAGAAGTGTAAACCCGCTCAGCCCTGTGGGCGCATATGCGGGAACAGGATCACATCACGGATCGACGGCGAGTTGGTCAGCAACATCACCAGGCGGTCGATGCCGATGCCTTCACCGGCAGTCGGCGGCATGCCGTATTCCAGCGCACGGACGAAGTCGGCGTCGTAGTGCATGGCTTCGTCATCACCGGCATCCTTCTCCGCCACCTGGGCCAGGAAGCGCTCGGCCTGGTCTTCGGCATCATTGAGCTCGGAGTAGGCGTTGGCGATTTCACGGCCACCGATGAACAGCTCGAAGCGGTCGGTGACGTTCGGGTTGGCGTCGTTGCGGCGGGCCAGCGGCGACACTTCGAACGGGTACTCGGTAATGAAGTGCGGCTGCTCCAGCTTGTGCTCGACCAGCTCTTCGAAAATCATCACTTGCAGCTTGCCCAGGCCTTCATGGCCGAGCACCTTGGCACCTGCCTGCTTGGCAATCGCGCGGGCCTTGTCGACGTCCTGCAGGTCGGCGGCGGTCAGCTCGGGGTTGTACTTGAGGATCGAGTCGAACACCGACAGGCGCACGAACGGCTCGCCGAAGTGGAACACCTTGTCGCCGTAAGGCACGTCGGTGCTGCCCAGCACCAGCTGCGCCAGCTCGCGGAACAGCTCTTCGGTGAGGTCCATGTTGTCTTCGTAGTCGGCGTAGGCCTGGTAGAACTCGAGCATGGTGAACTCGGGGTTGTGCCGGGTCGAAACACCTTCGTTACGGAAGTTGCGGTTGATCTCGAAGACCTTCTCGAAGCCACCCACGACCAGACGCTTGAGGTACAGCTCAGGCGCGATCCGCAGGAACATCTGCATGTCCAGCGCGTTGTGGTGGGTTTCGAAGGGCTTGGCTGCCGCACCGCCTGGGATGGTCTGCAGCATCGGCGTTTCCACTTCGAGGAAATCGCGCTTGGCAAGGAAGCTGCGGATGTGCGAGATCACCTGCGAACGCACACGGAAGGTGTGGCGGGTCTCTTCGTTGACCATCAGGTCGACGTAGCGCTGGCGATAGCGCTGCTCGGTGTCGGTCAGGCCGTGATGCTTGTCCGGCAACGGACGCAGCGATTTGGTCAGCAGACGCACGCTGGTCATTTCGACGTACAGGTCGCCCTTGCCGGAACGCGCCAGGGTGCCTTCGGCGGCAATGATGTCGCCCAGGTCCCAGGTCTTGACCGCAGCCAGGGTCTCTTCCGGCAGGGTCTTGCGGTTGACGTAGACCTGGATGCGCCCGGTCATGTCCTGGATAACCATGAACGAGCCACGGTTGAGCATGATACGACCGGCAACCTTGACCGGGATCGCTGCAGCTTCCAGCTCTTCCTTGGTCTTGTCGACATATTGCTTCTGCAGGTCGCTGCAGTAGCTGTCGCGACGGAAGTCGTTGGGGAAGGCCTGGCCCTTGGCACGCTCGGCGGCAAGTTTTTCCTTGCGCAGCGCGATCAGGGTGTTTTCTTCCTGTTGCAGGTCTTGCGGGTCGAGTTTGAGATCGCTCATGTCGTCAGATTTTCCATCAAGGATTCATTGCCCTCGCCCGCAGGCGAGGGTCTTGCGCCAGCTCAGCAGCCGAGAAGTTACAGGCCTTGCTTGAGGCTCGCTTCGAGGTATTCGTCGATATCGCCGTCCAGCACCTTGTCGCAGTCGCTGCGTTCGATGTTGGTGCGCAGGTCTTTGATTCGCGACGCGTCGAGCACGTACGAGCGAATCTGGTGACCCCAGCCGATGTCCGACTTGCTGTCTTCCAGAGCCTGCGAGGCTGCGCTGCGCTTTTGCATCTCCAGCTCGTACAACTTGGCCCGCAACATTTTCATGGCGGTGTCCTTGTTGGCGTGCTGGGAACGTTCGTTCTGGCAGCTGACCACGGTGTTGGTCGGCACGTGAGTGATCCGGACCGCCGAGTCGGTGGTGTTGACGTGCTGACCACCGGCACCCGAGGAGCGGTAGGTGTCGATACGCAGGTCGGACGGGTTGATGTCGATCTCGACCTTGTCGTCGATCTCGGGCGAGACGAACACTGCCGAGAACGAGGTGTGGCGACGCGCGCCGGAGTCGAACGGGCTTTTGCGCACCAGTCGATGAACGCCAATCTCGGTACGCAACCAGCCAAACGCGTACTCGCCCTTGATGTGCACGGTGGCGCCTTTGATGCCGGCGACTTCACCTTCGGACAGCTCCATGATGGTGGCGTCGAAGCCACGCTTGGAGGCCCAGCGCAGGTACATGCGCAGGAGGATGTTGGCCCAGTCCTGTGCTTCGGTACCGCCGGAACCGGCCTGGATATCCAGGTAGGCGTTGTTCATGTCCATCTCGCCGCTGAACATGCGACGGAATTCGAGCTTGGCCAGGGACTCTTCGAGACCTTCGAGCACTTCGACAACGTCGTTGACCGCCGCTTCGTCGTTTTCTTCGACGGCCATGTCGAGCAGCTCGCGCGAATCGGCCAGGCCACTGGACATCTCGTCCAGGGTGCCGACGATCTGCGCCAGCATGGCGCGCTCGCGGCCCAGCTCCTGGGCGTACTCGGGTTTGTTCCACACGGCCGGGTCTTCCAGCTCGCGGTTGACTTCGATCAGGCGCTCAGCTTTCAGATCGTAGTCAAAGATACCCCCGAATCGATTCGGAACGTTCGGTGAGGTCTTTGATGGTGTTGAGGATCGGTTGGATTTCCATTGGGCAGGCTACTCGCGCGAATTCGGTGAAAAGCCGGTGAGTATAAACCAGTCCGAGCCACGACGGCAGACCCGCCGGGCAGGCGCAAGGCGCTTATCAGGCAATACCGGCCTGATTGCGCCCATTGTTCTTGGCCAGGTACAGCCCTTTGTCGGCGGCCGAGATCAGTTGCCGGCAATGGCTACCGATAGCCGGGGTCAGGGTGGCGATGCCCAGGCTCACGGTCAGCCGCGCATCGGCCTCGGGTGCGGTGTGGGCGATGCCCAGGCCGTAGACCGACTGGCGCAGTTTTTCGGCAATCAGGCGGGCGCCGCCCGGCGAGGTGTTAGGCAGCACCAGGGCGAACTCTTCGCCGCCGTAGCGCGCCGGCAGGTCGCTTGGCCGTGAGCATGAACTGCGAATCGCCGCAGCCACCTGGCGCAACGCCTCGTCGCCGGCAAGATGGCCGAAGCTGTCGTTAAAGGCCTTGAAGTAGTCGACGTCGATCATCAACAGCGACAGTTGCTGCTGCTCACGCATGGCCCGGCGCCACTCCAGTTCCAGGTACTCGTCGAAGTGGCGGCGGTTGGACAAACCGGTCAAGCCATCGGAGTTCATCAGGCTCTGCAGCATCAAATTGGTGTCGAGCAGTTGCTGCTGGCTGACGCGCAGTGCGCGATACGCCTCGTCGCGCTGCAACAGGGTCATGTAGGAGCGCGAGTGGTAACGAATCCGCGCCACCAGCTCGATGGTATCCGGCAGTTTGACCAGATAATCATTGGCCCCGGCGGCAAACGCGGCGCTCTTGACCAACGGGTCCTCCTTGGTCGACAGGACGATGATCGGGATGTCCTGAGTGGCCGGGTGGTTGCGGTATTCGCGCACCAGGGTGAGGCCATCCAGGCCCGGCATGATGAGGTCCTGGAGGATCACCGTCGGCTTGATGCGCATGGCCTGGGCGATGGCCTGATGCGGATCGGCACAGAAGTGGAAGTCGATATTCTCTTCATGGGCCAGCCCACGCCGCACCGCTTCGCCGATCATTGCCTGATCGTCCACCAGCAGCACCATCGCCGAATTTTCGTTGGCGGTCACAAGACCTGCGCTTGGTAGATCAATCATGCCTGTTCACCTGATCACGACCGTCCAGGCGGTGTGACTCAATTGCTGATGTCATTTGGTAAAAAACTCCGTCAATCGCCCGGCAATGCGCTCGAGCGGGCGGATCTCCATCGCTGCATCAATCGCCGCAGCGGCCTTGGGCATACCATATACAGCACTGCTCTGTTGGTCCTGGGCAATGGTCAGAAAGCCCTGCTGGCGCATCATCTTCAAACCCTGGGCGCCATCGCGGCCCATCCCGGTGAGCAGAACGCCCACGCCGGGCGCATTCCAATAGCGGGCCACGCTCTCGAAAAACACATCGATCGAGGGCCGGTAGATTTCATTGACCGGCTCGGCGGTGTAGGCGAGCTGGCCGTTTTTCAGCAAGCGGATATGGTGGTTGGTGCCTGCCAGCAATACCTGCCCGGCCTGCGGCGGCTCGCCTTCGCGGGCAAGCCGTACGACCTGGCCGCAGGTACTGCTGAGCCAGTCGGCCATACCTGCGGCAAACACTTGGTCCACATGCTGCACCAGCACGATGGCCGCCGGAAACTGCTTGGGCAGGCCCTTGAGCAAAACTTCAAGCGCGGCCGGGCCGCCAGCAGACGAACCAATCGCCACCAGGCCGGTACGCTGCGAGACTTCGCGCACAGCGGTGGGCACGTTGCTTGGCGCCGAAGTGCGCTGTTGGCCGATCAGCCAGCCGATATTGAGGATCTTGCGCAACAATGGCGCGGCCGCTTCGCGCGGATCACCCGCGCCCAGCGCCGGCGTATCGACTACATCCAGCGCGCCGTGGCCCATGGCCTCGAACACGCGGTGCACGTTCTGCTTGCGGTCGACCGTGACGATGACGATAGCGCAGGGCGTTGCCGCCATGATTCGCCGGGTTGCCTCGACGCCGTCCATCACCGGCATGATCAGGTCCATCAAAATCAAGTCAGGAGTCTGTTCGGCGCAGCGCTCGACCGCCTCCTGGCCATTGCCGGCGACCCAGATCAGCTCATGCGCTGGCTCCAGCGCAAGCGCCCGGCGCAGCGCCTCGACGGCCAGGGGCATGTCGTTGACGATGGCAATTTTCATCCTTGTGCACCTCCGATCAACTCGACCACTGCATCCAGCAACGCGTCATCGTGGAAGCTGGCCTTTGCCAAATAGTAGTCGGCGCCGGCATCCAGGCCACGCCGGCGGTCTTCTTCACGGTCCTTGTACGACACCACCATCACCGGCAAGCCTTGCAGGCGCTGGTCGCGGCGCACCAGGGTGACCAGTTCGATGCCATCCATGCGCGGCATGTCGATATCGGTTATCAGCAGGTCGAAGTCATCGCCGCGCAGGGCGTTCCAGCCATCCATACCGTCCACCGCCACGGCCACGTCGTAGCCGCGATTGCTTAGCAGCTTGCGTTGCAGCTCACGCACCGTCAGCGAGTCGTCCACCACCAGCACGCGCTTGCGGCTGACGCCCTTGGCACTGGCGCCGTTGCGTTCGATGCGCTCCAGGCGGCCGGTAGTCAGCAGCTTTTCCACCGAGCGCAGCAGGTCTTCGACGTCGACGATCAGTACCACCGAGCCATCGTCGAGCAACGCTCCGGCAGAAATATCCTGAACCTTGCCCAGGCGCGCATCGAGCGGCATCACCACCAGTACGCGCTCGCCGATCAGGCGCTCGACGGCAATCCCGTATAACTGATCGCGCTCGCGAATGACCACAACCCGCAGGCTGCGCTCATCGCCCTGCCCTTGCGGGCGATTGAGCAACTGATTGGCCGAGACCAGGCCGATATGGCGCTGCTCGTGCCAGAAGTGTTGACGCCCTTCGATCTGGACGATGGCCTCGGCGGGCACGTCGAGGGTGCGCTCGATATGCGCCAGCGGAAAGGCATACGCCTCGCCGCCGACCTCAACCACCAGGCTGCGCACCACCGACAAGGTCAGCGGCACCTGCAGTTGGAAGCAACAGCCTTGGCCAGCAACCTGGGTCAGCTCGATCGAGCCGCGTAGCTCGCGCACCATATGCTGCACTGCGTCCAACCCCACCCCGCGACCGGACACCTCGGTGACCCGATCGCGCATGCTGAAACCGGGCAGGAACAGGAACGTCAGCAGCTCGGCTTCGCTCATCTGCGCCACGGTCTCGGCCGGTGACAAGGCCCGTTCGGCAATACTGCAGCGCAGCCGCTCAAGGTCGATGCCGGCGCCATCGTCACTCAGCTCGACAATCAGCATCCCAGCCTGGTGGGATGCACGCAGGCGGATCACGCCATCGCTGGGCTTGCCCGCCAACAGGCGTCGTTCGGGCAGTTCGATGCCATGGTCGACGGCGTTGCGCAGCAGGTGAATCAGCGGCGCTTCGAGTTTTTCCAGGACATCGCGATCGACCTGGGTTTTCTCGCCCTCAATCTGCAATTGCACCTGTTTGCCCAGTGAGCGGCCCAGATCGCGAACCATCCGGCTCTGCCCGGTAAGCACATCGGCGAACGGCCGCATGCGGCAGGCCAGCGCCGTGTCATACAAGTTTTGCGCGCGCTGGCTGGCTTGCCAGCCGAACTCATCGAGCTCGGCTGCTTGCTGTTGCAGGATGGCCTGGGTTTCGCCGAGCAGGCGTTGGGTCTGGGCCAGCGCATCGAGTACTTCAGGGCTCTGGCCGCTGCTCTCAAGCTGGCTCTTCAGCCCGTCGAGGGCACGCATGCCCTGCCCGTGCATGCGCTTGAGCCGCTGCAGGCTGGCTAGGTAGGGCTTGAGCCGCTGGGTTTCCACCAGCGACTTGCTGGACTGGTCGAGCAGGCTGTTCAAGCGATCCGCGGTCACCCGCAATACTCGCTCGCCGGTCTGGCTGCTGCGTTTGCCTGGCCGCGGTGCAGGCTCGACATCGGCTTGCGCCTCGGCTGCCAGGACGAGCACATCGGCGCTAGCCACTGACGGCGCGGCCAACAGCGGTTCGCTCACTGCGGGGGTAACCACCTGTGGCGCCGCGCTGAACGCAGCAGCGGGGTCGAGCAACGTCGCCATCTGTGCGACAAAGCCCGGCACTGCCAGCTCACCGGCGGCATCGCCCGGCGTGGCGATGCGCATCAGCAGGTCGGTGCCTTGCAGCAAGGCATCGATGTGTTCGCCACGCAAACGCAGCCGGCCTTCCTGGGCCGCGACCAGGCAGTCTTCCATGACGTGGGCAACGCTCACCCCGGCATCGACGCCGACGATCCGCGCCGCGCCTTTGAGCGAGTGCGCGGCACGCATGCAGGCTTCGAGCTGATCGGCCTGGGTCGGGTTGCGCTCGAGCGCAATCAGGCCAGTGTTGAGCACCTGGGTCTGGGCTTCGGCCTCCAGACTGAACAGCTCCAACAAAGACGCATCACGCATTTGCTCAGGGGTCATGACAGGCTCCGCTTGACAGCAGACAGCAAGTGGGTCGAATCCAGTACGCGCACGCTGCGCCCGCGCCACTGCAGCACTGCGGCGGTGAAGCGCGCAGTGTCCTGGCTGTCTTCACAGGCATCGATATCAAGCCGATGGATGCCATCGACTTCATCCACTGGAGCAACTACCGGCCCGCCTTCGGCGGCCAGAATCAGCATGCGTGGCATTACCCGACCATTGATGGGGCTGGCCGGCAGGCTGTCGGCTCCCAGCAGCGCGGCCAGTGACAGGCACGGCACCAGGGCGCCGCGCACATTGGCCACACCTTGCAGTACCCGCGAGCGCTGATGCGGCAGGGAATGCACGGATTGCACCGGAGCGATCTCGGCGAGGCTGGCAGTCGCCAGCGCCAGCCATTCTTCACCCAGGCGGAACACCAGCATCGAACGCCCGGTGCATTCGGTCAGCGGCGCGGCTGCGACAGGCGCTTCGTCCTGCTGCAGGGCGTAGCGATCGAGCAGGCGCGTGGCGGCTGCGGCATGCACTTCACAGTTGCGGCAGTGAATATGCTGTTCAAGCAAAGGGCATTGTTTGTTGCCATGCACGCCGATGCGATTCCAGCAGTCGTCGATCGGCGCGTGGTCTTCGCTGACCAGCAGCAGCTCATGCATCTCGCTCATCGTTGCGGCTCCCGACCGGCCCGCGCGGCGCGTTCCTGCAGACGCCGCGCACCGGCCTCATCGCCTTGTGCGGCGAGCAGCGTGGCCAGCTGCAGCAGCGCCTCGGGGTGTTGCGGCTCGAGGTACACGGCCTTGCGGTAATGAATAATGGCGTTGTGGCTGTCGCCTGCGGTGTCGCTGAGCAGGCCCAGCCAGTAATACACCTGCGCCTTGGGTTCGAACTGGCGCAGGTAGCGCTCGCAACTGGCCAGCGCGGCCTGGCTGTCACCAGCGTTGGCCTGGCGGGCGATTTGCGCCAGCAGCTCGCTCTCGCCGGCCTGCCCGGCAATGGCCACCATCGACGGGGCGGGCGCTGAGCGCACGTGCCGCGGCGCTGGCGGCAAGCTACGCGGCACAGGCGGCTGGCTCCATGGCGCAGACACCAGGGCCGGCCGTGCAGGCGTCCGGGTAACTACGGGCACGGCTTGTTCCGGCTGGCGCACATAGGCGAACGACTGCGGGATGCCCAATGGCCGCATGCCCAGGCGCGCCAACAGGCTGCCTTCGGCGGGGCCAATGAACAGCACACCCTGGGCATGCAGCAATTGCTTGAGCACCGCAAACACCCGGCGCTGGGTGGGCACGTCGAAGTAGATCAGCAGGTTGCGACAGAAGACGAAGTCATAATGCCCGTTGCGACTAGCCAGGGCTGGATCAAGCACGTTGCCGACCTGCAGATCGACCTGGTGGCAGACTCGCTCGTGCAACTGATGGCCCTCACCGGTATCGCTGAAGTGCCGCTCGCGAAAGGCCACATCACTGCCACGAAACGAATTGCGCCCGTACAGCGCCTGGCGTCCACGGTCGACCGAGTTGGGGCTGATGTCCAGCCCATCGACACTGAACGCGGCGGCGCTCATGCCGCTGTCGAGCAACGCCATGGCTATCGAATAGGGCTCTTCGCCGGTCGAGCACGGCAGGCTGAGAATGCGTAGCGGCCGCACACCGGCCAGTTCGGCCAGGCGCTTGTGCGCGAGGCTGGCCAACGCGGCAAACGACTCGGGATAACGGAAAAACCACGTTTCCGGGACGATCACCGCCTCGATCAGCGCTTGCTGTTCAGCCGCCGATTGCTGCAGCAGCAGCCAGTAATCGTTCAAGTCGTGGGCTGCCAGCGCAGCACTGCGCTGACGCAGGGCACGCTCGACCATGGGCGCACCGACCGACTCGACATCCAGGCCGATGCGCTCTTGCAAGAATCGAAAAAACTGCTGTTCGATCATACCGGCACCTGCGCTGGCGGATCCGCGAACAACAAGCGACGGACCTCGTCACTGAGCAACTGGTCGATCTCGATGCGCTGCAACATGCCCTGGGCATCCTGGCGCACCGGGCCCAGATAGGGCGCCTCGACGTTGTCCAGGCCATACGGCTGGAACTCGTCAGGCTGGCAGCGCAGGGTCTCGGTGGCCTGCTCGAGGATCAACCCCAGGCGCAGCGTTGTAGCGCTGGCAGCCGGGTGATAACGCACCACCACCAGCCGCGTGCTGGTGCGTGCTGCGGCCGGCCTGGCAAAGCTCAGCGCGGCCAGGTCGATCACCGGGATCAGCGCACCACGATGGCTGAGAATCCCGCGCACCCACCCCGGCGCCTGAGCGATAGGCTTGAGCGTACGCAGTGCCAGCACTTCCACCACCTCACGCACATCCAGAGCGAAGCGCTGGTCATTGAGGCGAAACTGCAGGTACAGCACACCTTTGCCGGTGCCGGCTGTGGGTTCGCGCTGAGGCAGATCCTTCATTGTCATCAGACTTTGAAACGCGAGACACCGCCACGCAGGCCAGCCGCGACCTGGCTCAGCTCATCGATGGCGAAACTGGCCTGGCGCAGCGATTCGACGGTCTGGGTGCTGGCGTCGCTGAGCTGAGACAGCGCCTGGTTGATCTGCTCGGCACCGGTAGCCTGGGCCTGCATACCGTCATTGACCATCAATACCCGCGGCGCCAGCGCCTGGACCTGATGGATGATCTGGCTGAGTTGCTCGCCAACCTGCTGCACTTCGAACATGCCGCGGCGGACCTCTTCGGAAAACTTGTCCATGCCCATCACCCCGGCCGAAACCGACGACTGGATCTCGCGCACCATCTGCTCGATGTCGTAGGTCGCCACGGCGGTCTGGTCGGCCAGGCGGCGCACTTCAGTGGCCACCACGGCGAAGCCGCGGCCGTATTCGCCGGCCTTCTCGGCCTCGATCGCAGCGTTCAGCGACAGCAGGTTGGTCTGGTCGGCAACCTTGACGATGGTCACCACCACCTGATTGATGTTGCTGGCCTTCTCGTTGAGGATGCTCAGCTTGGCGTTGACCAGATCGGCCGCGCCCATCACCTGGTGCATGGTTTCTTCCATGCGTGCCAGGCCTTGCTGGCCGGAGCCGGCGAGGATCGAGGCCTGGTCAGCAGCCGAGGTGACCTCGGTCATGGTCCGCACCAGATCACGCGACGTGGCGGCGATCTCACGCGAGGTGGCGCCGATTTCGGTGGTAGTGGCTGCGGTTTCGGTGGCCGTGGCTTGCTGCTGCTTGGAGGTGGCGGCAATTTCGGTAACCGAGGTGGTCACCTGCACCGACGAGCGCTGGGCCTGGGCGACCAGGCTGGCAAGGGATTCGGCCATTTCGTTGAAGCCGGTTTCGATGGCGCCGAACTCGTCCTTGCGGTCCAGGTCCAGACGCATGCTCAAGTCGCCCGAGCGCAGCTTATCGAGGGCATGGACGATGCGTTGCATGGGCGTGGTGATCGCACGCATCAACAACAGCCCGCAAATGCCGGCAGCGATGATGGCCAGGATCAGCGAAACGATCATGCTGCCCTTGGCGGTGGCCACGGCGCTGACGATATCTTTGGTGGCTACGTCGGCCGCTTCGCGATTGCGTTCGATCACGGTGTTGAGGTGCTTGCGCCCTTCGACCCAGGCGGGCGTCAGCACGTCGGTGATCAAGCGCTCGGCTTCGGCGTAGTTCTTCTGCCGGTAGGCCTCGAGTACCAGTTCGATGTCGGCGATGTAACGTTTTTCCATGTCAACGAAGGCGTCGAAGCTGGTCTGGTCTTCCGTAGTACGAATGGTTGCCTGATAACTGGCCATATGCTGGCGCAGTCGCTCGTCAAAGCTCTTGAACAGTTCGATATCCGCAGAGGCGATATCGCGATGCTTGCTCAGGCCGACCAACTGCTGGCTGGTGACGTAGCTGTCGACCCAGGCGCTGCGGATCATCGAGCTGTAGTAGACGCCGGGGATGGCATCGGAACCGACCGCTTCCTCGCTCGCGGAAATGGCGACCAACCTTGAGTAGGCTGCAACGATCATCAACAACATGATGGCGATGATCACGGCAAAACTTGCCAGGATCCGTTGGCGCATGGTCCAGTTTTTCAAAATCAGCCCTCAAGAATTCAGTACGAGCGGGGAAATCGCTCGAGTATAGCCCAGGCATGATCCGGGTTTCTCAGCTGAATGAGCGGCGTTCGCGGCATCCCTGCCGGCAAAGGTGGCAAATAGCCAGATTACTGACCGGCGGCAAGCCTGGCCTGGGCTTCGAGCTCCTGGCGTAGGGCCGGGTCGAGGCGCAACTGGCGCGACAGCTCATCGAGGTAGGCGCGCTCCATGAAGTTTTCCTGATCAACCATCATCAAGCTCGCCAGGTACATCTCGCCGGCCATTTCCGGGGTTTGCGCGGCGCGGGCAACTTCTGCCGGGTCGAGCGGTTTGTTCAGCTCGGCGTGCAGCCATTGCTGCAGTTCACGATCGCTGTCCAGACGGGTGAATTCGCCTTCGATCAGTTCACGCTCACGCTCATCGATATGGCCATCGGACTTGGCTGCCGCGACCAGCGCACGCAGCACGGCCTGGCTGTGCTGCTCGGCTTCAGCCGGTGGCAGCCGGTCGAGCGTCTGCGGCTCCCGCACCTGGCCGGTGGCCTGCTGCGCCTGCCAGTTGTTGAAGGCCTTGTAGGCGATCACCCCCAGCGCAGCCAGGCCGCCGTAGGTCAGCGCCTTGCCGCCGAACTTGCGCGCGCTCTTGTTACCCAGCAACAAGCCCATGGCGCCACTTGCCAGGGCGCCGCCGCCCATGCCGGAGAGCAGCCCACCGAGCCCGCCTGCACCGAGTGACGGCTTGCCGCCAGCACTTTTACCGGTTTGTTTGCTGAGCATTTCCTGGCCGGTCTTGAACAGTTGATCGAGCAAACCTCGGGTGTTCATGCGCACGTCTCCACGCTACAGAAAGGAAAACCCAGAGTAAGGCTTGGCCTGTCGTTCGCCATGGAAGTATTTGCTTCGGGATGTTGCACAAGCCGACCAAGTGCGCTGGCAAGGCGGCACGCTCGGCCTGATCATCGAATACCCGCCAAGGGTCCAGCTCCATCGACCATGCATGGCCAAACCTTGCTCAGCGGTCAACCTTGCAACATTTTTGGGGCCATCCTGAATTTGCTCTGCGAAACCGCATAATCGGCGCTGAAACGATAATGGCCATGTGCGGCCATTGAAATTAGGTGATGTTGCTAGCCATGAAACGAGCCGAACTGCTGGACTACCTGCATCTGACGATCAGCAACTTCTACCGCCTTGATTCCGATGCCGCGCTGGACAAACACCTGCAGTTGATGCTTGAGCAATATCGGCGCAAACCATTCTTCTTCAAGAGCTTGCTCAAATACGACCGGTTAATGGTCGTGCTGTCGCTGCTCGCCTTTTATTTCCACGACCCAATGACGCCTTTATCCCGGGTCAAGGCATTTTGCGAGCGGCGTGGCTACCTGACGCGCAACACCCTGGAGTCGTACTTCTCGTTCTTCCTGATATCGGGCTATATGCACGTATCGCCCCACCCGGATGATGCTCGGCAACGCATCTACAGGCCCAGCAAAACAGCTATCGATCTGGCCACGCAACTGATCAGCGCATACCTCATACCGGCCCAGCAACTGATCCCCGATGCACAGCCTGGGCAGCGCACCGAGCCAACTGCGTTCCTGCGTCAATACTTTAGCGGATTCGCTCATCTGCTGGATGCCGACGTGCTGCTGGACGGGCTGCTGCCGGGGGCCAAGTGGATCATGAACCGTGACGGTGGTCATCTGCCGATGCTGAGCCTGTACCTCGATGCCCGGGGCTTTCACTCAAACGACGGCGGCTACAAGGTCTCCAGCTATGCCGAGCTGTCCTCCCGGCTCGGGGTGTCCACCATGCACGTGGCACGGCTGGTCAAGGAAGGCGAAAGCAAAGGCTACTTCCGCACCCAGGGAACACTGGTCGAGATGCGCCCGGCATTCGCCGAGCTGGTCAGGCACACCATGGCGATCTACTTCGCCGTTACGCGGGTCAGCATGGAGCTTGGTAGTTATGCCCTCGAATCGGAAATACCCCAGCCTGGAGCTGGATGTCTCGGCTGATCATCGCCCGCGCATCAGGCTGCTGCTGCGCGAGGGCATCATTGCCGTGCAACTGTTGGTTATCGCCAGCTGGCTTGCCGTTCACCTGGTGCTTGACGAACGCATCGCCACCCTCGGCGCCTGGGGACCGCTATTGATGATGGTAGCTCTGTTCACCATCCAGACACGGACAAACTCGGACAATGTATGGCGGTATTCGGGCTTGCTGTTCATGTTGACGGTGGTGCTCGGCTTCAAGTTGATCTTTCTCGAATACCCGCTATTGCATCGCCAGTTCTCTCTGGCCATGACCGTACTGGCGGTGGTCGGCGCATCGCTGCTGATCCGTGGGCCAATGGATTATCTGCTGGTCGCCGTGTTGAGCTGGGTGCTGGTGATGCCCCACATCGGTCACGATGACGTGAGCGACTACCGCTGGTATCTGGCTATTTTTTTTGCCTTCTCGATCAGCCTGGGCTGGATCAACAGCCGCACCTACCTGCGCGCACTGAGCATCACACTGCAGATCGAGCAGCACTATCGTACCCTGTCGGAAACCGACTACCTGACTTCGCTGTACAACCGACGTGCACTGATGGACCGCTTCGAGCGCTTCATCGAAAGCCACGGTGGCGGTTTCTTCATGATGATCGATATCGACGACTTCAAGCGGATCAACGACCAACTTGGTCACGCCGCCGGCGATCAAGTGCTGCGCGTGCTCGCTGCACGCCTGCGCAACATGGCCGGCAGCCACTGTGCCGGGCGGCTAGGTGGTGAGGAATTCGGCGTCATCATCGACACCCTGAGCCCAGCCATCGCCCTGGCCATCGCCGAGCGCCTGCTGGAGGCGGTACGCAACAGCCGCGAAGCTCCCGCCCGCTTCACCTTCAGCGCTGGGCTGGTGCCCTTCAGCCATGATCAAGCCCTAGCCGACATCCTTATCCACGCCGACCGCTGCCTGTACAAGGCCAAACGCGCCGGCAAAGACCGGGTGCATTTCGGTGTAGGCGAGCATTTATCCTGACAATTACCGGAGTTCGCCGTGTTCAACCGCCGCTGCACGCAGGCACTGCTCGCTTGCCAACAACAACTGGACAGCCTGCAAGCTGTGCTCGCCCAACTGGAACAGCAACTGCTCAGCGCTCGCCTCGATGCCAACGGCTGCTTCACCGAGGTCAATGCGCCGTTCGCCAACGCGCTTGGCTTTTCCGCCGCGCAACTGCTCGGGGTCAAGCTCGAAGCCCTGCTTGAACCAGGCTGCAGCTTGCCGGCACCACTGACAGGCTCGCCGTCGCTCAATTGCCGGGGCGCCGACGGCCGCCCGGTGCTCCTTCAGCTATGCTGGTTGCGCGACGTGCTGGGCCAACATCGTGGTTACGGCTGCGCCAGCCCCGGCACCAGCCGCCGTGACCGGGACGGGCTGGAGTTATACAACGCCCTTGACCATTCCACCGCCATCATCCAGTTCAACCTCAACGGCATGGTGCTCGACGCCAACAAAGCCTTTCTCAACGCCATGGGCTATGGCCTGACGCAGATTCTCGGCAAGCACCACCGCATGTTCTGCTCTGCCGAGGACGCCGCCTGCGCCGACTACACCCAGTTCTGGCAAGCGCTCAATCGCGGGCAGTTCGTGGCGGGGCGCTTTCGTCGTATCGACGCCCGCGGCAATACCGTATGGCTTGAAGCGACCTACAACCCGATCAAGGACCAGCACGGTCGCCTCTACAAGGTGGCCAAGTTCGCCAATGTGGTAACCGAACAGGTGGAAAAAGCCGACCTCGTGCGCGGCGCTGCCGAACTCGCCCATGATGTTTCGCTGACCACCGAGCACAGCGCACAGCAAGGCCTGACAGTAGTCATGCAGGCCGCGTCGGCCATGCAATCCATCGCCGGGGAAATGGCCAGCGTTGGCCAGGACATGCAAGCGCTGCAGGCGCAGTCCCTGAACATTGGTGCGATCGTCGAGATCATCGGCGGGATTGCGGCGCAGACCAACCTGCTGGCACTCAATGCGGCCATCGAGGCCGCTCGTGCCGGCGATCAGGGCCGTGGCTTTGCTGTGGTTGCCGATGAAGTCAGGCGCCTGGCCGCGCGCACTACCGAGGCCACCCGGGACATTTTCGAGGTAGTGCGTCTGAACCGGGAACTGGCCGATGGCGCCTTCAATGGCATTCAGAACAGCCGCGAGCATGCCTGCGCTGTGCAGGACTTGGCCAGCCAGGCCGGCAACGCGATGAACGAAATCAGCCGCGGCGCACGCCAGGTCGTCGAGGTCACCAGCCGGGTAGCCAATGAGCTGCAGTGAGTGGTCTACGCTATCGACCATCGCAAATGCCTCGGAGGATTGCCCCATGCACACCCAGATGCTGATCAACGGCCAACTGGTGGCCGGTGAAGGCCCGGCCTGGACCGTACTCGACCCAGCCGCAGGCACTGCCCTGGCGCAGATCAGCGAGGCCAGCGAGGCGCAGGTCGACAGCGCCGTGCGCGCCGCCGACAGCGCCTTTGCCAGTTGGTCGCAGACCAGCCCGAAAGACCGCTCGCTGGCCCTGCTGGCGCTGGCCGATGCCATTGAACAACACGGCGAAGAACTGGCCAGCCTCGAATCGCAGAACTGCGGCAAGCCCCTCGCCGCCGCCCTCAATGACGAGATCCCGGCCATTGTCGACGTGTTTCGCTATTTCGCCGGGGCGGCGCGCTGCCTGGGCGGTTCGGCGGCAGGCGAGTACCTGCCGGGGCACACTTCGATGGTGCGGCGTGACCCGCTGGGCGTGGTCGCCTCGATTGCACCGTGGAACTACCCGCTGATGATGCTCGCGTGGAAGATCGCGCCGGCACTGGCCGCAGGTAACACCGTGGTGCTCAAGCCCTCCGAGCTGACCCCGCTGACAGCGCTGCGCCTGGCCGAGCTGGCCCGCGAGATCTTCCCGGCGGGTGTGCTGAATATTCTGTTTGGCCGTGGCGCGACTGTGGGCACGCCGCTGGTCACTCATCCGCGCGTGCGCATGGTATCGCTGACCGGCTCGATCCCGACTGGGGCGAACATCATCGGCGCCACTGCCGCCAGCGTGAAGCGCATGCACATGGAGTTGGGCGGCAAGGCGCCAGTGCTGATCTTCGATGACGCCGATCTCGATGCGGCCGTCGATGGCATTCGCAGCTTTGGTTTCTACAATGCCGGCCAGGACTGCACCGCCGCGTGCCGGCTGTATGTACAGGACGCCATCTACGATGAATTTGTCGAGCGCCTGGGCCAGGCTGTCGCCAGCATCAAGCCGGGACCTCAGGGTGCGGCCGACACCGAACTCGGCCCACTGATCAGTGCGCAACACCGCGACAAGGTAGCGGGCATGGTTCAACGCGCCCTCGACCAGCCGCATATCCGCCTGGTCACTGGCGGTAAAGTGTTGGAGGGTGCAGGCTTCTTCTACACGCCGACCCTGCTGGCCGACGTGCTGCAGGACGACGAGATCGCCCGTCATGAGGTGTTCGGCCCGGTGGTCACCGTCACTCGCTTTGCCGACGAAGCCCAGGCGCTGGAGTGGGCCAACGACTCCGAGTACGGCCTTGCCTCATCGGTGTGGACCACTGACGTGGGCCGCGCGCACCGCCTTGCCGCACGCCTGCAATACGGCTGCACCTGGATCAACACGCACTTCATGCTGATTAGCGAGATGCCCCACGGCGGGCAGAAGCAATCGGGCTACGGCAAGGATATGTCGATGTATGGGCTGGAGGACTACTCCTGTGTCCGCCATGTGATGTTCAAGCACTAGCCGTATTGGCTGCCTTGTCGCCGTCTTCTGTCGACGACAAGGCAGCCACATCAACGTCAGGCGTCGCGCAGGTCGGACTCGTGAATCGGGTTGGCGCGGTGGGTTGCCCGTTGGTATTGCGCTGGCCAAGTGGCCTTGTTGCCACCCAGATCATCGTCGGCATGCAGCGGCCAGTACGGATCACGCAGCAGTTCGCGGGCGAGGAAGATCAGGTCAGCCTGCCCCGTGCGCAGAATGTGCTCGGCCTGGGCGGGTTCGGTGATCATGCCGACGGTGCCGGTGGCGATCTCCGCCTCTTTGCGCACGCGCTCGGCAAAGCGCGTTTGATAGCCCGGGCCGGTGGGAATCTCGGCGTTGGCCGAAGTGCCGCCCGACGACACGTCGATCAGGTCGACGCCCAACGCGCGCAGGCGGCGCGCCAGCTCGACGGTTTCGTCAGGGTTCCAGCCGTCTTCGACCCAGTCGGTGGCCGATACCCGGACGAACAGCGGCAGCTCTTTGGGCCATACCGCACGCACAGCCTCGGTAATCTGAAGGGTAAAGCGAATGCGGTTTTCGAAGCTGCTGCCGTATTCATCGCGGCGCTGGTTGCTCAGCGGCGAGAGAAACTGATGCAGCAGGTAGCCATGGGCAGCGTGCAGTTCGACCACCTTGAAACCCGCAGTGAGCGCGCGCTCAGCGGCTTTGACGAAGGCGTCGATGATCTCCTGGATCTCGCTGGTACTCAGCTCACGCGGTGCAGTGTGCTCCGGGTCGAAGGCGATTTTCGACGGACCGACCGGCTGCCAGCCGCCGTCCTCCGGCTTGACGCTGCCGTGCTTGCCCAGCCAGGGCCGATGAGTGCTGGCCTTGCGCCCGGCATGGGCCAACTGAATGGCGGGCACTGAACCCTGGGCAGTGATAAAGCGAGTGATGCGCTGCAGCGGCGCAATCTGCTGGTCGTCCCACAGACCGAGGTCTTCAGCGGTAATCCGACCATCGGCGGTGACCGCCACGGCTTCGGTGAAGACCAGCCCGGCCCCGCCTACGGCACGGCTGCCCAAGTGCACTAGATGCCAGTCATTGGCCAAGCCATCGGCGGCCGAATACTGGCACATCGGCGACACGGCGATGCGGTTGGGCAGGGTCAACTGGCGGAGGGTGTAGGGCTCTAACAGCAGGCTCATGGGGGATCTCCCTGGGACTCCAAATGGGTGACCGGCCCGGGCACTGATGTGCAGCCGTGGCCTGGTACCGGTTCTCTTGAGCCTAGACCAGTTTGTTGCGACCTGGGTTCAGCCCGGTCGCAGGAGTATCCCGCAGCAGCCGGTTAGCGTGGTTCGATGTGCGCGATCATCAGTTGCACGCTTTCGTTGCCGCGAAACTCGTTGACGTCCAGCTTGTAGGCCAGCTCGACCCAACGCACGGTGGGGTTGGGCCAGACTTCGCGGTCGATACCGAAGGCAATACCGTCGAGTTTGACCGCACCGCACTCGCTTTTGAGCACCACTTTGAGATGCCGCTCACCGACCACACGCTGCTCAACCAGCTGGAACACACCATGGAACAGCGGCTCGGGAAAATGCTGGCCCCACGGGCCGGCGTTGCGCAGGGCGCGGGCCAAGTCCAAGTGGAATTCTTCAACCGCCAGGGTACCGTCGGTCAACAAACGCCCGGTCAGGTCGTCTTCATTGAGCTGACGCCGGGTTTCTTCGTCGAACGCGGCGGCAAAGGCCGGGAAATTATCTGCCGGCAGCGACAAACCGGCGGCCATCGCGTGGCCACCGAACTTGCTGATCAACTGCGGGTGGCGCGCAGCCACGGCGTCCAGCGCGTCGCGGATATGAAAGCCTGGCACCGACCGCGCCGAACCCTTGAGCACACCCTCACCGGCATCGGCAAAGGCGATGGTCGGGCGGTGGTAACGTTCTTTCAGGCGCGAGGCGAGGATACCGATCACGCCCTGGTGCCACTGGGCATCGAACAGGCACAGGCCGTACGGCATCGACTCCAGCGGCAACTCCTTGAGCTGGGCCAGCGCTTCGCGCTGCATGCCCTGCTCGATCGACTTGCGGTCCTGGTTGAGGCCGTCCAACTGCTCGGCCATGTCACGGGCCAGCGCCGGGTCGTCACAGAGCAGGCATTCGATGCCCAGGCTCATGTCGTCCAGCCGGCCTGCGGCGTTCAGGCGCGGACCGAGGATAAAGCCCAGATCGGTCGAGGTGATGCGCTGGTAGTCACGGCGAGCGACTTCGAGGATCGCCTTCAAGCCGGCGCGGGCGCGACCAGCGCGAATTCGCTCGAGGCCCTGATGGACCAGGATGCGGTTATTGGCATCCAGCGGCACCACGTCGGCGACACTGCCCAGCGCGACCAGGTCGAGCAGCTCACCGATGTTCGGTTGTGCCTGGGTCTGGTAACGGCCAAGGCTGCGCAAACGCGCGCGCAAGGCCATCAGCACGTAGAAGATCACCCCTACCCCTGCCAGCGACTTGCTGGGGAACTCGCAGCCTGGCTGGTTCGGGTTGACGATGGCGTCGGCGTCCGGCAAGTGCTGGCCGGGCAAGTGGTGGTCGGTCACCAGCACCTTAAGCCCAGCGGCCTTGGCGGCGGCAACGCCCTCGACACTGGAGATGCCGTTGTCGACGGTGACCAGCAGTTGCGGTTGGCGCTGCAGCGCGACTTCGACGATTTCCGGGGTCAGGCCATAGCCGTACTCAAAGCGGTTTGGCACCAGGTAGTCGACATGCGCCGCGCCCAGCAGCCGCAGGCCCAGCACGCCAACGGTGCTGGCGGTGGCGCCATCGGCATCGAAGTCGCCGACGATGAGGATGCGCTGGCGCTGGTCCAGCGCCTCGACCAGCAGATCGACCGCCGCGTCGATGCCCTTGAGCTGCTGATACGGCAGCAGACGGGCGAGGCTCTTGTCCAGCTCAGCCTCCGATTGCACGCCGCGAGCGGCGTACAGGCGGGTCAGCAACGGCGGCAAGGCACCCAGAAAAGGCAGGGTGGGCGGCAACGGGCGGGGTTCGATACGCATGGGGTCTTCAGCAGTCTATAAAGGTTGAAATCAGCCGCGCTCGCCGAGCAGCCACTGCAGCTGCACTTCGTGCTGGCCGCGGTCGTCGGTGACGAACACCGTGCCTTCGCTGATCATCACATCCCACTTGATCACCCGCGGCATGTCCTTGGCGATGACTTCCAGCACGTCTTGCGGGACGGCGGCGATGTTGACGTTTTTCAGGTTCTTGATCGCGCCGAGCACCTTGGTTTCCCACACGCGCAGGCTGCCATAGGCGAGCAGGCTGGTGCGCTCGGTGCGACGCGAGCACCAGGTCAGCCGATCAGCGTCGGGCTGGCCGACTTCGATCCAGTGCAGGACCCGATCATCCAGGCTCTTTTCCCACAGCGCAGGCTCGTCGACGTCCGACAGACCACGGCCGAACGACAGTTGCTCGTTGTACCAGAGCGCGTAGGCGAGCAGACGCACGGCCATGCGCTCTTCGGTTTCCGAAGGGTGGCGGGCGATGGTCTGTTTGACGCTTTCGTAGACGTTGCGGTCGAGGTCGGTCAGGTTCAGTTCGAACTTGTAGGTGGTGGACGGCTGGGCCATGGGTGACGGGCTTCTAGCTGGAGAAAGTCGGCTAGTCTAACTGATCCTGCCCTGCTTGCGTCGCGACAGTATCTGCCGCAGGCGAGCTGTGATAAAACCAGCGCTTTGTTTCTGCCGCCACGGATGCCCCCATGCCCACGCCCAGCAAACCCCTCGCCGGCCTTAAAGTCATCGAGCTCGGGACCCTGATCGCCGGCCCTTTTGCGTCGCGTATCTGCGCCGAATTCGGTGCCGAGGTGATCAAGGTCGAATCGCCCGACGGCGGTGATCCGCTGCGCAAATGGCGCAAGCTGTATGAAGGCACGTCGTTGTGGTGGTTCGTCCAGGCGCGCAACAAACAGTCGCTGACGCTTAACCTCAAGCATGAGGAAGGTCGCGAGATCCTCAAGCGGCTGCTGGCCGAAGCCGACATCCTGATCGAGAATTTCCGCCCCGGCGTGCTGGAAAAACTCGGCCTGGGCTGGGACGTGCTGCATGCGCTCAACCCGCGCCTGGTCATGGTGCGCCTGTCGGGCTTCGGCCAGACCGGGCCGATGAAAGACCAGCCGGGCTTCGGTGCAGTCGGCGAATCGATGGGTGGCCTGCGTTACATCACCGGCTTCGATGACCGTCCGCCCGTGCGTACCGGTATCTCTATCGGCGACTCGATTGCCGCCCTGTGGGGCGTGATCGGTGCATTGATGGCGCTGCGTCACCGCGAGGTCAATGGCGGTGCCGGGCAAGTGGTCGATGTGGCGCTGTATGAAGCGATCTTCGCCATGATGGAAAGCATGGTGCCGGAATTCGACGTGTTCGGTTTTATCCGCGAGCGCACCGGCAACATCATGCCCGGCATCACTCCCTCGTGCATCCACACCAGCGCCGACGGCAAGCATGTGCAGATCGGCGCCAACGGCGATGCGATCTTCAAGCGCTTCATGCAGGCAATCGGCCGCGACGACCTGGCCGATGACCCAACCCTGGCCAGCAACGACGGCCGCGACCTGCGCCGTGACGAGCTGTACGGCGTGATCGATCGCTGGGTCAATGGCTTGCCGCTGGAACAGGTACTGGAGGTTTTGAACACCGCACAGGTGCCGGCCAGCCGGATCTATTCGGCAGAAGACATGTTCAGCGACCCGCAGTTTCTGGCCCGCGAGATGTTCCTGCAGGGCCGCTTGCCCGATGGCAAAGCGTTCAAGATGCCCGGCATCGTGCCGAAGCTGTCCGACACGCCAGGCTCGACTGAATGGGTTGGCCCGGCGCTGGGCGAACACACCACGGCGCTGCTCAGCGGCCTTGGCTACGACGCTGCAGCCATTGCCCGGCTGCGCAAGGATGGCGCGGTCTGAACCGCGCCGCCGTGGTGTTCAGACTCAAGTTAGGCAGGCTGCGGACGCTTGCACTTATCTGCGCGCTGCTGCCCGGCGTAGCCATGGCCAAGGAAACGCTGCTGTGGCTGATCCGCGATCTGCCGCCCTTCACGATCTTTGAAGGGCCTGAACAAGGCCAAGGCGTGCTCGACCGCATGCTGCCGCTGCTGATCGCGCAGATGCCCGAGTACGAGCACAGCATCGTCCGGGTCAACCGCGCCCGCGGCATCCAGATGCTGCAAGAGCCTTCCTTCACCTGCGATCCTACCCTGCTGTGGACTCCGGAGCGGGCCAAGTACGCTTATTTCTCCAGCCCGACCATGGCCACGTTGAGCAGCGGCCTGTTGGTGCGCAACGAGGACCAGGCGCTGATCGAACCTTACGTGCAAGGCGGCAGCGTCGACCTCAAACGCCTACTGACCCAGAGCACGTTGAAGCTCGGGATCGTTGCCGAGCGCAGTTACAGCGCCTCGGTCGATGAGATGCTCAGGCAACTGCCCGACAGCGCATTCAACCGTCACTACGGCACCGAAGCGACCGCCAGCTTGCTGCAGATGCAGCAGTTGGGCCGTTTGCAATTGGTGCTGGGTTACTGGCCAGAGGTGCGCTACCTGCTCAATCAGCAAGGCGCGGATACGCACAGTTACCATTTTTATCCGATCCAGAGCGTGCAGCCCTACCAGCTACTGCATGTCGCCTGCTCCGACACACCGCTCGGGCGTGAGGCGATCGGCCATATCGACAAACTGTTGCCGGCGCTGCGCCGTGACACCTTGCCGCATCTGTATGCCCACTGGCTAGATCAAGAGCAGCGCGAAGCGTATATGCAGCGAGCCGCAGAGCTGGCCGACGATCAGGCCTACGCCACGCCCTGAGCCAGAAAAAAGAAACCCCGGTCGCTGGGGAAAACGACCGGGGTCAAGCGAAAGTCATCTGGACTTTCCGTGGCAGCGCAACGTCACCGGAGCAAAGCGCCGCTGGGCTGCCATTAGCAAATAAGACGCAGTCAGCTGGCAAAGGTTCCGTGAATCGGTTGGCGCTGCTGCAGCGCAGCGATCACACAAGGCTGCAGGCGTCCTTCAGCAATCTGCACATCCCGATGCAGGCCATCGACCAGATCTATCAGCAGGCTCTGTTCTTGCAATTGTCGCGAACTGACAGCCCGTTGCAGGGTGACATTGCCTTGAGGGTCACGCAGAACCAGTTGACGATTGCCATCGGCATCGGCGGCGGCAAGGTGAGCTTGGTAAGGGGTCAGAGCATCATTGAGCAGTCTGCAAATTCTTTCCATCCGGCGCACTCACTTGTTTTTTGGCTATATGGGTACTGACCCTTGGCGGCCGCAGAAAGTTCGTTGCTGCGGGACTCAGTGAGCATGCGCGCGCATCATGACAGTTTGAAAATCGCTCACAGCAGGTTTATAGCGGCTGCCACCCACCCGCTGCAGCGTCCGTTGCAGTGCTGGCATCGACAAAGGCCAGGCCAGTTCGTTGACCACCCACAAGCCTTTTTGCCGGGCCTGCTGAACAATATCAACCTGAGCGGGACGCGGCTGACCGATCAACAGCAACGCGGTCGATGGACAGGTGACACTCAGTTGCTGCAGCAACTGAATGCCGTCGGCACTGGGCATGGCGTGATCGAGGATCAGCAGATCAGGTGCACGCCGGCTGGCCAGCAAGATTGTAGCGATAGCCAGGTTGTCGGCGATGCGCACATTGAAAATACCCTGAGCATTGCAGGCCTGATGCAAGCTGATCTGCTGGGCAGGACGAGTTTGATAGATGACGACGTTGAGCCGGTACATAGGGCGCTCCTGAGCGCCGCGCGCCCGGATTGAAGTAGCGCCAACTGTAGAAAGGGTCAAGTGCGAGGGATATAGGAAAAGGCTGAATGTGCGGGGCAGGACAATCCATGAATGGGGTCTGCTCGCAGACCTTCGCGGGTGAACCCGCCCCCACAAAAGTGACTCGCCGTAAGGGCGAAAGGGGCCTGCATAACCACCATCGGAAACGGATAAGTCCACAGCAATGGTGAACGAACCGGAGATCGCGGGGGCCGCTGCGCGACCCAATCGCGACACGAGGCCGCTCCTACAGAGATCCCACTAGGCAAACCATATGTAGAAGCGTCCCCCATCTACCCCATCACAAAGGCTTACCGCGATTCCCATGCTGGCTAACAAACCCCTGCACCACTTTCAGGTCATTGGCCAACACCGTACACCGCTCTTCCCGCTCAAACAGGTCAGTCAGGTGCGCCGGCAATTCCAACGCCTTGCCCACCCCAGCCTTCTCCACTGCCTCGGGGAACTTGACCGGATGCGCCGTCCCCAACACCACCATCGGCGTATCCAGACTGCGCCGGCACTCACGCGCAGCATGCACGCCAATCGCCGTGTGCGGATCCAGCACTTCACCCGTGCTGGCAAATACCTCGGCAATGGTCGTGCAGGTCTGCTCGTCACTGACCGCCAGCGAATCGAACAGCTTGCGCGCCTCGGTCCAGCGGTCTTGCTCGACGCTGAAACCACCACCCTGCTTGAAGTTGGCCATCAACTCGGCAATCGCCGCACCGTTGCGCCCGTGCAGGTCGAATAGCAGCCGCTCGAAGTTGGACGAAACCATGATGTCCATCGACGGCGACAGGGTCGCGTGCAGGGTTTCCTTGACGTACTGATTGCCGCTCATGAAGCGGTGCAGGATGTCGTTACGGTTGGTCGCGACGATCAGCTGGCTGATCGGCAGGCCCATGTTGCGCGCCAGGTAACCGGCGAAGATGTCGCCGAAGTTGCCGGTCGGCACCGAGAACGCCACCGAACGCGCCGGCCCGCCCAACTGCAGGGCCGCGTGGAAGTAGTAAACGATCTGGGCCATGATCCGCGCCCAGTTGATCGAGTTGACTGCCACCAGGCGCGTGCCTTTGAGGAACGACTGGTCGGCGAAGCTGGCCTTGACCATTTCCTGGCAATCGTCGAAGTTGCCTTCGATGGCGATGTTGTGGATATTCTCGCCAAAGATGGTGGTCATCTGCCGGCGCTGCACTTCCGACACGCGCTGGTGTGGGTGCAGGATGAAGATGTCGACGTTGTCGCAACGGCGGCAGCCTTCGATAGCTGCCGAGCCGGTGTCGCCGCTGGTAGCACCGACGATCACCACGCGCTCGTTGCGCTTGGCCAATACGTGATCGAGCAGGCGGCCGAGCAGTTGCAGGGCAAAGTCCTTGAACGCCAGGGTCGGGCCGTGGAACAGCTCAAGTACCCATTCATTGGAGCCAAGCTGGCGCAGCGGCGCCACTGCCGCATGGGCGAAGGCGCCGTAGGTTTCTTCGAGGATCTTCTTGAAGTCGGCGTCGGTAATGCTGCCGGCCACGAACGGGCGCATCACCCGGAAGGCCAGCTCGTGGTACGGCAGGCCGGCCCACGAGGCGATTTCTTCCTGGGTAAAGCGCGGCAGGTTCTCCGGCACATACAGGCCGCCATCGCTGGCGAGACCGGCAAGCAGGACGTCTTCGAAATTCAGGGCCGGTGCCTGGCCGCGAGTGCTGATATAGCGCATGGTGCAAACCTTCAATGCTGGGGCCCGGGCCGCAGACGCGGCCCGACGGCGAAATTAGTTGAGCTGCTCGACGCGGATGCGCACGACCTTGCCGACTACATCCTGCAGGCTCTCCAGAGCCAGGATCGCGTCGTTGATGTGCTCCTCGACCACGCGGTGAGTGACCAGGATCATCGGCACCAAGCCGTCCTGCTCCTCAGCTTCCTTCTGCATGATCGACTCGATGTTGATCCCGCGCTCGGAGAGGATGCTCGCGACCTGAGCCAGCACACCGGGGTGATCCTTGGCCTGGATGCGCAGGTAGTAGGCGCTCTGGCAGGCTTCGATCGGCAGGATCGGGTGGGCTGACAGCGAATCCGGCTGGAAGGCCAGGTGCGGCACGCGGTTTTCCGGATCGGAGGTCATCGCCCGTACCACGTCGACAAGGTCGGCGATCACCGACGAAGCTGTCGGCTCCATGCCGGCGCCAGCGCCGTAGTACAGCGTGGAACCCGCGGCATCGCCATTGACCATGACCGCGTTCATTACGCCATTGACGTTGGCGATCAGGCGGTCGCTCGGGATCAGCGTCGGGTGCACGCGCAGCTCGATACCGGCCTCGGTGCTACGGGCCACGCCCAGGTGCTTGATGCGATAGCCCAGTGCTTCGGCATAGTTGACGTCAGCAGTGGTCAGCTGAGTGATCCCTTCGGTGTAGGCCTTGTCGAACTGCAGCGGGATACCAAAGGCAATCGAGGCCAGGATGGTCAGCTTGTGCGCGGCATCGATGCCTTCGACGTCGAAAGTCGGATCGGCTTCGGCATAACCCAGCGCCTGCGCTTCGGCCAGCACATCGGGGAACGCCCGGCCTTTTTCGCGCATTTCGGTGAGGATGAAGTTACCGGTGCCGTTGATGATCCCGGCCAGCCAGTTGATGCGGTTGGCCGAAAGCCCTTCACGGATCGCCTTGATCACCGGAATACCACCGGCAACGGCGGCTTCGAAAGCAACGATAACGCCCTTCTCGCGCGCCTTGGCAAAGATCTCATTGCCATGCACGGCGATCAGCGCCTTGTTCGCGGTAACTACATGCTTGCCGTTTTCGATGGCCTTGAGGACCAGGTCACGGGCAATGGTGTAGCCGCCGATCAGTTCGATGACGACGTCGATTTCCGGGTTGCTGGCAACCTTGAACACGTCAGCGGTAATGGGGGTACCGGTAATCTGACAGTTCGGGTTCTGCGAGCGCATGGCAATCTGAGCAACTTCAATACCGCGCCCGGCACGACGGGCAATCTCCTCGGCGTTGCGTTGAAGTACATTGAAGGTACCGCCACCGACGGTCCCCAACCCACAGATGCCTACTTTGACCGGTTTCACTGTGAACTCCCCATAGAACGGCCGGCACTCGGCCGACCGTGAAAACTACCGCCGCCGCATGGCGACGGCGCACTGAATTGAATTACTTGCTGCCGGCAGCCAGGGCCAGCTTGGCCACTTGCGGGGCTGGCTGGTAACCAGGAATCACCTGCCCGCTTTCGAGCACGATGGCTGGCGTACCGTTGACACCGATCGACTGGCCCAACTGGAACTGTTTGCCCACCGGGTTGACGCACTTGGCCGCTTTGACGTCCTTGCCATCGGCCATCTTGTCCATCGCCGCGCGGCGGTCGCTGGAGCACCAGACGGCCTGCAACTGCTCGTCACCGGTCGAACCCAGGCCCTGGCGCGGGAAGGCGACATAGCGCACTTCGATACCGCGACGGTTGAGCTCGGGTACTTCGGCGTGCAGCTTGTGGCAGTACGGGCAGGTGGTGTCGGTGAACACGGTGATGTGCGACTTGGTCTCGCCCTTGGCAGGATAAACCACCATCTCGGCAGCTGGAATGCCGTTGATGAGCTTGGCGATACCCTGGCGCTCGGTCTTCTCGGTCAGGTTGACCGGCTTGCCATCGGCGATCTGGAACAGATAACCCTGCATGACGAACTGGCCGTCGGCGCTGGCGTAGAGCACGCGGCCGCCCTGCAGCTTGACTTCATAGAGGCCATTGAGCGGGCTGCTGGCGACGCTCTCGATCGGCACTTCCAGCTCGAGGGTCTGCAGGCTCTTGCGGATTGCCTGCTCGGCGCCATTGTTGGTTTCGCTGGTTGCAGCCACAGCAAAGGTACTGGCCAGCGCCAAGGCGGCGGCGGCAATGATACGGGTAACGCGCATGGGGTACTCCTGAAGACGGACCGGGCCGAAGACGTCACCTGCGGGTAAAAAACCGCGGCGACCGTGCGGCCCTTGGTGCAAACCGACCAAGCCTACCACATCAGGCTGTGCTGAATGAGCCCTCAGCGACCGCTCAGCGCAACATGAATTTGCTTCATCCACGCGGATGGTGCTGTGCGTGCAGCTGCTGCAGCCGGGCCTTGGCTACATGGGTGTAGATCTGCGTGGTCGACAGGTCACTGTGGCCCAGCAGCATCTGCACCACGCGCAGGTCTGCACCGTGATTGAGCAGGTGCGTGGCAAAGGCATGACGCAGGGTGTGCGGCGACAGGGCCTTGTCGATTCCGGCAACCTTGGCCTGGTGCTTGATCCGGTGCCAGAAGGTCTGCCGGGTCATCTGCTCGCCGCGCAGGCTGGGGAACAGCACGTCGCTGGGGCGCTCGTTGAGCAGCTCAGGGCGGCCATGACGCACATAGCGCTCCAGCCACAGCACAGCTTCCTCACCCATTGGCACCAGCCGCTCCTTGCTACCCTTGCCCATTACCCGCACCACGCCCTGGCGCAGATTGACCTGATCAAGGGTCAGACTGATCAGTTCGGTAACGCGTAAACCACAGGCATACAACACCTCAAGCATGGCCCGATCACGCTGACCGATAGCCTCGCTGAGATCCGGCGCCTGCAGCAACGCCTCGACGTCAGCCTCCGACAGCGACTTGGGCAGTGGCTTGCCCAGTTGCGGCATGTCGATCTGCAGGGTGGGATCGACGGCGATCAGCTTCTCCCGCAGCAGGTAGCGAAAGAAGCCACGCAGGCCGGAGATGAAACGCGCCGTCGAGCGCGGCTTGTAACCCTGATCGAGGCGCCAGGCCAGGTGATCGAGAATCAACGTACGACCAGCATCTGGCAGCGCAACGCCATGCTCCTGCAGCCAGCCGTTGAACAGCGCAAGGTCACTGCGGTAGGACACGCGGGTGTTGTCGGACAGGCCTTTCTCAAGCCATAGCGCATCGAGAAACTGGTCGATCAAAGGGTGGTCAAGGGCGGGCATGCACAGTCGCTATCCAGGGAAGATGGGCTGAGTGTTTCACAGCCGCCGAGGGGCTGTCATCGGCGCTCGACCAGACAACAGTCAGAACCCGGCCAGCACCGGCACCGGGCGTTTGTCCTCGTCGATGGCGACAAAGCTGAAGACCCCATGAATGGCGCGCTCGCGGCCATCCAGATACATGTTCTCGACGAACACATCGACCTGCACCTGCAGACTGGTATTGCCCACCTTGATCACAGTGCCGACCAGCTCGACGATGGTTCCCGCCGGGATCGGGTGCTTGAAGTCGATGCGGTCGGTCGACACGGTCACCAACGGCAAGCGGCAAAAGCGCGTTGCGGCGATGAACGACACTTCATCCATCCAGGCCAGCGCGGTGCCGCCAAACAAGGTGTTGTGGTGGTTGGTGGTGTTGGGGAACACCGCCTTGGTCACGCGGGTTACCGACAGTTCGGTGCGGCGCTGGATTTCCTGCTCGCGGGTATTGGTCATGGTTATGTCACATCACTAAGGCAAGGTTGCAGAAAGCAAAAAAGCAGCCCGAAGGCTGCTTTTTTTCTCGCATGGCGGCCGCAGCCGCCAGTCAAACTGTACTCAGGACAGTTTTTCTTTGATGCGAGCGGCTTTGCCGGACAGGTCACGCAGGTAGTACAGCTTGGCTTTACGCACGTCACCACGACGTTTCACGGCCAGGCTGTCGATCTGCGGGCTGTAGGTCTGGAAGGTACGCTCAACGCCAACGCCGCTGGAGATCTTGCGCACGGTGAAGGCGCTGTTCAGACCGCGGTTACGCTTGGCGATAACAACGCCTTCGAATGCCTGCAGACGGGAACGATCACCTTCCTTCACTTTAACCTGGACGACAATGGTGTCGCCTGGTGCGAAGGTAGGGATTTCCTTGCTCATCTGCTCTGCTTCGAGCTGCTGGATGATTTTGTTAGTCATGCTGTGCTCCTAAGGTGGAAAACGTGATCCACCATCGATACGTTAACTATCGTTCCGCTCGCGGAGGTATTCCTCGAGCAGCTTTTTCTCTTCTCCAGAAAGTGAGCGACTTTCCAGAAGATCAGCGCGACGTTCGAAGGTCCTACCAAGGGACTGCTTCATCCGCCATCGCCGGATATGTGCATGGTTGCCACTTAGCAACACGTCGGGTACACGCTGATCCGCATACACCTCAGGTCGGGTGTAGTGCGGGCAATCCAGCAAGCCATCGGTGAAGGAATCTTCCTCCGCCGAGCCTACATGCCCTAAAGCTCCGGGCAGCAGCCGCGTAACCGCATCGATCAGTACCATGGCCGGCAGCTCGCCACCGGAAAGTACATAGTCACCAATCGACCACTCTTCATCGACATGAGCCTCAATAAAGCGCTCGTCAATGCCTTCGTATCGGCCGGCGATCAGGATCAAAGATTCCTGTTCGGCCAAGCCTTGAACCGCCTGCTGATCCAGCTTGCGGCCCTGTGGCG
This sequence comes from Pseudomonas sp. 1121_17, assembly GCF_052850745.1. Taxonomy (NCBI): domain Bacteria; kingdom Pseudomonadati; phylum Pseudomonadota; class Gammaproteobacteria; order Pseudomonadales; family Pseudomonadaceae; genus Pseudomonas; species Pseudomonas sp. 1121_17. The sequence goes on from NZ_VXCX01000003.1 coordinate 314,017, forward strand.
AGAGGTAGATCACCTTCGCCGTCGCTCCGGTCGCTTGCCTGGCGCTAGCCAGTGCATCTTCCAGAGGCTTGATCTTCATTACCATCCCCGGACCACCGCCAAACGGCCGATCATCCACCGTATGGTGACGATCTGTGGTGTAGTCCCGCGGATTCCAGCAAGTGACTTGCAACAAGCCCTGCTTCACCGCGCGGCTGGTAATGCCGTACTCAGTAATGGCCGAGAACATCTCGGGGAACAACGTGATGACTTCTACGCGAAGGTTACCCATCAGTTAGAAATCCGCGTCCCATTCGACCCGCATCACGCCGGCTTCAAGGTCGACTGCAAGCACGCATTGCGCCGTATAGGGCAACAGACGCTCACGGTCATCCAGGCTGCCTGCACAAGGCTTGACCACCATTACATCGTTCGCGCCGGTCTCCAACAGGTGATCAACCGTGCCGAACAGATGCTCGTCCTGGTTGATGACTTTCAGACCTTGCAACTGGTACCAGTAGTACTCGTCGTCAGTCAGGTTGGGCAAAAGGCTTCGCGAGATGCAAATCTCGTAACCGCTCAGAAGACGTGCTTCGTCACGATCGTCGAGGCCCTTGAGCTTGGCGACCAGCTCCTTTTTATTGGAACGGCCACTGACCAGCTCGACCTGTTTGACCGTCCCTTCGCGCCGAAGCGTCCAGTTCTGGTAATCCAACAGGTTTTCAATCGGATCGGTAAAGGAATAAACCTTCACCTCGCCGCGAACGCCGTGTACCGAAAAAATCTTGCCAACGACGATGAGGTCGTCAGCCTTTTCTGGCGTCGCGTTCATACTGTTCAGGCAGCAGCCTTGGCAGCTTCCTTCAGCAGCTGAGCAACACGCTCAGACGGCTGTGCGCCAACGCTCAACCAGTGAGCAACGCGGTCTTGTTTAACGGACAGACGAACTTCCTGACCACGAGCGACTGGGTTGAAGAAACCAACCTGTTCGATGTGGGAGCCGTCACGCGGGTTACGCGAGTCGGTTACGGTCAGTTGGTAGAACGGGCGCTTTTTGGAGCCGCCACGGGCAAGACGAATGGTAAGCATTGAACATCGTTCCTGTAGTCGGTGCTGCAAATCATGATGCACAGCGGGCACACGGGTGCCCGAAAGGCCGCATATTCTCAAGGAATATCCGGACATTTGCAAATGCCTTTTTTCACCGGGTTGTTCACCCTGAAAAAAGACCCGCCTGCCGATCTGCGATAAAGCTGCCTCGCAAGGCAGCGGTGTCCCCGCCGAAGCGGGATCCCGGCCAGCCGCGCCTTCGCGCCACTGGCCTGAGTAGGGTTACATCTTGGGCATGCCGCCACCTGGCATCATGCCGCCAAGGCCGCGCATCATCTTCGACATGCCGCCCTTGGTGGAAAATTTCTTCATCATCTTCTGCATTTGCTTGTGCTGCTTGATCAACCGGCCGACGTCCTGCACCTGGGTGCCGGAGCCGAGGGCGATGCGGCGCTTGCGCGAACCGCTGATCAAATCGGGATCGCGGCGCTCGGCCGGGGTCATCGAGTTGATCATCGCTTCCATCTGCTTGAACTGCTTCTCGGCCGCGCCCTGGGCATTGCCCATCTGCGACAGGTTGACCCCGCCGATGCTCGGCAGCTTGTCCATCAGGCCGCCGAGGCCGCCCATGTTCTTCATCTGTTGCAGCTGGTCGCGGAAGTCTTCGAGGTCGAAGCCCTTGCCCTTCTTCAGCTTCTTGGCCAGCTTGTCGGCCTTGGCCTTGTCGATGGTCTGCTCGGCCTGCTCGATCAGGCTGAGCACGTCGCCCATGCCGAGGATGCGCGAGGCGATACGGTCAGGGTGGAACGGCTCGAGCGCGTCGCTCTTCTCGCCCATACCGATGAACTTGATCGGCTTGCCAGTGATCGAGCGTACCGACAGCGCGGCACCGCCACGGGCGTCACCGTCGACTTTGGTCAGCACTACGCCGGTCAGCGGCAGCGCATCACCAAACGCCTTGGCGGTATTGGCGGCATCCTGACCGGTCATGGCGTCGACCACGAACAGGGTCTCGACCGGCTTGACCGCGGCGTGCAGCGCCTTGATCTCGTCCATCATGTCGCTGTCGATGTGCAGACGACCGGCGGTGTCGAGGATGACCACGTCGATGAACTTGAGCTTGGCCTCGCGGATCGCCGCTTCAGCGATTGCCACAGGCTTCTGGCTGATATCGGACGGGAAGAAAGTCACGCCGACTTCGCCTGCCAGGGTTTCCAGCTGTTTGATCGCCGCCGGACGGTAGACGTCGGCAGACACCACCATTACCGACTTCTTCTTGCGCTCTTTAAGGAAGCGCGCCAGCTTGCCGGCGGTGGTGGTCTTGCCCGCACCCTGCAGGCCGGCCATCAGCACCACAGCGGGCGGGGCGGCGTTCAGGGCAAGGTCTTCGTTGGCTGCGCCCATCAGGCTTTCGAGTTCGGCCTGGACGATCTTCACGAACGCCTGGCCCGGGCTCAGGCTGCGCGACACCTCGGTGCCGATTGCGCGTTCCTTGATGCTGTTGACGAAATCCTTGACCACCGGCAGCGCAACGTCGGCTTCGAGCAACGCCATGCGCACTTCGCGCAGCGTGTCCTTGATGTTGTCTTCGGTCAGCTTGGCCTTGCCGGTGACATGGCGCAGCGTCTGTGACAGGCGGTCGGTCAGGTTTTCGAACATGGTGATCCTTTCAGGCTTGGCAAAGCCGCGATTTGTCAGGCGCCCCGGCGGTAAACGACACGCACGGGGAACAGCAAGCCGGCGATTATAGCGGAGACTTGACGCCGCGCACACCATGTACAGGACCATCGGCCCAATCACCCGCAGCGCGAGGCCTGCGCTGGATCAACGCCAGAGCCGTGCGTCGGCCTTCCTTGGCACCCGCGTTCTATGCCAAACTCGCGGTCTTCCCGGGCTTGCCTATCAGGACTTATGCTCTCTTCACCCAGCCTCATCCCCAATCTGCTCGCCGCCGGCCTTTATATTGCCGCTGCGATCTACCACAGCATGCGCCTGGCCCAGGGCACGCGTGCCGACAAGCGCCTGCTCGGTCTGCTCGGCACGATCGCGGTCATCGCCCAGGCCGGCGCGCTGTTCTTCCAGTTGATCACCCCGTTGGGGCTGAGCCTGGACTTCTTCAGTGCCTCGAGCCTGATCGCCGTCGCAGTGATCGCCCTGACCCTGCTGGCGTGCCTGCGCATTCCAGTGGAGAACCTGCTGGTCCTGCTGTTCCCGCTCGGCGCGATCACCGCCTTGCTGGCGCAGTTCGCCCCCGCAGGTACAGTGCCGCTGGTCAACGAAGAACCGGGCATCCTTGCCCATATCCTGCTGTCGATCCTGGCATACGGGCTGTTCACCATCGCCGTGTTCCAGGCGCTGCTGCTGTTGCTGCAGGACTACCAGCTCAAGCACAAGCACCCGTCCGGGCTGATCCGCAACTTCCCGCCGCTGCAAACCATGGAAAGCCTGCTGTTCGGCTTCCTCTGGGCCGGCTGGGCATTGCTGTCGCTGTCACTGATCTCGGGCTGGCTGTTTCTCGACAACCTGTTTGCCCAGCACCTGGTGCACAAGACCTTGCTCGCCTGCGTGGCGTGGGTGGTGTTCAGCGTGCTGCTGTGGGGCCGCACCCGCCTGGGCTGGCGCGGGCACAAGGCGATCCGCTGGACCCTGGCCGGTTTCTGCCTGCTGATGCTGGCCTATTTCGGCAGCAAGCTGGTACGCGAATTCATCCTGCATATCTGACGGTGGTCCATGGATAGTCTGCCACTGTTCGTCCAGTTGCACGCGCCACTGCTGGGTTGCCTGGCCCTGGCGCTACTGTGGGCGGCATTGTTCACTGCGGTCGATAGCGCCCGCCAACAACTCAACGCGCAACCACGTGGCACAGAGCCTGCAGCACCCGCCTTGCCGGCTCAGGCGCTGGTGTTCGGCGCCAGCCTGGGCAAGCTGCTGGTGTTTGGCCTGGGCTGCCTGCTGGGCCAGCGCTACAGCGGCGAGCACGGTTTTTGGCTGGGCGGTCTGATGGCTGCGGTATTGGTGTTGGTACTGGCCGAATACCTGCCGCGGCGAATGGTACGGCGTAATCCGGAAGCGTTCGTCAGCCTTGGCGCCAACCTGCTGAAGTTGCCGCTGACCCTGCTGCAACCGCTGGCGTGCCTGCTCGACGGCACCGCCAAGCTCATCCTGCGCCCGTTCCGCCCGGCGCCGACTGCGGTTGCACTGCACCCACAGAATAACGACGATGACGATCAGGACGAGTTCGAAGCCCAGCGCCACGGCCTGCTCGATGGTTTGCGTTCACTTGACGAGATCACCGTCAACGACATTCTGGTGCCACGCAACGAAGTCGACGGGATCAACCTCGACGACCCTATCGAACGCATCATCGAACAACTGATCGTCAGCCGGCATACCCGCTTGCCGGTGTTTCACAACGACATCAACCAGGTCGAGGCAATCCTCAACACCAAGCTGATCAGCCATCTGCTGCCACACGCCGAGCTGACCCTGGAGGCGATTGCCGCCGCCTGCTATGAGCCGTACTTCGTGCCCGAAAGCACGCCACTGCAGATGCAGTTGCTGAACTTCCACAAGCAGCAACGGCGCCTTGGCGTGGTGGTCGATGAGTACGGCGAAGTGCTGGGCATCGTCACTCTGGAAGACATCCTCGAAGAAATCGTCGGCGAGTTCGAGGACGAGCAAAGCCCGCAGAACCCGCACATTCATCCGCAGGCCGACGGCCGCTTCGTCATCGAAGGCGCCGCCTCGCTGCGCGAGGTCAACCGCAGCCTGGGCTGGCATCTGCCCTGTGACGGCGGGCCGAAGACCCTCAACGGGTTGGTCACCGAGGCACTGGAAAGCATCCCGGCCAGTGCCGTGTGCCTGAAGATTGGCCGCTACCGGCTGGAAATCCTTGAAACCGAAGACAATTGTGCGAGCAAGGTACTGGTCTGGACCGTGACCCGCTAGCTATACTCGGGTCACGCTTACCCAGCCCTGCCGTCGCGCCCGCTATCCGCATTTGGCGCCACACGGCCAGTCCGCTCCACTGATGTACCCCGCGCGCCTGCCTCCCATCCTGAACAGTGCTCGCTCCCCTCGCCTACCCCCAGGGCTTTGATCAGTCGAGCGACCCACAACCATTCGCTCCAGCGCCTGTGCGCGCGCAGCTGCCTGTCTGGCCAGCGCCGGCCATGGAGCTTCGACTGTCAGGGATCTACACAGATGACCACCAGCAGCACCTATTCCGATTCGACCCCGGCAGCACCGGTCAACTCGCCAGCGAGGGTGGCTACCGCCAGCTTTATCGGCACCGCGATCGAGTTCTACGACTTCTATGTCTACGCCACCGCCGCCGCGCTGGTGATCGGCCCGGTGTTCTTCCCGTCCGGCTCGGGCACCGCGCAGATGCTCGCGGCGTTTCTGACCTTCGGTATCGCCTTCATGGCGCGGCCGTTGGGTTCCGCCCTGTTCGGCCATTTTGGCGACCGGATCGGCCGTAAATCGACTCTGGTTGCCTCGCTGCTGCTGATGGGCGTGTCGACCACGCTGATCGGTGTGCTGCCGGGCTACGACAGCATTGGCGTGTGGGCACCGATCATCCTGTGCATCCTGCGCTTTGGCCAAGGCTTGGGCCTGGGTGGTGAATGGGGCGGCGCAGCATTGCTGGCCACAGAGAACGCCCCGCCAGGCAAGCGCGCCTGGTTCGGCATGTTCCCGCAACTTGGCCCGTCGATTGGTTTTCTGGCGGCCAACGGGCTGTTCCTCGGCCTCGCTCTGGGCCTGAGTGACGAGCAGTTCCGCGCGTGGGGCTGGCGCATCCCATTCCTGCTCAGCGCCGCACTGGTGCTGGTCGGCCTGTATGTGCGCCTCAAGCTTGAAGAGAGCCCGGTGTTCGCCAAGGCCATTGCCGACAATCAGCGGGTGAAGATGCCGGTAGTGGATGTCTTTGCCAAACACTGGCGGCCAACCCTGCTCGGCGCCGCGGCCATGGTCGTGTGCTATGCGCTGTTCTACATCTCGACGGTATTCTCACTCAGCTATGGCGTGAGCACCCTTGGCTACAGCCGCGAGACTTTCCTCGGCCTGCTGTGCTTTGCGGTGGTGTTCATGGCCCTGGCCACGCCGCTGTCGGCCTGGCTCAGCGACCGCTACGGGCGCAAACCGGTGCTGATCGTCGGCGCACTGCTGGCAATTGCGTCGGGCTTTACCATGGAGCCACTGCTGACCTCAGGCTCGACCGCGGGCGTGGCGCTGTTTCTGGCGATCGAACTGTTCTTGATGGGCGTGACCTTCGCGCCGATGGGCGCACTGCTGCCCGAGCTGTTCCCGACTCAGGTGCGTTATACCGGCGCGTCGGCGGCGTATAACCTGGGCGGTATTGTCGGCGCCTCGGCGGCACCGTTCTTTGCCCAGAAGCTGGTGAGCATGGGCGGTTTGAGCTGGGTTGGCGGGTATGTGTCGGCGGCAGCGCTGATCAGCCTGCTGGCTGTGCTGTGTCTGAAGGAGACGCGCAACGCGCGCCTCTGATAGAAGTTGGGGCTGCAAGGCAGCCCCATTGCTGAATCAGAACTCGACCTTGACCGCCTGCGCTGAACGGGTCGCCTTGGCCCGTGCGGCCTCGATCGACTCGTCACGCGCCAGGCACACGCCCATGCGGCGCTGGCCGTCGATTTCGGGCTTGCCGAACAGGCGGATCGCCGTGTCAGGCTCGCTCAGGGCAGCGCCAAGGTTGGCGAAGCTGGTCTGCTGCGACTTGCCTTGCGGCAGGATCACCGCCGACGCCGACGGACCAAACTGACGCACCAGTGGAATCGGCAGACCGAGGATCGCCCGTGCGTGCAGGGCAAACTGCGACAGGTCCTGGGAAATCAAGGTGACCAGGCCGGTATCGTGCGGGCGCGGCGAGACTTCGCTGAACCACACCTGATCGCCTTTGACGAACAGTTCGACACCAAACAGGCCACGCCCGCCGAGGGCATCGGTGACTGCCTGGGCGACGCGCTGCGACTCGGCCAAAGCCTTGGCGCTCATCGCCTGTGGCTGCCAAGACTCTTGATAGTCACCCTTCTCCTGACGATGGCCGACTGGCGCAAGGAAGGTGGTGCCACCGACGTGGCGCACGGTCAGCAGGGTGATCTCGTATTCAAAGTCGATAAAGCCTTCGACGATTACCCGACCCTTGCCGGCGCGGCCGCCTTCCTGGGCGTAGTCCCAGGCCTGTTGCAGATCATCGGCGCTGCGCAGCAGGCTCTGGCCCTTGCCCGACGAACTCATCACCGGCTTGACCACACACGGGTAGCCGAGGTCGTTGACGGCGCTGGCGTAGTCTTCGAAGGTGTCGGCGAAGTGGTACGGCGAGGTCGGCAGGTCCAGCTCTTCAGCGGCCAGGCGACGAATGCCTTCGCGGTTCATGGTCAGCTGAGTCGCGCGTGCGGTTGGCACCACGTTGAAGCCTTCGTTTTCCAGCTCGACCAGGGTCGCGGTGGCGATGGCTTCGATTTCAGGGACGATGTAATGCGGTTTTTCTGCCTCGATCACGGCCCGCAGCGCAACCCCATCAAGCATGTTGATGACGTGGCTGCGGTGCGCGACCTGCATGGCCGGCGCGTTGGCGTAGCGGTCGACGGCGATCACTTCGACGCCCAGGCGCTGCAACTCGATCACCACTTCTTTGCCCAGCTCGCCGCAGCCGCACAGCAGTACACGGGTCGCGGTCGGCGACAGTGGAGTTCCGATACGGGTCATTTCAGGTCCTCGTGGGCGTGCGGGGCGGCGTCAGGCTGAGCGCTACCCGCTGAAAAAGGACCGGTATTCTACAACAGGCGCGGCGCTCAGCGCAGCAGCGCTGCCTTGCGTGCGCGCCAGGTCATCGCCAACCACACGGCGCTGACGCCGGCAAACTTGGAGGCCATGGCGGTGCCGACCACAAGCGGCGTCAACGCGCCGATCATGCCGAAGAAGATAAAGGTGTCGACCGGAATGCTCAGCGCCGAGCTCAGCCACAGGCGATCGCGCAGCGGCCGCTTGGTGATGCTGAATACCAGCCAGTCGATCAGTTCGGAGACAAAGAACGCGGTGGCGCTGGCCAGGGCGATGGCCGGTTCCGAGGTGATGTACGACAGCACCAGCGCGGCCAGCATCGCCACCAGCGCGCCGTGGCCAAAGCGGGTTTGCACCATGTCACGCAGAATGAACACCAGCCCGCCCCAGGCAGACCAGATCACGTCCAGATGCGGAGCGCTGGAAAACGCGTAGTTGATCAGCACTACGCTGCTGATATAGGCGAGCAGATAGAACATGGTGGGCGACCTTCGGGCAAGCCGCACAGATTACTTGATTTTCAAGTCAACGCCAGCCTCACAGGGCAACAATCATCCCGGACGCCAGCGCCCGCTCATGGCACAGCCTCAATACCTGCCGGCGTTCGTCGTTATCCATCCGCCCCCAACGGCTGATCTCGGCCACGCTGCGCTGGCAACCGGTGCAGATATCCTGTTCATCCAGCGCGCAGATGTTCACGCAGGGCGAGCTGACCGGACGTTCGACTTCGCTCATGTCAATCTTCCTGCACAGCCAGGTCGCGGGCATAGCGCTCGGCGTTGTGCACGTAGTGAGCGGCGCTGGCTTCGAGCATGGCTTTCTGCGCATCGGTCAGCTCGCGCACGACCTTGCCCGGCGAGCCCATCACCAACGAGCCGTCAGGGATTTCCTTGCCTTCGGCAATCAGCGCATTGGCGCCGATGATGCAGTGCTTGCCGATACGCGCGCCGTTGAGCACCACCGCGTTGATGCCGATCAGGCTGTGGTCGCCAACCGTGCAGCCATGCAGCATGGCGTTGTGGCCAATGGTCACGCCCTTGCCGATGGTCAGCGGCGAGCCCATATCAGTGTGCATCACGGTGCCGTCCTGGACATTACTGCCCTCGCCGATGTCGATCAGCTCGTTGTCGCCGCGCAGCACCGCGCCAAACCACACGCTGGCCCCGGCCTGCAGGCGGACCTTGCCGATCAGCGTGGCGGTCGGTGCCGTCCAGCTGGTGGGATGAGTCTCTACGTGCATGTCTCCCAGGCGGTACTTCATGGTTGGCTCCTCACGGTCGGCAGCTTGGTGGGGTCGACCCCACTCAGATATTGATGAAACGCTCAGGCGGCTGATGCAGGCTGATACCTGCGTCATACAACAGGTTGACCAGTTCGACGATCATGATCGCCGACAAACCCCAGATCTTGTAGCCCTCATAGCGATAGCTGGGCACATACCAACTGCGGCCTTGATAATCGATGCGGTGGGTGTGGTCGCGCGGGTCCTGACGGAAGAACTCCAGCGGCACACTGAACACCGCGGCAATCTCGGCGTCGTTGGGCCGGTACTCGACGTAGTCAGGGATCAAACCGACGAACGGCGTCACCTTCAGGCCATGCAGCGAAATCAGCGGGCTGAGCGGCCCGATCACTTCCACCAGGCCCGGCGGCAGGCCGATCTCTTCATGGGCTTCGCGCAGCGCGGTGAAGATTAGATCCGGATCTTCCGGGTCACGCCGTCCACCGGGAAACGCCACTTCGCCGCCATGAGTCGACAGGCCCTTGGCGCGCAGGGTCAAGACCAGCTCGGGCTCGTCGCTGCGGGTGATGGGCAGCAGCACCGCCGCTTCCGGAAAACGACGGTCACCCGCCATGGCCGCGGGGGTATGGTTGCTCATTCGGCGCAACAGCTCGTCCAGCATACGCACTCTCGATTGCAAGGCCTGCCGTGCATGATGCACCAAAAGCTGCGGGCCACCCAAGCCCTGGCCGACGGGCACTTGCTGGGCGACGGCAAGGCGCGCCAAGATAGGCGCATATAAAGGGAGCAAAGCATGAATTTCTGCAGCGCGTGCGGCAAGCCGGTCATCCAGCGCATCCCCGACGGCGACAGCCGCCTGCGCTACGTCTGCGATCATTGCCAGACCATCCATTACCAAAACCCCAACATCGTCGCCGGGGTGCTACCGACCCATGGCAGTCAGGTGTTGCTGTGCCGCCGCGCTATCGAGCCGCGCCGCGGCTTCTGGACTCTGCCCGCAGGCTTTATGGAGAACGGCGAGACCATCGATCAGGCCGCTCGTCGCGAAACCGTCGAAGAAGCCTGCGCCAGGGTCGGCGAAATGCGGCTGTATCAGCTGTTCGACCTGCCGCATATCAATCAGGTACACCTGTTCTTCCGCGCCGAGCTGGCCGATCTGGACTATGCCGTCGGCGTCGAAAGCCTGGAGGTGCGTTTGTTCGAGGAGCATGAGATCCCGTGGGACCATCTGGCTTTTCGCACAGTCGCACGCACACTAGAATGCTATTATCGCGACCGCATCGAGCAGCACTTCCCCATAGGCCATGAATACGTGGCGCCGATGACCGTTGCGCCGCCCATTACCTAGTCTGCAGGGATACCGTTTCATGCGTTGGTTGCTAGCCCTTATCTGCTGTGGTGTCGCTTCGGTGTCGCAAGCGGCGTTTACCGAAGTCATCATTCGCAAGCCCCAGGGCCAGGTGCAAACCCAGGCGCCCGCGCAACAGCAGCAGACGCAGCAACCGCTGATCGACAAGGTGCTGGTGCTCAAGTCCGAACGCCGCCTGCAACTGATCAGCCGCGGCGAGCCGCTCAAGACCTACCGCATCTCGCTGGGCAAGCAGCCCAAGGGCGCCAAGGAGCGCGAAGGCGACAAACGCACCCCGGAAGGTTTCTACTGGCTCGATTGGCGCAAGGCCAGCGACCGCTACAACCTGGCCATGCACATCTCCTACCCGAACATCACCGACGCCGCCAAAGCCCGCCGCGCAGGCGTACCCGCCGGCAGCATGATCATGATCCACGGCACGCCGCTGGATGAGGAATACCCGGAGTGGTATTTCCATACCCTGGACTGGACCGAGGGCTGTATCGCCATGCGCAATGCCGATATGCGTGAGGTATGGAGCATGGTCAAGGACGGCACCATGATCGAGATCCGACCTTGAAGCGGACGGCTCCCGGCAAGAAATTTCCTACACAATTCGCACATTTGTCTGACGCTCCGGTCGGCACGGTACGGCATATTTTCCAATAGCCAACTTCTTAGAATTTCCGCAAAGAAGCACGCAAAGCGTGCCGTAGTTGCGGAAATTCACCATGCCTACTTGCCTGCCCCGTGTAGCTCGACTAGTCCTTTATGCCCTCTTGCTGGGCCTACTGGGCACAGTAGAGGCGCTCGCCAGCGACCCCGCCAGCCAGCAGATACGTGATCAACAACGGGCGCTGCAGCAAATCGAGCAGCATCAGCGTTTGCAGCAGTGGCAGCGCCGGGGGCGGGCCGACAGCAGTGTCGAGTCGACCACGTCAGCCCCGGCTGATCACCTGTGTTGGGAAATCTCCGGTGTGCGCATCACCGGCAACAAACAGATCTCCAGCGCCGACCTTGAACAACATCTGCGGCCGCTGCTGCCATCCTGCACGGGCGTGGCCGATCTCAATCGTCTACTCAAAGCCATTACCGAACTCTATGTACGCGCCGGTTATCCGGCCAGTCGACCGTACCTGGCCCGGCGACCAGCGACTGGCAAGCCACTCGAGGTGGTCATCATCGAAGGCTTTGTCGAGTCGATCAGGCTCGCCGATCCCGACCTGCCATTGTCCTTACGCGGCGCCTTTCCCAACCTGCTGGGCCGGCCGTTGTACTTGCCTGATCTGGAGCAAGGCCTCGACCAACTCAATCGGCTGCGCGCCTACGACCTGACTGCCGCGCTGCTGCCGGGCACCCTGCAGGGCGGCACCCAGATACTCATCGAACCGCGCGCAGTGGGTTCGCGCTGGCACCTGGACAGCCGCCTGGACAACCGCGGCAGCCCCCTTACCGGTCGCCACCGGTTGAGCCTCGGCCTCGGCGTCGACAGCCCGCTGCAGGTCAACGACGACCTGCGCCTGACCCTCAACGCCGCCGTATTCGATGCCCCAGGGCAGAGCCAGGGTGCCAGCCTTTACTACAGCGTGCCCTATGGCCCGTGGACGTTCACCGTCAACGCCAGCCAGCTCAGCTACCGAGCGCCGATCCCGGGTGCCAGCTACACCAGTAACGGCACCAGCAGCTTTCAGGGCGTGAGCGTCGAGCGCGTGCTCTGGCGCGGTCAGCACGGCATGCTCAGTGCCAGCGCGCGGCTTGACCGCAAGCAACTGCAAAATCGCCTCGACGACAGCCTGTTGCAACTACAGAGCCCGACCCTGACCACGCTGGAGTCCGGGGTCAATCTGCTGTGGCTGGACGCAGGCCTGTGGCACGGCTACCTCGGCATTGCCCGCGGCTTGGCCTGGTTGGGCGCAGACCCACCGGCTAGCGCAGCCGCGCATCCACAAGCGCAGTTTCTCAAGTACCGGGCAAATCTGCTGCATCTGCGTCAGGGGCCAGCGCAAAGCCCCTGGCGCTGGCAGAGCGAACTCAATCTGCAGTACAGCCGCGATATGCTGCCGGCCATCGAACAGTTGCTGCTCAGCGACGACTCGGCGGTACGCGGTTTTCGCGCCTACAGCGTCGCCGGCGCCAGCGGCGCGGTCTGGCGCAACAGCGTTAGCCAACCCTTGGCCGTACCCCTCCCCTTCAACCTGCAGCTGCGCCCACAACTCAGCCTAGACCTGGGTTGGGCTCGCCTCGCCAGCGACAGCCCTTGGCAACGACTGGCCGGCGCCGCCCCTGGCGTCGAGGTCAGCCTGCCGGGCAGCCGCCTGCGCCTCGATTACCAATATCCGCTGTACGCCAGTGACCGCTCTCGACAGGCACTCGAGCCGGGTTTCTGGGTGCTGGACTGGAGCCTGTCCCTGTAATTCACCCACCACCACGAGAAAAACAATAATGAAAAACCTTGCGCAACTCCCCCTGGTTCAACCAGACACACTACGTTGGGCGGTGTTTGTCGGCCTGTTCTGCACGGGCGCAGCCCTTGCCCAACCCGCATTGCAGCCCAGCAGCGGCCCCGGTGGAACGCCCGTGATCAACCCGACCCATGGCGTGCCGGTGATCGAAATCGTCCCGCCAAATGCCAGTGGCCTGTCGCACAACCAGTTCATTGACTACAACGTCGGCAAGCCCGGGCTGGTGCTCAACAACTCGCTGCAGTCGGGCCAGTCGCAGCTGGCCGGCGCCCTGGCGGCCAACCCTCAGTTTCACGGTCAGGCCGCTTCGACCATCCTCAATGAGGTGGTCAGCCGCAACGCCTCGCTGATCGAAGGCCCGCAGGAAATCTTCGGTCGCGCGGCCAACTACATCCTCGCCAACCCCAACGGCATCACCCTCAACGGCGGCAGCTTCATCAACACCACCCGGGCCGGCTTCGCGGTCGGTACTGCAGAGGTCCAGGACCAGCAGTTGAAGCTGCTCGATACCTTGCAGGCGAGCGGTTCGCTGCAGGTGCTGAGCGGCGGCCAGCGCAACGACGGCGGTGCGCTGGACCTGATCGCACCGCAGATTCACAGCACGGGCGAGCTCAGTGCCAAGGACGACCTCAACATCACCGTTGGCCGCAATCGTATCGATGCGGTGACCGGTAACGTCGTCGAACACCTGGCTGCGACGCCTTCGAGCATCGACGCCCAGCTGTTCGGTGCGATGCACGCAGGGCGTATTCGGGTAGTCAGTACTGGCGAAGGTGCCGGCGTGCGCGTTGGCGCGGTACAGGTCAACGGCCGCGACGGCGTCAGCATCGGTTCGGCAGGCGATCTGTTCATCAGCGGTGAACCCGGCCAGGCCGCCACGTTACGCAGCGAGCAGGGGCTGTTGGCGCTGCAGGCCATGGACAACTTGACCCTGCGCGCTGTTGATGGCCAGGCCAAGCGTATCGAAGCCAAGGCCGGGCAACAGCTGACCCTGGATACCACTACCCGCGAAACCATCGCCCGCGAGCAGGAGAACTGGGACAAGGGCTGGTGGTTCGTCACCACCGAAACCTACAACCGCGACCGCACCAGTACCGAGCGCACCTTGCAAGGCACCACCTTACAGGCTGACGAAGCGGTCCAATTGCAGTCGGGCGGCGACCTGCGCATGGTCGCCGCGACGCTGACCAGCGCGGGCCAGATCAACCTCGTCAGCGGCGGCAAACTGGACATCGATGCCGGTGTCGACAGCAAGCGGGTCGAACAGAGCATCCGCCATCGCAAGCACCTGTGGAATGGCGACAGTGACAGCGATGACTACCAGCAAACCGCCCGCGGCAGCCGCCTTCAGGCTGGCCAGGTCAGCGCCAGTGCCAGCGGCGCGATCACGATTCGCGGCAGTGAGGTGCACAGCCAGAACGATGCGCTCCTGCAAAGTGATCAGGGCAGCCTCCAAGTCACAAGCGGGCAGACCCTGTCAAGTTCCCACTCGCACAGCCGCGATAGCAAGTTGTTCGGCCTCATAAGCACGAGCAAGGACGACGCCGAACAACATGAACAAGCCCAGGGCAGCGAGGTGCAAGCGCAGAGCAACCTGCATCTGGCCAGTGCCGAGCAGATGCGCATTCACGGCTCCAGGCTCAAGGCTGGCCAGCAGCTGAAGGTCGAGGCCAAGGGCGACCTGCTGATCGACAGTGCCCAGTCTCGATCCCAGCAGCAGACTTCGACTCATCAACGCGGCCTCACCGCATCTGCCAAGCAGACCCAGGAGGCTGAGGACGGCAAGCCTGCTTCGCACCAGTATCAGGCGGGCTTGGGCTATCAGGTAGTCAATAGCCAGCATGAGCAGCAAGACACCACTCAGCTGGGCAGTGAGCTGCATGCCGGCAGCGTCGACCTGCGCAGCGATGCCCACCTGCAACTCAACGGCTCACAGGTCAAGGCCACCCACGGCGACCTGAACATCAGCGCACAGCAAACCACCCTGGGCGCCACCCACAATCAGCACGAGTCGCTCGACAGCTCCCGTCAGAGCGGCGGCGGCCTGCTGTTGAGCGGCGGCATCGACAAGCTCGGTGCGGCCTTCGAAGGCCACCACAACCGCGATACGCAACAGCAAAAGGACAGCAAGGTGCAGCGCAGCGAACTCTCGGCCACAGGCAAGCTTCATATCAACAGCAAGCAACTGGTCACCGAAGCCGCACGGGTGACTGCCGGCGATACTCTGCAAATCGATGCCGAGCACATCGACAATCGGGCAGTGCATGACACTGAAGTGCGCGAGCACAACCGTAACGACTGGAGCGCCAGCCTGGGTGGCAGCCTGGAATACCGCGGGCTCACCCGGCCGATCGAGCAACTGATCGCAGGAGGCGAGGGTCAGCGCTTCCAGCAGGCCTCTGTGGAGGAGGCGCTGGTCGCCCCGAGTGCCGGCGCCGACATGACTGTGGAGCACCTCAAACGCCTGGAAAACCAGCGCCGCGGCTATGCGCAGGTCAGCGAGCTGAGTGGTGGCTCGGTGGTGGTCAAGGCAGATCGCATCGATGATCAAGGTACGGCATGGCGAGCCAATACCGGCACCCTGCAGATCGATGCCGACCGTCATCACATGGCGGCAGCGGTTGATCAACAGCAGAGCAAGGTCGACCGCCTGGCCTATGGCGGCGACCTGCGGGTCGACACCAGCACTGGCGAAGACATCAATGTGCGCGCCTCGGCCAAGGGCGATTCACTGGCAAGTCTTGTCAGCAAGGACACGGCCCGCCCAGGCAGCCTCTACGGCAAGCAAGGCATTCAGGTTCAGTTGGGCAGCGAAGGGCGCTATGAGGGCAGCCGCTTCGACGGTGGCGATGCGGGGGTAAGCCTGCACAGCGGCGGGCAACTGAGCCTTGTGCAGGTCACTGATCGGCACAGCGAGCAGATCAATGCCATCGAGGGCAACGCCTGGGCCAAAGGCGGCAACCGCCCCGGCAGCACGGGGGGTGAAGTGCGCGGCTATCTCAAGGGCGAGCAACGCTCGCTCGACGATACGACTGCGCAGGTAGCCCAGATCGACGCCAAGGGCGATGTCAGCCTGAGCAGTGCTGGCGACCTGTTGCTGGAAGGCACACGTATCGGCAGCCGTGCGGCCAAGGTCGCCAACGTCGATATAAACAGCGCCGGACTGTTGCAGGTCAAGGCCGCCACCTCAAGTCACGAGGCCCACGGCAACGCCCTCGGCGGCGGCCTGGAATTGGCCCTCAAGCAAGGCGATAGCCGCGGTGGCGCAGTCGGCGGCCACTTCAACAGTGGTCGTGTGGATGAGTCCTCGCGCCAGGCAGTGGATGCGCAGATCGACACCACCGGCAAGCTGGCCCTGGCCAGCAGCGCACGCGAAGAAACTGCCGTGCACCTGCAAGGGCTGCAGGCGACGGCGGGGCAGATCGCGATCACCGCAGACAACGGCGGCCTGCTGCTGGAAGGCTCATCGAACAGCGAGCGGCGCGACAACCTCGCCATCACTGCCGGCGCCGGCTTTGCCCAATCCAGCGGCAGCCTCGACAGCCAAGGCCTGCACGGCCGGGTCAAGGTCAACCTCGACCAACGCGACAACCAGACCTGGAACACCAGCAGCCTGCGCGCCGACCACATCGTCCTGACCAGCAGCGGCGACGGTCGCTTGCTGAGCGCGCGCCTGGATGCGGGACGCATCGACGCCGACATCGGTGGCGATCTATTGGTCGCCAGCCGCAAAGATCAGGTCAACAACCTAAGCGTCGATGTTGATGCGCGCTTGAGCCGCGAGCGCAATCCGCAGGGCTTCAACAATGCCCTGGCTGCGTTGGCAGGTCCCGCAGGCGACAAGCTCACCGGCAAGTTCGGCAAACAGGTCAGCAAGGTCGACCCAAACCTGTCGCCTACGCTGAAACTGGACGTGTCGCAGGTTCAGCGCGATACCGTCAGCGAGCAAGCGAGTTTGAGTGGACGCGATGGAGTCCAGCTCAACGTCGGCGGCAATCTGAAACTGGAAGGTGCCAAGCTGCAGTCAGGCAAAGGCCAGGTGGAGGTGCAGGCTGCATCCGTCACCGAGCAGACCCTATATGGCCGCGACTACCGCCGCGATGTGGCTGTGAATGCGTCAAATTCGCCGGTCGATCTGGGCACGGCATTGGTTGACGTGATCAAGAACAGCATGCGCGCTGATGGTGAGAATGCCTTGAACCTGGGTTTGTTGCGCACCAGCGGGCATGATCGAAGCGAGGTATTCGCATCGAGTATTCAAGACCCACGCACGCCACGTGAGTGAGTGAGGGCTGCGCTGGCCTGTTCGGTTCAGAACGTGCGGGCCTGCGCGGGTGGGTTGCTACCAGCTGACACGGCGCTGCATCTGTAATGCCTGCATGCCCAGCAACTGCGCCCCCCGCAAGATCGGCACCAGGCCAGTGTCAGGCTCCAGCGCGAGGTTGATCTTAGCTTGCCGGCGCAACAGGTCAGCGTCCACACGGCCGTGGTGCTGCCCGTCTGCCTGCAGTGTTCCCGATAGATTCCAGCCGTCACTGCAGTCCATCTGCAGCGTCGCCCGGCCCAGCCCCAGCGACCATGGCTCGACCAGTGCCAAGTCGTGCGCCTGAAGTTGCCCTTGCGCCGCGCTGCAGCCCCAGCCAGAGCCCTGCATGCTTATCGCGCCCTGCCATTGCCCGGCCAGGCGGAAGCCGACCGGCACCCGTGCCTGCGCGCCAAGCGCGGCCAGTTCTGCCCGCCACGCCCAGGGCCAGCCGGACACCTGTGCCTGCCAGTCCTGGCCTTGAAAGCCCGCCTGCACCTGCCCGCTGATGCGCCACGGCTGCAAGTGCCAACGTACCAACCCAAGCTGCCCCCACTGCGTCGCCTGGCCCTGCCAGAGGCTGCCGACAACCCCCGTTGCGGGCAGGCCCAGGCCGCTGACGATCCAGCTGGCGGGCAGTTGCGCCAGCACACTCACGCAGAACACCAACACCAGCCACAGCCCAGCGCGCTTGCTCATGGCTGCACCTGCAGCTCGAAACGCAGCCCGCTTGGGTCTCGCTCCAGACCCCATTGCAGCAACTGCACGCCATCGGCCTGCAAGGCCGCCAGCCACTGTTGCAGATGCTGCTCATCAGCCACCTGGCCGCGCAACTGCCAGAGGCCATCGCGCGGCTCGACATCGAGCAGCTTGACCTGCCGCACCTGCGCTGATTGGCGCAGGCGCTCAAGACTCACCGGCGCACCTTGCTGCAAGCTGGCCGCCGACTCAGCCAAGGCTTGCCATTGGCGCATCTCCCCCCAGTGCGCCAGCGCGGTACGGCTCGCAAGCGCCAGCAGCAACAGCGCGATCAGGCCGCAAGCCAGCGGCATACGGTTTCGGTGCAACCATTGACGGTCCATCATGCGGCTCCCAGATCGAACACCACCGGCCACTGCCCTGCAGCGCCGACTTCGACGCTGGCGCCGACGGATTTGGCCAGCGCCTGCCAGTCCGGGGCCCTGCCCTCCCCGTCCAGGCGCAGTTGCCAGCGCTGGCCATCGAAGCGCACCGCTTGCAGGCGCCAACCGGAATTCTTACCCAGCCAAAGGTCCAGCTGCGCCTGCAAGTCCTGCAGCTTGCGCAGGCGCAACTGACGCTCGCTGTGCACCTCGCCCAGGCGCTTGAGTGCCACACTCGCCTGGCGCAGCGTGGCCTGCTCACCGGTTACGGCCAGCACCTGCTGGCGATACACCTCAGCCTGGCGCCACTGCTGGCTCACCCAGATGCCGGCCCACAGCGTGGCCATGGCGAGACAGCCAACGGCCAGGCGCAACGGGCCACGTGGCAGCTTGAGCGGCTGACGCTGACGCGGCGCGGCGAACAGATCGGGCAAGCTATCGAGGCATTGCAGTTGGGTCGGCCAACTACCTTGCACTGAATTGAGCTGCAGTTCGGCCCACGGCCTGGACGGTTCCTGGCCCAGGCGCTGCGGCCAACACAGCCAGTGTTCAAGGCCATCGGCGGTAGTGGCACGCAGCAGCTCGAGGCCATTGCCACGTTGCCAGCGCCAGCCGCTGCCGACAGCAGGCGCAGGCAGCAATTGCATCTCCGTCCAGCAGCGTTCGATGTTCAACGCCCACCCCGCGCATTGCTCGCGCCAGACTTGCAACTGCGCCCGCGCAACCACTGCCAGGCGCAACTGTCCTGGCGAACGCCCGAGGCAGGCACACAACACGTCATCAGCTGCCTGCAACAGTCGGTCTTCAAGCAGCAGCGGCCATTCGTCGCGCTTCAAGCCGGGTGGCGCGGACATGTGAAAATGGCTGCAAGACGCGGCAGGAATGATCAGCGCAACCCGAGCCTCAAGATCGGTCGGGGGCTGGCCTTTGCCGTGGCGCGACGGCTGGTTACCCTGCACCAGCAGCCAGTCCCACGGCTGATCAACGTTGCCCGGACGCAACAGCAACCAAGGCCGGGCGCTGCGCTTGCGACGCCAATCAACAATCATCAGCGCCACCTTCAGGACAGCCCATGGGACAAAGCGAACGTGCAGACATAAGGTGCTCCATCACGCTGCAGTTGCAGCCGCACACCGGCGCCGGGGTGTGCCGGTTGATCGGAAGGCCAGGCCAACCAGCGGCCGCCCTGGTAATAGACAACGCTCCAACTGCTGACCCGCTGCAACCGCTCGCGCACGACCCAATGCGGCATGCCGACGGCGTAAAGGTCTGCCGAGCTTTCCAACAGCAACTGCTGCTCGCGCGGATCGAAGCGCAGGCGCTGACGTTGCAGTCGCGAGCCGCCCTCGGCCTGCGGCCAGGCGGCGGCAGCCACCCAGAGCAACTGCTGCGCCTGCGGTTGCCAATCGAGCCAGCGCACGGCCAAGGGCAAGCGCTGCTCGTAGAGACGGCGCAGCACCGGGCTGTCGAAACGCCGCTCCAGGGCCAGGCAAAACTCCAGCACACCGCGTTCGTTGCTGGTGCTGTCGAGACGTTCGCGAACTTTGAGCCAGCCGTTGACCAGCGCGGCGAGCATGACCCCGAGCACGGCGGTCAGGGCCAGCGCGACCATCAGCTCGATCAGGGTCAAGCCTGCCTGGCGACGCTTCATGGCCGCTCCAGAAACACGCTGTACAAACCCAGCGGCAGGCGCTGCTCGCGGTCTGCGAACAACTGCAGCTCGCCACGGCGCAGGTCACGCACACCTGTGCTGCGCAATCGCAGTTGCCAATGGCAGATCTGCCCGCCCTGCTGCAATTCTCCGCTGCCCTGATTGGCCGCAGGCCAGTACTGCTCGACGACAAAGCGCGCCTGCAATTCACGCGCGCAGAGCAGCCCGAGGCGATGCTGCTGGACGGTCTCCTGCACCGCCAGGCGCTGGCGCAGGACCTGACTGGCGATCACCGCCAGCACCGAGGCGATGGCCAGCGCCACCACGACCTCAAGCAAGGTGAACCCCGCCTGGCGCGACTTCATGGCGCGGCCTGGGTCAGCAAGCGACCGTCGCGCCCCCACTGCCAGCGCTGGCTGCCTTGCGGCCAGCGCCACAGCAGCGTGCCGGGTTGTGCCCAGCCCTCGGGAGTGAACAGCAATTGCGGCGTAGCACTGGCGGGCCAGTCCGGGCGCAGCGTCTTTGGCCACTGGCCGAGGCGCACCGGTTCGACCACCCAGGCGTCGCCCTCGCGGCGGACAAACTCCGGCTGCTGGCCGTTCCAACGCAGCCCGCGCAATTGCCCGGCATGGCGCGCCAGCGCAGCTTGCTCGCGGGTCTGTGCAGCCAGCCGCTCGAGCGTCTGGCTGACGTTGCTGCTGCCACTGTCGAGCCAGGCCACACTGAGGCCGCTCATCAAGCCGGCAATCGCCATCACCACGAGCAGTTCGATCAGGCTGAAGCCACGCTGGGCGAGCATCGGTCACAGCGCCCAGTTGCCCAAGTCGGCATCCAGGTCTTCACCGCCCGCTACGCCATCGGCACCCAGCGAATACACGTCGACCCGACCATGCTCGCCGGGCATGCGGTACTGGTACGGAGTACCCCAAGGGTCTTCTGGCAAGCGGCGGATATAACCGTCGCTGCGC
The DNA here is from genome assembly GCF_052850745.1 of Pseudomonas sp. 1121_17. Lineage (NCBI taxonomy): Bacteria > Pseudomonadati > Pseudomonadota > Gammaproteobacteria > Pseudomonadales > Pseudomonadaceae > Pseudomonas > Pseudomonas sp. 1121_17. The sequence goes on from NZ_VXCX01000003.1 coordinate 334,943, forward strand.
CAGGCCCGCGGGACGGGTTCGGCGGCCGGTTTTGTAACCAGCGCCGCCAAGCCCTGCTCGCTGCTGGGAAAGCGCAGGTTGTCGAGCCGATACATGTCAAGCGCCTGCTCGAGCGTTGCCAGGTCGGCCATGACCTTCTGGCGCATGGCCTTGTCCTGATTGCCCAGCACGCTCGGTGCGACCACGGCGATGAGCAGGCCGATGATGAAAATCACCACCATGATTTCCATCAGGGTGAAGCCTTGTTGGCGCTTACGTCGATGCTGCATTGCCGGTTCTCCTTGTCACAGTTGCAGGCCCTGGTTGAGTTGCATGATCGGCAGCAAGACCGCCAGCACGATGAACAGCACCACGCCGCCCATCACCAGAATCATCAAAGGTTCAAACAGCGCCATCGCGGTATCGACCTGACGGGCAAAGCCACGCTCTTGATCGTCGGCCACGCGCTCGAGCATGTCGGCCAGGGTGCCGCTGGCCTCGCCGCTGCCGACCATGTTCACCAGCAGTGGCGGAAACTGTTGGCTGGCGTCCAGTGCCCGGTGCAGGCTGGTGCCGCCCTCGACCTGCTGGCGGACCTGTTCCATGGCCTGGCGAATGCGCCGGTTGCCAACCGTTTCGGTGGCCACCTGCAGCGCTTCGAGCAGGGCCACCCCACTGCTGCTGAGAATCGCCAGGCTGCGCGCCAGCCGCGCGCTTTCCAGCACTTGCAGCAGGCCGCCGATACGCGGCAGGCGCAACAGCCATTGATCGCGGCGCAGGCACCAGTGCGCTTTGCGCAGCAGCCAGCGGCTGATCACGCTGAATAGCACGACCGCCGCCAACAGCCAGGGCCCGGCGCTGACCAGGCCCTGGCTGAGGCCGATCAGGATCGAGGTCACCAGCGGCAGGCTCTGTCCGGAATGGGCAAATTGTTCGGTGAGTTTGGGCACCACGAAGGTCATCAGGCCGACCACTACGGCCAGCGATACACCCATCAGCACCGCCGGATAGATCAACGCCGTACGCGCCTTGTGTTGCTGGCGCTGGACCTGTTCGAGGTGATCTGCCAGCCGCGTCAGCACCTGCGCCAGCCGTCCGGAACGCTCACCGGCTTCGACCAGCGCGCAGTAGAGCCCAGTGAACGGCGCGCCCTGCCTTGCCAAACTCCGGGCCAGCCCAAGGCCCTCGGCCAACGCCCCGCGCACACCGACCAGTACCGCTTGCAGCGCCGGCTGGCGCAACTGCCGCTCCAGCGTGGCGAGCGCATCGACCAGAGGGATACCGGCGCCAGTCAGGGTTGCCAGTTGGCGGGTCAGCTCGCACAGCTGCGCCCGGCTGAGGCGCTGGTGACGGGAGCGTCCGGGCGCGTTGTCGTGACGCTTGAGGTCTTTGGCGAACAAGCCCTGCTCGCGCAACAACTGCCGTGCATGGCGCTCGCTGTCGGCCTGCAAAGTGGCGGCGTGGCGTTTGCCGGCAAGGTCGACGGCCTGGTAGCGATAGGTCGGCATAGGTTAGCCCTGGACCACGCGCAACACTTCGGCAAGGCTGGTCTGGCCGCGCTGCAGGCAGTCACTGGCCATGCTCACCAGGCTGCGCCGACGGTCGCTCAGGTAGGCGTGCATGGCCACTTCGCTGGCGCCCTCGTACAGCAAGGCAATCAGCCCGGCATCCAGTTCAACGAATTCGTACAGGCCCATCCGCCCGGCATAGCCGCTGCCCTGGCAGGCTTCGCAGCCGACCGCGTGAAAGGTCTCGCGCAACGCGCCCAGTTCGGGGAACAGTTGTTTTTCTGCGGCCTGCAGCGGCTGCGCGACAGCGCAGCTGCACAGTTGCCGGACCAGCCGCTGGGCCAATACGCCGCGCAGGCACGAGGCAATCAGAAACGGCTCGATGCCCATGTCGCGCAGACGGGTAACGGCGCCCACGGCGCTGTTGGTGTGCAAGGTCGACAGCACCAGGTGGCCAGTGAGGCTGGCCTGCACGGCAATTTGTGCAGTCTCCTGGTCGCGGATTTCGCCGAGCATGATCACGTCCGGGTCCTGACGCAGAATCGCCCGCAGGCCGGCGGCAAAGGTCAGCCCGGCGCGTGGGTTGATCGCGGTCTGGCCAATGCCGGCGATGGCGTATTCGACCGGGTCTTCCACGGTGAGGATGTTGCGGCTGCCGTCGTTGAGGCTGTTGAGGCTGGCGTACAGGGTGGTGGTCTTGCCCGAGCCGGTCGGGCCGGTACTGAGGACAATGCCATTGGGCCGCGCCAGGCAATTGCGCAAGCCCTGCAACACGGCGGCGGGCATGCCCAGATTGTCCAGCGCCAGCAGGCTGGCCTGCTTGTCGAGCACGCGCATCACCACCCGCTCACCGTGGATGCCGGGCAAGGTCGAGACCCGCACATCGATCTCGCGACCAGCGGCACGCAGGGTGATCCGGCCGTCCTGTGGCTGGCGTTTTTCGGCGATATCGAGGCGGGCCATGACCTTGATCCGCGACACCAGCATCGCCGACAGTGCCCGCGGTGGGCGCAGCACTTCGCGCAGGTGGCCGTCGACGCGCAGGCGTACCACCAGGCTTTGCTCGAAGGTTTCGATGTGGATGTCCGATGCACGCAGGCGCATGGCCTGGCCGAACAGGCCGTTGATCAGGCGGATCACCGGCGCTTCGTCATCGCTTTCGAGCAGGTCTTCGATGCGTGGCATTTCGCTCATCAGGCTGTCGAGATCGACCTGCTCGCCGATGCCTTCGATCAACGCCTGGTTGGCCGCGCTGCCAGCTTGATAAAGCTGGCCGAGGCGTTGATCGAAGTCTGCCGCCGGCAGGTACTCGACCGCTACCGGCTGGCCGTGCACGCGCAGCAGTTCCTGCAACTGCGCGCTGTCGGCGTCGGCCCGCAGCCACAGCTGCCAACCTTCGGCGAGTGGCGCCAGGGCCAGGCCGGACTGGCGCGCCAGGCGATAGGGCAGCATCACCAGTTACCGCCTTCGAGCCGCGCGCGGCTGGCCGGAAACACCTGCAACAACTGCGAGCCTTCGGCCAACGCTGGCAATTGCAGCGGCGTGCTCTGCTGCAGGCTGCGGTACTTGTCCTGGCTCAGACCGGCGAGGCTTGGGCCGTCACGCAGGATGCGCGGGCGGATGAACACCATCAGGTTCTGCTTGGTATTGCGGCTGGCATCGGAGCGGAACAAGCGGCCCAGCACCGGGACATCCCCAAGCAGCGGCACACGCTGGTTGCTGGTGCTCAATTCATCGCTGATCAGGCCACCGAGAATCACCAGGCCGTTGTCCTCGACCATGACCTTGGTCTTGATCTCGCGCTTGTTGGTAATGACGTCACTGGCGCTGCTGCTGTCGGCAATCGACGAAACTTCCTGGACGATATCCAGGCGCACACTGTTGTCGACGTTGACCTGCGGTTTGATCCGCAGCTTGACCCCGACCTCCTTGCGCTCGATGGTCTGGTACGGGTTGGCGTTGTTCTGGGTTACCGAGCCGGTCACGAACGGCACCTCCTGACCGACCAGGATCGACGCCTCGGCGTTGTCCAGGGTCAACAGGGTTGGCGTCGACAGCAGATTGAAGCCGCTCTTGCCCTTGAGTGCGTTGACCAACATGGCGAAGTTGAAGCCGCCGCCGAAGTTGCCGATGCCGGCAGTCACCCCGGTGGTGGCCGACAGCAGCTTGCCCAGCGCACTGGTATCGCCCTCGGCGGCCGCGCCGGCAATACCAGCGATGTTCACTCCGTTGCTGCCAAAGTTGACCACGCCAGCGCCAAACTTCTCGTCGGCGAACAGCCACTGCACACCCAGCTCTTGGGCCTGAATGTCCGAGACCTCGGCAATGATCGCCTCGACCACCACCTGCGCACGGCGGATGTCCAGCTGCTCGACGATGTTGCGATAGGCCGCCAGCTCGCTGTCCGGGCCGACCATCACCACAGCGTTGGTGCCCTCCTCGTATTCCAGGCGAATACCAGAGTCACTGGCCATCGCCACAGGCTGATCCTTGCCCTCGCCCTGCCCTTCGGCCGGCACCGCGCCGGTCTGGCTCAGGCCGCGCAAGACCTTGACCACTTCGCTGGCATTGGCGTGGCGCAGGTAGATCACCTGGGTATTGCTGCTGTGCAGGTTGTCACCGGGCCGATCCAGCTGCGCCAACAAGGCGCGCACGCGCTCACGGCTGTCGGCGCTGCCGCGCACCAGCAAGGCATTGCTGCGCGGGTCGGCCACCACCTGGGCACGGTCGGCGGCCTGTTCACTGGCCAGCAGCCGCGTGACCAACTGAGCGGTATCGGCAGCGCTGGCGTGCTGCAGTTTCATCACCTGCAGTGGCTCTTCGCTGACCTGGTCGAGTTCGCGCAGCAGGCTGTCGATGCGTTCGAGGTTGCTGCGCCAGTCGGTCACCACCAGCAGATTGGCCGCAGGGTACGGCGTGATCACGCCCACCCGGGGATCGATCAGCGGCTTGATGATGCCTAGTATCTGCTCGCTGCCCGCATTGCGCACATTGAACACGCGGGTGGCGACACCATCGCTGCCGGTATTCTTGCTGGCGGCGTTCTCGACCGGCACCGGCTCGAGCCGCGCGGCTTGATCGGGGACGATCTTGACGCTGCCATTGGGCAGGTCGACTGCGGCGTAACCCTGCGCGCGCAACTGGGCGAGGAAGATATCGTAGATGGCGTCAGCGTCATGCCGGTCGACGGTGCGCACGGTGACCTTGCCTTTGACCCGCGGGTCGACGATGAACGTGGTGCCGGTGATCCGCGACACGCTGTCGATGAACTCGACCAGGTCAGTGTCGACGAAATTCACTTCGTACATCGGCGTGCCGCCTTCGTCGAGCACCTCGGGCTCTTCGGCCCAGGCCAATGACAAGCTCAGGCTCAGGCTCAATGCAGCCGCTGCGCAGTATCTAGCAAACATCAACTCATCCTTGCCGCTTGAAGCCGGTCACGGCGGGCCGTGGCGGCCAGGGCAGGCGTTCGCGCCGCCCCTGGTTGTCGATAATCAGGCCTGCGCCATCGATGTCCTGCAGCACGATCCCCGGCGCGAGCCGCTGACCGCGGCCCAAGGTGCGAATCTGCTCGCCGAAGCGCAGCACCACCACCGTCGCCGACAGCGGCTGGGCACGCAGCCCGCCGAGGTACTGCAACGGCAGCCGGGTCAGAGGGATCTCGCCTGTGTCGAGCGGGGCTTGCCAGTGCCCCGCCATCAGCCCTGGAATGGCCGCGTGTTCAGGCTGGGCCGTCGTGGCCGGCAGCGGCTGACGGCTAAGCTGCAGCACACATTGCGCCGCCAGCCAGCCGGCGAGGGTCAACAGCAAAAACGCGCCGAAGCGACTGCTCCAGCTCACGCCGCGGCCTGCCGTGGGTGCCAGCCGGGGTGCCCCTGTACATAGCGCACCTCAGGCAACTGCAGCGGTGCCAGGCGCCAGTCGCTGGGCTGACGACGCAACCAGGCTTCGAGGGTTTGCCACAGCGGTTCACCGGCATCGGCGGCGAACTGCAGGCCGAAAGTGCGGCACTGGCCCTGCACGGTGGCAAAGTCAACGATACGTTTGCCCTGCGGGCTGTAACTGACGCGCCAGGCCTGGCCTTGCCAGCGTGGTAGATCCTGGCTGTTGTCGAGCAGCAGCGGGTCGCCGAACAACTGCTCGGCGGCGTTTTCCAGCACCTGTTCAACCTGCCGTGCCGGCGCCTCGACCACGGGCGCCGGGTAGCCACCGGTAAGGCTTATCAGGTGCTCGCGGGTGATCATTTCACCGCCTGCCAACGGATAGTCGTAGCGCAGCCCCGGCAACAACACCGGCATGGCGCTGCTGTCAGACAACGCTTGCTGGAGCAAGGCATCCCAACTGCCGCCGCGCGTATCGCGCCGCCACAGGGCTTGCGGCGCTCGCGCCAACGGTAGGTCGAGCCAAGCGGCATGGCCGGCACGCTGCGCCCGCACCACACTGCGCAGTTGTGCGGCACGCGCCTGGGCAGCGGGCGTCAACTGCTGCTCGAAGGCGGGAAAGAAACGCGCCTGAAACTGCCATTGACCCGCCACCTGCTGGCAACGCAAACGGAACGCGCCGCTGCCACGGCAACCGGCGAACAGCACCGGCACCTGCCGGCCGCTCGCCTGGCTGGCCAGCACTGGCGCCGGCCACAAGTCCTGGCCACGGGCGCACAGCAGCACGTCGATTTCAGGCACGCGCTCGGCCAGCCACAGGCCCGGGCCGGTGCCGACATCGGCCAGCGCGACGACCAGATCAGCCTCGCGCCGCGCCTGCTGAAAGACCGCCTGCAGTGACTGATACCATTGCTTCAGAGAGGCTTTTTGATCCTGCGCATAAGGGTCGGTCACGCCGACCACCGCAATCCGCACACCTGCGCGCTGGAACACCCGCAGGCTGTCGATGCCCAGCGCCTTGCTCTGCTCGGCAGACAGGCCTGCGCCCAGTGTCGCCGCGGCAGACTGCTGATACAGCGCCGCACAGCGCTGTGGCCAGAGCACACGTTCATCGCTGCTGACGCGGACATCGCTGCACAGTAGCTGGCTGCCCTGCACGCCGCTTTCGCCCTGGCTTAGATAAGCCAGGCCGCTGCCATTCCAGCCCTGGCCGTTCTCCAGGGTCAGGCAGTTGTCTGCGCCGGCTTCGTTGCGCAGTTGCTCGAGCAACGCGGCCAGCACCGGGTACCCACCCAGCTGTGCACGGCTGCTCTGGCTGGCATCCAGCAAAGGCGCAAGCTCCGGGGATGCGGCACTGGCGCTGGCGCCGGTCATCCACGGCGCGCGGCCGAGGTGGCTGACCGGCCCCAGGCGCGTCGCCGGCACCACCGCCTGGCCGGGTTGTCGGGCATCCAGGGTGTCGGCGAGATACAGCAGGTCCAGCGGCGCGCCGCCGCCACGCTGGCCGGGCAGCGCCGAGCAGGCGCCAAGCAACGGCGTCAACGCCGCGACACCCATCCAGCTGATTACCTCGCGTCTGCCCACACTGCTAACCATCAGGCCCGCATCCTTTTCCGAGTTCACGTTGGGGTTCGGATATTGCGGCGCTCAGATGACAGTTTCATGGCAGATATCCGACAGTAATCGCCGATTGATCTGTAAAGACGTACTGGTAAGAACTGCTAGTTTTAAGCAGACCTTAATATTTCTGCCAAGGAATCATCACACTTGAGCACTACAGTCGCGGTTTCCTCCAACTCAGCCACTATAAGGACACCCTGATGAGTCGAGACACCGGCGACAACCTGGACCGCAACCAAAGCGGCAACCTGCCGATGGCCAGCGTCATGGACACTTACCTGAGCCGTCGCACCGTGATGCGCGGCAGCCTTGGCGCAGCCATCGCAATGATCGCCGGCACCGGTCTGACAGGCTGTTTCGACAGTGGTGGCGGTTCCGACAACGACTCGCCGTCGACCCCGGAGCCGGTCAAGCTCAAGCTCGGTTTCGACTCCATCGCCGGCTCGCGCACCGATGCCTGCGTCGTCGCTGCCGGTTACAGCGCATACGTGCTGGCGCCCTGGGGCACTCCGCTGAACAGCAACGCCAATCCGTGGAAGTCCGATGGCAGCAACACCTCCACCGACCAGGCCAACGCGATGGGCATGCACCACGACGGCATGCACTTCTTCCCTATCAACGGCAGCTCGGATGACGGCCTGCTGGCGATCAACTTCGAGTACATCGATGCCGCCGCACTGCACCCGGCCGGCCCCACCACCGACGGCAGCGGCAAGCGCCCGGTGGAAGAAGCACGCAAGGAAATCAACGCCCACGGCGCCGGCGTGGTCCGCCTGAGCAAGGTCAGCGGGCGCTGGCAGGTGGTCGACAACGACCCGCTCAACCGCCGCTTCACCACGGTGTCGCTGATGGATATCGCCGGACCACTGCGCGGCAGCGACCACGTCAAGACCAAATTCTCCCCAGCCGGTACCCAGTGCCGCGGCACCAACAACAACTGCGGCAATGGCTACACGCCGTGGGGCACCTACCTGACTTGCGAAGAAAACTGGCCAGGCATCTTCGTCAACACTGCGACCCGCCCGGCGGATCAGGTGCGCATCGGCGTCAGCGCCACCCGTGGCCAGTACCGCTGGGAAACCTGTGCCGGTGATGCCAGCGAAGTGGACGATGAATTCGGCCGTTTCAACATCACCCCAAGCGGCGCCAGCGCCACTGACGACTACCGCAACGAAGCCAGCACCTACGGCTACATCGTCGAGATCGACCCATACAACGCCAGCACCCTGGCAGTGAAGCGCACCGCATTGGGCCGCTTCCGCCACGAGGGCTGCTGCCCGGGCCTGCCGGTCGCGGGCAAGCCGCTGGTCTGGTACACCGGCGACGACTCCAACAACGAATACCTGTACAAGTTCGTCTCCGACGCGGTCTGGGACCCGGCGGACGCCACCCCGGCCGATCGCCTGGCTACCGGTGCCAAGTACATGGACCAAGGCAAGCTGTACGTGGCCCGCTTCAATGCCGACGGCAGCGGCAACTGGCTGCTGCTCGACGTCGCCACCGCCACCACCGGCGGCAGCACCCTGGGTGCGCTGTTCGGGGACCTGCCGGGGATCATCATCAATACCCGCGGCGCCGCCGATGCTGTTGGTGCAACGCCGATGGACCGCCCTGAGTGGACCGCGGTACACCCGGTCAACGGTGACGTCTACCTGACCCTCACCAACAATAGCGCGCGCACTGCGGACAAGGTCGATGCCGCCAACCCACGCGGGCCGAACCGTCATGGCCACGTGATCCGCTGGCACGACAGCGACGACCAGTTGAGCTTCAACTGGGACATCTTCGTGTTTGGCGCCAACGCTGCCGGCACTGCCGATATCAACCGCTCCGGCTTGACCGAACTGAACCAGTTCGCCAGCCCCGATGGCATGAGCTTCGACAGCCGCGGCGTACTCTGGATCGAAACCGACAACGGCGAGTCGACCCTCACCGACTACACCAACGACCAGTTGCTGGCGGTGATCCCGACCGATCTGGTCGATGCTGCTGGCAAGCAGATCCCGGTGAACGCGCAGAACCAGTCAGCCCTGCGCCGTTTCTTCGTTGGCCCGAACGGCTGTGAAGTGACCGGGATTGCCTTTGCCCCAGACAACAAGTCGATGTTCGTCAACATCCAGCATCCGGGCAACTGGCCGTACAACGATGTCGCTACCGACGCCACTCCGGCAGGTGCCACGGTGCGCCCGCGAGCTTCGACGGTAGTCATTCAGCGTAATGATGGCGGCGAGATCGGCACTGCCTGATCGAACCTGAGCAACGCCCCGGTTGCAGCGCCGCCCTGGCACTGCGACCGGGGCGTTCTCGATTGTGGGCTCACAACAACGGTTCGCGCGCCTTGACGCGCACCTGCTGCGCCGGCACCCGCGCATGCCACTGCACCACACCCAGAGCCTCGATCTGCAACTGACTGCGCAAGCTCAGACCCTCTTCCTCGAACGACAGCTGCAACAGGTAATGGCCGCTGTTGAGCAGCAAGCCCTCACTCAAGCGCTCGAACGTTTCATCATCGACCGCACCCAGCGCCTGGCGCAGATCCGCTGCATCGGCATAACCGGTCGCAGGCCGGCCACTGACAATGCGGCTGAGCAGTGAACGCGGATACTTGCCTTCGTACAACGCATCGAGCAGCTCCAGGTGTTCCAGGCCCAAGGCGTTGGCGTTCAAGCGCCAGCCGCTGGTCTGCGCGATCGCACACAACATCGGATAGCGGCGCTGGCGGGTCGCGTCCGGCTCCAGCAGCAGGTTCAGTTCGCTGCTGTCGAGCATCGGCTGATTGGCCGCCAGCCGCGGTGGCTGCTGGCGCAGATACTGGGCACTTTCGGCGCCTTGCAGGCGGGCATCGCTGTCACTGTCGAGCCAGTCCGCCAGGCCGTGCACCAGCCGTTCGGCCGCCATGTTGTCGCCCAGCAAGTAGCGCAGCTGGCGCTCGGCGCGCGCGGCGTCGTTGCCAAGCAGGGCATTGACGTTGAAGCAGGTGTGCTGATCGCGTACCCGCAACTGCGCCGTGCCGCCGGCAAAATCGTAATTCAGTGGCTGTCCGCGCAGGGCCTGCCAGAACAGCGGGCTGAGCCGCCAAGCGGGATCGCGCAGGGCTTGTTTGGCATAGGCCAGACCGGCCTGTTGCATCGCCCGCGCCTGCACCCGCTGCTGCAGCAGGCGCACTTCATCGACCTGACGACGGCCACCTTCGACCAGCCAGGTCAAGCCCGCAGCCAGCATCGCCAGCGCCACCATGACCATCAACAGTGCCGCACCCTGCTGTTGCTTACCGCCCATTGCCGCCTGCCTTTTCATCACCGAAAGCCGCCAGTCAACACCGTGCGTGTTGCAGGCAGATGGCAGCCGTTCCACCGTCATCCAGGCGTCATCTAGGACAGGCAGGATTGCTTCTCTTTTCATGGCCTTACAGGAGTGCGCTGACATGGGTGGTATTGGAATCTGGCAACTGGTGATCGTGCTGTTGATCGTGTTTCTGCTGTTTGGCACCAAGCGCCTCAAGGGCCTGGGCAGCGATGTCGGCGAGGCGATTCAGGGCTTTCGCAAATCCATGGGCGGCGATACCAATGCCAACAACGCTGCCAATGTTCAGGCCGAGCAGGCGCCAACGCTGAACGGGCAGAGCGTGCCGCAGGCGCACACGGACCGTCAGGCCTGATGTTCGAGATCGGCTTCACCGAGCTGATGCTGGTCGGCATCGTCGCCCTGCTGGTGCTCGGCCCCGAGCGCCTGCCGGTGGCGGCGCGCGCGGTCGGCCGCGTGCTGGGCCAGGCCCGTCGCGCGATGCACACGCTGCGCACCCAGGTCGAACGCGAGATCGACCTGCCGGCACTGGACAGCGCGCCGCTGCAACGCCTGGAACAGGATCTGCGCCAGGGTATCCGCCTCGACACGCAGCCGGCCAATGATGCCGCTGCGCCGGTCATCGCCAAGGAGAATGCATCATGAGCATTGCTGTGCCTGAGCAGCCTCGCATGCCGATCACCGAGCATCTGCGCGAACTGCGCAAACGCCTGCTGCGCGCCCTGCTGATGATCGGCCTGCTGTTCGCCGCGCTGTTCCCGTTCGCGCAGACGCTGTACACGCTGATTTCCGAACCGCTGCGCAGGTACCTGCCGGAAGGCACCAGCATGATTGCCACCAGCGTCACCTCGCCGTTTCTGACTCCGTTCAAGCTGACCGCGATGTGCGCGTTGTTCATGGCCATGCCATTGCTGCTGCATCAGGCCTGGGGCTTCATAGCGCCCGGCATGTACCAGCGCGAGCGGCGCATCGCCCTGCCACTGTTGCTGTCGAGCATCGTCCTGTTCTACAGCGGCATGGCCTTCGCGTTCTTTCTGGTATTTCCGATGATGTTCGGCTTTTTCGCCAGCGTGACGCCTGATGGCGTGGCGATGATGACCGACATCAGCCTGTATCTGGATTTCATCATGGCGCTGTTCCTGGCGTTTGGCCTGGCGTTCGAGATCCCGGTGGCGACCTTCATCGTGGTCTGGGCCGGTTTGACCGATGTGGCGACGCTACGCAAGAGTCGGCCCTACGTGATCGTCGGCTGCTTTGTGGTGGGGATGATCCTGACGCCGCCGGATGTGTTCTCACAGACGATGCTGGCGGTGCCGATGTGGATCCTGTTTGAAGTCGGGCTGTTGGCCTGCACTTCTCTACCCAAGTCACGCAGCCGCGACTGAGGGGACTGAGGCGCTTACGGCAGGACAGGTTGCCTGCTCCCAGTACCCGGCGAGGGCTCACATGCTAGCGCTGCGCCACTTTCCTGGCCTGCAAAGCGGGATCGCGGCAAACCCGGCTACGGTGAATGAATGTGCCTGAACGTGAAAAGCCCTGGCAGTTGCCCGCCAGGGCTTTTCATTAGTACGACAACGACAGCTCAGAAGTCAGCCAATGGCCAAACCTCATAAGCAGGCGTTTCGTACGGGTGGCTGTGCTTCAAGGCAGTGACAACCTGCTGAATCAGCTCGTCGGCCACCACCAGCTCGACCTTCCACTCCTCGACCTGCTCGACCTCGCCAGCCTGCCCGAGAAACGGCTGGCTGCCGGCCATCGGCCGGAACTGGCCTTGGCCAAGGGTCTGCCAGGCGCAGTGCTCATAGCCACCGATACGGCCGCCACCGGCGGCAAACACGGCGGCCTTGACCACTTCGACATGGCTGGCCGGGACGAAGAAGGCGAGCTTGTACACCGCTTAGTTCACCCAAACCCGCGCGTTGCGGAACATGCGCATCCACGCCGCATCTTCCTGCCAGTCGTCTGGACGCCACGAGTTCTGCACTGCGCGGAATACCCGCTCAGGGTGCGGCATCATGATCGTCACGCGGCCATCGCGGCTGGTGAGACCGGTGATGCCACGCGGTGAGCCGTTCGGGTTGGCCGGGTAGGCTTCGGTGACCTTGCCGTGGTTGTCGACAAAGCGCAGCGCCACGCAGCCAGACTGGTCGGCTGCAAGCAGCGCGGCCGGGTCGGCGAACTCGGCGTGGCCTTCACCGTGGGCGATGGCGATCGGCATATGCGAACCGGCCATGCCCTGCAGGAAGATCGAGTTGGACTTCTGCACCTCGACCATCGCCACACGGGCTTCGAACTGCTCGGAGCGGTTACGCACGAAGTGCGGCCACAGCTCGCTGCCCGGGATCAGCTCGTGCAGGTTGGACATCATCTGGCAACCGTTGCACACACCCAGGGTGAAGCTGTCGTCACGCTCGAAGAATGCCTGGAAGGCATCCCGCGCGCGGCTGTTGAACAGCGCCGACTTGGCCCAGCCCTCACCGGCACCGAGCACGTCGCCGTAAGAGAAACCGCCGCAGGCAACCAGGCCTTTGAACGCTTCCAGGTCAACACGACCGGCAAGGATATCGCTCATGTGCACGTCGACGGCGTTGAAGCCGGCACGGTCGAACGCCGCAGCCATCTCGACCTGGCCATTGACGCCCTGCTCACGCAGGACTGCCACTTGCGGGCGGATGCCTTTTTTGATGTACGGCGCCGCGATGTCATGGTTGACGTCGAAACCAAGCTTGACGTTCAGGCCTGGGTTGTCTTCAACCAGCAGGCCGGCGTATTCCTGATCAGCGCAGTCGACGTTGTCACGCAGGCGCTGGATCTGATAGCTGGTCTTGGCCCACTCGCGCTGCAGCTGGCCGCGATCACCGGTGAATACGGCTTCGCCGGCGAGCTTGATCAGCACTTCGCTGTTGTTGATCGGCTGACCGATCACGGCCACGCAATCATCGCCCAGGCCAGCAGCGCTGAACTGCGCCAGCACGTCCGGGGTGGCATCTTGGCGAACCTGGATGACCGCGCCGAGCTCTTCGTTGAAGAGAATCGCCGCGACTTTTTCGCGCTTGCTGGTCAGGGTGTCGAGTTCAAGGTCCAGACCGCAATGGCCGGCGAAGGCCATTTCCAGCACGGTGGTCAGCAGGCCGCCGTCGGAACGGTCGTGGTAGGCCAGCAGGTGACCATCGGCGTTGAGGCCCTGGATCACGGCGAAGAAGGCCTTGAGGTCTTCAGCGTCGTCGACGTCCGGTGCTTGCGCCGCCAGCTTGCCGTGGGTCTGCGCCAGGATCGACGCGCCCATGCGGTTTTTGCCGCGGCCCAGGTCGATCAGGATCAGGTCGGTTTCGCCCTTGTCCATGCGCAATTGCGGGGTCAGGGTCTGGCGTACGTCGACCACCGGGGCGAAGCCGCTGATGATCAGCGACATCGGCGAGGTCACGCTTTTTTGCGCGCCCTGCTCGCTCCACTGGGTCTTCATCGACATGGAGTCCTTGCCCACTGGAATGGTCAGACCCAGCTCAGGGCACAGTTCCATGCCGACGGCACGTACGGCGTCGAACAGGCGGGCATCTTCACCCGGGTGGCCGGCAGCCGACATCCAGTTGGCCGACAGTTTGATGTCGGACAGCTTGTCGATGCGCGCAGCAGCCAGGTTGGTCAGCGCCTCACCGACCGCCATGCGGCCGGAGGCCGGGGCATCCAGCAGGGCCAGCGGGGTACGCTCGCCCATCGCCATGGCTTCGCCGGTGTAGACGTCGAAGCTGGTCGCGGTTACGGCGCAATCCGCTACCGGAACCTGCCATGGGCCGACCATCTGGTCGCGTGCAACCAGGCCGGTGATGGTGCGGTCGCCGATGGTGATCAGGAAGCTCTTGCTGGCCACCGCCGGGTGGTGCAGCACGCGCTCGACCGAGTCGGCCAGGTCCAGCGTGCTTGGGTCGAACTCATCGCCAAGCTCTTCTTCGCGAGTGACCGAACGGTGCATGCGCGGCGGCTTGCCGAGCAGGACGTCGAGCGGCATGTCGACCGGGGTGTTGCCAAAGTGGCTGTCGGTAACAGTCAGGTGCGGTTCGGCAGTGGCTTCGCCGACCACCGCAAACGGGCAGCGCTCACGTTCGCAGATGGCCTTGAAACGCTCGAAGTTGGCCGCATCGACCGCCATCACGTAACGCTCTTGCGATTCGTTGCTCCAGATTTCGTGCGGGGCCATGCCCGGCTCGTCGTTGGGCACGTTGCGCAGTTCGAAGCGGCCACCACGACCTCCGTCGTTGACCAGTTCCGGGAAGGCGTTGGAAATGCCGCCCGCGCCGACGTCATGGATGAAGGCGATCGGGTTGTCGTCGCCCAGCTGCCAGCAGCGGTCGATGACTTCCTGGCAGCGGCGCTCCATTTCCGGGTTTTCCCGTTGAACGGAAGCGAAGTCGAGGTCAGCCGAGCTGGCGCCGGTGGCAACCGACGACGCCGCGCCGCCACCCAGGCCGATCAGCATGGCTGGGCCGCCGAGCACGATCAGCTTGGCGCCCACGGTGATCTCGGCCTTTTGCACGTGATCTTCACGAATGTTGCCCAGGCCGCCGGCCAGCATGATCGGCTTGTGGTAGCCGCGCACTTCTTCACCGTGAGGGGTCTGGATCGACTGCTCGAAAGTACGGAAATAGCCGGTCAGGGCCGGACGGCCGAATTCATTGTTGAACGCGGCGCCGCCGAGCGGGCCTTCGACCATGATGTCGAGGGCGTTGACGATGCGCTCTGGCTTGCCGTATGGCTTCTCCCACGGCTGTTCGAAGCCTGGGATACGCAGGTTGGACACGGTAAAGCCGGTCAGGCCAGCCTTGGGCTTGGCGCCGCGACCGGTCGCACCTTCGTCACGGATCTCGCCACCAGAACCGGTGGACGCGCCGGAGAATGGCGAAATGGCGGTCGGGTGGTTGTGCGTCTCGACCTTCATGAGGATGTGCACCGGCTCCTGCACCGCGCCGTACTGGCGGGTTTCAGGGTTCGGGAAGAAGCGCCCGGCCACGCTGCCGACGATCACCGAGGCGTTGTCCTTGTAAGCCGACAACACGCCTTCGCTGTGCATCTGGTAGGTGTTCTTGATCATGCCGAACAGGCTCTTGTCCTGCGCCTGGCCGTCAATGTCCCAGGTGGCATTGAAGATCTTGTGTCGGCAATGCTCGGAGTTGGCCTGGGCGAACATCATCAGTTCGATGTCGTTCGGGTTGCGCTTGAGCCCCTGGAAGGCGTTGACCAGGTAATCGATCTCGTCTTCGGCCAGGGCCAGACCGAGGTCGATATTGGCCTGCGCCAGAGCTGCACGGCCACCGCCGAGCACGTCGACCGAGGTCATCGGCTTGGGCTGGGCATGGCTGAACAGATCGCCTGCCTGCTCCAGCTGGGTCAGCACGCGCTGGGTCATGCGGTCATGCAGCGCGGCGGCAACTTCTTGCGCGTCGGCCTCGCTGAGGTCACCGGCCACGTAGAAGGCAATGCCGCGCTCCAGGCGCTGAATGCTCTGCAGGCCGCAGTTATGGGCGATGTCACTGGCCTTGCTGGCCCAGGGCGAAATCGTGCCCAGGCGCGGCACTACCAGGAACAGGCGACCAGTCGGCTCTTGTACCGGCACGCTCGGCCCGTACTTGAGCAGACGGGCCAACACTTGCTGCTGGTCGGCGGTCAGCTCACCATCGACGTCGGCGAAGTGGGCAAATTCGGCATACAAGCCGGTAACAGCGGGGACTTTCTGGCTCAGTTGCTCGAGTAGCTTACCGTGGCGAAAGGCAGAAAGGGCAGGAGCGCCGCGCAGGATCAACATCGTCGGGACAGCCTCAGGAAGGGGTGTGCTTAGAGGCCGTGCATTCTAGCGTAATTCGCGCGATTGGGCACCCGCTGCAAGGCAATGCTGCCGGGCGGCTGAACCGGACTCCGGGGTCAGAAAAGTCAGGGCTTTTTGCCGGTTTTGCTCGGCCATCAATAAATCCCTGGCCAATCTGCTAGCAGACCTGCCCAACGTTGTCGAGATATGGCAGTTGCGGCCCTTTGCGTATACTGCAAGCTATGTTCGCCCCCACTGCTTTGCGCAAGCGTTGCGCCCAATGGCTCTTCGCAACCGGCCTCTTCCTGATGCTCGGTGCCTGTGTTGAAAAACCCAGCACCCTCGAGCGCGTCAAGGAAGACGGCGTGCTGCGCGTGATTACCCGCAACAGCCCGGCCACTTACTTCCAGGACCGCAACGGAGAAACCGGCTTCGAATACGAGCTGGTCAAGCGTTTTGCCGATGACCTAGGGGTGAAGCTGGAGATCGAAACCGCCGACAACATCGACGAAATGTTCGATCAACTTGGCAAACCGTCCGGCCCGGTACTGGCAGCGGCGGGCCTGGTCAGCAGCGAAAAGCGCAACATCCAGGCAAAATTTTCGCATCCGTACCTCGAAGTCACTCCGCAGGTCATCTACCGCAATGGCCGCTCGCGGCCAACCCAGGCCAAGGGCCTCATCGGCAAGAAGATCATGGTGCTCAAGGGCAGCAGCCACGCCGAGCAGCTGGCGGCGCTGAAAAAACAGTACCCGACCCTGGAATACGAAGAATCCGACGCCGTTGAAGTAGTCGACCTGCTGCGCATGGTCGATGAAGGCCAGATTGACCTGACCCTGGTCGACTCCAACGAGCTGGCGATGAACCAGGTGTACTTCCCCAATGTACGGGTTGCCTTTGACCTGGGCGACAGTCGTGATCAGCGCTGGGCAGTCGCCGCGGGCGAAGACAACAGCCTGCTCAACGAGGTCAACGAGTTCCTCGACAAAGCACAAAAAAACGGCACCCTGCAGCGCCTCAAGGATCGTTACTACGGCCACGTCGACGTCCTCGGTTACGTCGGCGCCTACACCTTCGCCCAGCATTTGCAACAGCGCCTGCCCAAGTATGAAAAGCACTTCAAGGCCTCGGCCAAGGTCGAGCAGGTCGATTGGCGCCTGCTTGCAGCAATCGGCTATCAGGAGTCGATGTGGCAGCCTGAGGTGACCTCCAAGACCGGCGTGCGCGGGCTGATGATGCTGACCCAGCGCACCGCGCAGGCGATGGGCGTGTCCAACCGGCTGGATCCCAAGCAGAGCATCACCGGCGGCGCCAAGTACTTCATGCTGGTCAAGGAACAGCTCGACGACAGCATCAAGGAGCCGGACCGTACCTGGTTCGCCCTGGCCGGCTACAACGTCGGCAGCGGCCATCTGGAAGACGCCCGCACCTTGGCCAAGCGCGAAGGCCTGAACCCGAACAAATGGCTGGACGTAAAGAAGATGCTGCCGCGCCTGTCGCAGAAGCAGTGGTACAGCAAGACCCGCTATGGCTACGCCCGCGGCGGCGAGCCGGTGCATTTTGTCGCCAACATCCGCCGCTACTACGACATCCTGACCTGGGTGACCCAGCCGCAGCTCGAAGGCCAGGTCGCCGAGGGCAACCTGCATGTGCCAGGGGTCAACAAGGACAAGCCGGCGGAACAGTCACCGCCGATGTAACCGGCTCAGCTCGAAGCTTTTGCCCGCCGCGCCTTGAAGAAATCGCTGAGTATCTGCCCGCATTCCTGCGCCAGCACCCCACCTTCGAACAGCACCCGATGGTTGAGAAAGCCCTGGGTAAAGAACTGCCCCTGGCTCTGCACGATCCCCGCTTTCGGTTCCAGCGCCCCATAGACCACCCGCGCCACCCGCGAATGAACGATCAAACCTGCGCACATACTGCACGGCTCCAGGGTCACGTACAGCGTGCTGCCGGGCAGCCGGTAGTTGCTGGCCGCCTGCGCTGCGGCGCGAATGGCGACCATCTCGGCGTGGGCGCTGGGGTCGCTGTCGGTGATCGGTCGGTTGAAGCCGCTGCCGATCACTTCGCCACCCTGCACCAGCACCGCGCCAACCGGCACTTCGCCCAACGCCGCACCTTGTGCAGCCAGCTCCAGGGCCATCTGCATAAAGGCCTGATCACGGCTGCGATCGATAATCTGCGCGCGCATCAGACCACCGCAATCGCGGCCATCAGGCCGGTTTCCATGTGGTCGATGACGTGGCAATGGAACATCCAGGTACCCGGGTTATCAGCCACCAGGGCCACCTGGGCGCGCTCGTTCTTGCCCAGCAGGTAGGTGTCGGTGAACCACGGCTCGGTGATTTTGTGCCGGTTGGAGCTGAGCACCTTGAAGCTCATTCCATGCAAGTGAATCGGGTGCTGGTACTGGGTCATGTTCTTCAGCTCGAAGATGTAGCTCTTGCCCTTTTCCAATGTGGCGATCGGGCGGTCGGCGCAGGTCTTGTCGGTGATGTCCCAGGCCTTGCCGTTGATCTGCCAAAGGCTAGGCGGGCGGCCGCTGTCGGTATCGACCGAGACCTTGCCGACCCACTCGAAATTGAAGTTGATCTTCTCGGCGTTGGCCAGGTCTGGTTCGGCGATCGGGTTGGCCGGTAATGCCGGCGGCCATTCGCCAGGGGCGTCGCTGCTGGCAACCGAGCGCAGGGTGCCGAGGCGCACAAAGCCGTCGCGCAGGGAGATCTCCTCGCCGGCTTCAGGGATGCGGATCGCCAGGCAGATGCGCATGCCAGGGCCCAGCCAATAGTCATCGTCCAGTGGCCGCGGCGTGACCGGGTTGCCATCGAGGGCGTAGATCATCGCCTCGCAGTTGCCACGCAGGTTGATGCGGTAGGTCCAGGTATTGTCGAGGTTGAGCAGGCGCACGCGCACGACCTGCCCGGCCGGCAGCTCGGTGACCGAGTCGGCCTGGCCGTTGATGGTGATCAAGCGCCCAGCGGTGCCATTGCGCGCAGCTTCACGGGGGATGCTGAAAGGCAGCCACCCGCCCTGCTCGTCGACGTGCCAGTTTTTCAGGCTCAGCGTGCGCTCATGCTTGAAGCCGGTGGGCTCGCGCTCTTCGACGATCAGTGGGCCGACCAGGCCTCGACCAAGCTCCTCGGAGCTGCTCACGTGCGGGTGATACCAGTAGCTGCCGGCGTCCGGCACGCGGAACTTGTAGTCGAAGTACTCGCCGGGCTTGACCGGCAGTTGCGAGACATAGGGCACGCCGTCCATTTCCAGCGGCAGGCGGATACCGTGCCAATGGATTGTGGTTTCGACCGGCAGGTGGTTGATGAAGCGCACCCGCAGCCAGGTGCCCTGGCGGACCCGCAGCTCGGTGCCCGGCGCCGTTGGGCCAAAGGCCCAGGCCTCGGTCTTGAATCCCGCTACCAGCTCGACTTCAAGCGGCGCGGCGATCAGCTCGTAGTCATGTCCGGCGTTGTCGTCCTCGACCTTGCCCAGCCAGTAGCGCGCTGCGCCTCCAGCGCCCAGGCCAACCACGACCAGGCCAGTCAGGCCCTTGAGCATTTGTCGACGGGTAAAGGACATCGGTGGAGGTACCTCGTTATACGCGATCAGTCTGCCAGCACGGGGCGGGCAATGAAGGGCGAATACGATACACCTGCAAATGCGAAAGATTAAGTGAAGTGTTGCTGGTCTTCACCTTCGAACCCCAGCTGGTCAGGCTTTACAACTTCATGTTGAGCGAGACAAACGCCGAGCGGCCCGGTGCTGGCGAAAACATCGGCTGATCGTCGCCGCCCCAGAAGAAGTTGTCGTACCAGACGTATTCGTACTCGCGATCAGTAAGGTTCTTCAGTTGCAGGTCGACACTGGTCGCGCTGGAGATACGGTAGCGCACGCTGGCATCCAGCACGGCAAAGCCACCGTACTTGCCTTGCTGATTCTGCGCATCGATGTAGTAGTCGCCCTGGGCCCGGGCCTGCAGGCCAAAGCGCCAGTCATCGTTGTACTGGTAGTCGGCGCCGAGGTTGCTGATGTAACGCGGCGTCGAAAATACCTCCTTGCCCGCCAGCGACTCGCCAGTGTCGGCGAAGGCCTTGACCACCTTGGCCTCCTGAATCGAGTGCGAGCCCCACAGCGTCCACTGTTCGTTCAATTGCGCGTTGAGCTGCAGGTCGATGCCGCGCCGCCGGGTTTCGCCAAGCCCCACCGAGGTGCCGGTGGCCGGCATATTGGCCACTTCATCGGTAGCATCCTGCTGCCACACGGAAACGCGCGCCTCAGCGCCGTAGAACGGGCGGAACTTGACCCCCAGTTCTTTGCCGGTATTGATCGACGGATCATAGCTGGCCTGGCCGGCGCTCAAGTAGGCCGGGAAACTGCTACCGGTAAGAATCTGGAACGTGCGGCCCCAGTTGGCGTAGACGTCGACGCTTTCGCTGACGCTGTAGACCACGCTCAGCTTCGGCTGCTGGATCCAGCCGTAGTCCTGCAACGAGGCCTTCTGGCCGCCGAGGGTGGTGGTATTGCCGTCGAACTTGTCGACACGCATGGCCGGGATGATCTTCAGTGACTCGGTCGGCTGGATGATCGCCTGCATATAGCCACCGAGGTTGCGCAGGGTGTAGTGGTCGTCGTCCTGAATGCGCGCGGGGGCTGCATCGAAATCGGTCGGCACGCCAAAGCTGTAGCGTTGCCGGCGATAAGTGTTGTCCTGCTCTTCTACGTTAATACCGCCGTCCAGGGTCAACAGGTCGTTGGCGCGCCAGGTCAGCGTGCTCAGCAGGCCAGTCTGCTGCTCGTCCCACATGCGCCGCTGGCGCGGGGCGTTGCCCAGCGGGTAGTCGGTGAAGGTGATGGTGCGATCATCGTTGTAACTGTTGTAGTAGAGCTTGTTGCTCATGCTCAGCTGATCGTTGAGTTGCCAGTCCATGTGCAGGCTCAGCTGCTTCATGTCGCGGTCATCACCGTCGTTGGCGTTCTTGGCCGGAGATTGGGTGCGGCTGGCGCGCAGTTCATCACGGGTGAGAAAGCCGCTTTCCTCGGCCTGGTGGTGATACAACCGGGCGATCAGGCCAACGCGCAGGGTCTGCTCGTCATCGGTGACGAACCACTTGCCGCCAAGGGCGTATTTGTTGGAGTTGCTGTTGTCGCGAAAGCCGTCCGAGTCCTGCTTGGCGAGAATGTAGTTCTGGGCGAAGTTGCCTTCTTCACGGCCGATTGCCAGCTGTACTTCACGGGTATCGAAACTGCCGTAAGTGACTCGGCTGTCAATGTAGTTGCCACCCTGGCGGGTGACGTAGTTGATGTTGCCGCCGATGTTGTGCAGGCCGTAGCGCGGGTCGTTGGTGCCGCGGACCACTTCGATGTAGCTGATGTCGAGCGGGAACACCATGTCGACAAAGCGCTGGTTGCCGCTGTTGACATTGCTCGGGATGCCATCGATGAGCATCTTGATGCCGTTGATGTAACCCTCACCGTTGAAGGCGCGGAAGGTCGCCTTGCCCGACTCGGCGCCCTGCCCTGTCTCAGTCAACTGGATGCCCGGCATCTGCCCGAGCAACTGCCAGCTGTTCATTACGTTCTTGTCTTCGACCTGATCGCCGCCCAGCACATCGACCGAGGTCAGCACGTTCTCGGTGCGCAGCGCCGTGCCGGCTGCCTGCGAGACCTTGATCTCGCCCAAGGTAATAACCGAGCTACCGGTTTGATTGGCATGAAGGTCGGTCATGACCAGCGCGGTCAGCGCGGCGAGTGATAGCGGGGCGGTTCTCATTACTACTCCTGATCGAGGGCGAGCGTGGCCAAAGACGAGGAGCGATTCTACGGTTGTTATAACATAACAATCCACAAGAACTTTTCACTCAGGGATACCGCGCCCTGCGTAGGAGCGGCCTTGTGTCGCGAAAGGCCCGCAAAGCGGGCCCGGCGATCTTGCGGTGCTGCATAAATCCTGGGGCCGCTGCGCGACCCTTTCGCGAAACAAGGCCGCTCCTACGCAGGGCCGCGTGGCGCCTGATCAGCCGTTGGCAAACGCGATCAACGCCGCCCCGCTCAGGCGATAGCCAATCCACTCATCCTGCGCCTTGGCGCCAATCGACTCGTAGAACTCGATCGCAGGGGTATTCCAATCCAGCACCGACCACTCAAAGCGTCCGCACCCGCGTGCCACTGCCATCTTCGCCAGATGGCGCAGCAATGCTTTGCCCGCGCCTGCACCACGCTGTTGCGGCGACACGTACAGGTCTTCCAGATACAAGCCGTGCTTGCCCAGCCAGGTCGAGTAATTGAAGAAATACACGGCAAAACCAATCGGCTCGCCGTCCAGCTCGCAGATCAGGCCATGGGTCGTACTGTGCTCGCCGAACAGGCTGCTCTCGATCCCGGCGACGTCGGTCTTGACCTCGTGTTCGGCCTTTTCATAGATCGCCAGTTCAGTGATAAAACGCAGGATCAGCGCAGCGTCAGCGCGCGCGGCAGGGCGGATAGTCAGCGTCATTGCAAGGGTTCCGGTAGGGAGTGACGGCTCAAGCTTAATTGAAAACGCTGCCGACAAGCGCTTGCCAGTCACCTGCATACCTCCATGCAAGTGACTGGCAAAGTTCAAGCCCTAGTGTTCACGGCTTACAGCTTGAAGGTGCTGACCAGCTGATTGAACGATACCGCCAGTCGCGACAGCTCCTGGCTGGATGCGCTGGTCTGGTTGGCGCCTGCTGCGGTCTGGGTGGAAAGATCCTGAATGTTGACCAGGTTACGATCCACTTCCCGCGCGACGTTGGCCTGCTCTTCGGACGCGGTAGCGATCAGCATGTTGCGGTCGTTGATGCCAGCGATGTTCTGAGCGATACGCTCAAGCGATTCGCCAGTGGCCTTGGCCAGTTCCTGAGTATTGCTGGCCAGGGCACGGCTGTTGCCCATGGCCTTGACCGCGTCGTCGGCGCGCGATTGCACACTGACGATCATCGCTTCGATCTCGCCGGTGGAGGCTTGGGTGCGCGCGGCCAGGGCTCTGACTTCGTCCGCCACCACAGCAAAACCGCGGCCCTGCTCACCTGCTCTCGCCGCCTCGATCGCCGCATTGAGCGCGAGCAGGTTGGTCTGCTCGGCGATACCACGGATGACGTCGAGGACTTTGGCGATATCGCGCACGCTGCCTGCCAACTCATCGACAATCACAGTCGACTGGCCGATCTCGGCATTCACACTGGTGATCGCCTTGACCGCCTCTCGCGCCTGATCGCGGCCGCTGGCTGCTTCATTGCTGGTGTGGCGGGAAGCCTCGGAGGTCGAGGTGGCGTTGCGCGCCACTTCGTCGACTGCAGCGCTCATTTCGGTGACGGCGGTAGCCGCCAGCTGGATTTCGTCATTTTGACGGACCAGGCCGCGGCTGCTCTCTTCGGTTACCGCGTTGAGTTCTTCGGCTGCCGAAGCCAGTTGATCTGCCGCGCTGGCAATCTGCTGGATAGTGCCCTTGAGCCCGCTTTGCATCGCCCCTAACGCCGCGAGCAACTGGCCGCCTTCGTCGCGATGGCCGCTTTCAATGGTTTTGCTCAGATCGCCACCGGCGATTCGCTGTGCGTTGCCGACCGCCAATGCGATCGGCGCGCTGATCACCCGGCTGATGAAAATACCCAGCAGCAGCGCAGCGACAAAGGCGGCGCCGACGCCAAGGTAAAGGTTGAGCTTGGCAGCAGCTTCACTGTCGCGAGCATCCTGGGCACCTTCGCCGATCTGGCGGTTGTTGGACTTGACGATGATCCCCATCTCGTCCATCACGGTGCGATACGCCTGGTGCAATTCTCCAGCCATCAGCTGCTTGGCTGCGGCCAGATCACCACGCTCGATGGTCGCCACCACACGATCAATGATGGCCTGATACGCTGGCCAGTCCTTTTCCATGCGATCGCCCGCGGCACGCTCGTCATCCGCCAGCGTTGTGGCGCGGTAAACGGCGAAGGCGCGCTCGCTGGTTTGGCGGTTTTCATTCATGGAAGCAACAATGGCGCTGCGTTCAGCGGCGTCGCTGCCTGCGATGGAAGCTGCCAGCAGACGATACAAATCGCGGTTTTGGGCAATGGCATCGGACCGCGCCTCTGCGGTCTTGGACACAGAAACCAGGTTGTTGTTGAAGACCGATTGCAAGTTTGTAGACAACGAGCCAATTCCCTGGCTACCGATAATCCCAACGATCAACGTGATGGAAGCGCATAGCGCGAATGCAACATACAACTTGGTTGAAATCTTGGCGTCGTGGAACCAGTTCATATACGGACCTGCACGGGGGAGAACGAGCTGCGATCGCCGCGGCGGGCGCATCGTCAGGCTATCGACCGTTCCCAGCAAGCCTGAAGCCCGTGGCGGGCTGTTTATTTCAATCCTGAGCGGGGCGTGTTGGCGTGCCAGGGATCATCTGGCTCTGTAGTATCGGAAGACGTCGCGCAACTTGCACCAACCGAACCAGACTGCCACTCCAAGCAACCATAGAAGTACCTTGTCGAACTTGGCCATGCTTCCCTTCAATCCTTTATCCAATATCAGCCATGGTAATCCACAACCGATGAGCAATAGATACGCCCCCTACTCTCAGGCACTGGTCCACATCGGTAAAGCCTGGCTGGTGGTCATAAGCGCGCTGCTTGTGGCCTGCCAATCGCCGCGCGAGGCGTTGCAGCACCTAGCTGACGCACAGGGTCGCCAGGTTGAGGTGCTGCCGGGACGCGCCTTCCCGCTGCTGATACTGACACCGCACGCTGCAGGCAACCAGACTCGCCTGCGCGTCTACCTCGAAGGCGACGGCCATGCCTGGGCCACGGCCAGCCAACCCAGCCTGGATCCGAGCCCGCACAATCTGTTGGTGGCCCGGCTGGCGCTGGCCGACCCGGCACCAAACGCCTACCTGGCACGCCCTTGCCAGTTCGTCATGAGCGCGGCGTGCCGCCCAGAACTGTGGACCAACAGACGGTTTTCTCAGGTCGTGGTCACTCGCCTCAGCCAGGCGCTGGACCAATTGAAACAGCGCTATGGCAACCAGGAATTCGAACTGGTGGGGTATTCAGGTGGCGCCGCGCTTGCCTTGCTGTTGGCAGCCCAGCGGACTGATGTGACCCAGGTGCAGACACTGGCTGGCAATCTCAGTCCGCGCTTGTGGGCCGCAATGAAAAACCTGTCGCCACTCGACGGTTCGCTGGAGCCACTGGACTACCGGTCTCAGCTCGCCTCTGTTCCACAGCGGCATCTGGTTGGAACAGCAGACCAGATCATTCCAGCGACTCTGGCTGACAAATACCAACAAGCGCTTGATTCCTACCTCTCCCACACGGTCCGCATTGACGGCGCCAGCCATGACCAGGGCTGGGAAGCGGCATGGTCTGAGTGGCTTGAAACTCCGCTGACAAATGAGGCTTGGCAAAAAAAGACCACTGTTGACCATCTAACGAACGGCAAAGTTCCGCTTATTGCTAACTAATCCTTTATTGCTCTAGAAAATAGCTATCTGGTCGCATTTATTGGATTTTTCCCCTTAAAAAATCCGATCAAGGATGAATCATCCTAATGGTTTGGTGTAAATTCGCTCGCGCTTGACTCAGCACTTCACTGACAAGCTGGCAGGGATGCCTGAAACAGACGCTGACGCGTAGGTCCTCCCATGTCAGTTTCCGCCCTGTAAGGATACTGCCTTGAACATTTCTCCTATGCGTCGCTCATTGCTCGCGCTCGCCATTGCGGCTACCACTACTACCGCAGCCAATGCCGTTCCCATGGCCGACGTCAATTATGACCTGAGCACCGGCCAATTCATCAGCATCGATGAGACCTTTGGCAACGCCACTTTCACCGGAACGTCGACGGGCGCGGGTGTCTACCTGCAAGATGTGACCCTGGGTGGCAATCTGGTCAATCAGGGCAATATCAACCTGACAACCAAGAGCCTGACCGACTACGCGGGCGGTATCTCCATGACCCTGAGTTCCACCGTCGCTGGTGACGTGGTAAACCAGGGCAACATCACGGTGGACGGTCCCGGCGCGATGGGCTTGGATCTGTACGGAGCGGTCATCGCCGGTGAAGTGAACAACAGCGGCAACATCAGCGTCACGGGTGAAAACGCCAACGGCATGATGATCACCTCGACCCAGGCACGCATCAACAACACCGGCATCATTACCGCGCGCGGCCTCGACTCCGCCGGTATCGAGATCGACCACGCTCAGTTCACCGGTCAGATCACCGACAGGTTTCAGACCGACCTCAACAACAGCGGAACCATCTCCGGCGAAGGCATCGGCATTCACTTCGTCGGCCTGGATCCCGCTGCCGGTTTCGACACCTTCGCCATCACCCAGACAGCTGGCCTGATCGAAGGCGGCGAGGCTGCAATCAAGGCCAATGACGATGCAGCTCCATCGTATTTTTACTGGCAAGGCGGCCAGGTAAAGGGTGATGTACTGGGCTTGAGTGGTGTGCTGGTGCAAGGCGAGGCGATGTTCGATGGCTCGACCATCCGCGCCGGCTTCGTCGATATCGACGGCGGCCGCCTGACCCTGCTGCGCCCGCAGACGACGATTGACGGCGACCTCGACATGGACAGCGACACCGCCCGCCTGCGCCTGCTGCTGGACAACGATACCCTGCCGAACAGGCCGATCCTGACTGTCACCGGCAATACCTTCTTCTCCGCCGGCAGCCAGATCGAACTGCAGGCGCGCTCCGACGACTTCCGCACCTCAGCCCAGGGCACCCGCTATACCCTGCTCAACTCCGGCACTTGGGAAGACCCAGAGAACCTCTCGGTGGTCTCCTCCTCGGCGCTGCTTGAAGTGAAGAACTTCGGCATCGAAGGCCAGGATGTGAAAGCCCTGGTTGCCACCCGCAGCGATGAGGTGATCACGGAAAACCTGCTCGAAGCGCGTGGTTCGCGCAACGCAGTGAACGCCATCAAGCCGTTCAAGAACACCGTCATGGGCCAACTGGACGAAAGCGACCCGGTGTTCCAGCGTTTCGCCAACGCCGCCACCAGTGAAGAGCTGGCCAAACTGGCCGAAACCCTGACCCCAGACGTCAGCGGTGGCGCAATCCACGCCGCCACCAACAGCCAGAACCTGGTCGCCGGTGCCATCAACCGCCGTGCCAGCAAGGCGCGTAGCGGTCTGTCCTCCGGTGACGTGCTGGCCGAGCAAGGCGTATGGCTGCAAGCGCTGACCAGCGATGCCAACCAGGACCGCCGCCACGGTATCGACGGCTACGACGCCAACACCAACGGCATCGCCGTGGGTGCGGACGGCAAGCTCAACGCCGACACCACCGTGGGCCTGGCCTACAGCTACCTGACCAGCGACGTCAAATCCGACCTGGGCAGCAAAACCGATGTCGAAGGCCATGCACTGACCTTGTACGGCAACTGGACCCACGACAACTTCTTCGTCGACACCTCGCTGATGTATGGCTGGAACGACAACGAGTCCAAACGATACATTGCCGGCACCCGCGCCAAGGCCAGCTTCGACAGTGAGATCTTCGGCGTAAACGCCCTGGCCGGCTACACCTTCCAGCTCGACAAACAATGGCTGCTGGAACCTCAGGTCGGTGCACGCTATGCAAACGTGTCGATTGATTCGTACCGTGAAAAAGGCAGCTCGGCCGCCCTCAACGTCGGCAGCCAACGCTACGAAATCGGCGAAATGGGCCTCGGCGCTCGCCTGGCAGCAGCCTTCGATGTAGGTGTGGGTACGCTGGAACCAGAAGCCAAGCTGATGGCCTGGCACGACTTTATCGGCGACAAGACCGCCACCACGTCCACCTTCGTCCTCGGCGGTACGCCGTTCACCACCACCGGTGCGACACCTGCGCGTGATAGCTACGAGCTGGGCCTGGGCGCCAACTACCGCGTCGGCGCGTGGAGCGTGGGCGGTAACTACAGCTACCTGACCAGCAGTGGGTTCGACGCGGATACCTTTACCGCAAACGTGCGTTACGACTTCTGATAGAGGCCTGCGCCTGAAACGACAAAGCCCGCGAATGCGGGCTTTGTCGTTTCAGGCTGTGGTTGACTTGAGGACGCCAGGGCTGCTTCGTAGCCCTCGCTTACCGCCCGCAGATAGAGAAAAACCGGCCTAAGCCGGTTTCTCAATCGCTGCGCTAGCAGATCATTCCCACTCAATCGTCGCCGGCGGCTTGCTCGACACGTCATAAGTAACGCGCGAGATGCCCTCGATCTCGTTGATGATCCGGCCGCTGACCGTTTCCAACAGCTCGTAAGGCAGGTGTGCCCAACGTGCGGTCATGAAGTCCACGGTCTCGACGGCGCGCAGGGCGACGACCCAGGCGTAGCGACGGCCGTCACCGACCACACCAACCGACTTGACCGGCTGGAACACTACGAAGGCCTGGCTGGTCTTGTGATACCAGTCGGCTTTGCGTAGTTCTTCGATGAAGATGTGGTCAGCACGACGGAGGATGTCGGCGTATTCCTTTTTCACTTCACCAAGGATACGTACGCCCAGGCCCGGGCCTGGGAACGGGTGGCGGTAGACCATGTCGTACGGCAGGCCGAGTTCCAGGCCGAGTTTGCGCACTTCGTCCTTGAACAGCTCACGCAGCGGCTCGACCAGCTTGAGGTTCATTTCCTCTGGCAGGCCGCCGACGTTGTGGTGCGACTTGATCACGTGGGCCTTGCCGCTCTTGGCGCCAGCCGACTCAATCACGTCGGGGTAGATGGTGCCTTGGGCGAGGAACTGGATGTTTTCCAGTTTGCTGGCTTCGGCATCGAACACGTCGATGAAGGTGCGGCCGATGATTTTGCGCTTTTTCTCCGGGTCGGCTTCGCCTTCCAGGTTGCCCAGGAACTGAGCTTCGGCGTTGGCGCGGATCACCTTGACGCCCATGTTCTCGGCGAACATGGCCATCACTTGCTCACCTTCGTGCAGGCGCAGCAGACCGTTGTCGACGAATACGCAGGTCAGCTGGTCGCCAATGGCGCGGTGCAGCAGCGCCGCAACCACCGACGAGTCGACGCCGCCGGACAGGCCGAGCAGAACGTTGGCAGTGCCGACCTGGGCGCGAACCTGAGCGATGGCATCTTCAACGATGTTGGACGAGGTCCACAGCGCTTCGCAGCCGCAGATGTCGAGGATGAAGCGCGACAGGATGCGTCCGCCCTGCTTGGTGTGGGTCACTTCAGGGTGGAACTGCACGCCGTAGTAGCCGCGGCTGTCGTCGAACATGCCGGCGATCGGGCAGCTTGGGGTGCTGGCCAGAACGTGGAAGTTCTCTGGCATGCGGGTGACCTTGTCACCGTGGCTCATCCAGACATCGAGACCGAATACGCCGTCGGCGTCTACATGGTCTTCGATGCCGTCGAGCAGGCGGCTCTTGCCGACCACGTCAACGCGGGCGTAGCCGAATTCGCGCAGCTCGGAGCCTTCAACCTTGCCGCCCATCTGCTCGGCCATGGTCTGCATGCCGTAGCAGATGCCCAGCACCGGTACGTTGAGGTCGAACACCGCTTGCGGCGCACGTGGGCTGTTGGCTTCGTGGACCGACTCTGGGCCGCCAGCGAGGATGATGCCGCGCGGGTTGAATTCGCGGATCGCTTCATCGTCCATGTCGAACGGGTGCAGCTCGCAGTAGACACCGATCTCGCGCACGCGGCGGGCGATCAGCTGGGTGTACTGGGAACCGAAGTCGAGGATCAGGATGCGGTGAGCGTGAATGTCGAGGGCCATGACTCAATCTCGTCAGTGGAAATCGGAAACAACACGGGGCTGTCGTAACAGCCCCGCTTGCTAATGATGCTGGAAGCCTCAGCCTACGCGGTAGTTTGGCGCTTCCTTGGTGATCTGCACGTCATGCACGTGGGACTCGGCCATGCCGGCACCGGTGATGCGTACAAACTCAGGCTTGGTGCGCATCTCTTCGATGGTGGCACTGCCGGTGTAGCCCATGGACGAACGCAGGCCGCCCATCAGCTGGTGAATGATTGCAGCCAGTGCGCCCTTGTACGGTACGCGGCCTTCGATGCCTTCCGGGACCAGCTTCTCTGCGCCGGCCGAGGAATCCTGGAAGTAACGGTCGGACGAACCTTGCGCCTGAGCCATTGCACCCAGCGAACCCATGCCGCGGTAAGCCTTGTAGGAACGCCCCTGGAACAGCTCGACTTCGCCTGGTGCTTCTTCAGTACCGGCAAACATCGAACCCATCATCACGCACGAGGCGCCAGCGACGATGGCCTTGGACAGGTCACCGGAGAAGCGGATGCCGCCGTCGGCGATCAGTGGTACGCCGGTGCCTTCAAGGGCAGCGGCAACGTTGGCGATGGCGCTGATCTGCGGCACACCGACACCAGCGACGATACGCGTGGTGCAGATCGAGCCTGGGCCGATACCGACCTTGACTGCGTCAGCGCCAGCTTCAGCAAGGGCCTTGGCAGCAGCGCCGGTGGCGATGTTGCCGCCGATCACCTGCACGTGTGGATAGGTTTCCTTGACCCAGCGAACGCGGTCGATCACGCCTTTGGAGTGACCGTGGGCGGTGTCGACCACCACCACGTCAACGCCGGCAGCAACCAGCGCAGCAACGCGCTCGCCGGTGTCCTTGCCGGTGCCGACCGCAGCGCCGACGCGCAGACGACCCTGGTCGTCCTTGCTCGCCAGCGGGTAGGCCTTGGCCTTTTCGATGTCCTTGACGGTCATCATGCCCTTGAGGCTGAAGTTGCCGTCAACGATCAGAACTTTTTCCAGGCGGTGCTTGTGCAGCAGCTCGCGGACTTCGTTCTTGTCGGCGCCTTCGCGGACGGTGACCAGACGCTCTTTTGGCGTCATCACATCACGCACCTTGGCGTCCAGACGGGTCTCGAAGCGCACGTCACGGGAAGTGACGATACCGACCAGGTCGCCGTTGGCCAGCACCGGAACACCAGAGATGTTGTTCAGGCGGGTCAGGTCGAACAGGTCACGCACGGTGGCGTCGGCCTCGATGGTGATCGGGTCCTTGACCACGCCAGCCTCGAACTTCTTGACCTTGCGCACTTCGCTGGCCTGTTGTTCGATGGTCATGTTCTTGTGGATGATGCCGATACCGCCTTCCTGCGCCATGGCGATGGCCAGGCGGGCTTCGGTAACGGTGTCCATGGCAGCGGATACCAGCGGAATGTTCAGCTCGATGCCACGGGTCAAACGGGTCTTGAGACTGACTTCATTGGGCAGTACCTCGGAATAACCAGGTACAAGGAGAATGTCGTCGAAGGTCAGTGCTTCTTGGCTGATACGCAGCATCGCGGGGGCTCCCGGGCGGGAAAATTGGAAGCGCGCCATTATACTCATCCACGGCGCACCGCTCAATGCAAAATAAGGGCCTTCGGTCAGGCCTGTGGCAGTTTTACCTGCACCACAGCTACCGGATGGTCGAGCCAGTCGGCAAACGCGGCGAGGAAGGTCGAGGTAAAACCGGCCTCGCCCCAGTTGTTGAAGATGAACCCCAGGTTGGAAAAGGCACATGGCTGCAGGAACAGAAAGCCATTGATGTCGTCTTCGAAGGCGCACAGCGGGCAGGTGAAGTTGTCGCTCACCCCCGGCATCCACTCCTCCAGGCTGTCGAACAGCGGCTCGCCGACTTCGCGCCGGCACTCCGGGCAGCCGGCTTCTTCAAGAAAGCCTTCGGTCGGCGTGTAGATGCAGCGCTTGAGCATCACTTCCAGGCCGTTGACCGGCTGATCGAACGGCAGCAGCTCGGGCCGCAGGGCGATCTTGCGCGCGCCTGGCGCCAGCGCGTAGGCCATGCGGTTGCCGCTGCGCCCACAGGTGCTCAACTGCTCCTCGACTATTTTCTCCCTGACCAGCCAGCGCAGGATCGCCCGCGCGCGGGCCTCGTGCACCGGGACGGTGGACAGCTTGGGGACGATGATGCTCTGGGTGTTCATGAACAAGGCAGGCCTGGGACTTCGATAATGAGCCAATTCTACCCCCTGCTCAGCTCGTCAGGTAGCGAACAATCAAGGCCACACCGCTGGCCAGCACCAGCCAGGTCACCAGCCGCACGAAGGCTTCGCGGGAGAGTTTGAAGCTCAACCGACGGCCAATCCAGGTGCCCAGAAACATCACTGGCAGCAAGCACGCCGCCAGCAACAGCAGGCTTATGTCGGCATACACCCCGGCGATAACGAACAACGACAGGCGCACGATGGTGCTGCAGCTGATCAGCGCGCACTGCGTCGCGCGGGCCTCATCCTTGGAATCCAGCCGTGCATTCAGGTAGATCGCATAAAGGAAACCACCACTGCCGAACATGGCGCCGAACAGCCCGCCGACGGTTCCCATGGGCACCGCCCAGAGCGGATTCAGACGTGTCGGCCGGGTTTTGATCGCCAGGCCATAAATGGCATAGGCGGTAACAAACACGCCCATCAGCAGCAACAGCAGGTCTGATTTCAGCTGCAATAAAAACACCACGCCCAAAATGCAACCGATGGCCATGAACGGCAGCAGCCGCAGCAACTCGGCGCGGGCGACGTCCTTGCGCGAAGGCAGCAGGTTGCCAAACGCCGCGATGAAATCGAGCAGCACCAGCAGCGGCACCACCTTGGACAGCGGCATGAAATGAATCAACACCGGCGCTGCAATCAACGCCGTACCAAAGCCGGCAATGCCGAACACGATGTAAGCCGCGCTGACCGCGAGTAACACAGGAATCCAGTCAAGGCCGGTAAACGGCAATTGAGCGAGCATGCAAGTCCCTCCCTGGGCAATGCGCAAAGGTAGCACTCCAGCGCATGCTCGGTGCAGAGGGCGATGCACAAGCCGGCCTTGTCCTTTATGATGCCGAACATGATCAAAGACCCTTTCGAACGACTCGGCCTCGACCGCGAGGTCCTCACCGTCAGCCAACTCAACGGCCGCGCTCGCGTGCTGCTCGAGGACGTGTTCCGCAACGTCTGGGTTGAAGGCGAGATTTCCAACCTGGCCCGGCCCGCCTCTGGCCACATCTACTTCACCCTCAAGGACAGCGGCGCGCAGGTGCGCTGTGCGCTGTTCCGGCAGAACGCCACGCGCGTGCGTCAGGCACTGCGCGATGGCCTGGCAGTGCGGGTGCGCGGCAAGGTCTCGCTGTTCGAGGGGCGTGGCGACTATCAGCTGATCCTCGACACGGTCGAACCGGCTGGTGACGGCGCCCTGCGTCTGGCCTTCGAAGCGCTGAAAGAGAAACTCAGCGCCGAAGGCCTGTTCAGCACCGAGCGCAAGCAGCCACTACCGGCGCACCCACAACGCATCGGTATCATCACCTCGCCGACCGGCGCGGTGATCCGCGACATCATCAGCGTGTTTGGCCGGCGCGCGCCGCAGGTCGAGCTGAACCTGATCCCGACTGCCGTGCAGGGCCGCGAGGCGATCAACCAGATCGTGCGCGCCCTGCGCCTGGCCGACAGCCGCGGCTTCGACGCCCTGATCCTGGCCCGTGGCGGCGGTTCGCTGGAAGACCTCTGGTGCTTCAACGAAGAAGCGGTAGCGCGTGCGATTGCCGCCTGCGTGACGCCCATCGTCAGTGCTGTAGGCCATGAAACCGACGTTTCGATCAGTGACTTCGTCGCCGACGTCCGCGCACCCACGCCGTCCGCCGCCGCCGAGCTGCTGGCCCCGGACAGCAGCGGTTTGCAACTGCGCCTTGAGAGCCTGCAACGGCGGCTGTTGCTACGGATGCAGAATCGCCTGAGCCATGACCGCCTGCGCGTCGAAGGCCTGGCCCGCCGCCTGCGTCATCCCGGCGAACGCCTGCGCCAACAGGCGCAGCGTCTGGACGATCTGGACATGCGCCTGCGCCGCGCCTTTGCGCTGAACATGCGCGCACGTCAGGAGCGCCTCGGCCGCCTCGACACGCGCCTGGCCGCGCAGCATCCGGGGCGCACGCTGAAGTTGCTCGGCCAGCGCCTGGACAGCCTCGCCGAGCGCCTGCCACGAGCCATGCGCGAAACCCTCAAGGATCGCCGGCAACGCTTCCAGGCCCAGTTGCAGACCTTGCAGGTGGTCAGCCCGCTGGCGACCCTGGCGCGTGGCTACAGCATCCTCCTGGATGAGCGCGGCCAGGCCATTCGCAGCGCGGCGCAGACGCGTAACGGTCAACGCCTGACCGCTCGCCTCAACGAAGGCGAGCTGCAGGTGCGGGTCGAAGACAACCACCAGACTCCGGTCACCCTTTCGCTATTGGATTGACACATGCCCCGTTTGCTCGCCCCGCTGCTTGCTCTGTCCTTGCTGCTGCTGACCACTGCGGCCCAGGCCAGCTACATCACCCGCACCCTCAACAAGCCAGTGCCGGGCGGCGTCGCCGTGGTTGACCTGGGCCCTGCTGCCAGTGCCCCACAGGCGCGCTTTGACGGCAAGCCGGTGCTGGTGGTCAAGGAGCAGGACAACTGGCTGGCGATCGTCGGCATCCCGCTGACACAGAAACCCGGCACTGCCTCCCTCAGCCAGGGCAACCGCAGCCTGCCGTTCACCGTCGGCAGCAAGAAGTACCCCGAGCAGCACATCACCCTGAAAAACAAGCGTCAGGTCAACCCAGACCCGGCCGACCTCAAGCGCATCGACCGCGAGCTGGCCGAGCAGATCAAGGCCTACCGCAGCTTCAGCCCGGCCCTGCCGAGCAACCTGATCCTCGACAAACCGGTCAACGGGCCGCTGTCGAGCAAGTTTGGCGTGCGCCGCTTCTTCAACGGCGAAGAGCGCAACCCGCACGCCGGGCTGGACTTCGCCGTTCCCGCCGGGACGCCGATCAAGACCCCGGCCAACGGTACAGTGATCCTGATCGGTAACTACTTCTTCAATGGCCAGACTGTGTTCGTCGACCACGGCCAGGGCTTTATCAGCATGTTCTGCCACATGTCGAAAATCGATGTGAAAAATGGCCAGCAGCTGCGCCGTGGCGCCGTGGTTGGCCGGGTCGGCGCGACCGGTCGCGCCACCGGCCCGCACATGCACTGGAACGTCAGCCTGAACGATGCGCGGGTCGATCCGGCGATTTTCATCGGGGCATTCCAACCCTGAGAGGTTCAACGCGGTGCTGTGCGTGGGCGTAGGAGCGACCTTGTGTCGCGAAAGGCCCGCAAAGCGGGCCCAGCAATCTTGCTGTGCTGCATAAATCCTGGGGCCGCTTCGCGACCCTTTCCGACCGGTGCGGCGCTCCGGCAAGGCCGCTACAGAGGATGCGTTTCAAACGGGCGACCAGTTTGAGCGAGTTGCGTGATGGAAAAATACTGCGCAACAAATATGAATCACTCAAGCAATAACAGCCATAAAATCTCGCTAGCACGCACTTTTTAAGCATTTATCTCAATTTTTTTTCAAGGCTTGCCAACCCTCACCGCTGTGGTTAGGGTTGAGGTCATGAAAACCTCTAGCACCCTCATTTTGCTTCGCCAACACCGCAGCCTCTGCCTGGTCAGTGCCCGACTACCAGGGTGAATCGCGTCGCCTCGCCTATTCATCTCGTTATCGTCCGGCAGGCCCGATCTCGGCCGCACCCAAAAGGATTATTCGCATGACCATGCTCAAAGACCCGTCGAAGAAATATCGCGCCTTCCCCACCATCGATTTGCCCGACCGCACCTGGCCGTCCAAGACCATCACCGAAGCGCCGATCTGGTGCAGCTCGGACCTGCGTGATGGCAACCAGTCGCTGATCGAGCCGATGGACGCGGAGAAGAAGCTGCGTTTCTGGAAGACGCTGGTGCAGGTTGGCGTGAAAGAAATCGAAGCGTCGTTCCCGTCTGCCTCGCAGACCGATTTCGACTTCGTGCGCACCTTGATCGAAGGCGGCCACATCCCGGATGACACCACCATCCAGGTACTGACTCAGGCGCGCGAAGACCTGATCGCACGCACCTTCGAGTCGCTGCGTGGGGCGAAAAAGGCCATTGTCCATCTGTACAACGCGACCAGCCCGTCGTTCCGCCGCATTGTCTTCAACCAGGACAAGCAAGGCGTCAAGGACATCGCCGTGAATGCCGCCAAGTTGTTTGTCAAATACGCAGCGCAGCAGCCTGAGACGCACTGGACATTCGAGTACTCGCCAGAGACCTTCAGCGCCACCGAGCTTGAGTTCGCCAAGGAAGTCTGCGACGCCGTGACCGAGGTGTGGAACCCGACGCCTGAGCACAAGATCATCTTCAACCTGCCAGCTACCGTTGAAGTGGCCACGCCGAATATCTACGCCGACCAGATCGAGTGGTTCTGCCGCAACGTCAATCGCCGCGACAGCGTGATCATCAGCCTGCACTGCCACAACGACCGTGGCACTGGCATTGCTGCCACCGAACTGGGCCTGATGGCCGGTGCCGACCGCGCCGAAGGCTGCCTGTTCGGCAACGGCGAGCGCACCGGCAACGTCGACCTGGTGACCCTGGCGCTGAACCTCTACACCCAGGGCATCGACCCACAGCTGGACTTCTCCGACATCGACGGCGTGCGCAAGGTCGTCGAGGAATGCAACCAGCTGCCAGTGCACCCGCGTCACCCGTACGTCGGCGACCTGGTTCACACTGCGTTCTCCGGCTCGCACCAGGACGCTATTCGCAAAGGCTTCAGCAAGCAGCAGGAAGGCGAGCTGTGGGAAGTGCCGTACTTGCCGATCGACCCGGCCGACATCGGCCGCAGCTACGAAGCGGTGATCCGCGTCAACAGCCAGTCGGGCAAAGGCGGCATCACCTACTTGCTTGAACAGGAATACGGCATCAGCCTGCCGCGCCGCATGCAGATCGAGTTCAGCCAGGTCGTACAGGGTGAAACCGACCGCCTGGGCCTGGAAATGACCGCCCAGCAGATCTACAAGCTGCTGCACAAGGAATACCTCCAGGCCAACGCCCCGTACGCGCTGGTCAGCCACCGCCTGCAGGAAGAGAACGGCAGCAGCAAGGTCGAAGTGGAGGTAGCCGGTGAAGGCGAAACCAACCTGCACTGGCACGGCAAGGGCAACGGCGCGCTGGAAGCGCTGGCTGCCTGCATCCCGGTCGCCGTGGAAATCATGGACTACAACGAGCACGCCATCGGTGCCGGCACCAACGCCAAGGCGGCCGCCTACATCGAGCTGCGCGTTGCCGGTGGCCGCCCAGTGCATGGTGTAGGTATCGATGAAAACATCACTACTGCAAGCTTCAAGGCGCTGTTCAGTGCCCTGAACCGTTCGCTGAGTCAGGAAGAGGCCAAGGCGGCATAAAACACCGTCGGGTTACAGAGAAACCGCATCCTAGGATGCGGTTTTTTTTGGCCAGCAGTTCAGCGCCGTCCGTAGGAGCGGCCTTGTGTCGAGAAAGGGGTGCGAAGCGCCCCAACATTTCAGCTTCGCCCCGGACATCGCCGGGCCCGCTTTGCGGGCCTTTCGCGACACAAGGCCGCTCCTACAGGGATGCGCGTATGGCGAAAGCAAAGTTTGATGATCGAACCAATTATTTTTTATGTTGTAATTAATTAATCATGCACTGACATGGATCAACACTTTGTTTATTGCACTAACGTTGGGCAGCAAATTCTCCGACGAAATACGTCGCTTATTACCTTCGTTTTATTTGATTAAACATTTAACATAGTGGCTGCGTGCCACCAATGACAACAACAGCTTCGGCACTCGCCATAGTTAATTCTGCTCACAAGGATATCGAGGCCAAAGCCAATGTTGACCAACGCACCGCTACGCCAGAAACTGCTGCTGATATTGCTGTTCCCCCTGCTCGGCTTTCTAGTACTCGCCGGCCTGTTTCTGAACGACAACCTGCGCACCCTGCGGGACATGCAGGCCACCGTCAGCGCGAGCGGCACCGCCCAGTCGATCAGCCAGCTGGTTACCCGCCTGCAACGCGAGCGTGGCGCCAGCGGTGTGTTCATCGGTAGCCAAGGCAAGAACATGGGCGATCGCCTTGGTCAGTTTCGCCAGGACAGCAGCGCTGCACTGGAAACACTGCGCAACCTGCCGGAAAAATCCGCTGAGTTGAGCCAGACACTAAGCAGCCTCGAGCAACTTTCAGCGCTGCGTGGCCAGGTCGACGGTTTGAGCATCGACAGCACGCAATCGAGCCTGCGTTATACCGAACTTATTCAAAAGCTGATCGGCTATACCCATTCATTGGAAAACCGTGTCACCGATACATTAGTGGTGCAAGCACTCAGCGCGCTCAATCAATTTATCGAACTCAAGGAGCGCGCGGGCCGTGAGCGCGTCATCCTCGGCCTGGCATTCAATCAGGATCACTTCGATGCGGCACTGTTATCCCGCTTTAGTCGTAACCTGGGTGAATTCACCGCTTATAGCGAAGGCTTTATGCGCAAGGCACCCGCCAGTGTACTGAGCCAATACCAGAACGTTATTCAGAGTCCAGCGGCGCTGGAAGTGGCAAAACTGCACAAGCTCGGTTTCGACGTGCCATTGGGTCAGCCCCTGAATACCAAGCCTGAAGCTTGGTTCGAACTGGCGACCCAACGCATCGACCAAATGAGCGAAGTCGAAACCAGCCTGGCGCAGACCGTCGGCCAACTTGCCGAGCAGGCCCGCAGCGGCGCCGCCCGCGCGCTCTGGCTGACCGCTATCGGTGCAGCGCTGGCGCTGCTCTGCGTGGCTCTGCTGGCATCGCTGATCATCCGCAGCATGGGCCGGGCGGTGCATGACATCAACGCTACCCTGAATGCCCTGGCCGGTCGCGATCTGACCGCACGCACCCACTATCGCAGCCAGGACGAATTTGGCCAGATCGCCGCCAACCTCAACCGCATGGCCCAGGAGATCACCGAGATCGTCCAGGAGATCGGCAGCGCGACTGCTCAGGTGGCCACGGCTGCCGAAGAGTCGTCGACCGTCACCCTGCAAACCAGCCGCAGCGTCGAACAGCAACGCCAGAGCACCGAACTGGTCGCCACCGCGATCAATGAAATGAGCGCCACCGTACGCGACGTGGCCCAGAGCACCAGCGATGCAGCCAACCTCTCCCAGCAGATCCATGGCAGCACCGTGGTGGGCCGCGAGGAGATCGAAACCACCATCATGCTGATCCGCGAGTTGTCCAGCCAGGCCCAGCAGACCGCCACCATCATCGATGAGCTTAAGGACGAGAGCGACGCCATTACCTCGGTGCTGGACGTGATTCGCGGTATCGCCGAGCAAACCAACCTGCTCGCCCTCAACGCCGCTATCGAGGCCGCCCGCGCCGGCGACCATGGCCGTGGCTTTGCTGTCGTCGCCTCGGAAGTGCGCACGCTGGCTCAGCGCACTCAGGAGTCGACCGGCAATATCCAGCAGATGATCAGCAATCTGCAGGCAGGCTCGGACCGCGCCAACGCCTCGATGCTGGAGACCCTGGGCAAGGCCCAGTCAGGCGCCGAACGTATCGGTCGGGCCGGCGAATTGCTCGGCAATATTGCCGAAGGCGTAGCCACCATCAACGACCGCACTATCCAGATCGCCTCGGCCGCTGAAGAGCAGAGTGCGGTCTCGGAAGACATCAGCCGCAACGTCAACGAGATCAACGACCTGGTTATCCAGGTCAGCGCCGGCGCCCAGCAGACCGCCGTCACCAGCCAGGAACTGGCGCGCCTGGCCGAGCATCAGCAGCAACTGGTCAGCCGCTTCCGCCTGGCCTGACTGCCAGCAGCTTTATCCAAGGCAAAAAAAGGGGCGCTGACCAAGCGCCCCATAAGCCGTGTAGCACACAACGAATTCAATCAGTCGAACAATGCCAGCGCCTCGGCGCTGCATTCAGTGATGCGGTTCCAGTCGCCGTTCTTGATCCAGCTGCTATCGAGCATCCAGGTGCCACCCACGCACATCACGTTGTTCAGCGCCATGTAGTTGCGCACATTGCCTGGATTGACGCCGCCGGTTGGGCAGAAGCGGATATCGCCAAACGGCCCGCCAAAGGCCTTGATCGCTGCCACGCCACCGCTGATTTCGGCCGGGAACAGTTTGAAGCGGCGGTAACCGAGGGCGTAGCCCTGCATGATCTCCGACGGTGTGCTGATGCCTGGCAACAGCGGAATGTCACTCTCTACACCAGCAGCGAGAATGTCGGCAGTGATCCCCGGGGTCACCACAAACTGTGCGCCTGCGGCCTGGACAGCATTGAACATGCCGCGATCGAGCACAGTGCCGGCGCCGATGCACAGTTCCGGGCGCTGCTCGCGCAGCACTTCAATGGCCTTCAAGCCATGCTGCGAGCGCAGGGTTACTTCCAGCGTGCGAATGCCGCCAGCGGCCAGAGCATCGGCCAGCGGCAGGATGTCCTGCTCACGGGCGATGGTAATCACCGGCAGGATCCGTGCAGCGGCGCAGATCGCATCGATCCGCGCGGTTTTTTCGGCCATCGACAGCAAAGGCTGGGGGCGTTCAAGGGTGGTCATGACAGTGGATCCTTGGCTCATGGGCACCAGTAGATGCTCAGGGGGTCGTGAAGAAAGGCGCGAATCGGCATTTCGCTGGGGTCATCGCCCGCCAGCGCGGTGCGCAGGGTCGCCAGCTTGCCGGCCCCCTGCACAGACAAAGCAGTAAAGGCAGCGCTGCCCAGCAAGGCGCGGGTCATGCTCAGGCGCTGATGCGGTACGCTTGGCGCAAGCATCGGCAACACCCGCTGCTCGCCGACCTTGGCCAGGCCCTGGCGCAACAACGGGCTGGCCGGGAACAGCGAGGCGGTATGGCCATCGTCACCCATACCCAGCACCAGTACGTCGATCGGCGGCAACTCGGCGAGGGCTTGATCGGCCTGCTCGGCGGCGGCCTCAAGGTTGCCGGCGTTTTGATACAGGCCGATGAAACGGGCCTTGGCCGCCGGGCCTTTGAACAGGTGCCGGGCCAACAGGCCAGCATTGCTGTCGGCATGCTCGACCGGCACCCAGCGCTCGTCGGCGAGGCTGACGGTGACCTTGGTCCAGTCCAGCTCGGCGCTGGCCAGCTGTTCGAGAAACGGCACCGGGCTGCGCCCGCCAGACAACACCAGGCAAGCCCGGCCTTTTTTGGCAATGGCTTGGCGCAGACGCTCGGCGACATCCGCCGCCAGGCGTGCAGCCAACGCCTTGGCATCAGCCAGTTGGTGCGTCGTGACGACGCTTGGCAGTTGCAGTTCAGATATCGCCATACCATGACCTCCCATCACGTGTGATCAGTGCAATCGAGCTCATCGGCCCCCATGAACCGGCCGCATAGGGCTTGGGCGCGTCGCCGGCGTTTTTCCAGCCAGCGATCAGCTGATCGCACCACTTCCAGGCATATTCGATTTCGTCCTTGCGCACGAACAGGTTCTGGTTGCCGCGCATCACTTCCAGCAGCAAGCGCTCGTAGGCATCCGGAATCCGCGCACTGCGCCAGGTATCGGAAAAATTCAGTTGCAGCGGGCCGCTGCGCAGTTGCATGCCCTTGTCCAGGCCCTGCTCCTTGGTCATCACCCGCAGCGAAATACCTTCGTCCGGCTGCAGGCGGATGATCAGCTTGTTGCCGATCTGCAAGCGCTGTTCCGGAGCGAAGATATAGTGCGGGGTTTCCTTGAAGTGGATGACGATCTGCGACAGCTTGCCGGGCATGCGCTTGCCGGTGCGCAGGTAGAACGGCACCCCCGACCAGCGCCAGTTGCGGATATCGGCACGCAGGGCGACGAAGGTTTCGGTATCACTCTGGGCGTTGGCATTGTCTTCTTCGAGGTAGCCCGGCACTGGCTTGCCATCGCTGTAACCGGCGATGTACTGGCCGCGGACCACGGCGGTGCTGAGGGCCTCGCCGGTGATCGGCGCCAGAGCCTTGAGCACCTTGACCTTCTCGTCGCGGATACTGTCGGCCGAGAGGTCGCTGGGCGGGTCCATGGCAATCAGGCAGAGCAGCTGCAGCAAGTGGTTCTGGATCATGTCGCGCAGCTGGCCGGCCTTGTCGAAGTAGCCCCAACGGCCTTCGATACCGACCTTTTCGGCCACGGTGATCTCCACATGGGAGATCGAATTCTGGTTCCACTGAGTCTCGAACAGGCTGTTGGCGAAGCGCAGGGCGATCAGGTTCTGCACCGTCTCCTTGCCCAGGTAGTGGTCGATGCGATAGACCCGGCTCTCGGGGAAGAACCGCGCCACCGCGTCGTTGACCCGCCGCGATGACTCAAGATCGTGCCCGATGGGCTTTTCCAGCACCACCCGGGTGCGCTCGACCAGGCCGGCCTTGTCGAGGTTCTCGCAAATCGCGCCGTATACCGCCGCCGGGGTGGCAAAGTAGGCGATCAGAGGCACGCCAGGGGCGGCCTGTTCAGCCAGGGTCTGATAGCCCTCGGGTTGGAGGAAATCCAGATGCAGGTAGCTCAGCCGGGCCAGAAAGCGCCCAAGCGTAGCCGCTTCGATATCGGCATCGGGCACAAACCGGCGCAAGTGCGCTTCGATGTTGGCCAGGTGCTGCTGGCTGTCACCGGCCTCGCGGGCCAGCGCCAGCAAGCGCGAATCGGCGTGCAGGAGGCCGGCACGGTCGAGCTGATAAAGCGCGGGGAACAGCTTGCGCAGTGCCAGGTCGCCCAAGGCGCCAAACAAGGCAAAGGTGCAAGGTTCAACACTGATCGCAGCCATGATGTTGGTTCTTTCCTAAAGTTGACCTAGGAATATCGTTTTCAACCGCACTTTTCAAGAGGTAATGTAGTAAAAACCACAACATTGCCGACAAGTGTTACAGACAAGTGGTAGATCAACCCCTACCGACAGTACGATAGACAACCCTGCAAAAAGCCTGCTGTAACGCCAGCCGGCTGTCTTCTCGACCCAAGGACATACCATGGACCGCGTGCGCAACCTCCTGGAACAGATCCAGGGACGCCTCGATGAGCTGAACAAGGCCGAACGCAAAGTCGCCGAAGTCATCCTGCTCAACCCGCAACAGGCCACCCGTTTCAGCATCGCCGCACTGGCCCAGGCGGCCAAGGTCAGCGAGCCGACCGTCAACCGCTTCTGCCGCTCGTTCGGCGTCAGCGGCTACCCGGAACTCAAGCTGCAGCTGGCGCAAAGCCTGGCCAGCGGCGCCGCCTACGTCAGCCGTGCGGTCGAGGCTGATGATGATCCGGCCGCCTACACCCAGAAGATCTTCGGCAGCGCCATCGCCTCGCTCGACAGCGCCTGCCAGCAGCTCGACCCGCAGCAGGTCAGCCGCGCCGTCGACATGATGATCCAGGCCCGCCAGATCCACTTCTTCGGCCTCGGCGCCTCGGCCCCGGTGGCACTGGACGCCCAGCACAAGTTCTTCCGCTTCAACCTGGCCGTGTCGGCCCACGCCGACGTGCTGATGCAGCGCATGCTCGCCTCGGTAGCACACACCGGCGACCTGTTCGTGATCATCTCCTACACCGGGCGCACCCGTGAGCTGGTCGAGGTTGCCCGCGTAGCTCGCGAAAACGGCGCCTCGGTGCTCGGCCTGACCGCCGCCGGCTCGCCGCTGGCCAATGCCTGCAGCATGAGCCTGCATATCCCGCTGCCGGAAGACACCGACATCTACATGCCGATGACTTCGCGGATCATCCAACTGACCGTGCTCGACGTCCTGGCCACCGGCATGACCCTGCGCCGCGGCGTCGACTTCCAGCCGCACCTGCGCAAGATCAAGGAGAGCCTCAACGCCAGCCGCTACCCGATCGAGGACGACGAGCTCAATTGAGCCGGTGCGCCTGCAGGCTCAGGTGCGCCTGCTCGCCCGGCGCCAGGCTCAGGCCAGCGGTGCTGCCGCTGGCGGCTTCGACACAGACGAAGCGCTGACTCTCGCGGCCACTGACGCCCATCAGCGGGCGGCTGCCGGGGTGCCAGACCACGGTGTCGTCGCTGTCGCCGGTATCGATACACAGCTCGCGGTCCCAGGTCGGGTCGTGCAACTGCACCGATGAGGTGCCTGGATACACTCGCTGGCAGCCGCCACCGACCTTCAAGGCGCCCTTCTGCCGGCAGCTCTGCCGGCTCAGCTGGTCATAACCTTCAATGTTTTCGAGCCCAGACAGCGCTATCTTGGCAACGTCACTAATACGCCAGTAAGCCAGCAGAGCGTGACTCAATTGGCAGGTTTCGCTGTCCTGATGCACGGTGCTGAGCTTGAGCTCCATGTTCTTGCCGAGCCGCGCGTGCAG
This sequence comes from Pseudomonas sp. 1121_17, assembly GCF_052850745.1. Taxonomy (NCBI): domain Bacteria; kingdom Pseudomonadati; phylum Pseudomonadota; class Gammaproteobacteria; order Pseudomonadales; family Pseudomonadaceae; genus Pseudomonas; species Pseudomonas sp. 1121_17. The sequence continues at coordinate 379,103 of NZ_VXCX01000003.1, forward strand.
GTCGACCTGCCACTCACACAGCTGCAACTGCCACACCAGGGTCACACCGTCATCGTCGGATGTGCTGCTCAGCAGCTTCCAGTCCAGTAGCCGGGCCCAGCCATGGGTAGGCCACAGGTCTTCGCTGGGGTGGCGCCCGTACCAGGGCCAGCACACCGGCACTCCCCCGCGGATCGCGCCAACTTGCGGCCATTGCTCGGCACACCACAACCACGGCCGTTCGCCGCTCGGCTGAAAGTGCAGCAGTTGCGCACCCTGACGGCTGAACACCGCCTGGCAGTGCGGGTGATCGATGATAAGGACATCGCGCTGTTGATGACGCTCCCACTCGAAGACGGACCTGGGCCGCTGCGGGGTGAACAAGCAGTAGAGCGGATGTTCGGGCATGGCTGGTAACTCTTGTTGTCATTAGGGCCGCGGTTGCCGGCCAAACGCGTCGCCACGCACTGCTGAAACAGCCTGCGTGACAACGGCTGGGCGACAAGCGACCGCAGTGCGGTCGCTACGATGGCGTAAATTTACAACATTTAGTCTCAGAATGACGACTGAATCTTCAGCCCTGCGACCAGCGCGTTGTCGACTTCATCAACCCCACCTGGGCTTTTGATGTACTGCAGGTTGGGCCGCACGGTCAGCCAGTTGGTGACGTGGAAGCCGTAGTACAGCTCGGCGGTGTACTCGGTGCGCTGCAGCGGCACAAAGCCCATGTCGTTGTAATCACTGATACCGCTCTGTGCGTTGAGCTGCTCGGCGCGCTTTTTCACGTCATCGTTGACGTGGATCCGGGCGATGCCGAAGCCGATGTCATCCTTGGGCCGTGAATCGAAAGCACCTTTGTAGACCATGCCGACTTGCTGGTAGTTGTCGACCACGTTGGTGGCCTTGTCGTGCACGGTGAAGTTGGCGAACAGGCTCAGGCCACGATTGACGTCACCGGCATGTGCGGTGACTTGCTGCTGGGCCACCACCCACCAGCCGTGCTTGCTCGAGTGCGACTTGAAGCCGGCGCCGCTGATGCCCTGGGCATTGCCGTTGACATCCTTGTAGACGTCATCGGCCGAGGCCGTGCTGTAGTAATAACCCAGGCGGTATTCACCCGGCAGGCCATTGACCTTGGGCTGCCAGACCGCCTCGACCGGAATGATCGCGCCTTTGGTGCCACTGCCGCTGAGCTTGAAGCCGTTGCCGGTTTCGAGGTTGGACGGGTTCTGCTCGAACGCACCGACCTGCACGAAGACTTCCGGGGTGATGTTGTACTTGACCCGCAATGCCCACTGGCTGACGGGCCAGTTGTACCAGATGCCGCCGACCCAGTTACCCACCTGCGAGCCGCAGAACGCCAGGTTCTGGAAGTCGCAAGGGAAGCTGTTGAAGTCCTCGCCCGGGCCGTAGCGGCCGAATTTGACGTCCAGCGCGCCATCGAAATACTTCTGCTTGATCCACATCTGGGTCAGCCGCCAGGTCTGGCCGCGGCCCCAGACTTCCTGCACCGAACTGAACTGACCGGCGCGCGGGTCGCTGATGCGGTCGTTGGACAGGTTGCGGCCGCTGCGCTCGGTGACCGCCAGCTTGAACTCGGTGTCGTGCCAGCCGAGGATCTTCTCCAGGTCCAGGTGCATGCCGAGGGCGAACTGGTCGCTGTAGCGCGCAGTCTTGTCGTCGTTGTAACCGCCATTGAGGTTGCCGGCGACCTCACCGACGTAGTCGAGGGTGAAGTCGTAGCCCTTGTCGAGCAGCTCGGTGCGGGTGCCGCCCCAGTCGCCACTCATCCATTTCGATTCGCTGGAGAAGGCCTCGGCGGCCTGTACGCTGCTGCTGCCGACCACGGCCAGCAAGGCCAGCGAACCCAACGTGCTGATGCGATTGCGATGTTCCATCCCTGTGCGTCCTCTTTTCTTGTTATGAAGGGGCCAATCAACGGCCCGCGATGTGGGCAACGTTATCTTGCAAGGGTGCGGCGTGGCGAGCCAGGTGCAGGCGCTCACCGGTTTGCGCGTCGAACAGCAGCACCCGTGCCGGGTCCAGCTGCAGGTTGAGGGTGTCGCCGACCTGGCAGCTGATATCCGGCGCCAGCCGGCAGCACAGCTTGGTCTGGTTGACGGTGACGAAGACCAGCAGGTCCGGCCCGGTCGGCTCGGTGATCTGGACTTCGGCGCGCAACAGCGACAGGCCGTCGCCCCCCCCTGCACCGAGGCTGATCTGCTCGGGACGAATGCCGAGAATCACTTCACGGCCATCGAAGCCTTGGCTGGCCGCGCCCAGCGCCAGCTCGCAGCGCGCCTGGCCACTGTCGAGCAGCGCCAGCACACGGCCGCCCTGCTCGCGCAGGCGCACCGGCACGAAGTTCATCGGCGGCGAGCCGATGAAGCTGGCGACAAACTGGTTGGCCGGGTCGTTGTAGATCTGCTGCGGGGTGCCGAACTGCTGGATGATGCCGTCCTTCATCACCGCCACTTTGTCGCCCAGGGTCATCGCCTCGATCTGGTCATGGGTGACGTACACCGTGGTGGTTTTCAGCCGTTGATGCATCAGCTTGATTTCGGTGCGCATCTCGACCCGCAGCTTGGCGTCGAGGTTGGACAGCGGCTCGTCGAACAGGTAAATCTTCGGCCGCCGTGCCAGCGCCCGGCCCATCGCCACGCGCTGCTGCTGGCCGCCGGAGAGCTGGCCCGGCTTGCGCGTGAGCAGGTGTTCGATCTGCAGCAGCTTGGCTACCCGCGCCACTTCTTCGTCGATGGCTGCCTGGGGCAGCTTGCGGATCTTCAGGCCGAAGGCGATGTTGTCGCGCACGCTCATGGTCGGGTACAGCGCATACGACTGGAACACCATGGCGATGTCGCGATCCTTCGGGCTCATGCCGCTGACGTCGTCGCCATCGATCAGGATCGCCCCGCCGCTGATGCTCTCCAGGCCAGCGATGCAGTTCATCAAGGTCGACTTGCCGCAGCCGGAAGGGCCGACCAGGATCAGAAACTCACCGTCCTTGATCGCCAGCTGGATGTCTTTGAGTGTGTCTGGCACACCAGTGCCGTAGGTCTTGTTGACGTTGCGAAGTTCGAGTGTGGCCATGACTTACCCCTTGACTGCGCCGGCGCTCAGGCCACGCACGAAATACTTGCCTGCGACCACATAGACCAGCAGGGTTGGCAGGCCGGCGATCATTGCCGCGGCCATGTCGACGTTGTATTCCTTGGCCCCGGTGCTGGTGTTGACCAGGTTGTTGAGGGCCACGGTGATCGGTTGCGAGTCGCCGCTGGAGAACACCACGCCGAACAGAAAATCGTTCCAGATCTGGGTGAACTGCCAGATCAGGCAGACCATGATGATCGGCGTCGACATCGGCAGAATGATCCGCCCGAAGATGGTGAAAAACCCGGCACCATCCAGCCGCGCTGCCTTCACCAACGCATCGGGGATGGTCACGTAGTAGTTGCGGAAAAACAGCGTGGTGAACGCCAGGCCATACACCACATGCACCAGCACCAGGCCAGCCGTGGTGTTGGCCAGGCCGAGCTTGCCGAGGGTGAACGAGGCTGGCAGCAGCACGGTCTGGAACGGCAGGAAGCAGCCAAACAGCAGCAGGCCGAAGAACACCTGCGAGCCACGGAAACGCCACATCGCCAGGACGTAGCCATTGAGTGCGCCGAGCGCGGTAGAGACCAGCACCGCCGGTACGGTGATCATGATCGAGTTCCAGAAATAGCCACTGACCGTGGCCCAGGCCTTGGCCCAGCCGATGCTGGTGACCACCGCCGGCCAGCTGAGCAGGTTGCCGCTGCCGATGTCTTCCGGGGTCTTGAAGCTGGTCAGCAGCATCACCACCAGCGGCACCAGGTACAGCAGCACGGCAAACAGTAATACCGCATGAATGGCCAGCCGGCTGAGGCTGATGGCCGGTTTGTCGAGGCGGCTAGTCATGGCGTTTGTTCCTCAGCTCCGAGTACAAGTAAGGCACCAGAATCGCCAGGATCGCGCCCAGCATGAGGATCGCGCTGGCCGAACCCATGCCCATCTGGCCACGGCTGAAGGTGAACGAGTACATGAACATGGCCGGCAGGTCGGACGAGTAACCCGGGCCGCCAGCGGTCATCGCCGCCACCAGGTCAAAGCTCTTGATGGCGATGTGCGAGAGGATCATCACCGCACTGAAAAATACCGGGCGCAGGCTGGGCAGAACCACCTGCCAATAGATCCGCGGCAAGCTCGCACCGTCGATCTGCGCAGCGCGGATGATCGACTGATCGACCCCGCGCAGGCCGGCCAGAAACATCGCCATGATGAACCCGGAGGCTTGCCAAACGGCAGCGATCACCAGGCAGTACACGACCCGGTCGGGGTCGATCAGCCAGTCCAGGCGAAAGCCCTCCCAGCCCCAGTCGCGCATCAGCTTGTCCAGGCCCATACCGGGGTTGAGCAGCCACTTCCAGGCCGTGCCGGTGACGATCATCGACAGCGCCATCGGGTACAGGTAGATGGTGCGGATAAACCCTTCGCGGCGGATACGCTGGTCCAGCAGGATCGCCAGCAGTACTCCGATGACCAGGCTGATGCCGATGAACAGGCTGCCGAACACCAGCAGGTTCTTGCTCGCCACCCACCAGCGGTCGTTGTCGAGCAGGCGTGCGTATTGCGCCAGCCCTGCCCATTTGTAATTGGGCAAAAAGGTCGAGGTGGTGAACGAGAGGACAAAGGTCCACAGGATATAACCGTAGAAGCCCACCAGGATGATGACCATGGTCGGCGCCAGTACCAGTTTAGGTAACCAGCGCTGCACGGCGTCCAGGGGTGAGGCCCGCAATTGCGCGGTCGCAGTAGTCATGGCAGCGATACCTGTCAGTACAGAACGTTAACTGAGGGTGGCGTGCAGCCGCCGCGAGGACGGCTGCGCCGGACCAGCCGTTACTGGGCGGACTTGATCGCCGCGCCGAGCTTTTTCGCGGCATCGGCCGGGTCGGCCTTGGGGTCGTTGATGTAGTTGGTGACCACATCGAAGAACGCGCCCTGCACTGCCAGGTTGGTCGCCATGTTGTGCGCCATGCTTGGTTGCAGGCCGCCGGTCTGGGCGTCGGCAAGGAAGTCCTTGGCCGAGGTCTGCGCGCAGGCATCGAAGCCATGCTTGGCCATCTCGACGAGCATGTCCTTACGGACCGGGATCGAGCCCTTGTTGGTGCTGAACAGCTTCTGGAAGTCCTGGCTCATCACCACTTTGGCGATGTCCTGCTGGCCAGCCGAAGTGCCGACGTCCTTCTGCTTGAACACCACCAGCGAGTCGATGTTGTACGTGAAGGCCTTGTCGGTACCCGGAAACGGCACGCACTGGTAATCCTTGCCGGCGACCTTGTTGGCCAGGGTCCACTCGCTCTTGGCCCAGTCGCCCATGACCTGCATGCCGGCCTTGCCGTTGATGACCTTGGCTGCTTCCAGGTTCCAGTCCTGGCCTTTGCCGTCAGCGTCCATGTAGGTAGCGACGCGCTTGAGTTCGGTCAGCGCCTTGACCATGCCCGGTCCGGTCAGCACCTTTTGGTCAAGATCAACCAGCGCCTGCTTGTAACCGTCGGCGCCCATTACCGACAGCACCACCGCTTCGAACACGGTGCTGTCCTGCCATGGCTGGCCGCCATGGGCGAGCGGGATGAAGCCGGCTGCCTTGAGTTTTTCGGCTGCGGCGTAGAACTCGTCGAGGGTGGTCGGCGCCTTATCGATGCCGGCCTTCTTGAATACTTCGGGGTTGATCCACAGCCAGTTGACGCGGTGGATGTTGACCGGCACAGCGACATAGTCGCCCTCGTACTTGACGGTGTCGGCGACTTTCTTCTCCAGCAGGCCGTCCCAGTTCTGCTCTTTGGCCACGTCCTTGAGCACGTCACTGTCGAGCAGGCCGGTGGAGGCCCACTCCTGGATGTCCGGGCCCTTGATCTGGGCCACGCCTGGCGGATTGCCGGCCACGGCTCGGCTCTTCAGTACGGTCATTGCGGTGGCACCGCCGCCCCCGGCAACAGCGCCATCTTTCCAGATGAAGCCGTCTTTTTCGATTTGAGCCTTGAGTACATCGACAGCAGCCTTTTCACCACCAGAGGTCCACCAGTGCACCACTTCGACCGAGCCTTTGGCATCGGCGGCAGACGCGCTCAGGGGCAGCAGGGAGGCGAGGGAAATCGCGGCGGCGAGACGCAGAGTGGAGTTCATCGCAATACCTTTCTTGTTGTTATGCAGGGCAAGACTGTCGCTTGCATTGCACAGGAGTGTAATAACCCGGCAAGGCCCCTCAGGTAACGAAGCGCTGCGCGATTGTCATCAGTTGGTTACATTCGCCGGGCGAGGCCCGTGGCAAGGCTTGGCGCCAGTGCCAGGGTGGGCAACAGCACAGCCTGATAAGCGTGATAGAGGTCCGGTTTGCCCGCCCATATCGTCGCACTGGGGAGGTTGTCCGGGCTCAGTTCGTGGTGCCAGCTGCCGGCGTCGTTATCGATCAGATGGGCCTGGATGAACGCCCAGAAACGCCCGTACCAGCACTGGTATTGCGCCTCCCCCGTGCGCTGCCACAACGCAGCGGCAGCGGCGCTGGCCTCGGCATGCACCCAGTGCAGGCGCTGGCGTACTACCGGGCGTTGTTGCCAGTCGAGGGTGTAGACGATTCCGGGGGCGCCGTCGGTGTGCCAGGCGTGCTCACAGGCGCTGGCAAACAGGCCGCGTGCGTCGGCCAGTAGCCAGTCGGGTGTCGGTAGATCGGCCAATTGCAGCGCAGCTTCAAGGTGCAGCAGCAGCCGCGCCCACTCGAAGCCGTGGCCGGGAGTAACGCCGTAGGGTCGGTAGCCATCGGCGCGGTTGTCGCTGTTGTAATCGGTGAGCGGCTGCCAGTGCAGGTCGAAGTGCTCGATCACACTGAAGCCATTGGCACGCGCATGGCCGTGGATCACCCGCTCGACGATGCGCAGCGCACGCTGCAACCAGATCGGCTCGCCAGTCACGTCGGCAAGGGCCAAAAACGCTTCGGTTCCATGCATGTTGCTGTTGGCCCCGCGATAGGCCTCCTGCTGCTGCCAGTCGCGACTGAAGCTTTCGCGCAGGGCACCCTCGCTTTCACTCCAGAAATGCGCCTCGATGATCTCGATGGCTTGCGCCAGCAAGGCCGGCGCAGCAGCGCTGCCGGCCACCTGCGCAGAACTCGCAGCGAGGGCAACGAAGGCGTGCAGGTAAGCGGCTTTGATGCTGTCGCCAGCGGGAGCGGCGCTGGCGTACCAGCCGCCATGCTCGACATCGCGCAGCGTGCCGGCCAAGGCGGCGATGCCGAGCTCAACCAGCTCCAGACAACCGGGCCTGCCTTGTAGATGAGCCAAGGCAAAGCTGTGGGTCATCCGCGCGGTGGTAATGGTGTCGGCAATTGCGTCGGCGGCGAGGTGGCCGTAGCTGTCGAGATTGCCGAAGCCGAGTTCCAGCTGTGAGGCTCTGGCGAAGACCAGCAAACGCTGCCCTTCGGCATCCAGCCAGGCACTGTGCGGCCCGTCGATCAACGGCGATTGAGCATCATTCATCGGCCTGCTGCATCCTTGTCGAGAACAGGCACGGCGCCTGTCGTGGCGGTCAAGTCTAGCCAGAGTGCTACGGCCAATAGGTCACAAAGGCCGCCATTGGTGTCACTGGCCGGTGACCAAGCGTTGCTCACTCGGCGCTGCGCGGCAGGCACAGGGTAACCCGCAGGCCGCCCTCGCGCAGGTTGAGCAGACTGACTTCACCGCCATGACTGTGGGCAATATTGCGCGCGATGCCCAGGCCCAGGCCATAGCCTTGCTGCTGCCCGGCCAAACGAAAATGCGGCTCGAACACCTGCTCCATTTGCTGCTGCGGCACACCCGGACCGTGGTCATCGACCTGCAGCACAAAGCCCTCCGGGCCATCGATGATGCGCAGGTGCGCGCGCTCGCCGTACTTGATCGCGTTGTCGACCAGGTTGCCGATGCAGCGGCGCAGGGCCAAGGCCTTGCCCGGATACGGTGCCAACGCCCGCCCCTCGACAGTGATACGGCCGTCACGCAGGTACGGTTCAGCGAGAATTTCCAGCAGCTGGTTGAGATCGATCGGCTCGATGTTCTCGTGGATATCCGTGTCTTTGACGCACTGCAGTGCGCCTTTGACCAACAGCTCCAACTCGTCCAAATCACGGCTGAACTGCGCTTGCAGGCGTTCGTCTTCAAGCAGCTCGACGCGCAGGCGCAGGCGCGTGATCGGCGTGCGCAAGTCGTGCGAGATCGCGCTGAATAGCTGGCTGCGCTCGGTCAGGTAACGGCTGATGCGCTCGCGCATACTGTTGAAGGCGCGACCTACCTCGACCACTTCGCTGCCGCCACCCTCGGTCACCGGCACCACATCGGCGCCCAGCGACAGATCGCGGGCCGCGCGGGCCAGACGCTTCAACGGTCGACTTTGCCAGTGCACCAACAGGCCGATGAACAGCAGCAACATGGCCGTGGTCAGGGCAATGAAGCCGATCTGCTGACGCGGCAGGCGCTCGGCCTCAAGGCTGGTGTAGGGCTCCGGCAGCAGCGAGGCGATGTACAGCCACTCGCCTTCGGCCAGGCGGATCTGGTTGACCAGCACCGGCGGGTTGAGCGGTTCCAGGGTCAGCGAATAATGCGCCCACGAGCGCGGCAGCTCATCGAGCTTGAGGCCGCTGTTGAAGATGCGCAGCTGATCGGGGCTGACGAACTCGACCGAGACTTCCACCTGCTGGCCGAGGCGCTCGTGCAGCACTTGCTGGAACACGTCGATGACTGCCTGCTTGCGCGGAGTGATCGGCAGCGTGGCCATGTCCAGCGGCTTGTCGTTGAGCGATACGAAAAAGCGCGTGCCGCCCATGCTGCGCAATTGGTCGAGGACCATTGGCCGATAGGCCACCGGCAACGAGCGGAAGTAACTGACACTGGCGCTCATCGAGTGGGCCAGGCTCTGCGCGCTGGCGCGCAGGCCCTGCAACTGGCTGGCGCGCAACTGCGCCACCCAGATCAAGCTCGACAGGCCCTGCGCCAGCAATACCACCAGCAGGGTCAACAGCAGCATGCGCCCCAGCAGAGAGCGCGGCAGCAGGCGCCAGCGACGCTCAGTGGCTGCGGTTGACATGTGCCGCCAGCAGGTAGCCACTGCCGCGCACGGTGCGGATCAGCCGTGGCGGTTTGTCGGTATCGCGCAGGCGTGAACGCAGGCGGCTGACGGCCATGTCGACGATACGGTCGAGCGGCATCGGCTCGCGGCCACGGGTAGCATTGCCAATGGTGTCGCGGTCGAGGATCTGCTGCGGGTGGTCGAGAAACAGTTTGAGCAAAGCGAAGTCGGCGCCCGATAGAATCACCTCTTCACCGTCGCGGTGGAACAGTCGATGGCTGACGGTGTCCAGCTGCCATTCGTCAAACGCCAGCACGGCACTGGCGGGCGCTACCTGGCCAAACTCAGCACGGCGCAGTAAGGCCTTGATCCGTGCTTGCAACTCCCGTGGGCTGAACGGTTTGCCGAGGTAGTCATCGGCGCCCAGCTCCAGGCCGATGACCCGATCGGCCTCGTCGGAACTGGCGGTGAGCATGATGATCGGCACCCGCGACTGGCGCGGGTGCTGGCGCACCCAACGGCATAAGCTGAAGCCGTCTTCGTCGGGCAGCATCACGTCGAGAATCACCAGGTCACACGTCGTGCTGTCCAGCGCCTGGCGAAAACCCTGGCCATCGGCCTCGGCGCGCACCTGAAAACCCGAACGGCTCAGGTAGGTCTGCAGGAGTTCGCGGATGTCATGGTCGTCATCGACCATCAGGATCGATCGGGCGGCAGTGCTCACTAAAATACCTTCCTCTGGTGCACGCGGGTCTAGCTGCCCGCTGTTATTGAGGTCGTCTTGCCTGGGGCGGTGGTCAGTTGCGGGGCAAACTCATCGTCTGCTGCAGCGCCACACCGGCACCCAGCAAGCCGGAAAACTCAGCGGTGACCAACCATACCGGGATCCCGTCAAAATAGCCGCTCATGCAGCCCTTGTCGGCAAAGCTGGCAGCAAAACCGCTGCGCAGGAACAGCTCGGCAAACCGCGGGATCACGCCACCGACGATATACACCCCGCCGCGCGCGCCGAGGGTGAGTACGTTGTTGCCGGCAACCCGGCCAAGGAAGCAGCAAAACTGTTCGATCACGGCCAATGCCTGCGGCTCACCAGCCAGCGCAGCCTCGGTGACTTCAGCTGGGCTCAGGTGAACTGGCTGAACACCATCCAGCGCGCACATCGCCTGATACAAGCGCACCAGGCCGCCGCCGCTGAGCACGGTTTCGGCACTAACATGGCCAATCTGGCTCTGGATCTGCTGATGGATCGCCGCTTCACGCGCGTTACCCACGGGCAGGTCGACATGGCCGCCCTCGCCCGGCACCGCCATCCACTGTTGCTGGTTGAGGTGCAACAAGCTGCCGACGCCCAGCCCGGTGCCAGGGCCGATCACCAGCGCCGGACGGGCTGGGTCGGCGTCACCGGCGCATACCGCCTGGAATTCACCTGGCAGCAAACGGGTCATGCCCAGCGCCATCGCCGAGAAGTCGTTGAGCAACAGCAGCTGCTTGACCTGAAGCATGTCGCAGAACGCCCGGCGGCTCAGCCGCCAGTGGTTGTTGGTGAACTGGAACTCATCGCCATCCACCGGCCCGGCAACCGCCAGGCATACCGCCGCGAGCTCACCGCGTGCGATGCCCTGCTCCTGCAGGTACGCCTGGATCGCCTGCTCCAGGCTGGTGTAGTCAGCCGTCGGCAACACCCGCACGGCGTGCAGCTGGTTGTCGCGCCAAAGGGCAAAACGTGCGTTGGTGCCACCGATGTCGCCAACCAGCAACTCATTCACTTGAGATTCTCCAGGCCAGAGGTAAAGGCGCTGGCGCCCTGTTCCGCTGAACTGAACGCCATGCGCATGAAACCAAACAGTTCGCGTCCGCAGCCCAGGTCATTGCCCTGGGGTGCAGGCGGCAGATCGCGGCTGGCCAGCTCTTCGGCCGAGACCATCACCCGCAAGGTGCCTTCGACACCATCAACGCGCACCATATCACCATCGCGCACACGTGCCAGCGGGCCGCCGTCGAACGCTTCCGGGCAGACGTGGATCGCCGCCGGGATCTTGCCCGAGGCGCCAGACATACGCCCATCGGTCACCAGCGCGACCTTGAAGCCGCGGTCCTGCAGCACGCCGAGAAACGGCGTCATCTTGTGCAGCTCGGGCATGCCGTTGCAGCGCGGGCCCTGGAAGCGCATCACCGCGACGAAATCGCACTCCAGCTCACCGGCCTTGAACGCATCGGCCAATGCCTGCTGATCTTCGAACACTCGCGCCGGCGCTTCGACCACGCGGTGCTCGGGCGCCACGGCGGAGACTTTCATCACGCCGCGGCCGAGGTTGCCTTCCATCACCCGTAGGCCGCCCTCGCTGGAGAATGGCCGCGAAGCCGGGCGCAGGATGTTCTCGTCCAGGCTTTGCAACGGGCCCTCGCGCCAGACCAGCCGGCCATCTTCAAGGAACGGCTCCTGGGTGTAACGGCGCAGGCCATGCCCGGCCACGGTATTGACGTCGTCGTGCAGCAGGCCGGCATCGAGCAGCTCGCGAATCAGGAACGACATGCCGCCGGCGGCCTGGAAGTGGTTGATGTCGGCTTTGCCATTGGGGTAGACGTTGGACAGGGTTGGCACGACCTCGGACAGGTCAGCCATGTCCTGCCAGGTCAACTGGATGCCGGCAGCCTGGGCAATCGCCGGGATGTGCAGGGTGTGGTTGGTCGAGCCGCCGGTGGCATGCAGGGCGACGATCGAGTTGACCAGGGCCTTTTCATCGACGATTTCGCCCAGCGGCATGAAGCTGCCGCTGGCTTTGGTCATGCGCGTGACCTGCTGCGCAGCTTCGGCGGTGAGGGCATCACGCAACGGCGTGTAAGGATTGACGAACGAGGCGCCGGGCAGGTGCAGGCCCATCACTTCCATCACCAGCTGGTTGGTGTTGGCGGTGCCGTAGAAGGTGCAGGTGCCGGGGCTATGGTAGGAGTTCATTTCCGACTCGAGCAGCTCTTCGCGGCTGGCCTTGCCTTCGGCATAGCGCTGGCGCACATCGGCCTTTTGCTTGTTGGAAATGCCCGACGGCATTGGTCCGCCAGGGACGAAGATGGTCGGCAGATGGCCGAAGCGCAACGCGCCCATCATCAGGCCAGGGACGATCTTGTCGCAGATGCCGAGCATCAAGGCGGCGTCGAACATGTTGTGCGACAGGGCAATGGCAGTGGACATCGCGATCACTTCGCGGCTGGCGATGGCCAGCTCCATGCCCGGCTCACCCTGGGTGACGCCATCGCACATGGCCGGCACACCACCGGCAAACTGGCCGACCGAGCCGATCTCGCGCAGCGCCTGTTTGATCTGCTCGGGGAAATGCTGGTACGGCTGATGCGCCGAAAGCATGTCGTTATAAGCCGAAACAATTGCCACGTTGGCGGCATTCATCATGCGCAGACTGTGTTTGTCTTCGCTACCGCAGCCGGCCACGCCGTGGGCGAAGTTGGCGCACTGCAGGCTGGCGCGCATCGGGCCGTCACTGGCCGCACCGCGAATCAGTTGCAGATAACGTTCACGGGTAGGACGGCTACGTTCGATCAGCCGTTGGGTGACCTCTAGGATGCGCGGGTGCATGTACTGAACTCCAGTCTGACGGTAAGGGTGATCTGAAGCGGGATTTCCCCTCCCCCCGATTGCGACCTAGGCTCAAGTGAAACCTGCCTGGTGCACCGTGGAAGCAGCTCGCCCGACCACTCGTTGTATGTTTACACAAAATACTGCCATCAAAAGGGCTTGTTTTCTATCCCATAACGCATAATCTTGTAATTCCAATAACAAAATCGTTTCAGTGAATGCGTGCTCCGCGGCAACAGATCTTGTGCCACAGCCTTCACCCGACTGCCAGAGGTATTACCATGACCCTACGCATCGCCATCAACGGATTCGGCCGTATCGGGCGCAACGTCCTGCGCGCACTGTATACCCAAGGCTACCGGCAAGACCTGCAGGTCGTCGCCATCAACGATCTGGGCGACAGCGCGATGAACGCCCACCTGCTCAAGTACGACAGCGTCCACGGCATTTTCGATGCACAGGTCGAGGCCGATCATGAAAGCCTGACCGTCAACGGCGACCGCATCGCGGTCAGCGCCATCCGTAATCCGGCCGAGCTGCCGTGGAAGGCCGAAGCCATCGACGTCGTGTTCGAATGCACCGGGCTGTTCACCGACCGCGCCAAGGCTGCAGCACATTTGAGCGCCGGCGCCGGCAAGGTGATCATTTCGGCGCCAGGCAAGGGCGTTGACGCCACCATCGTCTACGGGGTCAACCATGATGTGCTGCGTGCCTCGCACCAGATCATCTCCAGCGCCTCCTGCACCACCAACTGCCTGGCGCCGATTGCCCAGGTGCTGCACCGCGAGTTCGGCATCGAGCAGGGTTTGATGACTACCATTCACGCCTACACCAACGACCAGGTCCTGACCGACGTGTACCACAGCGACCCATACCGGGCGCGTTCAGCCACCCAGTCGATGATCCCGAGCAAGACCGGCGCCGCCGAAGCGGTCGGCCTGGTGCTGCCAGAACTGGCGGGCAAGCTGACCGGCATGGCCGTGCGCGTGCCGGTGATCAATGTGTCGCTGGTGGATCTGACCGTCAACCTCAAGCGCGAAGCCAGCGCCGAGCAGGTCAACCAGCTGTTCCTCGAAGCCAGCCGCCACTCGCGGGTACTGGGTTACAACGCCCTGCCGCTGGTGTCGTGCGACTTCAACCACAACCCGTTGTCGTCGATCTTCGATGCCAACCACACCCGCAGTAACGGTCGCATGCTCAAGGTGCTGGCCTGGTATGACAACGAGTGGGGCTTCTCCAACCGCATGCTCGACAACTGCCTGGCGCTGCACAACGCGCAGTAAGGTGGCTCGCCCAGCAGGCAGCGCAGACATTGCGCTGCCTGCTGGGGCCGGACATACGCCTCGCAAGGGATCAGTTTTAACGCTTGACCAATATGGGTGATGATAAGCATTATCATTAACCTCCGTATCGGCCAGGTCGCCCGTGAGTCAGTCACGCTTCAATATCGTCTTCCTAACCCAACGCCTCAGCCTGCTGCGCACGCTGCAAGGCATGGTGGGCAACCCCAGTACCGCTGAAGACCTGCTCCAGGAAACCTACCTGCGGGTAACCCGCGCCCTGGGCGAACGGCCGGTCGAACACCTTGAGCCGTTCGTGTTCCAGACTGCCCGCAACCTGGCCCTGGATCACCTGCGCGCCCGCCGCGTACAAGCGCGCACGCTGGTCGAGGATGTGCCCGAGCAGATCCTGCACAACGTCGCCGCCCCCACCAGCAGCAGCGAGGACGCCGCCCACGCCGAGCAGTTGCTCAAGCACCTGAGTGTCAGCCTTGGCCAACTGAGCACGCGCCAGCAGCGCATCTTCATCCTCAGCCGCCTGCACGGCGCCAGCTACCTGGAGATTGCCGAGCAGTTGCAGGTTTCGGCGAGCACCGTGCAGAAGGAACTGAAACTGATCATGGCCATCTGCATGGGTGTGGCCGAGCGGCTCAAGTAAGCCGACCGCTGGCCCGCCAGGATCGGTAAAGCGCTTGCCTTGGCCCGTTGCAGCCCCGATCATTCGGCAAAATCCCCCAAGCAAGGACCCTTCGTGACCGACAGCCCCAGCCCCCGCCCGACACCTGCCGGGCCCGATGCCCGCGCGCGTGCCATGGACGAGGCACTGGACTGGCTGCTGCGCCTGCAATCCGCCAGCGCAGCAGACACCGCAGCCTTCGAGGCCTGGCTGAGCGCTGCGCCGGAAAACGCCGAGGCCTATGTCGAGGCCGAAGCAGTCTGGAACGGCGCGCCCCTGCGCCAGGCCGCCGGGCAGATGCATCAGGCCCAGCGCAAAACCCCAGCGGCTCGCCTGCGCCGGCACTGGAAGCCGCTGGCCAGCGCAGCCGTGCTGCTGGTCGGCCTGTTGACCTTCGGCAACCTGCCGGTGCGGCTGCAGGCCGATCACCTGACCGTGGTCGGCGAGCGCCAGCGGCTGCAGCTGGACGACGGCACCAAGGTCCTGCTCAACACCGACTCGGCGTTTGCCAGCGATGTGCGCGACGGCCAGCCAGTGGCCCGCCTGCTACAAGGCGAGGCGTACTTTCAGGTACGCCGTGCCGGTGAGCAGGCGCTTGAGGTGCAGGCCGGGCCGATACGTGCGCAGGTCCGCGACACCGACTTTGCCGTGCGCTACCTGGATGGCCAGGCGCAGGTCCGCGTGCAGCGCGGCGATGTCGACCTGCACGCCGCCAGTGATCAGCACATTCGCCTGCGCGCCGGCGACAGCATCAGCGTTGGCCCGCAGGGTTTTGGCCAGCCCAGCCGCCCCGATATGCGCCAGGATCTGGCCTGGGTCGAGGGCCGCCTGGTGTTCGAGAACTGCCCGCTGAGCGAAGTATTGGCCGAGGTGCGCCGTTACTATCCGGGCTGGATCATCAGCCGCAACGGCGCGCTCGAGCAGGTTGCCGTGACCGGTAACTACCGCCTCGACCAACCGCTGGAAACCTTGCGCGCGCTGGCCCAGATCACCTCAGCCAGGCTGCATGAATACCCGGCGCTGGTGATCCTCAACTGAATCGCTGACTGCCGCCTTAATTATTTTTACGCGATCGCTACCCACAACACGTCTCGTTATAGCCAATGCAACTGATTCTTGTTTTTAAACAAGAACAAGCATCACCTATAATAGTCCGCGCGTCTGGGAGCGCTTTCGATGTCCACAGCTCAACTCCGCCCGTCACCCCGCCGCCTGGGGCAGCTGTCTCTGCTGACCTTGGCCCTGATCGCCAGTGGCGCCGTCAGCCTGCCGGCCCTGGCCGCAGAGCCGGCCCAGGCCAACAGCCCGCGCATGGGCGATTACCGCTTCAGCATTAGCCAACAGCCACTGGTTGCGGCCATCAACGCCTTCAGCCAGGTTACCGGCTGGCAGGTCGGCTTCAGCGCCGAGGTCGCCGAGGGTATCTCATCGCCCGGCGTCCAGGGCTCGCTGCCAGCCGAGCCTGCGCTGCAGCGTTTGCTGCAAGGAACCGGGCTGAGCTACCGCAAGATCGGTAACGGCAACGTGGTGCTTGAACGCCAGTCGGCCAGCAGTGTGATTGCCCTGCAGCAACTGACCGTCAGCGCCACCCGCAGCGCCCAGGATGTCAGCCAGGTGCCGAGCACCGTCACTGTGCAGACCCGCGAGCAGCTGGATCGACAGAACGTCAACGATACCCAGCAATTGGTGCGTTACGAGCCGGGTGTTTCGGTTGGCGGCACCGGCCAGCGCAGCGGCCTCAACGGATACAACATCCGCGGCATCGACGGTGAACGGATACTGACCCAGATCGACGGAGTGTCGATCCCCGACAGTTTCTTCTACGGCCCCTACGCGCAGACCCAACGCAACTATGTCGACCCGGAAATCGTCAAGCGCGTAGAGATACTGCGTGGCCCGGCTTCGGTGCTGTACGGCAGCAACGCCATCGGTGGCGCGGTCAGCTACTTCACCCTCGACGCGGACGACATCATCAAACCGGGCAAGGACATCGGCGCACGCTTGAAGACCGGTTACAGCTCGGCTGACGAAAGCTGGCTGACCTCGGCCACCATCGCCGGCCGCCAGGGCGATGTCGATGGCCTGCTGCACCTGAGCCAGCGTAACGGCCATGAGACCGAGTCCTATGGCGAGCACAACGGCACCGGGCTCGATCGCACCGCGGCCAACCCGGAAGACGTGCGCACCACCAACGTGCTGGCCAAGGCCGGCTGGAACTACGCCGACGATGCGCGGCTGGGCGTTACCTACGAAACCTACAAGGATGATCGCGATCAGAACATCCTCAGCGCCGTAGGCGGGCCGTTCATACCAGGCTTTGGCGCGATGAATTCATACCGCGCGCGCCAGGGCAATGACACGGTCACTCGCGAGCGGTTTGGCATCAACCATGAATTCGGCCTCGACAGCCTGTTCGCCGACCGCGCCAAGTGGAGCCTGAACTACCAGATCGCCAAGACCGATCAGCGTACCGAAGAGCTGTATGTCGCCTCGGGTCGCCAGGTAGCACGTGACCGCAAGACCACTTACAAGGACCGTCAATGGGTATTCGACGGGCAGTTGGACAAGTCCTTCAGCATCGGCCAGACCGACCATCTGCTGACCTACGGCACCACCCTCAAGCATGAAGAAGTCACCGGTACGCGCAGCGGCAGCGGCACCTGCCTGAACGTCGGCGGCAGCTGCACAGCGGTAGGCCAGGACAGCGCCCGCGATGGCCAGGCGCTGGTCAGCGACTTCCCGGACCCGACCGTCGACACTTACAGCCTGTTCGCCCAGGACGAGATTCGCTGGAACAGCTGGACCTTCCTGCCTGGCGCGCGCTACGACTACACGCGCATGCGACCGGAGATGACCGACGCCTTCCTGCGTGGCATTCAGGGCACCGGCGTTGCTCCGACTGCGGTCGACGACTCGGACAAGAAGTGGCATCGCCTGTCGCCCAAGCTTGGCGTAACCTACGCCTTTGACGACAACTACACCTGGTACGGCCAGTACGCCGAAGGCTTCCGCACGCCGACGGCCAAGTCGAGGTACGGGCGCTTCGACAACCCGATTGTGGGCTACCGGGTAGAGGGCAATCCGGGCCTGGAGCCGGAAAAAAGCAAGAGCTATGAAACCGGCCTGCGCGGCAACTTTGCCGCGGGTAACTTCGATGTCGCGGTGTTCTACAACAAGTACCGGGATTTCATCAACGAAGACGCCGTGCAGTCGGCCAACCTCGGCACCACCTTCCAGGCCAGCAACATCAAGCACGCCACCATCAAGGGCGCCGAGTTCAAAGGCCGCTTGAACCTCGATCACTTTGGCGCACCGCAGGGCCTGTATGGCCAGACCTCGATTGCCTATGCCAACGGTCGCAACGATGACAATGGCCAGCCGATCAACAGCGTCAACCCGCTGACCGGCGTGTTTGGTCTCGGTTATGACCAGGCCGACTATGGCGCCCTGCTCAGCTGGACTTTGGTCAAACGCAAGACCCGGGTCGACGACAGCGCCTTCTTCGCTCCGGACGGCGCCAGCACCCAGTTCCGCAGCCCGGGCTACGGCGTGCTCGACTTGAGCGGTTTCTACAAGGTCACCGACGACGTCACCGTCAACGCCGGCGTGTACAACCTGACCAACAAGAAGTACTGGCAGTGGGATTCGGTGCGTGGCTACGACGGCCAGGGCGAAGCGGCGGTGACCCAGCCAGCCAACCTCGACCGCCTGACCATGCCCGGGCGCAATTTCGCCGTGAACGTGATCTGGGATATCTGACCTGCGCATTACCTGCTTACGCGGTCCCCTGTAGCGGCTTTGCCGGGGCGCCGGACCGGTCGGAAAGGGCTGCGTAGCGGCCCCAGGATTTGTGCAGCACCGCAGAATTGCTGGGCCCGCTTTGCGGGCCTTTCGCGACACGAGGCCGCTCCTACATCGACCTGCGCTGCCAGGACTATTGAGCATGAATTTTTACTGTGTTCAGCCCGCTTGTTCGTCTCGTAACTAGACCGCCCATTTTCCAAGGACCCACCATGACCAACGCTGCCAACGCCGAGCGCCCGCAGCTGCGCTCGCAACGCCTGAATCAGGCGACCAACGCTCCACACACCGAGCTCGACGCACTGGTCAAAGCCCACGCGCCGTTTGCCAACCGTGACAACTTTGCCCGCTTCGTGGTTGCCCAGTACCTGTTTCAGTCCGAGCTGCAGGGGCTGTACAACGATCCGCAGCTGACCCTCATCGTGCCCGACCTGGCCGCCCGCTGCCGCGCCGATCAGGCTCGCATGGACCTCGTCGACCTCAATGCTGAAGTGCCGGCACCCGTGGCTGGCGCGTTGCAGGCGCCGAGCCTAGGCGAGGCACTAGGCTGGATCTTCGTCTCCGAAGGATCCAAACTGGGCGCCGCTTTTTTGATCAAGCGTGCAGTGGCACTGGAGCTGTCCGACAGCTTTGGCGCACGTCACCTGGGTGAGCCGGCCGGTGGCCGCGCCGAAGGCTGGAAACAGTTCACGCGCATCCTCGATGGCCTGGAGCTGTCCGCTGAAGAAGACGCAGCCGCCGAGCGTGCTGCAGTCGCCGCCTTCGAGCGCTTCACCGAGTTGCTCAAGCATGCCTACGCGGCACAAGTCGCGCCGGCCTGATACGCTTTAGCCGGTCACCGCGGTGGTGACCGGCCGTTTTTGCAGTGAGACCATGACCCAACTTGCCCGCTCGAAACTGACCCGCCTGCTGTACGCGATCCTGGCTTATGTGAGCCTGGGTATCGGCTTGGTGGCGATTGTCATTCCGGGCCTGCCGACCACCGAGTTCATTCTGCTTGCAGCCTGGGCCGCGACGCGCAGCTCGCCGCGCCTGAGCGCCTGGCTGGAGAACCATCGGCTGTTCGGGCCGATCCTGCACAACTGGCGCAACGGCCGGGTGATCCAGCGCCGGGCGAAAATCAGCGCCACCGTGAGCATGCTGATTTGCGCCTGCCTGATGCTGACCTTTCTCGAGCACCGTTGGCCGGTGTTTCTGGCCATCGCCGGCATGAGCCTGGGCAACCTGTGGATCTGGTCACGCCCGGAGCGCGTTCAGCCCGCAGCCTCCAACTGCAATGCCGGCTGAGCTAGAGCGTCAACAACCCCGCGTACAGCGCATACGCGGCCACGCCTGCACCTGCCAGCACCGCAGCGAAAATCAGCTTTTCCCAGCCGGTGAAGAGCGCCTGGCCCTGCTCGTGCTTGGCCCTTGCAAACAGAATCACCCCTGGCGCATATAGCAACGCCGACAGCAGCAGGTACTTGAGCCCGCCGGCGTACAACAGCCAGATCGCGTAGACCAGCGCCAGGCCGGCCACCATCAGGTCCTTGCGGCGCAGCCCGGCTTGCTCGGCATAGCCTTCACCGCGCAGCGCCAGCAGCACAGCATAGGCCGCCGACCACAGGTACGGCACCAGAATCATCGACGACGCCAGATAGATCAGGCTGGTGTAGGTACCTGCCGAAAACAGCGTGATCAGCAAAAAGCCCTGGATCATGCAGTTGGTCAGCCACAGCGCGTTGGCCGGCACGTGATTGGCGTTCTCGACGGTGAGAAAACGCGGCATGGTCTTGTCCTTGGCCGTGGCGTAGAGGATCTCTGCACACAACAGCGCCCACGACAGCAGCGCGCCCAGCAGTGACACCGCCAGGCCCAGGCTGATCAGCAGCGCGCCCCATGGGCCGACGATATGCTCCAGCACCGCTGCCAGCGAGGGGTTCTGCAACCCCGCCAGCTGCGGCTGGGTCATCACCCCAAGCGACAGCACGTTGACCAGCACCAGCAAGGCGAGCACGCCGAGAAAGCCGATCACAGTCGCCTTGCCCACGTCTGAACGGCGCTGGGCCCGCGCCGAGTACACGCTCGCGCCCTCGATGCCGATAAAGACGAACACGGTCACCAGCATCATGTTGCGGACCTGCTCCATTACGCTGCCGAACTGCGGGTTGCTCGCGCCCCAGAGGTCGCGGGTGAAGACTTCGGCACGAAACGCCACGGCGGCAATCACGATAAAAATCAGCAGTGGCACTACCTTGGCCACGGTAGTGATCAGGTTGATGAACGCGGCTTCCTTGATCCCACGCAGCACCACAAAGTGCACGCACCAGAGCAACACCGAGGCGCAGCCGATCGCCACCGGCGTATTGCCCTCGCCGAACATTGGAAAATAAAACCCCAGGGTGCTGAACAGCAGTACGAAGTAGCCGACGTTGCCTAGCCAGGCGCTGATCCAGTAGCCCCACGCCGAAGAGAAACCCATGTAGTCGCCAAAGCCGGCCTTGGCGTAGGCATACACCCCCGAGTCGAGTTCGGGTTTGCGGTTGGCCAGGGTCTGGAACACGAACGCCAGCGCCAGCATGCCTACGGCGGTGATGCCCCAGCCGATCAACACAGCGCCGGCGTCGGCGCGGGCGGCCATGTTCTGCGGCAGCGAAAAGATCCCGCCACCAATCATCGAACCCACTACCAGCGCAATCAATGCACCGAGTCGCAGTTTATTTCCAGGCTCGCTCATTGGGCGCCCACCGTTGGTTGATGTCATCTGCACGCAACAATTTTGAGTCCATATAAATAGCGCTGCATATGCGCTGTCGCCATTAAACGCTATAGCACTAATAGCAACACTGTCTATAGGCGATCCTGTGCGCCAATGGGAGGCTGCCGGGCAACTATAGCCTGCTGCAGTAATAATTTTTATTTACGCTGAAAATTTGCCTATCCGGTAAAAGCGGCTAGTTTGAAACATCGCAGGCAGAACAGAGTGTTTACTCTACATTGACATGGAGTTGCCGGTGCAAAGGCCTGCAGCAGAGCGGTCGGCACACTCCAGGAGACACGTTTGGCCTTGGCCTCACGTTGCCATGAACTGATCTACATCAGCGAATGCCGGCGGCGTCAGGTTTACCATGACGTCAACTTTCTCCTGGTACGGAGTCGTTAAATGTCTGATTCTCCCGAAAAACTTAAACTCGGCGCACTGGTCGCACTTGTGGTCGGCTCGATGATTGGTGGCGGGATCTTTTCGCTGCCGCAAAACATGGCCGCCAGTGCCGGTGTTGGCGCGGTATTGATTGGCTGGGCAATTACCGCAGTAGGCATGTTGACCCTGGCGTTCGTATTCCAGACCCTGGCCAATCGCAAGCCCGATCTGGACGGTGGGGTATATGCCTACGCCAAGGCTGGATTTGGTGACTACATGGGCTTTTCCTCAGCCTGGGGTTACTGGATCAGTGCCTGGCTGGGCAACGTCGGTTACTTCGTGCTGTTGTTCAGCACGCTCGGTTATTTCTTCCCGGTATTTGGCGAAGGCAACACGCCGGCGGCGGTGATCGGCGCCTCGATCCTGCTCTGGGCCGTGCATTTTCTGGTGCTGCGCGGGATCAAGGAAGCCGCCTTCATCAACCTGGTGACGACCATCGCCAAGGTGGTGCCGCTGGCCTTGTTCGCGCTGATCTGCCTGTTCGCGTTCAAGCTCGACGTGATCACCGCCGACATCTGGGCGGTCGGCTCGCCGGACCTGGGCAGCGTGATGAACCAGGTGCGCAACATGATGCTGGTCACCGTGTGGGTGTTCATCGGCATCGAGGGCGCGAGCATCTTCTCCTCGCGTGCAGAAAAACGCGCCGACGTCGGCAAGGCCACGGTAATCGGCTTTATCACCGTGCTGCTGTTCCTGGTGCTGATCAACGTGCTGTCGATGGGCGTGATGACCCAACCGGAACTGGCCAAGCTGCAGAACCCGTCGATGGCGGCAGTGCTTGAGCATGTGGTCGGCCACTGGGGCGCGGTGCTGATCAGCGTCGGCCTGATCATCTCGCTGCTCGGGGCGTTGCTGTCGTGGGTGCTGCTGTGCGCCGAGATCATGTTCGCGGCGGCCAAGGACCACACCATGCCGGAGTTTCTCCGCCGCGAAAACGCCAACCATGTCCCGACCAACGCCCTTTGGCTGACCAACGCGATGGTGCAGGTGTTCCTGATCATCACCCTGTTCTCGGCCAGCACCTACCTGTCGCTGATCTACCTCGCCACCTCGATGATCCTGGTGCCCTACCTATGGTCGGCGGCCTACGGCTTTCTCATGGCGCTGCGCGGCGAAACCTACGAACAAGCACCCGGTGAGCGGCGCAAGGACCTGTTGATCGGCGCTATCGCCCTGATCTACGCGATCTGGCTGCTGTATGCCGGTGGCATGAAGTACCTGCTGCTGTCGGCGCTGCTGTATGCGCCTGGGGCGATCCTGTTCGCCAAGGCCAAGCGTGAACTGGGGCAACCGATCTTCACCAGCATGGAGAAGCTGATCTTCGCGGCGGTAGTCGTCGGCGCGCTGGTGGCGGCCTACGGCCTGTATGACGGTTTCCTGACCCTTTAATCACCGAATCTGCATTATGGAGGCAATCACCATGTCCACCGAAAACCTCAAGTACGGCGTGCATTCCGAAGCCGGCAAACTGCGCAAAGTGATGGTCTGCTCCCCAGGCCTGGCGCACCAGCGGCTGACCCCAAGCAACTGCGACGACCTGCTGTTCGACGATGTGATCTGGGTCAATCAGGCCAAGCGCGACCACTTCGACTTCGTTACCAAGATGCGCGAGCGCGGCATCGAAGTGCTGGAAATGCACAACCTGCTGACCGAGACCGTGCAGGTCCCTGAAGCCCTGAAGTGGATCCTCGACCGCAAGATCACCGCCGATACCGTCGGCCTGGGTCTGACCAACGAAGTGCGCAGCTGGCTCGAAGGCATGGAGCCACGCCGTCTGGCTGAGTTTCTGATTGGCGGCGTGGCCGGCGAAGACCTGCCTGAAAGCGAAGGCGCCAGCGTGATCAAGATGTACCGCGACTACCTCGGTCACTCCAGCTTCCTCCTCGACCCGCTGCCCAACACCCAGTTCACCCGCGACACCACCTGCTGGATCTACGGCGGCGTCACGCTGAACCCGATGTATTGGCCAGCGCGCCGTCAGGAAACCCTGCTGACCACCGCCATCTACAAGTTCCACCCACAGTTCACCAGCGCCGACTTCGAAATCTGGTACGGCGACCCTGACCAGGACCATGGCAAGTCCACCCTGGAAGGCGGCGACGTCATGCCGATCGGCAACGGCGTGGTCTTGATCGGCATGGGTGAGCGCACTTCGCGCCAGGCCATCGGCCAACTGGCGCAGTCGCTGTTCGCCAAGGGCGCGGTAGAAAAAGTAGTGGTCGCCGGCCTGCCAAAATCTCGCGCGGCGATGCACCTGGACACCGTGTTCAGCTTCTGCGACCGCGACCTGGTCACGGTCTTCCCGGAAGTAGTCAAAGAGATTGTGCCGTTCGTGATCCGTCAGGACAGCAGCAAGCCGTATGGCCTGGACGTGCGCCGCGAGCACAAGAGCTTCATCGAAGTGGTCGCCGAGTCGCTCAACCTGAAAGAGCTGCGCGTGGTGGAAACCGGCGGCAACGCCTTTGCCGCCGAGCGCGAACAGTGGGATGACGGCAACAACGTGGTCGCGCTCGAGCCTGGTGTGGTCATCGGCTACGACCGCAATACCTATACCAATACCCTGCTGCGCAAGGCTGGAGTGGAGGTCATCACCATCAGTGCCGGCGAACTCGGCCGTGGCCGTGGCGGCGGCCACTGCATGACCTGCCCGATCATCCGCGACCCTATCGATTACTGAAATAGCCAGCACCCCGGCCGCGCTCACCAGGCGCCGGCCGGGTACCTCACCGAATCCAAGGAGAACTGTCATGGCGTTCAACATCCACAACCGCAACCTGCTCAGCCTGGAACATCACACCACGCGCGAGCTGCGCTACCTGCTCGACCTGTCCCGCGACCTCAAGCGCGCCAAGTACACCGGCACCGAGCAGCAGCACCTGAAGGGCAACAACATTGCCCTGATCTTCGAAAAGACCTCGACCCGCACCCGCTGCGCGTTCGAAGTGGCCGCCTACGACCAAGGCGCCAATGTCACCTACATCGACCCCAATTCGTCGCAGATCGGCCACAAGGAAAGCATGAAGGACACCGCACGGGTGCTCGGGCGCATGTACGACGCCATCGAGTACCGCGGTTTCAAGCAGGAGATCGTCGAAGAGCTGGCCAAGTTTGCCGGGGTACCGGTGTTCAACGGCCTGACCGATGAATACCACCCTACCCAGATGATCGCCGACGTGCTGACCATGCGCGAAAACAGCGACAAGCCGATCCACGACATCAGCTACGCCTACCTGGGCGACGCCCGCAACAACATGGGCAACTCGCTGCTGCTGATCGGCGCCAAGCTCGGCATGGACGTGCGCATTGCCGCGCCCAAGGCGCTGTGGCCGCACGATGATCTGGTCGAACGCTGCCACAAATACGCCGAAGAAAGCGGCGCGCGCATCACCCTCACCGAAGACCCGAAAGCGGCGGTAAAAGGCGTCGATTTCGTCCATACCGACGTTTGGGTATCGATGGGCGAGCCAGTCGAAGCCTGGGGCGAACGCATTCAGCAACTGCTGCCGTACCAGGTCAACGCCGAGCTGATGAAGGCCACCGGCAACCCGCGGGCCAAGTTCATGCACTGTCTGCCGGCGTTCCACAACTCCGACACAAAGGTCGGCAAGCAGATCGCCGAGCAGTACCCGCACCTGGCCAACGGTATCGAAGTGACCGACGACGTGTTCGAGTCGCCGGCCTGCATTGCCTTCGAGCAGGCGGAAAACCGCATGCACACGATCAAGGCGATCCTGGTCTCGACCCTGGCTGATCTCTGACCGACCCGCTGGGCTGGCGTGGCCGTTGCGAGGTGAATTGCTGCTTTTCCACGTTCACCCGCAGCGGCCACGCCGTCTGCTCCTCTCTGCCAAAGGACACTTGACCATGCGTATCGTTGTTGCACTGGGCGGCAACGCCCTGCTCCGCCGAGGCGAGCCTCTGACCGCTGACAATCAGCGAAGCAACATCCGCACCGCCACCGAACAGATCGCCAAGATCCACCCCGGCAATGAACTGGTCATCGCCCACGGCAACGGCCCACAGGTCGGTTTGCTGTCGCTGCAGGCCCAGGCCTACAAGCCGGACGAAGCCTACCCGCTGGACGTGCTTGGCGCTGAAACCGAAGGCATGATCGGCTACATGATCGAACAGGAGCTGGGCAACCTGCTCGACTTCGAAGTGCCGTTCGCCACCCTGCTCACCCAGGTCGAAGTCGACGCCAACGACCCGGCCTTCAAGGACCCGACCAAGTTCATCGGCCCGGTCTACAGCAAGGAGGACGCCGAGCGTCTGGCCAAGGACAAGGGATGGGTGGTCAAGCCTGACGGCGACAAATTCCGCCGGGTAGTCGCCAGCCCGAAACCCAAGCGCATCTTCGAAATCCGTCCGATCAAATGGTTGCTGGAAAAACGCAGCATCGTGATCTGCGCCGGTGGCGGCGGCATCCCCACCATGTACGATGACAACCGCAAGCTCAAAGGCATCGAAGCGGTGATAGACAAGGACCTGTGTTCGGCCCTGCTGGCTGAACAGCTGGACGCTGACCTGCTGGTCATCGCCACCGACGTCAACGCCGCGTATGTCGACTTCAACAAGCCCACGCAGAAGGCGATTGCCCAGGCTCACCCGGATGAACTGGAGCGGCTTGGCTTTGCCGCAGGCTCGATGGGACCCAAGGTGCAGGCTGCCTGCGACTTCGCCCGCAACACCGGCAAGGTCGCGGTGATTGGTTCGCTGGCCGACATCGAAGAGATCGTCAAAGGCAGTGCCGGCACCCGAGTGTCCACCGCCAAGCCTGGAATAAGCTACCGTTGATTGCAGTTGGCGGGTGCCGGTCGCCCGCCGTTTTCACACCTTTGCGAGGAGCTATCATGGCCAAGTTCGAGCCAGGTCACGTGCATATCGAGCGCATGGCGCTGCACAACCAGGATCACAGCTACGACCTCAACATCAACTACGAAGTGGCCACGGACCCCAAGGACGGCGCCGGCATCCAGTTTCATATGCACGGCAGCATCGAAGGCAAGCCGGTCGAGGAGACGTTCTTTCTGGCCAAGGATCAGGTCCTGCCGAGCTTTCTCAGCATCGCCACGCGCAAGGCCCAGAGCTACATGCCGCAGCCGAAAAAATTCGAGAGCATGGGCTCGTCGCACAAAATCTATGACCTGATGTTTGAAGACATCCGCCAGAAGCTTGCGGTCAAATCCGGCGACTGCGTCAAGCCTGAGCACCTGGAATAGCCTTTACGGCGACAGTACCGCCGGCAGTTTTGTTGATGCACAAGGCTTGAAGCCTGAGGCGGGCGCGGCATACTGAGCGCCTCTGCGGCCACAGCCTTGTACGCTCCCCATGCGCATTCACGTCAGCTTCATCGACCGCGTCGGCATCACCCAGGAAGTCCTGGCCCTGCTCGGTGCCCGCCATCTCAACCTGGACGCCGTGGAGATGGTCCCGCCCAACGTCTACATCGACGCCCCGACCCTCAGCCCGGCGGTGCTCGAAGAACTGCACGATGCCCTGCTGGAAGTGCGCGGCGTGCAATCGGTGGAAGTGGTCGACATCCTCCCCGGCCAGCGCCGCCACCTGCAGCTGGATGCCTTGCTGGCAGCCATGAGCGACCCGGTGCTGGCCGTCGACAGCGCCGGCAAGGTGTTGCTGGCCAACCCGGCGCTGATCGCCCTGTGCGGGCGCGAGTCGGCCGGGCGTTCGGTTGGCGAGCTGTTCAAGGACCCGGCCCTGCTGCAGGCGCTGCTGGACAACAACTTCCACCTGCCGATGCGCGAGATGCAGTTCGACGGCCACAGCCTGCTCCTGGATGCCACACCGATCACCCATGCCGGTGGCCTGCTGACGCTGTACCCGCCCAAGCGTATGGGTGAGCGCTTGTCGGCGCTGCACCATGATCACGCCGAAGGCTTCGATGCGTTGCTCGGCGACTCGCCGGCCATTCGCACCCTCAAGGCCCGTGCCCTGCGCGTGGCGGCGCTGGATGCGCCGTTACTGGTGCATGGCGAAACCGGCACCGGCAAAGAGCTGGTGGCCCGCGCAAGCCACGCCCTGAGTAGCCGTCAGGGCGCGCCCTTTCTGGCTCTCAACTGCGCCGCGCTGCCCGAGAGCCTGGCCGAGAGCGAACTGTTCGGCTATGCCCCGGGCGCGTTTACCGGCGCGCAGCGCGGTGGCAAGCCGGGGCTGATGGAGCTGGCCAACCAGGGTACGGTGTTTCTCGACGAGATCGGCGAAATGTCGCCGTACCTGCAGGCCAAGCTGCTGCGTTTTCTCAACGACGGCAGCTTTCGCCGGGTAGGGGGCGATCGCGAGGTCAAGGTCGATGTGCGCATCATCAGCGCCACCCACCGTGACCTCGAACGCATGGTCAGCGAGGGCAGCTTTCGCGAGGACCTGTTCTACCGCCTCAACGTGCTCAACCTGCAAGTGCCGCCGCTGCGCGAGCGCGGCCAGGATATTCTGCTGCTGGCGCACTATTTCATGCAGCAGGCCTGCACGCAGATCCAGCGCCCGACCTGCCAGCTCGCCCCAGGCACCCATGCAGCGTTGCTGGCCAACCCGTGGCCGGGCAACGTGCGCCAATTACAGAACGTGATCTTCCGCGCTGCGGCCATCTGCGACAGCGACCTGGTCGACATTGGCGACCTGGACATCGCCGGCACCGCGGTGCGCCGCGGCCAGGACACCGAGGTAGCCAGCCTTGAGCAGGCAGTCGGCGATTTCGAGCGTGAACTGCTGCAGCGCCTGTACCCCAGCTACCCCTCGACCAGGCAGCTCGCGGCACGCCTGAACACCTCGCACACCGCGATTGCCCAGCGCCTGCGCAAGTACGGGATTCCAGGCAAACCCTAGCGTTCGACCACTGGTCGCGTTGATCGCGCATGCACTCCAACTCCCGCGGATGGGCTCCTTCCAATATCAGGAGTCTTCAATCTCAACAGGAGTACTGACCATGCGCGATTACCCGACCCCGCCGTTCCCGACACAACCGCAGGCCGTCCCCGGCGAGCAACAGAAGATGCAACCGGCCCCTGATTGCGGTGAGCACAGCTACAAAGGCAGTGGCCGCCTGCAGGGCAAGATCGCCCTGATTACAGGCGGCGACAGCGGCATCGGCCGCGCCGTGGCGATTGCCTATGCCCGTGAAGGCGCCGACGTTGCCATCGCTTATCTGAATGAACACGAAGACGCCCAGGAAACTGCCCGCTGGGTCGAACAGGCTGGCCGCCAGTGCCTGCTGCTGCCAGGCGATCTGGCGCACAAGGCGGTGTGCTACGAAATTGTCGACAAGACGGTGGAGAAGTTTGGCCGCATCGACATCCTGATCAACAATGCCGCGTTCCAGATGTCCCACGAAAACCTTGAAGACATCACCGATGACGAGTGGGTGATGACCTTCGACGTGAACATCACGGCCATGTTCCGCATCTGCCAGCGCGCGCTGCCGTCGATGGCCAAGGGCAGTTCGATCATCAATACCAGTTCGATCAATTCCGACTCACCCAAGCCTACCCTGCTGCCCTACGCCACCACCAAAGGCGCGATCGCCAACTTCACCGCAGGCCTGGCGCAGATGCTGGGCAGCAAGGGCATTCGCGTAAACAGCGTCGCACCTGGCCCGATCTGGACCCCATTGATCCCGGCGACCATGCCGCTCGAACAGGTCAGCGAATTCGGTACGCAAACGCCGATGGGCCGCCCTGGCCAGCCGGTCGAAGTCGCCCCGATCTATGTGCTGCTTGGCTCGGATGAGGCCAGCTACATTTCCGGTTCGCGCTATGGCGTGACCGGCGGTAAGCCCATCCTGTAAACCCCGCAAAAAAAGCGGCGCGCATCCCGAGAGATGCGCGCCGCTTTTTCATTTTTACTTGCGCTGCTGGTCTTCCTGGCGTGCTGTTTTCTGCGCGGTCGAGTCATGCTCAGTGCCCGTCGAGCCGTCTGGCCGGCGTGCATCGTTGTCGCGCTCGGCCTCTCCTGCGGGCTTGCTCGGTGTTTGTTGCTGGTGTTGTTTATCGGCGGGGTTGCGCATACTTTTTTCTCCTAGCCTTTGCTGTGGTCGGGTGATGAGGGGCCCGTGCCACGCTTGATCCCACGTGGCCCGGCAATGCCCCAAATAGCCAGGCCAATTACCGGCAGGACGACCAGCAGCAACGCCCACATGATCTTGGTGGCGTCAGCCTTGTCGCTGCGAAACACACTGACGATGGCCCACAGGTCAAGCAGTAGGATGATTGCCGCTACGGCAATCCAGAAGTACGTGAGTAGGTCAGCGGACATAAGCTTCGACTCCCGTTGCAATGGATTGAGTGATTGCGCTCAGCGCGTAGTTCATCAGTGGACGGTTTGCCCTACCGCGACGTCTGCGGTTGGCAACGCCTGACTGCGCGGCAGGTCATTGGGTAGCAAGCTGCCCACGCCGAACACAGTCATGGCCGACCGCACGCGCATCGCCCGGCAGGCCATGCGTGACTCCATCTCGAACTCCGCCAGGGCACTCTCGAGAAACGGCTGTGCGCCTTTGCTGCGTTGCGTTTTAACTTTTCTGCTGATGCTGGACATCACTCCACCTCCTGTTATTTATCCGAACCCTGCACCAGCCCCGAACCAGGTCGGCACCGGTAATCGAATCGCTGGCAGGATCGGACGCTGTGCACAGCTTCATCGCCTCGACCACATCGAACTAGACTTCGGACAACGACACTGACGCACTGCCGTCACCACCGTCCCTCACTGCCCTCATTCCATGGGTTTGTTAGGAATGAACATAAAGTTCTCCTCAGGCTTAGGTCAGGCTTTGTCAGACGCGGGGCGATACCGCAGCACAGCGTCATCTACCTATTGGGAGAAAACCGGTTAAAGATCGTGCCCGTATTTTTATCAAAGCAAGACGAATGGTCAGGTAATGAAAGTTCAAAAATTGAACTCAATTAACACCGCACTAATCGTTAGCGCGCCGATTACCGGGAGCAATTACGGGCGTGCCAACCTAACCAAACTGTAATAGCCCACTCACCCTCGCGTTAACTTCGCCTGGTTAATCTATATGCGAGAGAAACCGCCATTCCCGGCAGGTTGACGATAGCGAGGTTAATTATGAAACTGCTGAAGTGCATGGCCATGGCCAGCCTGCTGATTGGAATGGCCGGTACCGCATATGCTGAAGGCGGGCATCAGCGCGTCAAGCAATTCAATCAGGATTTTCGTACTGAGCAGGCACGACTTTGGGATAGCAAGTCGTTGCGCCAGGATGAAAAACAGCAAGTTGCGCAACAGCCGAAACAGTCGCGCACTGAAAGTAAGTAGTGATATAAATAACGGGGCCGCTGCGCGGCCTTCGCGGGTGAACCCGCTCCCACAGGTACAGCGTAAGGTCTGAATCCAGCGCTGTATCTGTGGGAGCGGGTTCACCCGCGAAGGGCCGCGCAGCGGCCCCGCTCTATTCAATCTTCAATAAAAAACCCACAATATGCATTGTGGGTTTTTTTGTTGTGGGTAACTACCTCAAGTCTTCTCTGCCTCATCATCACGCCGATGCACCCAGTGATACAGCGCCGGCAACACCAGCAGCGTCAACGCCGTAGACGACAGAATCCCGCCAATCACCACGGTCGCCAACGGCCGTTGCACCTCAGCGCCGGTGCCGGTGGCCAAGGCCATCGGGATGAAGCCGAGCGACGCCACCAGCGCCGTCATCAACACCGGTCGCAACCGGGTCAGCGCACCTTCATCCACGGCCAGCCTGACACTGCGACCCTCTTCGCGCAGCCCACGGATGAACGCGATCATCACCAGCCCGTTGAGCACCGCGACCCCGGACAAGGCAATAAAGCCCACCCCAGCCGAGATCGACAGCGGGATATCACGCAGCCACAGTGCCACCACCCCGCCGGTCAGGGCAAAGGGAATCCCGGTGAACACCAGCAAGCCGTCCTTGAGGTTGTTGAACATCAAGAACAGCAAGGTCATGACCAACAGCAAAGCCACCGGCACCACGATCTGCAGCCGCTTGGCCGCCGACTGCAACTGCTCGAACTGGCCGCCCCAGCTGGTCCAGTAACCTGCCGGGATGGCGACCGTGCTGGCCAGGGTCTCGCTGGCCTGCGCAACGAACGAGCCAAGGTCACGCTCGCGCACGTTGGCGCTGACCACCACCAGGCGCTTGCCGTTCTCGCGGCTGATCTGGTTGGGCCCCAACTGCAGGTCCAGGCTGGCCACCTGCGACAAGGCGATGAAGCCAATCTGCTGGGCCCCGCTGGCGGCGCTTGCCGGCACCGGGATCAACAGGCTGGACAGCCCGGCAACGTCGGTGCGCAAGGTCTCCGAGAGGCGCACCACCATGTCGAAACGGCGGTCGCCTTCATACAAGGTGCCAGCCTCACGGCCACCTACCGCGATGGCGATGGCGTCCTGCACAGCGCCCATGCTCAGGCCATAACGTGCGGCCTTGTCACGGTCGATATTGATGGTCAGTACCGGCAAGCCGGTGGTCTGTTCGACCTTGACCTCGGACGCACCTGGCACGCCCTGCAACGCCGTGGCGATCTTGGCCGCAGTGCGGTTGAGCACATCCATGTCATCGCCGAAAATCTTGACCGCAACATCACTGCGAACACCGGAGATCAGCTCGTTGAAACGCAACTGAATCGGCTGCGATAGCTCATAGTTGCTGCCCGGCACGCTGGCGGCTGCCTTCTGCACCCGGGCGATCAATGCCTCCCGCGACAGGCTCGGGTCAGGCCACTGACTCTGCGGCTTGAGCATGATGTAGGCATCGGAGATGTTCGGTGGCATCGGGTCGGAGGCGATCTCGGCGGTGCCGGTACGGGCAAATATCCGTTCCACCTCTGGGACCTGCTCGATGATGGCTTTTTCCAGACGCTGCTGCATGTCGACCGACTGGGTCAGGCTGGTGCCCGGCACCCGCAACGCCTGCAAGGCCAGATCGCCCTCGCTCAGGCTGGGGATGAACTCGCTGCCCATGCGCGTCGCCAGCACGCCGCTGAGCAGTACCAAGATGAATGCCCCGGCGAAGGCAAACCGGCGATGCTCCAGCACCCAGCGCAGCACCGGCTGGTAGCCCTGGCGCGCGGTGCGCATGACCACGCCTTCCTCTTCCTTGACCTTGCCGGTGACGAACATGGCAATTGCGGCAGGCACGAACGTCACCGACAGGATCATCGCGCCGAGCAGCGCCAGCACCACGGTGAACGCCATCGGGTGGAACATCTTGCCCTCGACCCCGGTGAGGGCAAAGATCGGCAGGTACACCACCATGATGATCAACTGACCGAAGATCAACGGCCGGCGCGCCTCGCGGGCCGCCGCGAACACCTCATGGAAACGCTCGGTCTTGCTCAGCATGCGCCCGTGCTTGTGCTGGGCATGGGCCAGACGCCGGATGGCGTTTTCCACGATCACCACCGCGCCGTCGACAATGATGCCGAAGTCCAGTGCGCCCAGGCTCATCAGGTTGGCGCTGACCTTGTTGTTGAACATGCCGGTGAAGGTGAACAGCATCGACAGCGGGATCACCATCGCCGTGATCAACGCCGCGCGGATATTGCCGAGGAACAGGAACAGAATCACGATGACCAGAATCGCCCCTTCGATCAGGTTCTTCTTGACCGTGGCAATGGCTTTTTCGACCAGATTGGTGCGGTCATAGACGGTGACCGCCACCACGCCCTTGGGCAGCGTGCGGTCGATCTCGGCGAGCTTGCTGGCAACCGCTTGCGACACACTGCGGCTGTTCTCGTTGATCAGCATGAACACGGTGCCGAGCACCACCTCACGGCCGTTCTCGGTGGCAGCGCCGGAGCGCAGCTCCTTGCCGATGCTGACTTCGGCGACATTGCTGACGCGGATCGGTGCGCCGCCAACGCTGCTGATGACGATGTTGGCGATGTCATCGACAGTGCCCACCTGGCCAGGTGCGCGGATCAACAATTGCTCGCCACTGCGCTCGATGTAGCCGGCGCCAACGTTGCCGTTGTTGCTTTCCAGGGCAGTCAGCAAATCATTCAAGGTCAGCTTGTAGGCAGCCAGGCGCTTGGGATCGGGCGCAATCTGGTACTGCTTGGCGTAGCCGCCAATGGTGTTGATTTCGGCAACCCCGGGCACGTTGCGCAACTGCGGCTTGATGATCCAGTCCTGGATCACCCGCAGGTCGGTCGGGGTGTAGGGCGTACCGTCTTCCTTCAGCGCGCCAGGCTCGGTCTCGACGGTCCACAGGAAAATCTCGCCGAGCCCGGTCGATACCGGGCCCATGATCGCCTCGACGCCTTGCGGCAATTGCGCCTTGGCCACCTGCAGACGCTCGTTGACCAACTGCCTGGCGAAGAAGATGTCGGTGCCGTCCTTGAAAATCACCGTGACCTGCGACAGGCCCGAGCGCGACAGCGAGCGGGTCTGCAGCAGCCCCGGCAGGCCGGCCATGGCCGTTTCCACGGCAAAGGTGATGCGCTGCTCGGTTTCCAGCGGTGAATAACCTGGTGCGGCGGTGTTGATCTGGACCTGGACGTTGGTGATATCCGGGACCGCATCGATGGGCAGCTTCTGGTAGCTGTAGACCCCGACCGCAGCCATGATCAGCACTGCGATCATGACCACGATGCGCTGCTCGATGGCGAATCTGATAAGACGTTCAAACATGGGCAATCTTCCTTTCGCGGCGCATCAGTGGCTGTGCTCGGCAGTGGCCTTGCCCAGCTCCGACTTGAGCGTGAAACTGCCACTGGCAGCGACCTCGACACCGGCTTGCAGGCCCGTGGTTATCTCCACGTAACCGCCGTCACGCCGACCAAGGCTGACCGGGTGCGCCTCGAAGCCGTCGACGCTGCGCACGAATACCGCAGGCTGTGCTTCGAGGGTTTGTACAGCCGACTCGGGCACGGCCACGGCGACCTGGGCCGACTGCGCCGTCACCGCGATATTTACGAACAGGCCTGGGCGCCAGGCCCCCTCGGGATTGGTCAGGGTGACGCGCACGGTTGCCGCGCGGTTCTGCTCACCGAGCAGGCTGCCGACATAGCCGACCTTGCCGTCGACTTCGGCATTCATGTCTGGCGAGGACACCTTGACCGCGCGGCCGGTGGTGACCTTGTTCAAGTCACTGGGCGGCACCGCAAACGTCGCCCAGACCTGGCTGAGGTCCGACAGGATGAACGCGTTGGTGGCCTCGCTGACCACTTCGCCGACGCTCAGGTGCTTCTCCACCACCATTGCATCGAACGGTGCTCGCAGTTCGTAGCGGTTGCCGCCGGCGGCCCCGATGGCAGAGCCGATTGCGGCGATTTTCTGGCGGGCATTGGCCTGGGCAATCTCAGCCTCCTGCAGGGCCTGGCGGGCCTGCAGGTAGTCCAGCTCGGCAGAAATCTTGTCCTGCCACAACTGTTGTTCGCGGGTGAAGGTCAGCCGGGCCAGCTCGAGCCGGCGCTGGGCGGCCTGCTGTTCGCTGCGCAGGTCGGAGATCTGCTGGCTGGCGATCACCGCCAGCACCTGGCCCTTGCGCACCGCCTGGCCGAGATTGGCGTGCACGCTTTCGACCACGCCAGGCACCCGTGGCACCACGTGCGCGGTGCGGTCTTCGTCAAAGCGAATCTCCCCAGGGAAGCTCACCACGGTGCCGAGCTGGCGTGGCCCCGCAAGGGCGAGGACGATGCCCGCCGCCTTGATCTGCTCGGCACTGAGAGTCAGCTTGCCCTCCTCTTCTCCATGGCCTGCTTCGGCGTGCTCGTCTTCAGCGCCCTCTAGGTGGTCGTGATCATCCTCGCCTGAGTTTTTGGCTGGCGTCGCCTGCGTCTCGGCATGGCCATGATCGTCATCCTTGCCATGGGCATCGGCGTGCTGCTCGGCATTCGAGCTCCAGAGCAGGCTGCCCAGGCCGAGGGCGGCCACGGCGGCCACCGCGAGGGCGATCTTGCGTGTGTTGTTCATTGCTACTCCTGCTGATCGTGGGCAGTGACGGGCTCAGCCGCCAGGTACCGAATAAAGCGTCTGGCCGCTCAACGCGCGGCAACGGCACCATCAAGGTCGCCGTAGATCCGTTCCACTTGCGCCCGGGCAGCACTGGCGGCGCCCAGCGAGTCGAGATACTGGCCGCGTGCGGTGATCAAGGTGTGCTGGGCATCGAGCACTTCGATAAAGCCGAACTTGCCCATTTCGAAACCGCGAGTGGCGCTGTCGAGCGCCTGCTGGGCTGCCGGTAGAATGGTCTGCTCGTAGGTCTCGACCTCGTGCATTGCGCGGGTCCATTGCAGCAGCGCGGTCTGGGTTTCACTGCGCAGGCGCTGCTCGACCGCGTTGCGTTGGTCGCGCGCCTGATCGGCGCGGCGCGCCGCCGAGAGCACGTTGCCCTGGTTGCGATCGAACAGCGGCAACGGCATCGACAGGCCGACCACGTTGACCCGCTCGCGCACGGCGCGGTCGTATTGGCTGCCGACACTGACGGTGAGGTTAGGTACGCGCAGGGCCTTTTCCGAGCCAAGCGCGGCATCGCTCTGGTCGATCACGGCCAACGCGTGGCGCATCTCGGCGGTCTGCTCGAGCCGGGCCAGCAGGTCGACGGAGGATGGCGGCAAGCCAGGCGACAGGCTCGGCGCATCCAGCCGCTGAACATCGGCAGTGGCGCTGCCGCTGATCAGGGCCAGGTTCTGGTAAGCCATGGCCTGTTCGGTTTCAGCACGGCGCAACTGCAGGCGCGCTTCGGCCAGCTCGACCTGGGCGCGGGTCGCCTCGACCGGCGACGACTTGCCCGCCCGCACCCGGCCATCGACAACCTTCAGGCCGCGTTCGCCGAGCTGCTGCGACTGGCGCGCCAGATCGACCCCGACCTGCGCGCGCAGCGCGGCATGAAAGGCCTGCACAACATCGGCGCGCAGACTGTTGACCTGACGCGCCAGCTCCAGCTGGGCGACGCTCTGGCCGTAGCTGGCAGCTTCGATGCGCGCACCACGCTTGCCACCCAGCTCCAGCGCCTGGCTGAGCGTGATCGTGGTCGTGCTGCTGTTGCGGTCAGTGTCTTCAACCTCGTAAGACAGCTCAGGGTTGGGCATGACCCCAGCCTGGTCACGCGCACCTTGAGCGATCCCGATTTCCTGCCGGGCAGCTGCCAACTGCGGGTTGGCCGCCATGGCCTGGGCCAGGGCCTGGGTCAAACTCAGGCCCTGGGCCAGTGCCGGCGCGGCCAGGCCGGCGCCGAGCAGGGCGCAGACAGCCAGCAGCCGGCACGCCCAGGCTGGCCTGCTGATCAAGGTGGAACGGTTGAACCGGGGCACGGTAAGGGTCCTCTGCACACATTTCACTGAAACCTGGCAAGCACCCTGCGGCCGCCGCCAAGCCCTGTTGAATCAAGTGCAGGCACGCTAATGAATGGCAGCTATCAGCGCGGTGGCGGCAACATTACAATTTTGCAAGGAAGTGAATGCGGCGTGACTTTCCAGCGCGTCCCGTTGACGTGGTCGGGCAACAAGCAAAACTCACGTAGCGATTTCGATACATCGTATCGAATACATTCCAGCCTGCGAAAGCCCTCCCTATGCAAGGGTTTGATACACCTAAGCATTTTTACACCGCTTCACCCGTATCGAAATCATTACAATGTTTAACACTCGTTGTTCCGAAATAAACATAAGCCACTGAATTAAATAGTAATTTTATAACTGGCAACGTTATTGCTAACCAATCCTCAACCCAAGAGCGCGGACGACCGCGCCAACGCCCTGTTTCTTTGAGGAATCCCCATGAGCGAATTGCGTTTCACTGAAGATCACGAATGGCTGCGCAGCGAAGCCGACGGCAGCGTCACCGTAGGCATCACCGCCTTTGCCCAGAACGCCTTGGGTGACGTGGTGTACGTGCAACTGCCTGAGCTGCAGCACTACGAGCAAGGCGCAGAAGCCTCCACCGTGGAATCAGTGAAAGCCGCCAGTGGCGTGTACATGCCGCTGACCGGTGAAGTGCTCGAGGTCAATCAGCAACTGGCTGACAACCCTGAACTGGTCAACGAAGACCCGTTGGGCGCAGGCTGGTTTTTCCGCTTCCAGCCGGCCGATGCCGACGCCGTGGCTAAACTGCTTGACCAGGATGCCTACGACCGCCTGATCAAAGCCAACGCTGACGCTTGAGGACCGACCATGACCAGTAACCTCGGCACTGCCAACGAATTCATCGCCCGCCATATCGGCCCGCGCACCGCTGACGAGCAGAGCATGCTCGCCAAGTTGGGTTTTGACAGCCTCGACGCCATGAGCGCCGCGGTGATCCCCGACAGCATCAAGGGCACCAGCGTGCTCGGCAGCAGCGACGGCCAGAGTGAAGCCGAGGCGCTTGCCGCGCTGAAAGCCATCGCTGGCAAGAACCAGCTGTTCAAAAGCCTGATCGGCCAGGGCTACTACAACACCCACACGCCTGCCCCGATCCTGCGCAACCTGCTGGAAAACCCGGCCTGGTACACCGCCTACACGCCTTACCAGCCAGAGATCTCCCAAGGTCGCCTGGAAGCCCTGCTGAACTTCCAGACCATGATCAGTGACCTGACCGGACTGCCGATCGCCAACGCCTCGCTGCTCGACGAAGCCACCGCCGCCGCCGAAGCCATGACCTTCTGCAAGCGCCTGTCGAAAAACAAGGCCAGCCACAGCTTCTTCGCTTCGCAGCATTGCCACCCGCAGACCCTCGACGTACTGCGCACCCGTGCCGAGCCGTTGGGCATCGAAGTGGTGATCGGTGACGAGCGCACGCTGGATGACACCAGCCGCTTCTTCGGCGCGCTGCTGCAATACCCGGCCAGCAATGGCGATGTGTTCGACTACCGCGAACTGGTCCAGCGCCTGCACGCCGGCAACGCCCTGGTCGCGGTGGCTGCTGACCTGCTGGCGCTGACCTTGCTGACCCCACCCGGTGAGTTCGAAGCCGACGTGGCCATCGGCAGCGCGCAGCGCTTCGGCGTGCCGCTGGGCTTCGGCGGCCCGCATGCGGCCTACTTCGCCACCCGCGATGCATTCAAACGCGATATGCCAGGCCGCCTGGTCGGCGTGTCGATTGACCGCTTCGGCAAGACCGCCCTGCGCCTGGCCATGCAGACCCGCGAGCAACATATCCGCCGCGAGAAGGCCACCAGCAACATCTGCACCGCGCAAGTCCTGCTGGCCAACATCGCCGGCATGTACGCCGTTTACCACGGCCCGGCTGGCCTCAAGCGCATCGCCGAGCGTACTCACGCGCTCACCGCAATTCTCGCCGCTGGCCTGGAGCAACTGGGCGTCACCCTGCAGACCCAGGCGTATTTCGACACGCTGACCCTGGCCACAGGCGCAACCACCGCCGCCCTGCACCAAAAGGCCCGCGAGCAGCGCATCAACCTGCGCCAGATCGACGCCGAGCAGCTGGGCCTGTCGCTAGATGAAACCAGCACTCAGGCTGACGTCGAAGCGCTCTGGCAGCTATTTGCCGGCGAGCGGTCGCTGCCTGACTTCGCCGCCCTGGCTGCGGCTGATGAGTCTCGCCTGCCAGCAGCGCTGCGTCGGCAGTCGGCGATCCTCGAACACCCGGTGTTCAACCGCTACCACAGCGAAACCGAGCTGATGCGCTACCTGCGCAAGCTGGCGGACAAGGACCTGGCGCTGGACCGCAGCATGATCCCGCTGGGCTCCTGTACCATGAAGCTCAACGCCGCCAGCGAAATGATCCCGGTAACCTGGGCCGAGTTCGGCAACCTGCACCCGTTCGCCCCCGCCGAGCAAAGCCAGGGCTACCTGCAGATGACCAACGAGCTGGAGGCGATGCTCTGCGCTGCCACCGGCTATGACGCGGTGTCGCTGCAACCCAACGCCGGCTCCCAGGGCGAGTACGCCGGCTTGCTGGCGATCCGTGCCTACCACCGCAGCCGTGGTGACGCGCACCGCAATATCTGCCTGATCCCGTCGTCGGCACACGGCACCAACCCGGCTACCGCGCACATGGCAGGTATGCGTGTGGTAGTGACCGCCTGCGATGCGCGCGGCAACGTCGACATCGCCGACCTGCGCGCCAAGGCCGTCGAGCACCGCGAGCAGCTGGCAGCGATCATGATCACCTACCCGTCCACCCATGGCGTGTTCGAGGAAGCCATCGGCGAAATCTGCGCGATCATCCATGACAACGGCGGCCAGGTTTACATCGACGGCGCCAACATGAACGCCATGGTCGGCCTGTGCGCGCCGGGCAAGTTCGGTGGCGACGTCTCGCACCTGAACCTGCACAAGACCTTCTGCATCCCCCACGGCGGTGGCGGCCCGGGTGTCGGCCCGATTGGCGTCAAATCACACCTGGCGCCGTTCCTGCCCGGCCACGCGGCGCTGGAAAACACCACCGGTGCGGTCTGCGCCGCGCCGTTCGGCAGCGCCAGCATCCTGCCGATCACCTGGATGTACATCCGCATGATGGGTGGCGCTGGCCTGACCCGCGCCTCGCAGATGGCCATCCTCAACGCCAACTACATCGCCCGCCGCCTGGAAGAGCACTATCCTGTGTTGTACACCGGCAGCAATGGCCTGGTGGCGCACGAGTGCATTCTTGACCTGCGCCCGCTCAAGGACAGCAGCGGCATCAGCGTCGATGACGTGGCCAAGCGCCTGATCGACTACGGCTTCCACGCCCCGACCATGTCGTTCCCGGTGGCCGGCACGTTGATGATCGAGCCGACCGAGAGTGAATCGCGGGAAGAACTGGACCGCTTCTGCGATGCCATGATCAAGATTCGCGAAGAGATCCGCGCCGTCGAAAACGGCTATCTGGACAAGGATGACAACCCGCTGAAGAACGCCCCGCACACCGCTGCCGAGCTGGTCGGGGAATGGGCCCACGGCTACAGCCGCGAGCAGGCGGTGTATCCGCTGCCAAGCCTGGTTGAAGCCAAGTACTGGCCACCAGTGGGTCGGGTCGACAACGTGTTTGGTGATCGCAACCTGATCTGCGCCTGCCCGTCGATCGAGAGCTATCAGGACGTCTGATAGCCGCCTCGCCCGCCTCCACTGGAGGCGGGCGCACCCGACAGCCAGGCCTGTTCCGAGGAGCAATCCATGTCCCTGAGCGTGTTCGACCTGTTCAAAATTGGCATCGGCCCCTCCAGCTCACACACGGTTGGGCCGATGCGCGCGGCCGCGCGCTTCGCCGAAGGCCTGCGCCGCGACGGCCTGCTGAGCCAGACGGCCAGCGTCAAGGCCGAGCTGTATGGCTCGCTCGGTGCCACCGGCAAGGGCCACGGCAGCGACAAGGCGGTGCTGCTCGGCCTTGAAGGCGCCCAGCCCGACAGCGTCGATACCGACAGCATCGCCCCGCGCCTGCAGGCTATTCGCAGCAGTGGCCGGCTGTGCCTGCTCGGTGAGCACGAAATCGCCTTCAACGAAAAGCAGCACCTGGCGATGATCCGCAAGCCGCTCGACTATCACCCCAACGGCATGATCTTTCGCGCCTTCGACGAGGCCGGTTTGCAGTTGCG
Source organism: Pseudomonas sp. 1121_17 (assembly GCF_052850745.1). Classification (NCBI taxonomy): domain Bacteria; kingdom Pseudomonadati; phylum Pseudomonadota; class Gammaproteobacteria; order Pseudomonadales; family Pseudomonadaceae; genus Pseudomonas; species Pseudomonas sp. 1121_17. The sequence continues at coordinate 420,188 of NZ_VXCX01000003.1, forward strand.
CAGCCGCGAGTATTACTCGGTTGGCGGCGGCTTCGTGGTCGATGAAGAAGCGGCCGGACACGATCGCATCGTCGAAGACCGCACCGTCCTGGCCTACCCGTTCACCACCGGCAAACAGTTGCTCGGCCATTGCAGCGCGCAGCAGCTTTCGTTCAGCCAGGTGATGCTGGCCAACGAAGCGGCCTGGCGACCAGAACAGGAAACCCGGGACGGCCTGCTGCGGATCTGGCAGGTCATGCAGGACTGCGTCAGTGCCGGCTGCCAGCACGAAGGCATCTTGCCTGGAGGACTCAAGGTCAAACGCCGTGCGCCGGCGCTGTACCGACAGCTCAGCCAGCACCCGGAAGCCAGCCTGCGCGATGCCTTGTCGGTGCTCGACTGGGTCAACCTGTATGCACTGGCGGTCAACGAAGAAAACGCCAACGGCGGGCGCGTGGTCACAGCGCCCACCAACGGTGCCGCCGGGATCATCCCGGCCGTGCTGCACTACTACATGCGCTTTGTGCCCGGTGCCAACGAGGACGGCGTGGTGCGATTCCTGCTGACCGCCGCAGCGATCGGCATTCTGTACAAGGAAAACGCGTCGATTTCCGGCGCCGAAGTCGGCTGTCAGGGCGAGGTCGGCGTAGCCTGTTCGATGGCTGCCGGGGCGCTGTGCGAGGTCATGGGCGGCACTGCCCAGCAAGTCGAGAACGCCGCCGAAATCGGCATGGAGCACAACCTCGGGCTGACCTGCGACCCGATTGGGGGGCTGGTCCAGGTGCCGTGCATCGAGCGCAACGCGATGGGCTCGGTCAAGGCGATCAATGCCGTGCGCATGGCCTTGCGCGGCGATGGCCAGCACTTCGTCTCGCTCGACAAGGTGATCCGCACCATGCGCCAGACCGGCGCCGACATGAAAAGCAAATACAAGGAGACCGCCCGCGGCGGTCTGGCCGTCAACATCATCGAATGTTGATCTGAACCACTCTCAAGGAGTCACCGATGTCCGAAGTACAGCTGCACAAGACCCCGCTGCACGCGCTGCACCTGGAACTGGGCGCGCGCATGGTGCCGTTCGCCGGTTATGACATGCCGGTGCAGTACCCGCTCGGCGTGCTCAAGGAACACCAGCACACCCGCGCCCAGGCCGGTTTGTTCGACGTCTCGCACATGGGCCAGATCCGCCTCAGCGGCAGCGCTGCGGCGCAGGCGCTGGAAACCCTGGTACCGGTCGACATCATCGACCTACCAGTCGGCATGCAGCGTTATGCGATGTTCACCAACGACGCTGGCGGCATTCTGGATGACTTGATGGTGGCCAACCTGGGCAACGATGAGTTGCTGCTGGTGGTCAATGCTGCCTGCAAGGAGCAGGACCTGGCGCACCTGCGCCAACACCTCGAAGGCCAGTGCGAGATCCAGCCGCTGTTTACCGAGCGTGCGCTCCTAGCCCTGCAAGGCCCGGCCGCGGTAACGGTGCTGGCGCGCCTGGCGCCAGAGGTAGCGAGCATGACCTTCATGCAGTTCCGTGCAGTCAAGTTGCTCGGTCTGGACTGCTACGTCAGCCGCTCGGGTTACACCGGCGAAGATGGTTACGAGATTTCGGTACCGGCCGAAGGTGCAGAGCTGCTGGCCCGGCGCCTGCTGCAAGAGCCTGAAGTGCAGGCCATCGGCCTTGGCGCGCGGGACTCGCTGCGCCTGGAAGCCGGCCTGTGCCTGTATGGGCATGACATGGACAGCACGACCACACCGATCGAGGCCAGCCTGCTCTGGGCCATATCCAAGGTACGCCGCGCCGACGGCGAACGTGCCGGTGGCTTCCCCGGTGCCGAGCAGATCTTCGCCCAACAGCACCAGGGCGTGGCGCGTAAACGGGTCGGTTTGCTGCCGCAGGAACGGACTCCGGTGCGTGAGGGCGCCGAGATTGTCGATGCCTCCGGCAGGGTAGTCGGCAAGGTCTGCAGCGGCGGCTTCGGTCCGACCCTGGGAGCACCGCTTGCGATGGGCTACGTGGACCTCGCCCACACCGCACTCGACACTCCCCTGAATGCGGTAGTGCGGGGTAAGAACGTGCCGTTGAAAGTCAGCAAGATGCCTTTTGTTGCGCCACGTTACTACCGCGGCTAAGCCGGCCTGCTTATTCGATTTCGAACCTGTTCGATAACTTTTTGAAAATGGCGCCAGCCCAGGCGCCATGGTATCTGGAGCACTATTAAACAGTGCGCCTGAGATCCTGTTATTGGGTGTTATGCGAGGGCTTGTCATGGTCGCAAAAGTTGGCGTACATTCAGCCCACTGTGTTTGCATGGGTCGCAATTGATCGTGACTTGGGCCAGTAGCCGCGGTCCGCTACAACCCGTTCGACGACGCTTGGTTTCCTGCACTACAGCGTAATTTTGCCGACTGCCTGCAACAGCAGTGCGCGGTTATCACCCTCTAGAAGATTCATGGGAAACAAGACAATGGCTCAGCGTCAGAACGGTACCGTCAAATGGTTCAACGATGAAAAAGGCTACGGCTTCATCACCCCGGAAAGCGGCGCGGACTTGTTCGTGCACTTTCGCGCAATCCAGGGCGACGGCTTCAAGACCTTGAAAGAAGGCCAGAAGGTCAGCTTCGTGGCAACTCAGGGTCAAAAAGGCCTGCAGGCTGATGAAGTGCAAGTAATCGCCTGACAACTGATATAAAAAAGCCCCCGCATTGACATGCGGGGGCTTTTTTGCGCCTGCAATTTCATAGAATGCGCTTTTGGCCTGACGAGTTGCCTGCATGCCCAAGCACACCCTGCACCCCCAAGGCGAGTTCCCACCCGCCGGCCTCGGGCGCCGACTGGCGGCGATGTTCTACGACTTTCTGCTGTGCACGGCACTGCTGATCGTCACCGCCGGGGCGTACAAGCTGATCCAGATGTCGATCATTGGCCAGGAGCGCATGCGCACCCTCACCGACGCCGGCGCGCTGGATGGCGACCCGCTGCTGTCGACGGTACTGCTGTTCGCGCTGTTCGGTTTCTTCGCCAAATTCTGGACCCACGGCGGCCAGACCCTGGGCATGCAGGTATGGGGCGTACGAGTACAGAACCCCGACGGCAGCGCCATCAGCCTGTGGCAGGCGCTGTTGCGTTTTGTCGTGTCGATTGCGTCATGGCTATGCCTGGGCCTGGGCTTTGTCTGGGCATTGTTCGACAAACGCAAACGCGGCTGGCACGACATCTATTCGCAGACGGAGTTGGTGCGGGTGCCAAAGCAGAAGAAGTGATTCTGAGCCGTTGAGAACATAGCAGCCACGCCACTCACGCTCTGCGCCGGCGTAGCGAGGCGTGCCCTTGATCTTGATCTGCTTTTGATCTTGATCTACCGGCGACTCAGTAGGCCGAGCGCAGGTCTTGCGGAGGGAGGTGCCGGCCATGGATGGCCGGCAAGCGCTGCGGCCCAGGATGGGCCGTACAGCGCGGTCCTCCCGGGAGCAAGACCGGAGCGAGGGAACCCCGCAGCGCAGCGAAGGGGCCGGATGTGGAGCCAAGCCCTTTTTTGGTTACGTTTTTGGGGCGTTTGCCAAAAAAGTAACTCGCCGTAAAGGCGAAAGGGGCCCGATCAGCCACCAAAAACTCCGGATAAGCTCCCATTGAGCGCGAACAGCCCAAATATAGCCCGGACCGCCCCGGTCACCCCGCCCGACGCAGCAACCAAACCCCAGCCAACGCACAAATCCCCGCCGGCAACAGCACCGCCAACAACGGCGGGAAGCCAAACACCTGACTAGAAGGCCCCAGCAAATCCTGAGCAATCTTGAAGGTAAACCCAACCAGCACACCGGTAAACACCCGCTGCCCCAAGGTCACCGACCGCAACGGCCCAAAGATAAACGAGATCGCCATCAACACCAGCGCCGCCGTCACCACCGGTTGCAGCACCTTGCCCCAGAACGCCAACCAGTAACGCGCATTGTTCAGCCCCTGATCAGCCAGGTAATGGATGTAATCCCACAACCCGGTAATCGACAGCGACTCAGGCGCCAACACCACGGTATTGAGCAGCTCAGGCGTAACCGACACATCCCAACGCTCTTCCGGCGCCTTGATCACCTCAGTGTGATCCCCGCGAAAGTGCGTAGTAGTGACGTCATTCAGCTGCCAATGATCAGTGCTGTAGGTAGCACGACGAGCAAAGCTCGAGGTGATGATCTTGCGCTCGGCATCAAAGCGATAACGGGTCACACCCAACAACAAGCCATTGGGCTGCACCGAGTTGATGTGCACATACTCATCACCCTGCCGGTGCCACATACCGCGCTTGGAGCTCTGCGCCTCACCGCCACCCTGAGCAAGCGACCGCTCGGCCTGCCCCTTGTTCTCCGTCACCGGCGCGATGTATTCGCCGATCAACAGACCAACCAGCATCAGTACCAGCATCGGTTTCATCACTGCCCAGACGATGCGCCCGATGGACACGCCCGCCGCACGCATGATGGTCAGCTCGCTGCTGCTGGCCAGGCTGCCAAGACCAATCAGACAGCCGATCAAGGCCGCCATCGGCAGCATCTCGTATAGCCGCCGCGGCGCGGTCAGTAACACGAAGTAACTGGCGTCGAGCACGCTGTAGGTGTCGCTCAGGTCACCCATCTCATCGATGAAGGCAAACAGCGAAGCCAGCCCGAGAATGATGCCGAGGACCGCCAGAATGGCCACCAGCACGCTCATGCCGATATAACGATCAAGCTTGGCCACGGGTCACCTCCGCGCGCCGTGCAGCCTGTTTCAGGCGCATCGGTTCCCAGTACATCAGGCCCAGGCCGATGAGCAGGAACAACCCATGCACCCACCACATGCCCAGGGCGATTGGCAGCTTGCCCTTCTCGAGGGCGCCGCGTACGGAAATCAGCATTGTCAGGTAAGCCATGTAGAGAAGAATCGCCGGCAACAGCTTGAGGAAGCGCCCTTGGCGTGGGTTGACCCGCGACAGCGGCACCGCCATCAAGGTCACGATGAATACCAGCAGCGGCAGCGACAAGCGCCATTGCAGCTCGGCGCGCTCACGCAGGCCCGTCTGGCCGAACAGCTCGGAAGTCGGGATGGCTTCACGCTCGGTGACTTCTTCGCTGACTTCAGGCTTGGGCAGCAAGACGCCATAAGTGTCGTACTTGATCGCACGGTAATCGGCCTGGCCGGGGTTACCGTCGTAGCGGTAGCCGTTTTCCAGCACCAGATAGCGGTTGCCGTCGGCCTGTACTTCCTGGTGGCCCTTTTCAGCCACCAGTACCGAAGGCGCGCGGTCCTTGGTCTTGTCCTGGTTGAAGCGCTTCTCGGAGATGAACACGCCACTGAGGTTGACGCGGTCGTCCGACAGTTGCTCGGTGTAGGTCACCCGCGAGCCGTCACGCAAGGTCTGGAAACGCCCAGGCACCAAGGTATCGAACTCGGTCAGCGCATCCTGCTGAGAGATGATCTGCTGGACCTGCGCGACGCCCTGCGGGGCCAGGCTCAGGCTCAGCCAGGCCACCAGCAGTGCCACCAGCGCAGCCGGTGCCAAGGTCATGGCGAGCAGACGCTGCTGGCTCATGCCGGTGGCAGACAGCACGGTCATTTCGCTTTCCAGGTACAGCCGGCCATAAGCCAGCAAGATACCCAGGAACAGCCCCAATGGCAGGATCAACTGCAGGAAACCCGGCAGCCGGAAGCCCATGATCAGGAACAGCACGCTCGGGTCAAGAACCCCCTGTGCGGCCTGCGCCAGGTATTTGATGAAACGCCCGCTCATGATGATCACCAGCAGCACAGCGCTGACGGCGCTCAAGGTCAGCAGGACCTCGCGGGACAAATAACGAAAGACGATCAAACCAGACACTCCTGGGTTGTCAGGGGCGGACGCCAAACAATGGCTTCAGACAGCCAAGACCAATGCCGGTTCGCCAGGGGCGAACCTCCATGTAAAGTGCGCGCATTATCCTGTGATTGCCCTCGCCTGTCACTTGGCTACGCATCAGCGCAGACATCGGGGTTGTCAGCACGCTTGCGCGAGGCTCAAACTGGCAGCTTTCCTGCTGGCACGCGAGTATGCGGCCAGGCTCGCATCGAGCGTATCCAGGGCTGACGAAAGCCCATGCGCTATCTGACTGACCATTCGGGGACCCGTACATGGAACTGGTTGTAAAGAGCGTAGCTGCTGCATCGGTGAAAACCGCAACTTTGGTACTGGCCGTTGGCGAAGGGCGCAAGCTCGGTGAAATCGCCAAGGCTGTCGACGAAGCCAGCAACGGCGCCATCAGCGCCGTGCTCAAGCGCGGCGACCTGGCCGGCAAGCCGGGCCAGACCCTGCTCCTGCACGGTGTAGCCGGCTTGAAGGCCGAGCGCGTGCTGCTGGTCGGCAGCGGCAAGGATGACCTTGGCGACCGCAGCTGGCGCAAGGTGGCCAACGCTGTCGCCGCCGTGCTGAAAAACCTCGGTGGCAGCGATGCCGTGCTGGCGCTGGACGATATCGCCATCACCGGTCGCGAAGGTCATTACGGCAAATACCGCCTGCTGGCTGAAAGCCTGCTCGATGGCGAGTACGTGTTCGACCGCTTCAAGAGCCAGAAAGCCGAGCCGCGCGCCCTGAAGAAAATCACCCTGCTGGCCGACAAGGCTGGCTTGGCCGAAGTCGAACGCGCCGTGCAGCACGCTACCGCGATTGCCAGCGGCATGGCCTTCACTCGCGACCTCGGCAACCTGCCGCCTAACCTGTGCCACCCGGTGTTCCTGGCTGAACAGGCCAAGGAGCTGGGCAAGACGCATAAGGGCCTCAAGGTCGAAGTGTTCGACGAGAAAAAAATCAAAGAACTGGGCATGGGTGCCTTCTATGCGGTCGGCCAGGGCAGCGAGCAGCCGCCACGCTTGATCGTCATGCAGTACCAGGGCGGCAAAAAAAACGAAAAACCCTATGTCCTGGTCGGTAAAGGCATCACCTTCGACACCGGCGGCATCAGCCTCAAGCCGGGCGCCGGCATGGATGAAATGAAGTACGACATGTGCGGCGCCGCCAGCGTGTTCGGCACCCTGCGCGCCGTGCTTGAACTGAAGCTGCCGATCAACCTGGTGTGCATCCTCGCCTGTGCCGAGAACATGCCGAGCGGCAATGCCACTCGCCCGGGCGACATCGTCACCACCATGAGCGGGCAAACCGTCGAAATCCTCAACACCGACGCCGAAGGCCGTCTGGTGCTGTGTGACGCCCTGACCTACGCCGAGCGCTTCAAGCCGCAGGCGGTGATCGACATCGCCACCCTCACCGGCGCCTGCATCGTCGCTCTAGGCAGCCACACCACCGGCATGCTCGGCAACAACGACGAACTGCTCGGGCAACTGCTCGACGCCGGCAAGCGCGCCGACGACCGCGCCTGGCAGCTGCCACTGTTCGATGAGTATCAGGAGCAGCTCGACAGCCCGTTCGCCGACATCGCCAACATCGGCGGGCCAAAGGCCGGCACCATCACCGCCGCCTGCTTCCTGTCGCGCTTTGCCAAGGCCTACAACTGGGCCCACCTGGACATCGCCGGCACCGCCTGGATCAGCGGCGGCAAGGACAAGGGCGCCACTGGCCGCCCGGTGCCGATGCTGACCCAGTATCTGCTCGACCGCGCCAACGCCTGACCGGGCACGGCGGCAGTCCGCAGGGGCTGCCGCCAACGGACTGAATCATGAGCCAAGTAGACTTCTATGTGCTGCCCACCGACGCCCTCGACGCACGGTTGGATTTTGCCTGCAAGCTGTGCGAGAAAGCCTGGCGGCTGGGCCATCAGGTGTACCTGCATTGCGAGGATGCCGACCAGCGCGCTCAGCTCGACCAACGCCTGTGGCAGTTCAAGGGCGAAGCCTTCGTGCCCCACGATCTGGCCGAGGTCGATGCCAACGCCGTGGTGGTGCTGGGCCTGGGCAACGATGCCGGCAGCCATGCCGACCTGCTGATCAACCTTGGCGGCGAAGTGCCAGGCTTTGTCGGCAACTTCCAGCGTGTAGCGGAAATCGTCGTCGAGGCGCCAGCGATTCGCGAGGCGGCCCGAGAACGGTTCCGTTTCTACCGGGAACAGGGCTATGCTCTGCACAATCACCGCCTACAGCGACTTTAACGACGATGGACAAGCCTTCTTCTCTGCCTACCTCCGCCCACCTGCTGGATGATCTCGAGTCGATTCGGGTGCTGCTGGGCGACGACAACCTGCAACCGCCGCTGCTGACCGATACCGTCGAGCAAATCCCGCTGGTGCTCGACGAGCCGCAAGGCAACCGTGCGCCGACGCCCGTGGCCGAAATCGAAGCCGAGGACGACAACGCTGCCCAGGCGCGCCGCCAGGACACCTTGCTGCGGCTGGACGCCGAGCTGCGCGCTGCTGCGCAGTTGATCATGCAGGACGTCATCAACGACTACACCCCGCACATCGAGACCGAAATCAAACGCCGTCTCGATGCCCGAATGGAGCGCCTGCTCAAGCGCCCCGAGTAACCGCACAGCCCGCAGTGCCGCGTAGCGGCGGCTGGCGAAGTCTGCACGCAGCACTCGCCGCGATCGACTCAGGCGCCTGTCGCGTGCAACCAGCCGCTCCGTTATACTGCTCGGCTTTCCCGAATTAATGCCTAAGGGTCCCGCCGCGCATGGATAAGACCTACCAGCCGCACGCCATTGAAACTTCCTGGTACAACACCTGGGAGTCCGAGAACTACTTCGCCCCACAAGGTGCAGGCGAGTCCTACACCATCATGATCCCGCCGCCAAACGTGACCGGCAGCCTGCACATGGGCCATGGTTTCAACAACGCGATCATGGATGCCCTGATCCGCTTCCGCCGCATGCAGGGTCGCGACACCCTGTGGCAGCCGGGCACCGACCACGCCGGTATCGCCACGCAGATGCTGGTAGAGCGTCAGCTCGAGGCCAAAGGCCAGAGCCGCCACGATCTGGGCCGCGAACAGTTCCTCGACAAGGTCTGGGAATGGAAGGAACAGTCCGGCGGCAACATCAGCCGGCAGATCCGCCGTCTGGGCTCGTCGGTCGACTGGAGCCGCGAGCGCTTCACCATGGATGACGGCTTGTCCGATGCGGTCAAGGAAGCCTTCGTGCGTCTGCATGAAGACGGCCTGATCTACCGCGGCAAGCGCCTGGTCAACTGGGACACCAAGCTGCACACGGCGATCTCCGACCTTGAAGTGGAAAACCACGACGAGAAGGGCCACCTGTGGAACCTGCGCTACCCGCTGGCCGATGGCGCCACCACCGCTGATGGCAAGGACTACCTGGTAGTTGCCACCACTCGCCCGGAAACCCTGCTGGGTGACGCGGCGGTTGCGGTCAACCCGAGCGACGAGCGCTATCAGGCGCTGATCGGCAAGTTCGTTAAACTGCCGCTGGTCGGGCGCCTTATCCCGATCATCGCCGACGACTACTGCGATCCCGAGTTCGGCACCGGCTGCGTGAAGATCACCCCGGCCCACGACTTCAACGACTATGAAGTCGGCAAGCGTCACAACCTGCCGCTGCTGAACATCTTCGACAAGAATGCGCTGGTGCTGGCCAACGCCCAGGCGTTCAACCTCGACGGCAGCCTCAACGATCAGCTCGACGCCAGCCTGCCTGCGCAATACGCCGGCCTCGACCGCTTTGTCGCGCGCAAGCAGATCGTTGCCGACCTGGATGCCCAGGGCTTGCTGGTCAGCGTCGATGACCACGCCCTGAAGGTGCCCAAGGGCGACCGCTCCGGGACCATCATCGAGCCGTGGCTGACCGACCAGTGGTACGTGTCGACCAAGCCGCTGGCCGAGCCTGCGATTGCGGCCGTTGAAGACGGCCGTATCCAGTTCGTGCCCAAGCAGTACGAAAACATGTACTTCTCGTGGATGCGCGACATCCAGGACTGGTGCATCAGCCGTCAGCTGTGGTGGGGCCACCGCATCCCGGCCTGGTACGACGAAGCCGGCCAGGTCTACGTTGGCCGCAACGAAGCCGAAGTCCGCGCCAAGCATCAACTGGGCAGCGACATAGTGCTGCGTCAGGACGACGACGTGCTGGATACCTGGTTCAGCTCGGGGCTGTGGACCTTCTCCACTCTCGGCTGGCCCGAGCAAACCGAGTTCCTGAAGAAATTCCACTCCACCGACGTGCTGGTCACCGGTTTCGACATCATCTTCTTCTGGGTTGCCCGGATGATCATGCTGACCATGCACCTGGTGAAGAACGAGGACGGCACCCCGCAGGTACCGTTCAAGACTGTCTATGTGCACGGCCTGGTGCGTGATGGCCAAGGCCAGAAGATGTCCAAGTCCAAGGGCAACGTGCTTGACCCGCTGGACATCGTCGACGGTATCACTCTCGATGCCCTGCTGGAAAAACGCACCAGCGGCATGATGCAGCCAAAACTTGCCGAGAAGATCGCCAAGCAGACCAAGGCCGAGTTCCCGGAAGGCATCGCCAGCTACGGCACCGATGCCTTGCGCTTCACCTTCTGCTCGCTGGCCTCGACCGGTCGCGACATCAAGTTCGACATGGGCCGCGTCGAAGGCTATCGCAACTTCTGCAACAAGATCTGGAACGCCGCGCGCTACGTGCTGGACAAGGGCGAAGACTGCGGCCAGAACGGCGAAGCCTACGAGCTGTCGCTGGCTGATCGCTGGATTATCTCGCAGCTGCAGCGCACCGAAGCCGAAGTGACCCGTCAGTTGGAGCAGTTCCGCTTCGACCTGGCCAGCCAGGCGCTCTACGAGTTCATCTGGAACCAGTATTGCGACTGGTACCTGGAGCTGTCCAAGCCGGTCCTGTGGGACGAAAACGCCCCGATCGAGCGCGCCCGTGGCACGCGTCGCACGCTGGTGCGGGTACTTGAAGTGGCACTGCGCCTGGCGCATCCGTTCATGCCCTTCATCACCGAAGAGATCTGGCAGCGCATCGCGCCGCTGGCCGGCGTCAGCGGCAAGACGATCATGCTGCAACCGTGGCCGGTGGCCAACGAGAGCCGTATCGATACCGTTGCCGAAGGCGATATCGAATGGCTGCAACAGCTGATGAACGGCCTGCGCAACATCCGCGCCGAGATGAACATCGGCCCGGGCAAACCGCTGCCGCTGTTCCTCAAGAACGCCGGTGGCGAAGACCAGCGCCGCCTGCGGGAAAACGAACCATTGCTGAAAAAGCTGGCCAAGGTCGAGTCGTTCACCGTGCTCGGTGAAGCCGACGAAGCGCCGTTGTCGGCGACCGCACTGGTGGGTGATCTGCAGGTGCTCGTGCCGATGGCTGGGCTGATCGACAAGGATGCCGAGTTGGCGCGCCTGAACAAGGAAATCCAGCGTCTGCAGGGCGAAGTCCAGCGCGTCGGCGGCAAACTGTCGAATGCTGCCTTTGTCGACAAGGCACCGCCTGCGGTGATCGACAAGGAACGCGCCAAGCTGGCCGAAGCCGAACAGGCACTGGCCAACTTTACCGAGCAGCATGCGCGGATTGCAGCGCTGTAACTCGACATTGCTGACCTGAGCGGCGAGGGCTTTGCCCTCGTTTCGCGACACAAGGCCGCTCCTACACCGACCGCGCTCACCTAGACTGACGCGGTTACTGTAGGAGCGGCCTTGTGTCGCGAAAGGGCCGCAAAGCGGCCCCAAGGCTTGCAACACCGGATCCGACCATGACCGCAAAACCCAACCTGCACCCAAGAAACCGCCACCAGGGCCGTTACGACTTCCCCGCCCTGATCAAGGCCCACCCTGACCTTGGCCGTTTCACCATCACCAACCCCTACGGCAACCCCAGCATCGACTTCGCCAACCCCGAAGCCGTGCGCGTGTTCAACCGCGCACTGCTCAAGGCTCAGTACGGTATCCAGCACTGGGATATCCCGGCCGACTACCTGTGCCCGCCGATCCCTGGCCGCGCCGATTACCTGCACGTCCTCGCCGATCTGCTGGCTGCCGATAACGGCGGTGAAATCCCCCGCGGCCCTCAGGTACGCGCGCTGGACGTCGGCGTCGGCGCCAATTGCATCTATCCCCTGCTCGGCCACAGCGACTACCGCTGGAGCTTCCTCGGCTCGGATATCGACCCGGTGGCGCTGGCTTCGGCCAAAGCCATCGTACAGGCCAATGGCCTCAACAAGGCCGTTGCCCTGCGCCAGCAAAGCAACAGCAAGCACATCCTCAGCGGCCTGCTACAGCCCGACGAGCGATTCGATGTGACGCTGAGCAACCCCCCCTTCCACAGCTCGCGCGACGAGGCTACCCGTGGCAGCCAGCGCAAATGGAAAAACCTCGGCAAGCAAGACCCCAAGCGCAAGCTGCCGGTGTTGAACTTCGGCGGGCAAAACAATGAGCTGTGGTGTGAAGGCGGCGAAATCCGCTTCGTCAGCCAGCTGATCAGCGAGAGCGTCGCCTGCGCGCCGCAGGTGCTGTGGTTCACCAGCCTGGTATCCAAGGCGAGTAACCTGCCGGTGATCGAAGCCGCACTGAAAAAGGCTGGCGCCGTAGCAGTACAGACGCTGGCAATGGGCCAAGGGCAGAAACAGAGCCGCGTGGTTGCCTGGAGCTTCCACGACGCAGCTGCGCGCAAAGCCTGGCATGCGCAGCGCCAGGGCAAATCGCAGGCGTAAAAAAACCGCGCCCGGCAAGCCGGGCGCGGTTTATCGAAGCGTCGACAATTACTTGTTGACGGCGTCGGTCAGCACTTTCGCAGGTACGAACTTGACGACTTTCTTGGCAGCGATTTCGATGGCAGCGCCAGTCGAAGGGTTGCGGCCGGTACGGGCAGGACGCTCCGAGACTTTCAGCTTGCCGATGCCTGGCAGAGTGATTTCGGCGCCGTTTTCCAGTTGGTCGGCAACGATCTGGCCAAGTTGCTCCAGGGCGTTACGAGCGGTGGTTTTTGGCGCGTCGATTGCTTCGGCGATGTCGGCAATCAGTTGGTCTTTGGTCAATGCCATGGTGGTGTTCCTTCCCTAAAAAATTCAGAGGTTATGCAGCATGCTACGTCGGTATCGGGCCAGCCCGGTAATTCCGGCGGGCCGCGCCAATTGCGTATGTAGATACACAAATCGGCGTTTGGTTCGACATAACGCAAGTGATCTGCCAGCGATGCGCCATTGATGCAGCGCAAGACCGCGAAAAGTATCACAGGACCGGATAAATATCCGCTGTCGGGGCCGATTTAATGCAGGTAATTCGGGGCTTTTCACATAAATTGGCAAAAATTGAACAAAAAACCAGCAACCGCTATTTGTGCCAACTTCTGGCCAGTGCATCTCTGGTGGTCTGGGTTAAACTTAGCCACTTTGCCCAGCGCCCCGCGAGTACTCGCAAACCGCGCTCCAGCTACTGCCGAGATTTTCCATGCCTATCCGTCATTGCATCGTCCACCTGATCGACAAGAAGCCCGATGGCAGCCCCGCCGTGCTCCACGCACGGGACAACGAGCTGGCCGCATCGGATGCCATCGAAAACCTCCTGGCCGACCTCAACGACAACTACAACGCCAAGCAGGGCAAGGCCTGGGGGTACTTCCATGGTGAGTCCGGTGCCTACCCGTTCAGTGGCTGGCTCAAGCAGTACCTGAACGACGAGCAAGGCTTCACCGCCTTCAGTCGCACCGCCGTCGAGCACCTGCAAAAGCTGATGGAAGAGTCAAACCTCTCCACCGGCGGCCACGTGCTGTTCGCCCATTACCAGCAAGGCATGACCGAGTACATGGCGATTGCCCTGCTGCACCACAGTGACGGCGTGGCCGTGAACGCCGAGCTCGACGTAACGCCCTCGCGCCACCTAGACCTGGGGCAGTTGCACCTGGCCGCACGGATCAACCTGTCGGAGTGGAAGAACAACCTCAACTCCAAACAGTACATCTCGTTCATCAAGGGCAAGAACGGCAAGAAGGTCTCGGAGTATTTCCGCGACTTCATCGGCTGCCAGGAAGGCGTCGACGGCCCCGGCGAAACACGCACCCTGCTCAAGGCGTTCAGTGATTTCGTCGAGAGCGAAGACCTGCCGGAAGAGTCCGCGCGCGAGAAGACCCAGACGCTTGTCGACTACGCCACCAGCCAGACCAAGATGGGCGAGCCGGTCGGCCTTGAAGAGCTCTCCAGCCTGATCGACGAAGAGCGGCCCAAGGCGTTCTACGATCACATCCGCAACAAGGACTACGGCCTGTCGCCAGAGATCCCGGCGGACAAACGCACGCTGAACCAGTTCCGCCGCTTCACCGGCCGTGCCGAAGGCTTGTCGATCAGCTTCGAGGCGCACTTGCTCGGGTCAAAAGTGGAGTATGACGAAGAAGCCGGCACCTTGATCATCAAGGGCCTGCCAACCCAGCTGATCGATCAGCTCAAGCGTCGGGCTGAGTAAAACCAGACCAGGAAGCGACCAAGGCTTCCTTGGCCGACTTGCGCAGCTTCTTCACCAGCCGCTCCTGACGCAACGCCTCGGAGCGGTCTGGCCAGGCTTCGACATAGACCAGCGCCTGCGCCGGGCTGGTCTTGAAATAGCGCGCACCACGCCCCTGCTGGTGCACTTTGAAGCGGCGCTGCGGATCATCACTGATACCGCAGTACAGCGAGCCATTCAGCGCGCGCACCAGGTATACGTACCAGGGTTTTTCCGCCCGAGGCGGAACTTGTTCACTCACGACTTTGCTCCTGCCCGGCATTAGCTTGATGAGCCCCACATAAACAGGGCTTCATCATGTCCAAGAAAATCTTCGCCGCAGCGCTGCTCGCTACCTTCGGCGTGGGCGCCAAGGTAGCTCACGCTGATATCGGCCCGCAGACCGCACAACGCCTCCAGGACAACTACGACAATGTCGTCAGCAACTGCGGTGGCAGCGCCGAGCCTGCGCACGCCTGCTCCGGCGTGCTGCTGCGCTCGACCCGGCCTTCGCCGGATTATCACACCTGGGATCATAGCCAGAACAGCAAGGCCAAGGGAGGCGTTTCGTTCTCGTACCTGCGCGCCGACATTACCACCTCAAACCTCGCCGAAGATGCCCGCAGCGGGCTGATCCTGTACCCATTGATGCAGCGCCCGGGCCTGTCACTGCGCTATCAGGTGCTCTGCGCCTGGCCAACCGATGGCGATTCCTGGGAGCGTAACGAGCAAGGTTGCGGCGATAACGCGCAGACTGCGCAGACCGAGATGGCCTGCCACAAACAAGGCATCCTCACCGCCGCCGACTGGATCGAGAACTACCGCAGCAGTAGCGATTACAAACGTCAGTGCGCCTTCGATGTGCGCGACCAGCGCATTCCCGAGCGCGCCGATGCTTTCTACCAGGCCATCGTCACCCAACGCGACTACGCCGCCGAGCTGCCGTTTCCTTGGAACGAGGTGATCATCGCAGCGTGGGATGAGGCCGAGTCGCACCGACTGCCGATCAAGGCTTTTTTCTACATCGACGGCAAGTACAACGCACTGCAGCAGGCGCAAGCAGACCAGAGCGACTGGCAACGTACCAATGGCTCGGTGATTCCAATCATTCGCCTGGACCTCGCCAGCGCGGCCACTGCTCGATTCAGCTACCACCCGGAGGAACAGGCGGTTGGTGCAGACTAGACCAGCTCAACGGGCTCCGGTAAACGCCTGCAAGCCCTTGCGCGCTTGCTGACGCACCTTGTTCTGCAGCAGCGGCGTCCAACCCAGCAGCACGCCAGGCATGCCCAATGCCTGGCGCGACCAGCGCCACAGGTCGAAGTTGTCATGGTGTTCGGTGATCAGACCGTCCTCGATCACGAACCGTGCGCGGATATCGTTGATCACGGTACGCCCGGTCTGGCTGAACAGATAGGTTGCCACCCAACGCGCGCTGGCGCCGCCTGGCTCGGCACGCACTTGATCGAAGGTCAGGCTGAAGTTTTGCGCGCGCGAGGTGAGCATGCGCCACATGTCGCCCGCCTCCTGATCGCGCAAGGTACCGAAGACCGGGTCAGTGAAGACGATGTCCGCGCTGTAACAGGCGATCATGGCCTCGGCATCCAGACGCTGGAACGCCTGGTAGAAGCGGGTAATCAGGGCGTGTGAGGTGTCGCTCATGCGTGGCATCCATGGTCTGGGTCAACAGCGGCACGATAAAGCCAGACGCCAGGGATTGCCACGCTCATTTGCCAGGTGAATGCCAGGCCCTGCTCAGCCTTGGATACGCTCACAGGTCACCTGTACATGCAGCGCCCGGCCGGCCTTGAGGCCAAACAGGATGGCACCGCCACCGATCACGGCAAAGATCCACCCCAAGGCAGCCCAGCCGCCCGTCAGATCATGCACCACGCCAACGGCAAAGGGTCCCATCGACGCCAGGGTGTAACCGACGCCTTGAGCCATGCTCGACAGATTGGCGGCCACGTGGGCATCTTTGGAGCGCAGCACGATCAGGGTCAGCGCCAGGGCGAAAGTGCCGCCCTGCCCCAGCCCAAGCAATACCGCCCAGCCCCACAGCCCACCCAACGGCGCGTACAAGCAGCCAAACAAACCCACCAGTGTTACCAGCATGACCAGCACAATCGCCAGCCGCTGATCCTTGCCGCGGGTCGCCAGCCACGGCGCACTCAGCGCGCTGATCAGCTGCACGATGACCGAACCGGACAACACCAGCCCTGCTTCGGTGGGGCTCAGGCCACGGCCAATCAGAATCGACGGCAGCCAGCCAAACACGATATACGCCAGCGACGACTGCAAGCCCATGTACAGCGTCACTTGCCACGCCAGCGGGTCACGCCACAGGCCACGCACGCGATAAGCGACCTTGTGCCCGGCATGCCGCTGCTTCGCCTGCGGCAACCACACCAGCATCGCCAGCAGCGCCGGCAGCATCCAGAAGCCCAGACCGAGCGCCCAGCTGTCGCCCAAGGCGTGGCTCAGCGGCACGGTGGCGCCAGCGGCCAGCGCTGCACCCAGGCACAAGGCCATGGTGTAGACACCGGTCAAAGTCCCGGCATGCTTGGGAAAGTCGCGCTTGACGATACCGGGCAAGAGCACGCCAATGACGCCGATACTCGCCCCCGCCAGCAGGCTGCCGAGAAATACGCCGGTCGCGCCGAACGTACTGCGCAGGACAATCCCCAGGGCCAACGTGAAGAGAATGCCCAATACCACCCGCTCACTGCCGAAGCGGCGTGCCAGCAACGGCGCCAGTGGCGCAAACAAACCCAGGCACAGCACCGGCAAGGTCGTCAGCAGGCCCGACTGCGCAGCACTCAGGCCCAGGCTCTCGGCAACCTGGCCGAGTACTGGCGCCATGCTCGACAAGGCCGGCCGCAGATTCAGCGCAACCAGCACCAGCCCCAACAGCAACAGCCAGGGCCGGTGAATGGCTGGCGGCTGCTGCACCTGTTCGTCATCGGCCTCGGCATCGATCAGCAGTTCATCCAGTTCGGTCTCACGCACAGGCGCAGAGCGGGTCAGTTGGTCAGCCATGATGGTCTCGCAGTCAGGATTCGATAAGGGCCCGGCACAGACGCTTTGCCCGTTCCGGATCGCGTTGTTCAACCGCATCGAGAATCTCTCCGTGCAGATCGAACACCGCCTGGCAGCGCGGCAGCGCGCTCATGTTGCGTTCCAGGGCAGCGGCCACCACACCGGAGAAGTATCGGTACAGCTCGCTCAAGGCAGGATTGTGCGCGGCATCGACCAGGCGCTGGTGGAACAGCAGATCGCAGTGCACATAGGTATCGAGGTCGGCGTGATAGTGCTCGGCGCTGCCGGCAAGGGCTGCGCGTAGCTCCAGCAGGTCCTGCTCGGTGCGCCGCAGGGCTGCCAGACCAATAGCTTCAGCCTCGAGAATGTGGCGGGTCTCGCGCGCCTGTTCGGGCGTGCAGCGGGCCATGGCCTGGATCGCGTGGAGCGGATCCTGCGCGGTACGCAGGTAGCTGCCATCACCCTGGCGGACTTCGACCAGGCCGCTGAAAGCAAGCACGCGCATGGCCTCGCGTACGGTATTGCGGCTGATGCCCAGCTCGGCGGCCAGCTCTGGCTCGGTCGGCAGGCGCTCACCTACTTTCCAACTGCCCTCGACGATACGCCGGCGCAATTGCTCGACCGCCAGCTCAACCAGCGAACGCTTGATCAGTTCGTTTCCCATGTCACAGCCAACTCAACCAATCATCCTATGAATTATCGGATTGTAACTGAAAGCTGGCCTGCCGCCACTTGGCATTTTTGTCAGTTGCGGCTGCGGTGCGGCTTTGGGAGGCTGTAGCGCTTTTTTACAGGGCTGGACGTGAATGCGTAATCACATAGCCATGGGTATCGTCATCGGGCTGGTGGTACTGACGCTGTTGCTGTTGGCGATCGTCATCAAGTCCGATGAGCAAAGCCGGCCCTCGCAAGTGAGGGCCGGGCCGCCTGGCTTACTCAGCCCAGGGCATCGACCAGCGCCTGGTTCATCTGCGGCGTACCGATGGTGATGCGCAGGAACTGGGCAACTCGCGCTTGTTTGAAGTGACGCACGATCACCCCTTGCTCGCGCAGGCGCGCCGCAAGCTCGGCAGCATCGTGCTGCGGGTGGCGGGCAAAGATGAAGTTGGCCGCTGACGGCAGCACCTCGAAACCCTTGGCCTGCAGCTGCGCGACCAAGGCCTCGCGGCTGTCGATGACCTGGCGACAGGTCTCGTCGAAGTACTCGCGGTCCTCGAACGCTACAGCGGCGCCGACGATCGCCATGCGGTCGAGCGGATACGAGTTGAAGCTGTTCTTGATCCGCTCCAGCGCATCGATCAGGTCCGGGTGGCCGACCGCCAAGCCTACCCGCAGGCCGGCCAGCGAGCGCGACTTGGACAAGGTCTGGGTGACCAGCAGGTTGTCGTAACGGTCGACCAGGCTGATCGCCGTCTGGCCGCCGAAGTCGATGTAGGCTTCGTCTACCACCACCACCGAGTCAGGGTTGGCCTGCAGCAACTGCTCGATCGCCTCCAGCGCCAACAGGCAACCCGTAGGCGCGTTCGGGTTGGGGAAGATGATGCCGCCGTTGGGCTTGGCATAATCTTCGACGCGGATCTGGAACTGCTCGTCCAGGGCGATCTGCTCGAACGGAATGCCGTACAGGCCGCAGTACACAGGATAGAAGCTGTAGCTCACATCAGGGAACAGCAGCGGCGCGCCGTGCTGGAACAGGCCATGGAAAATGTGCGCAAGTACCTCGTCCGAGCCATTGCCGACAAACACCTGGCCGCTGCTCACCCCGTAATACTCGGCAACAGCCTGCTTGAGCCGGTCACTGTTAGGGTCCGGGTACAGCCGCAGGTTGTCGTTCAGCTCCCCACGCATGGCCTCCAGCGCCTTGGGCGACGGGCCATAGGGGTTTTCATTGGTGTTGAGCTTGATCAGGCGGGTCAGCTTGGGCTGCTCGCCGGGTACGTAAGGCACCAGGTTCTTGACGAATGGGCTCCAGAATCGACTCATGTTTAGTTGCCCTCGGCAGTGGTGCGGATACGGTATTCGGCGCTGCGGGCGTGGGCCGTCAGCGATTCGCCACGGGCCAGCACCGATGCGGTGTGGCCGAGCTCGGAAGCGCCCTGCTCGGAACAGAAGATGATCGACGAGCGTTTCTGGAAGTCATACACACCCAGCGGCGACGAGAAGCGCGCAGTGCCGGAGGTCGGCAGGACGTGGTTGGGGCCTGCGCAGTAATCGCCCAGCGCCTCGCTGGTGTGACGGCCCATGAAGATCGCACCGGCGTGGCGGATCTGCGGCAGCCAGGCCTGCGGGTCGGCAACCGACAGTTCAAGGTGCTCCGGAGCGATCCGGTTGGCCACTTCGATGGCCTGCTGCATGTCGCGCACGTGGATCAGTGCACCACGGCCATTGATCGACTTCTCGATGATCTCGGCGCGCTCCAAGGTCGGCATCAGCTTGTCGATGCTGGCCGCCACCCGATCCAGAAACTCCGCATCCGGGCTGACCAGAATGGCTTGGGCATCTTCATCGTGCTCGGCCTGGGAGAACAGGTCCATGGCGATCCAGTCCGGATCGGTCTGGCCGTCGCAGACCACCAGGATTTCCGACGGGCCGGCGATCATGTCGATGCCGACCTGACCGAACACATGGCGCTTGGCGGTGGCCACATAGATATTGCCCGGGCCGACGATCTTGTCGACCTGCGGCACGCTCTCGGTGCCGTAGGCAAGCGCAGCCACGGCCTGAGCGCCGCCGACCGTGAACACCCGGTCAACCCCGGCGATGCAGGCCGCCGCGAGCACCAACTCGTTGAGCTCGCCACGCGGCGTCGGCACCACCATGACTACTTCGCCAACCCCGGCAACCTTGGCCGGAATCGCGTTCATCAACACCGACGACGGATAGGATGCTTTGCCGCCGGGAACGTACAAGCCAGCGCGGTCCAGTGGCGTGACCTTCTGGCCAAGCACGGTGCCGTCTGCTTCAGTGTACTGCCAGGAGTCCTGCTTCTGCCGCTCGTGGTAGCTGCGCACGCGCTCGGCGGCTTTTTCCAGGGCTTCACGCTGGCTCGCGGTAATCCGCGTAAGCGCAAGCTCCAGCCGGTCACGGTCAAGAATCAGATCGTTGATGGAGGTCGCCTGCACGCCATCGAAACGCTGGGTGAACTCGACCAAGGCGGCATCTCCGCGCTCACGGACGGCTTTGATGATGTCGAGCACGCGCTGGTTGACCGCGTCATCGGACACACTCTCCCAGCTCAGCAGATGATCCAGATGTCGGGCGAAATCCGGATCAGCGGCGTTGAGACGGGCAATTGCAGTGGACACGGTCATGGCGAGGGCCTCGAATAGTAGCGAATGCTCAGGCGCCCTAGGCTACCAGTCGATCCGCGCGGGCACCTGAGAAAATTGGCTATGGCGCGGATAGACGGGCACGACAGCGAAGGTCGTGCGCAGGAGTCAACCGCGGTGTCGCGACTCGACCGCTTGGCGCAGGGTGTCGATCAGGCTCTGGATGCGCGCATGCTGCATCTTCATCGAAGCCTTGTTCACTACCAGACGCGAGCTGACCATGGCGATCAGCTCTTGCGGCTCGAGGCCGTTGGCACGCAGGGTATTGCCGGTGTCGACCACGTCGATGATCTTGTCGGCGAGGTTGATCAGCGGTGCCAGTTCCATCGAGCCGTACAGCTTGATGATGTCGACCTGACGGCCCTGTTCGGCATAGTAACGCTTGGCAACATTGACGAACTTGGTGGCCACACGCAGACGGCCCTTAGGCTCGGGTGCGCCGACAACACCGGCGGTCATCAGCTTGCAGCAGGCGATCTGCAGGTCCAGCGGCTCATACAGGCCCTGGCCGCCGTACTCCATGAGCACGTCCTTGCCAGCCACACCGAGGTCGGCCGCCCCATGCTCGACATAGGTCGGCACGTCGGTGGCGCGCACGATCAGCAGGCGCACGTCATCCTGAGTCGTGGGGATGATCAGCTTGCGGCTCTTGTCCGGGTTCTCGGTGGGCACGATACCGGCTTCGGCCAGCAACGGCAGGGTATCGTCGAGAATGCGGCCTTTGGATAGCGCGATGGTCAACATGGCAAACGTCGGTCCTTAAGCGGCTACAGCAGCCGGGAGCAAAGCCCGGCTGCATTGAATTCGTTGGCGCGTCCTTGCGCCTGGGCAGGTTAGCCCGGTACGCGGCGGATCTTCGCGCCGAGCATTTGCAGCTTCTCTTCGATGCACTCGTAACCACGGTCTATGTGGTAGATGCGGTCGATCAGGGTGTCGCCCTCGGCAACCAGAGCCGACAACACCAGGCTGGCCGAGGCACGCAGGTCGGTGGCCATCACTGGCGCGCCCTTGAGGGTCTTGACCCCGGTAACGATGGCAGTGTTGCCTTCGACCTGGATGTGCGCGCCCATGCGGTGCATTTCATAAACATGCATGAAGCGGTTTTCGAAGATCGTCTCGATCACTGCACCAGTGCCTTCGGCAATGGCGTTGAGCGAGATGAACTGGGCCTGCATGTCGGTCGGGAAC
The DNA here is from genome assembly GCF_052850745.1 of Pseudomonas sp. 1121_17. Classification (NCBI taxonomy): domain Bacteria; kingdom Pseudomonadati; phylum Pseudomonadota; class Gammaproteobacteria; order Pseudomonadales; family Pseudomonadaceae; genus Pseudomonas; species Pseudomonas sp. 1121_17. The sequence goes on from NZ_VXCX01000003.1 coordinate 442,082, forward strand.
GCCGGATACGGAGCGGTGCGCAGGTTGACGGCTTTGGGCCGCTTGCCATGCATGTTCAGCTCGATCCAGTCTTCGCCGGTCGTGATATCGGCGCCGGCTTCCTTGAGCTTCTCGAGTACTGCTTCAAGGATGGTCGGATCGGTGTCCTTGACCTTGACCCGACCGCCAGTGACAGCAGCTGCCACCAGGTAAGTGCCGGTTTCGATACGGTCAGGCATGACCCGGTAGTGAGCCGAGTGCAGACGCTCGACGCCATCGATGGTGATGGTGTCGGTGCCTGCGCCCTGGACGTTGGCGCCCATGGCGATCAGGAAGTTGGCCAGGTCGACTACTTCCGGTTCGCGCGCGGCGTTCTGCAGAACGCTGCGGCCGCGGGCCAGAGCAGCAGCCATCATGATGTTTTCGGTGCCGGTCACGCTCACCGTGTCGAAGAAGAAGTGCGCACCGCGCAGGCCGCCTTCAGGCGCCTTGGCCTTGATGTAGCCGCCTTCGACTTCGATTGTTGCACCCATGGCTTCCAGGCCGCGGATGTGCAGGTCAACCGGACGCGAACCGATCGCGCAACCGCCAGGCAGGGCAACTTCAGCCTCGCCGAAGCGGGCAACCATCGGCCCCAGTACCAGAATCGAGGCGCGCATGGTCTTGACCAGCTCGTACGGCGCAACCAGTGTCTTGATTGCACGCGGATCGATTTCGACTGCCAGCTTCTCGTCGATTACAGGCTCGATGCCCATGCGCCCGAACAGCTCGATCATGGTGGTGATGTCGTGCAGATGCGGCAGGTTGCCGACGGTCACTGGACCATCGCACAGCAGCGTTGCTGCAAGGATCGGCAGGGCAGCGTTCTTTGCCCCGGAAATGCGGATCTCGCCATCGAGACGAGGGCCGCCAGTAATAATCAGTTTGTCCATTAGGATCTCGCCGCCAAGTTGGCTCAGGTGCGCTCAGCCCAGGCTGCGCTGCTGAAAAATTTCATGGTTACCGCGTGGATACTGCCATCGGCAATCCACGGATTCAGGTGAGCATAGATCGCCTGTTGACGCTTTACCGGGCTCTGCCCCGCCAGCTCGTCGCTGATCACGTTCAACTGGAAGTTGCAGCCTTCGCCTTCAACTTCGACCCGGGTTCCGGGCAATTTCGCTTCAAGGAAGCTCTTAACTTCTACGGCCTGCATGCTCAACCTCAATCGGCGCCCTGTGCGCGCGGGTCGGCCATCATACAAAAAAGCCCCTCGCCTGCGAAGCCCATGAATGGACACGCTGACCGAGGGGCCTTTTCACCTTGCCGGGCAATCAGCCCGCCAACACTTCGTCGAGGTCATAGACCTCGGCGATTTCACGCATGTCGTCAGGCATGCCACGCAGTGCCCAGGACTTGCCCGCGGCCTGCGCATCACGCATGAACGCCAGCAGCAGCGACAAGCCGACACTGCTCGACTTGACTACCGCCGAGCAGTCCAGCATTACCTGCTGCTTACCACAGGCGGCAATCAGTGCCTTGCCCTGCTTGCGCAGGGCTGGGCCCGTGCGAAAGTCCAGCACGCCGGCCAGACGCAGCACGCCCGGCTCGGCCATGCTTACGCTGGTTTCACTCATTTGACTGCCTTCTCCGGCGAGCTGTCGGCGGTTTGCTTGGCCTTGGCCACTTCACCTGCCCAGCCGTCGATGGTCTTGTCCAGGTTATTGCCATTGCGCGACATGGCGTCGGCGAACTGGTCACGGAACAGCTTGCCGATGTTGATGCCGTTGACGATGACGTTACGCACCTTCCACTCGCCGTCCAGTTTGACCATGGTGTATTGCACCGGGTAAACCGAACCATTGGTACCGGTGACCTTCATGCCCACGCTGGTGCGATCACCTTCATCGCCCTTGGCAGGGTCGAGGGTGATGCCCTGGTTGTTGTACTCGAGCAAGGCATTGCCATAGAACTGCATCAAGCTGCGCTTGAAGTTCTCCTGGAAGCGCTGCATCTGCGCAGGCGTAGCCTTGCGCGAATACTTGACGGTCATGATGCTCTTGGAGATGCCATCAGCGTCGACCACCGGGCCGAGGTTGCTGTTGAGAGCATCGTAGAACGCCTGCGGGTCAGCCTTGTATTGCTGCTTGTTGGCCTTGAGGTCGCTGAGCAACTGATTGGTAGTGGTCTGAATCACTTCCCGGGCGGTTTGCCCAGGTGCAGCGGTGGTCAGCAGGGGGAAAGCCGCCAGCAGGACCAGCAAACCGCGTCGCAGGATCGAGATCATGGAAACTCCTTAATTAGCTGGGTTGGCTTCTTTCGGTTCTTTGCCAACAGTATTGAGCAGGAACTTGCCAATCAGATCTTCCAGTACCAGGGCAGACTGGGTGTCATGGATGGTGCTGTCATCTTTGAGCACCTGATCCTCACCACCCACGCTGATACCGATGTACTTCTCGCCGAGCAACCCGGCGGTCAAGATCGATGCAGTGGAGTCGACCGGCAGATTATCGACGTTCTTGTCCAGTTGCAGCGTGACCCGACCGGTGTAGGAATCGCGATCCAGATCGATGGCCGTGACCTTGCCGATGGTCACACCGGCCATGGTCACTTTAGCTCTGACCGTCAAACCGGCGATATTGTCGAAGTACGCGTAAACTTTATAGGTATCGCTGGTCGGGCTGGCCGATAGCCCGCTGACACGCAGGGCCAGCAGCAGCAACGCCAGGATCCCGGCCAGGAGGAACAGGCCGACACCGATTTCCAGGGTGCGGTTTTGCATCAGAAATCTCCAAACATCAAGGCGGTCAGAATAAAGTCCAGACCCAGCACTGCCAACGAGGCATAGACCACGGTCTTGGTGGTGGCACGGCTGATCCCCTCTGAAGTGGGCTCACAGTCATACCCCTGGAAAACGGCAATCCAGGTCACGACGAAGGCAAACACCAGGCTTTTGACCAGGCCGTTGAGCACGTCATCGGTGAATGAAACACTGTTCTGCATGTTGGCCCAGAACGAGCCTTCGTAGACACCCAGCCAGTCGACTGCCACCCACGAGCCACCCCAGATCCCCACCACGCTGAACATCAGCGCCAGCAGCGGCAGCGAAATGAAGCCGGCCCACAGCCGCGGTGCAACGATGTACTTGAGTGGGTCGACGCCGATCATTTCCAGGCTCGACAACTGCTCGGTGGACTTCATGTTGCCGATTTCGGCAGTCAACGCAGAGCCCGCGCGACCGGCAAACAGCAGCGCGGTGACGACCGGGCCGAGTTCGCGCAACAGCGTCAGAGCAACCATCTGCCCGACCGCTTGCTCGGAGCCGTATTTGGTGAGGATGCTGTAGCCCTGCAGGGCCAGCACCATGCCGATGAACATGCCGGAGACGACAATGATCGCCAGCGACAGTACGCCGACCGAATAAAGCTGCTTGACCAGCAACTGGAAGCCACCGCCAAGCCCGCCGCGGCCGACCAGGGCGTGGCCCAGGAACAGGCACGAACGACCCAGTACTGCCACTACATCGATGGCCGAGCGACCGAGCAGGCGTACGCGTTCAAGTAAGGATCTTCGGCGCATCAACGCGTCCCCAGCAGATCGGCGCGGTAGTCAGGCGCAGGAAAATGGAAAGGTACCGGTCCGTCCGGATCGCCCTTCATGAATTGGCGGATGCGCGGATTGTCCGAGCCCATCAGCTCGTCCGGAGAGCCCTGACCCAGCACCTGGCCATCACCCACTACATAGATGTAGTCGGCGATGCTCGCGGTTTCCGCCAGGTCGTGCGACACGACGATACTGGTAATGCCCAAGGCATCGTTGAGCAGACGGATCAAACGCACCAGAACACCCATCGCGATAGGGTCCTGGCCGACGAATGGCTCGTCGTACATGAGAATCTGCGGGTCCAGGGCAATCGCCCGCGCCAACGCCACCCGCCGTTTCATGCCGCCGGAGAGTTCGTCGGGCATCAGATCGATGGCGCCGCGCAGGCCAACGGCCTGCAGTTTCATCAGGACGATGTCGCGGATCATCTCTTCCGACAGCTCGGTGTGCACCCGCAGCGGGAAGGCAACGTTCTCGAACACGTCGAGGTCGGTGAACAATGCACCGCTCTGAAACAGCACGCCCATCTGCTTGCGTGCATCGAACAGATCACTGCGCGACAGCGTCGGCAAATTCTGCCCGGCCACCCACACTTCGCCGCTGGCGGGGCGCAGCTGGGCGCCCATCAGGCGCAACAGGGTGGTCTTGCCGCACCCCGATGGCCCCATGATGCCAGTGACCTTTCCGCGCGGGATGCGGATGTCGACATTACTGAAAATGCTGCGCGAACCGCGCTTGAAGGTAACCCCCTTCAACTCGACCGCGTAGGCGCTATCCACACTCATCTAGACTCCTTGCAATACAGCCTCGTCCAATGGACGCCTGCCCTCATCGTGAAGGCACACACGCCCCACCCGGGCCGGATCAGCGGCGAACTATAGCACCGCAGGCGGGCCCGCCCCAAGGCTATCGCAGCGTCATTCAGGCGAATGACAGGCGGCCGCGGCAGGCTTAAGACAATCCAGTGATGAGCCTTTCGCACATTGCGGCTATAATCGGCGCCTTTTCATCAGGCATTGCTTTTCGACATGAGCCAATCCAGCGAGCTGATCCAATCTGCCCAGCGCACTTTGCGCCTGGAACTCGAGGCTGTTGAGGGCCTGTTGCCGCGTATCGACGACAATTTCGTCAAGGCCTGCGAACTGATTCTGGCCAGCAAAGGCCGTGTGGTCGTGGTTGGCATGGGCAAGTCCGGGCATATCGGCAACAAGATCGCGGCGACCTTGGCCAGTACCGGTACGCCGTCATTTTTTGTCCATCCGGCCGAAGCCAGCCACGGTGACATGGGCATGATCACCCGTGATGACGTGATCCTGGCGCTGTCCAACTCCGGCAGCACTGCCGAGATCGTTACCCTGCTGCCATTGATCAAGCGCCTTGGCATTCAGCTGATCAGCCTCACCGGCAATCCCGATTCACAACTGGCGCAAGCGGCCGAGGCCAACCTCGATGCGCGCGTGGCGCAGGAAGCCTGCCCGCTGAACCTGGCACCAACTTCCTCGACCACCGCAGCGTTGGTGCTCGGCGATGCCCTGGCGATCGCCCTGCTTGAGGCCCGCGGCTTCTCGGCCGAGGATTTCGCCTTCTCGCACCCCGGCGGCGCCCTTGGCCGACGTTTGCTGCTCAAGGTCGAAAACGTCATGCACTCGGGCGACGAGCTGCCGCAGGTGCAACGTGGCACCCTGCTCAAGGAAGCGCTGCTGGAAATGTCCCGTAAAGGTTTGGGCATGACCGTCGTGCTGGAAAACGACGGTACCCTGGCTGGCGTGTTCACTGACGGCGACCTGCGCCGCAGCCTGGACCGCAATATCGATGTACACACCACCCTGATCGATGAGGTGATGACCGTGCACGGCAAGACTGCCCGCGCCGAGATGCTCGCCGCTGAAGCCTTGAAGATCATGGAAGACCACAAGATCGGCGCCCTCGTCGTGGTCGATCAGCACGATCGCCCGACCGGCGCGCTGAACATGCACGACCTGCTCCGCGCCGGAGTCATGTGATGAACGGAGATGCCATGAGCGAAGACATCCTGCAACGCGGCAAAGCCATCAAGCTGGCCGTTTTCGACGTCGACGGTGTGCTCACCGACGGCCGCCTGTACTTCCTTGAAGACGGCAGCGAATTCAAGACCTTCAACACCCTCGACGGCCAGGGCATCAAGATGCTCATGGCCTCGGGTGTGACCACGGCAATCATCAGCGGGCGCAAGACCCCGGTGGTCGAGCGTCGGGCGGAGAACCTCGGCATCCCGCACCTGTTTCAGGGCCGCGAGGATAAACTGGTGGTTCTGGACGGCCTGCTCGCTGAACTGGGCCTAAGCTATGAGCAGGTCGCCTACCTGGGCGACGACCTGCCCGACCTGCCGGTGATTCGCCGGGTCGGCCTGGGCATGGCCGTAGCCAACGCTGCCGTGTTCGTCCGCCAGAACGCCCACGGGGTAACCCAGGCCCGCGGCGGCGAAGGTGCTGCCCGCGAGTTCTGTGAACTGATCATGCAGGCCCAGGGTACCCTGGACGCTGCCAACGCCAACTACCTGTAAGGCCGCACATGTTCAGCAAAAAAGCTAAAAACATCGCGCTGCTGGGGCTGATCGCTGCCCTGCTGGTAGCGGTCGGCTACTGGAACGTCAGCCCCGAGAGCTTCCTCGACAAGCCACAGGCGCAGGTCGACGAAAGCGCCATCGACTACTATGCGATCAATGCCCACAGCGTGCAGTTCTTGCCTGACGGCAAGATGCAATATGAAATGACCGCCGACAAGGTCGAGCACCTCAAGGCCAGCGAAGTCACACTGCTGACCACGCCAGACCTGCACATGTATCGCGGCACCGCGTATCCCTGGCATGTCCAGAGCGTGCGTGCGGAGGTCAACCCGGATGGCACCGAGGTCGAGCTGATCGACAAGGTACGGGTTGCTCGCACCGACGAAAAACAACGCGAAACCATCATTACCAGCACGCGCATGACGGTGTTCCCGCAGAAGCAATATGCGCAGACCGAGCAAGCCGTTAGAATCGACGGCGCCGGCGGCACCACCACCGGCGTTGGCATGAAAGCGTATTTGAAAGACGGCAGGATGGACCTGCTGTCCAACGTAAGAGGACAGTATGAGGCTCGTTAAAACCCTCCCTTTTTTGCTCAGCCTGAGCGCAGCACTGGGAAGCGCGAGCGCCTTGGCCCTGCCGAACGATCGTGACCAGCCAATTCGTATCCAGGCCGACGACGCTCACCTGGATGACAAACAAGGCGTAGCTACCTACCGCGGCGACGTGATCATCACCCAAGGTTCGATGATGATCAAAGGCAACACCGTGACCATGACCCGTGCCGCCAATGGCGACATCGACGTGGTGACTTCGGTGGGCAACCTGGCCTACTTCGAGCAACAGCAGGACGCCGCCAAGCCCGACAAGATGAAAGGCTGGGCCGTGACGATTCAATACCAGGCGCAAAAAGACACGGTGATTCTGACCGACCGCGCCAAGGTCGAGAATGAAAGCAACACCACCGAAGGCGAGAAGATCGTCTACAACACCAAGTCCCAGGTGGCAACCGCAGGCAATGCCGGTGGCGCCGCCACGACCAAGCGTCCGCGCATCGACATGGTGATCCAGCCGAAGAAGAAGGCCGAGTAAATGGCGACTCTCAAAGCCCAGCATCTGGCCAAGAGCTACAAGGGCCGCCAGGTGGTTCGCGACGTCAGCCTGTCGATCGACAGCGGCCAGATCGTCGGCTTGCTCGGCCCCAACGGTGCCGGCAAGACCACCTGCTTCTACATGATCGTAGGCCTGGTTCAGGCCGATCAGGGCCGCGTGCTGATCGACAACAATGACGTCAGCCACCAACCCATGCACGGCCGCGCCCGTGCCGGGATTGGCTACCTGCCGCAGGAAGCGTCGATCTTCCGCAAGCTGTCGGTTGCCGACAACATCATGGCGATCCTCGAAACGCGCAAGGAACTCGACCGTGACGGCCGTCGCAAGGAGCTGGAAAGCCTGCTGCAGGAATTCCATATCAGCCACATCCGCGACAACCTCGGCATGAGCCTTTCCGGTGGCGAACGCCGCCGTGTCGAGATTGCCCGCGCCCTGGCCACCGCACCCAAGTTCATCCTGCTGGATGAACCGTTCGCTGGCGTCGACCCGATCTCGGTAGGTGACATCAAGCAGATCATTCATCACCTCAAGGCCAAGGGCATCGGTGTGTTGATCACCGACCACAACGTCCGCGAGACGCTGGATATCTGTGAGACAGCCTACATCGTCAACGATGGTCAACTGATCGCCGAAGGCGATGCCGAGACCATTCTGGCTAACGATCTGGTCAAGGAAGTCTACCTGGGCCACGAGTTCCGGCTCTGAGGCCCTTGCCTGGGCACTGGCAGCAGCAAGCTAAAACAGCTTAAGTGTTACAGTGCTCTAGGCAAACGCTACAAATTAAGGCATATAACTTGCTTGAAATTGGCGCCGCGGCGCCCTTCGTGTAGTGGATGGCGCAGATGCGCCGGCGGACAAGGTATTAAGCCCAAGCTATGAAACCATCGCTCGTCCTAAAAATGGGCCAGCAACTGACGATGACCCCGCAGTTGCAACAGGCCATTCGTCTGCTTCAGCTCTCGACCCTGGACCTCCAACAGGAAATTCAGGAAGCGCTGGAATCCAACCCGATGCTCGAACGCCAGGAAGACGGCGAAGACTTCGACAACAGCGACCCGCTGGCCGACAGTGCCGAAAGCAAGCCAAGCGCCGAAAACCTGGACAACAGCTTCCAGGACAGCGGTTTTCAGGATGGCAGCCTGCAGGAAGGCAGCGCCGCCAGTCAGAACCTTGAAGAAGGCGACTGGAACGAGCGCATTCCCAACGAACTGCCGGTCGACACAGCCTGGGAAGATGTCTACCAGACCAGCGCCAGCAGCCTGCCCAGCAACGACGATGACGAGTGGGACTTCACCACCCGCACCTCTGCCGGCGAGAGCCTGCAAAGCCACCTGCTGTGGCAGCTGAACCTGGCGCCGATGTCCGATACCGATCGCCTGATTGCAGTAACGCTGATCGACAGCATCAACCAGCAAGGCTATCTGGAAGACACCCTCGAAGAAATCTGCGCAGGCTTTGACCCGGAGCTCGACATCGAGCTCGATGAAGTCGAGGCCGTGCTGCACCGTATTCAACAGTTCGAACCCGCCGGCGTTGCCGCACGCAACCTGGGCGAGTGCCTGCTGCTGCAGCTGCGTCAGTTGCCGGCCAATACGCCTTGGTTGACCGAGGCCAAGCGCCTGGTCAGCGACTTCATCGATATGCTCGGCAGCCGCGACTACAGCCAGCTGATGCGCCGTATGAAGCTCAAGGAAGACGAACTGCGGCAGGTCATCGAGCTGGTGCAGAGCCTCAATCCGCGGCCTGGCTCGCAGATCGAGTCGAGCGAGCCGGAGTACGTGGTGCCTGACGTGATCGTGCGCAAGGACACCGACCGCTGGCTGGTCGAGCTGAACCAGGAAGCCATGCCGCGCCTGCGGGTCAACCCGCAATATGCAGGCTTTGTCCGCCGCGCCGATACCAGCGCCGACAACACCTTCATGCGCAACCAGTTGCAGGAAGCGCGCTGGTTCATCAAGAGCCTGCAGAGCCGCAACGAGACCTTGATGAAGGTCGCCACGCAGATCGTCGAGCACCAGCGCGATTTTCTCGAGTACGGCGACGAGGCGATGAAACCGTTGGTGCTGCATGACATCGCCGAAGCAGTGGGCATGCATGAGTCGACCATATCCCGCGTCACCACCCAGAAGTACATGCACACTCCGCGTGGCATCTTTGAGTTGAAATACTTTTTCTCGAGCCACGTCAGCACCTCCGAAGGCGGTGAATGCTCGTCCACGGCGATCCGCGCGATCATCAAGAAACTGGTTGCAGCGGAAAATCAGAAAAAGCCATTGAGTGACAGCAAGATCGCTGGTTTACTGGAGGCACAAGGCATCCAGGTAGCCCGTCGCACCGTCGCCAAGTACCGCGAGTCGCTCGGCATAGCACCGTCGAGTGAACGCAAGCGACTGATGTAGCCCCAGGATGTGCCACAGCGTTTTTGTGGCAGGTGCAAGACCTGCCTCTTTATGCACGGGCAACAAAGGAGAAGCTGTATGCAAGTCAACATCAGTGGACACCATGTAGAAGTAACCCCACCACTGCGCGACTACGTCGAGCAGAAGCTGAAGAGACTCGCAGGGCACTTTGACAAGATCACCAACGTCACGGTGATCATGAAAGTCGAGAAACTGCAGCAGAAGATCGAAGCGACTCTGCAGATTCCGGGCGGCGAAGTGGTTGCCAATGCCGAAGATCTAGACATGTATGCAGCCATCGACAATTTGGCTGACAAGCTCGACCGCCAACTGAAAAAACACAAGGAAAAACAGCAAAGTCTCCTGCAAGGTGCAGCTGCTCGCTGATCCCCCTCATCCATGATCCGACTTGAAACCATTCTGACCCCCGGCCGTTCCTTGGTGAACGTGCCGGGCGTCAGCAGTAAGAAACGCGCCCTCGAAGAAATCGCCAAGGTCGTAGCCAGCGAAGTCAGCGAGCTCGACCAGCAAGAAGTCTTCGAGAAGCTGATCGCCCGCGAAAAACTGGGCTCCACCGGGTTTGGCAATGGCATCGCCATTCCGCACTGCCGCCTCAAGGGCTGCGCCAATCCGGTCAGCGCCCTGCTCCACCTGGATCATCCAATCGACTTCGATGCCATCGATGGCGCCCCGGTGGACCTGCTGTTCGTCCTGCTGGTGCCCGAAGCTGCCACCGATGCTCACCTTGAGCTGTTGCGCCAGATTGCCAGCATGCTCGATCGCGAAGACGTGCGTAAGCGTCTGCGCGCTGCGAGCAACAACGAGGCCTTGTACCAGGTCGTCCTGGACGTGCAAAACGGGAGCTGAGCATGCGCCTGATCATCGTCAGCGGCCGCTCTGGCTCCGGCAAGAGCACTGCACTTGCCGTGCTGGAAGACAATGGCTTCTACTGCATCGACAACCTGCCCGCCGGGTTGCTGCCGCAGCTGGCTGAAAACACGTTGATCAATACCGAGCTGATGCAGCCCAAGGTTGCCGTCTCGATTGATGCGCGCAACCTGCCAGGCCATCTGTCACGCTTCCCCGAGCTGCTCGAGGATGCCCGCGCACGGCACATCCAGTGCGATGTGCTGTACCTGGACGCCGACGAAGACACCCTGCTCAAGCGCTTCTCCGAAACGCGCCGGCGTCACCCACTGACCAACGCCAATCGCTCGCTGGCCGAAGCCATTCGGGTAGAGAGCGATATGCTCGGGCCGATTGCCGACCTTGCCGACCTGAAGATCGATACCACCAACCTCAACCTCTACCAGCTACGCGATTCGATCAAGCTGCGCCTGCTCAACCAACCCGAGCCGGGTACGGCGTTTCTGGTTGAGTCGTTTGGCTTCAAGCGGGGCATGCCGGTAGACGCCGACCTGGTGTTCGACGTGCGCTGCCTGCCCAACCCGTACTGGAAGCCGGAAATCCGCGAACACTCAGGCCTGGATCAGCCGGTCATCGATTACCTGGCTGCGCAGCCGGATGTCGAAGAGATGTTCCAGGATATCTCCAGCTATCTGCTCAAATGGCTGCCGCGCTTCGCCGCCAGCAACCGTGCCTATGTCACCATCGCCATCGGCTGCACCGGCGGCCACCATCGCTCGGTGTACCTGACCGAGCGCCTCGGCCAGGTTCTGCAGCAATCCTTGAAAAACGTCCAAGTCCGCCACCGCGACCTCTAGCCCACAGGATTTACCCGAACATGCCCGCCCGCGAAATTACCATCATCAACAAGCTGGGCCTGCACGCCCGAGCGGCCGCCAAGTTCGTCGGCGTGGCCGGGCGCTTTCCTTGCCAGGTGAGGGTCGGCCGGGCGCCAGACAAGCTGGTCGATGGCAAAAGCATCATGGCGGTGATGATGCTCGCAGCGGGCAAGGGCACTCAGGTGCACCTGTTCACCGAGGGCGAGCAGGAAGACGAGGCACTCCAGGCCGTGGTGGATTTGATCAACAACTACTTCGACGAAGGCGAATAACGCCCCGCCGCTGCCAGGCCCAGCGCTGCCGCAGCGCTGGACCAGCAAGCGGTCACGACATGGCCGTGTCCATCACCATCATCAGGCAGAAGCCCACGCACAGCCCCAGGCTTGCCAGGCGATAGTTGCCGTTGCTGCGTGATTCCGGAATGATCTCCTGCGTCACCACCAGCAACATCGCTCCCGCCGCGCAGGCCAGGCCCAGCGGTAGCAGCAGTTCGGCAACATTCACTAGCCATGCGCAGATCACTGCTGCCAGCGGCTCGACCAGGCCCGAGGCCGCGCCGATCAAGAAAGCCTTGAAACGCGACATCCCCGCTCCGGCCAGCACCAATGCGATCACCAGACCTTCCGGCACATCCTGCAGGGCGATGCCCATGGCCAGGCTGTCGGCGTCCGGCATGCCGCCACCGGCCGATACGCCAATGGCCATCCCTTCAGGAATGTTATGGGCAATGATGGCAATCACGAACAGCCAGATCCGCGCTGCGATAACCGGCTGATTGCCGTTACCGACCAAGGCTTCGGGTGAAGCACCCGAGACCTTGAAGTCGACCAGAAACAGGCAAAGCGCGCCTAACAGCAGGCCGAAACTGATCAGCCCACCGGCGCCCCATGGGCTGAAACCGATCGCCTGTGCAGCGGTCAGGCCCGGCATGATCAGCGAGAACGCAGTCGCTGCCAGCATCACTCCAGCGCCGAAACCGAGCAAGGTGTCAGCCACCGCTACCGGCATATTGCGGATCACCAACACCGGCACCGCGCCCAGCGCAGTGCCCAGAGCGCACAGTGCACCGCCCTCCAGAGCCCGCAGTATGCGCGGCTCCAGGCCCAGCCAATCGATCCCGCGTGCCACTAACAGCGCAGTCCCGACCAGCAACAGCAAAGTCCCCAGCGCCAGACGAAACAGGCGCACACTGCTGACAGACATCACCTGCGAGCGCATACCGGTTAGGCTCACTTCAAGGCTTGCTGATAGCGGCGTTCCACTTCGGCCCAATCGACCACGTTGTAGAACGCGCCAATGTATTCAGGCCGGCGGTTCTGGTACTTCAGGTAATAGGCGTGCTCCCACACGTCCAGCCCGAGGATCGGCGTGTTGCCGTGCATCAGCGGGCTGTCCTGGTTGCCGCTGCTCTCGACCACCAGTTGCTTGGTCGGGGTCACGCTGAGCCAGGCCCAGCCACTGCCGAAGCGGCTCAGCGCAGCCTTGGTGAAAGCCTCCTTGAAAGCATCAAAGCCACCTAATTGCTGCTCGATGGCCTTGGCCACCTCGCCTTGCGGCACGCCGCCGCCATTGGGCGCCATAACAGTCCAGAACAAGGTGTGGTTGGCGTGGCCACCGCCCTGGTTGATCACCGCTGCCTGCAACTTTTCAGGCAATTGCTTGACCGCGCCAACCAGTTTTTCCACCGGCCACTCAGCCCACTCGGTGCCCTCGATGGCCGCGTTGAGGTTGTTGATGTAGGTCTGGTGATGCTTGCTGTGGTGGATTTCCATGGTCTGGGCGTCGATGTGCGGCTCCAGCGCATCGTAGGCGTACGGCAGTGCAGGCAAGGTATGCGGCATATCAGTGGATTCCGTAATTAAGTGAGTGAGGTGCAACTTCCGGCGCAGCAATCAGCTCGCTCGCCACGCCAGCCTGGCGGTTGAGCAAGCGCGCGGTGCGCGGGTACTGGCCGTACTCGGCAATGAAATTGAGCAGCTCGGTGTAGGTACGTGCGCTGTGGCGCAGTGCCGCCTCGCGTAGCGGCTGCGGCAGTCGTGGCTCGTGGCTGGCCTGCAGCAGGCGCTGGTGGGCAGCGCAGAGGTAATCCGCGCTTTCGTGGGGTTGGTTCAGGCGCAGGTGCAGATCGGCCAGGTTGTGATGGGCGATTACCAGTGCGGCAACCGCCTCGTCAACGTCATGCCAGCGCTCGAGCAGCACCTGGGCCAGGGCCAGCGCTTGCAGGTAATGCTCCCGAGCGTCGACCCAGTCGCCTTGGGCAAACAGCCGGTTGGCGTGATCGGTGGTGCGTTTCCAGTGCTGCATGACGTGCCTCCTGGACGGTCAGATACCGCCAGCGGTGAGTTTTTCCGGGTCAAGCAAGGCTTCAAGCTGGTCACGCGAGAGGTCGGTGTGCTCCAACGCCACGTCGATGATCGGCCGGCCTTGCTTGTAGGCGGTCTTGGCGATCTCGGCGGCCTTCAGGTAGCCGATGATCGGGTTCAGCGCGGTGACCAGAATCGGGTTGCGCGCCAGGGCTTCCTTGAGCTTGCTTTCATTGACCTTGAAGGTCGCGATGGCCTTGTCGGCCAGCAAGCGGCTGGCGTTGGCCATCAGCTCGATGCTCTCCAGCAGGTTGCGAGCGATTACCGGCAGCATCACGTTGAGTTCGAAGTTGCCCGACTGCCCGGCCACGGCGATGGTGGCGTCATTGCCGATGACTTGTGCAGCCACCATGGCGGTCGCCTCGGGAATCACCGGGTTAACCTTGCCCGGCATTATCGAAGAGCCAGGCTGCAGGGCCTGCAGTTCGATCTCGCCCAGGCCCGCCAGCGGGCCGGAGTTCATCCAGCGCAGGTCGTTGGCGATCTTGGTCAGGGCAACGGCGGTGGTTTTCAGCTGGCCAGACAGCGCCACGGCAGTGTCCTGCGAACCGATCAGGGCAAACAGGTTGTCACCGGGAGTGAATTCGATCGCGGTCAGGCCGCTCAGCTGGCGGGCGAAACCGGCGGCGAACTGCGGGTGAGCGTTGATCCCGGTACCTACCGCAGTGCCGCCTTGGGCCAGCGCCTGCAGGCTCGGCAGGGTCGCTTCAAGATGGCTCAAGGCAGCGCGGATCTGTGCCGCCCAGCCAGCCAATACCTGGCTCATGCGCACCGGCATGGCATCCATCAGGTGAGTGCGGCCGGTCTTGACGTGGTGATGCACCTCGACGGCCTTGGCATCGATCACCTGCACCAGGTGGCGCAGCGCCGGCAGCAACTGCTCGTGCATGGCCAGCGCAGCGCTGACATGGATGGTAGTGGGGATGATGTCGTTGCTGCTCTGGCCACAGTTGACGTGGTCATTAGCGTTGACTGGCTCGCCCTGGACGCGGCTGGCCAAGGTGGCAATCACCTCGTTGGCGTTCATGTTCGAGCTGGTACCAGAACCCGTCTGATAAACGTCGACCGGGAAGTGCTGAATGAAATCCTCGGCCAGCAACTGCTCGACCGCCTGGACGATGGCCTGGCCCTGCGCCGGCGAGATCTGCTCGAGTTCGACGTTGGCGTTGGCCGCTGCCGCCTTGGCCAGCAACAGTGCACGGATGAACTGCACCGGCATGCGCTGGCCGCTGATCGGGAAGTTATCGACCGCGCGCTGCGTCTGAGCGCCATACAGGGCCTGGGCCGGCACCTGCAGTTCACCCATGCTGTCACGCTCGATACGGGTATTACTCATGGTCAATTCCTTGCAACAGTTCGTCGGGGGAAATCGAAGGCAGCAGCACGCAATTGGCGAGCTGCATGGCATAGGGCTGCCAGCGCTGGTTCTGCTCGAGGCGATCGAGGCTGCGCAGGTCCAGCAACGGCCGCCAGGCCTGGTCCAGGCACTGCGCGCGCCAGTGCCAGGGCAGCATGCGGTCGCTGGCGGTATCCAGCAGCAGGCGCAGGGAAGTCAGGGCGACGGTCCATGGCGAGGTCGCGGTGCAGCACACCAGGTAGCGACCTTCGGCCAGGTAATGCTCGATCAGTCGCGGCTCGTCGGGGTCGAGCGCGCAGCGAATGCGCCGGCTCAGCCAACGCCAGTTTTCCAGGTAGGGCAACTCATGGAGTACGGTATTCATGAATATCATCACTGCTGGGCGGTGTAATGATATTCATTATTAAGTGATAAATAGAATCACTTCAACCCCGAAAGCAAAAACAAAAGACCCGGCGCGATGGCCGGGTCCGGGATGTGCAACTGGGACAACGGAGGGTTTTAGCTGCCCGCGACCGTCATGCGCTCGATCAGCACAGAGCCGCTGTGGATATTGCTGCGGGTTTCCAGATCGCTGCCAATCGCCACAATCTGCTGGAACATGTCTTTCATGTTGCCGGCAATGGTTACTTCCTGCACAGCGAACTGAATCTCGCCGTTTTCGACCCAGTAGCCCGCTGCGCCACGCGAGTAATCACCCGTGACCATGTTCAGACCATGGCCCATAAGCTCGGTGACCAACAGGCCACGGCCCATGCGCCGAATCAATGCAGCTTGATCTTCGACGCCATGGGTGACGAACAGGTTGTGCACGCCCCCCGAGTTGGCGGTGCTTGGCAAGCCCAGCTTGCGCCCCGAATAGGTACCGAGCAGGTACGACACCAGCTCGCCGTTTTCGACGAACGGCTTGGCGTAGGTGGCCAGGCCATCACCGTCGAACCCCGCGCTGCCCAGTGCCCGCGGCAGGTGCGGGCGTTCATCCAGGGTCAGCCAGCTGGGGAACAGGCGTTGCCCCAGCGAGCCTTCGAGGAACGACGACTTGCGGTACAGGTTGCCGCCCGAGATCGCCCCAAGAAAGCTGCCGAACAGGCCACCGGCAAGCTCGGCAGAGAACAGCACCGGCACTTCGCAGGTCGGCACCGGGCGCGCACCCAGGCGGCTTGCAGCACGTTGCGCTGCATGCAGGCCAATACTGCGCGGGTCGGCCAGCAGATCGCCCTGGCGGTTGACGTCATACCAGTAGTCGCGCTGCATCTGCCCGTCGGCTTCGGCAATCATCACGCAACTGAGGCTGTGCCGGGTCGAGGCATAGCCGCCGATAAAGCCATGGCTGTTGCCGTAAACACGGCAGCCCTGATGGGTGTTGAGGGTAGTGCCGTCGGCATTCTTGATCCGCGGATCGGCATCAAAAGCAGCGGCCTCACAGGCCAGTGCCTGCTCGATGGCCTGCTCGGGGCTGATGTCCCAATCGTGGTACAGGTCAAGCTCAGGGATATCGCGGGCCATCAGGGCGGCATCGGCCAGCCCGGCGCATTCGTCTTCCGAGGTGTGCTTGGCAATCGCCAGGGCTGCAGCAACGGTTTCGCGAATGGCCTCCGGGCCGCTGGCCGAGGTACTCGCCGAGCCCTTGCGCTGGCCGACATAGAGGGTGATGCCAAAGCCCTGGTCACGGTTGAACTCGACCGTCTCGACCTCGCGCTGACGCACCGTGGTCGACAAACCCTGCTCCAGCGACACCGCCACCTCGCAGGCGCTGGCACCCTGGCGGCGCGCTTCGGCAACGATCGCCTCGACTTGCTCCTGCAAGGCCGGCAGGTCCTTCGGGCCTATGCTCTGGACTGCACTCATGGTCTTCTCCACTCAAATTCTGCTTACGGCTAGGGTCATTCTACGACCGGGCCGGACAATTGGCCCCCGACTGGTTATCATGGCGGCGATTTCTAGCGGACGGCCACCATGGTTGATTCATACGACGACGCCTTCGATGGCGAAAAAAGCAAAACCCAGATCAAGCGTGAGCTACATGCACTGGTTGAACTCGGCGAGCGCCTGACGACGCTCAAGCCTGACACCCTGGCACGCCTGCCCTTGACCGACCCGCTGCGCAAGGCCTTGGCCGATGCCAGCAAGCACACCGCGCACATCGCCCGCAAACGCCATATGTCGTTTGTCGGCAAGCTGATGCGCGACCAGGACACCGACGCAATTCTTGCGGTGATCGAGCAACTCGACAGCTCTACCCGCCAGTACAACGAACGCTTTCACGGCCTTGAGCGCTGGCGCGATCGGCTGGTCGACGGCAACGACGAGGACCTTGAGCGGTTTGTTCAGGAATACCCTGAAACCGACCGTCAGCAACTGCGCTCGTTGATCCGCCATGCCCAGCACGAAAAAGCCCGGGACAAGCCGCCGGCTGCTGCGCGCAAGGTGTTCAAGTACATCCGCGAACTTGACGAAGCTCAGCGCGGCCTGCGCTAGGTAATGCCTCGTGCGCGGCAAGCCCGCCCCCACCCCGGTGGAGGCGCGCTTGCTGCGCACTACGCTCATCCGCCGGTACCGCCGACGGTGATCGCATCCAGCTTCAGGGTCGGCTGGCCAACGCCCACCGGCACCGACTGACCATCCTTGCCACAGGTACCGACGCCGCTGTCCAGCGCCAGGTCGTTACCGACCATCGATACCCGGCTCATCGCCTCCGGCCCATTGCCAATCAACGTCGCACCCTTGACCGGCGCGGTGATCTTGCCGTCTTCGATCAGATACGCCTCACTGGTGGAGAAGACGAACTTGCCGCTGGTGATATCGACCTGGCCACCGCCCAGGTTGGCGCAGTAGATACCCTTCTTGACCGAAGCGATGATCTCTTCGGGATCGCTCTCGCCTGCGCGCATGTAGGTGTTGGTCATACGCGGCATCGGCAGGTGCGCATAGGATTCGCGGCGGCCGTTACCGGTCACTGCCATGCCCATCAGGCGCGCGTTGAGCTTGTCCTGCATGTAGCCTTTGAGGATGCCGTTCTCGATCAGCGTGGTGCACTCGGTTGGCGTCCCTTCATCGTCGACGCTGAGCGAGCCGCGACGATCCTGCAGAGTGCCGTCATCGACGATGGTGCACAGGCTGGAGGCAACCTTCTGGCCGATCTGCCCGCTGTAGGCGGAACTGCCCTTGCGGTTGAAATCGCCTTCCAGGCCATGGCCGACCGCCTCGTGCAGAAGCACGCCGGACCAGCCCGGGCCAAGCACCACTGGCAAGGTGCCGGCCGGCGCCGGCTTGGCTTCGAGGTTGACCAGCGCCTGGCGCAGGGCTTCACGGGCGTAGCCCATGACCCGCTCCTCGGTGAAGAAGCGGTAGTCGGTCCGCCCACCACCGCCCTGCCCGCCACGTTCCCGGCGGCCGTCCTTCTCGACGATCACACTGACATTGAAGCGCACCAGCGGGCGCACGTCGGCAGCCAGGCCGCCATCGGCAGCGGCCACCAGAATCCGCTCCCAGACCCCGGCCATGCTCACGCTGACCTGCTGGATGCGCGGGTCAAGCGCCCGCGTGGCGACGTCGACACGCTTGAGCAGTTCGACCTTGTCGGCACGGCTGAGCACATCCAGCGGGTTGTTCGGGGTGTACAGCTGGGTCAGATCCTGGCTGCGAAACGCCTGCACCGTGCCGTTCTGGCCGGCACGCGAGATCGACCGGGCGGCGCGCGCGGCCGAGGTGAGGGCTTCGAGGTTGATCGCATTGCTGTAGGCGAAGCCGGTTTTCTCACCAGACAGGGCGCGCACGCCAACGCCTTGGTCGAGGTTGAAGCTGCCTTCTTTGACGATGCCGTCTTCCAGCGCCCAGGTTTCAGAAATCTGGCCCTGGAAGTACAGATCGGCAGCATCGATGCCGGGCCCGGCCAACTCGCCCAGTACAGCCTGCAGGCTGTCCAGGGTCAGTCCGCCCGGGGCAAGCAGCTGGTCGCTGACGGTGGTTAACATCTGGCTCATAGTCACTCCGAGGTGTGCGCAGGCCGCAAGGCGTCCTGCGAGAAAAAGCGCCGGTGCGTGATCACCGGCATCCGCGCCCGGATGGACGCTTGTTGATCTATGTCGCGCTCGGCCAGCAGCACCGCTTCACCGCGAGCCTGCTGGGCGATGATGCGCCCCCAGGGGTCGACGATCGCCGCCTGACCGTGGGTTTCGCGGGGGCCGGGGTGGATTCCGCCCTGGGCCGCCGCCAACAGATAGCATTGCGTTTCGATGGCCCGGGCGCGAATCAGTACCTCCCAATGCGCCGCACCGGTCACCGCAGTAAATGCTGCGGGGGCCGTGATCAGCTCCGCGCCGGCCGCCCTCAGTGCACTGTACAGCTCAGGGAAGCGCAGGTCATAACAGACCGACAGGCCTACCTTGCCCAGCGGCGTGTCGGCCACCACCACCTGGCTGCCGTGGGCATAGTCATCCGACTCACGGTAACGACCGCGGTTGTCGGACACATCGACATCGAACAGGTGCAGCTTGTCGTAGCGTGCGACCACCTCACCGTGCTCGTCGATCAGCAGCGAACAGGCACGCGCCTTGGCGTCCGGCTGGCCGAGCGGGGGCAACGGCAAGGTGCCGGCAACTATCCATAACTTGAGGGCGCGAGCGGTGCGTTTCAACCATGGCAGGATCGGCCCTTCGCCACGCGCCTCGGCCAGGCCGATCGCAGCGGCATCGCGCCGGCCCATGGCAGCGAAGTTTTCCGGCAGCACCGCGAGCCGCGCGCCGGCGGCAGCGGCTTGCTCGAGCAATACACCGGCCCGCTGCAGGTTGGCCATCACATCGTCCTGGCTGACCATCTGTATCACCGCTGCTTTCATCGGCACTCCTAGCGAGACTTTTCGAAAGGTTTCACAAAGGTGATCTTAGGCTCTTTCCACGAGCCATCGACGCGATAGTGCACGCTGGCAAAGCGCGAAATTCGATCACCAATCAATTGATCGACCAGAAAAAGCGCACCACCAATGGCCGGCGCGCCGACGATCAACGCTGCCAACGGCAGGTTGTTGGTGACCGGCAGGGTGACCTGGAGGTTGGCAGCGATGCGATCACGCACCATGTCCATGGTGCCATCGAGCTCGAAGTTGCTGGACGGCCCGGTGACAGTGATCGGCTCACGGGTCACGTAAACGCCTTCACTAGCCACCAGCAGGCCCTTGACCCGGTCATAGCCAAGGCCCTTCTCGAACAGGTCGGAGAAGTCCAGGCGCAGGCGCCGACCGATCGAGTTGAAGTTGAGCAGGCCGAACACGCGCAACGCCTGGGCGCCGCCCTCGACCTCGACGAACTGACCACTGCGCAACGACGCATCGAGGCTACCGGAGAAGCGTTTGGTGTCGATCCAGGCCGGCGAGCCAGGCCAGCGGCCATCGACATCCAGATGGAAGTCGCGGCTGGTTACCGTTGGCGCAAAGCCAAAGCCCTGCAGCACATCGGCCAGGTTCTTGCCATCCAGACGGCCCTTGTACCAGCTCGCAGTGCTGCCCGGCAGACCTTCCCAGGCGCCATTACCATCGATGTGCAGGCCCTTGATCAGCAGGTCGACGCCATTGAAAGATACGCCGCGCGGGGTCGGTCGCAATTTCAGCGCTACCGAACCGAACAGGTCATCACCGCGATACAGCTTGTCGATGCTCAGGTCCAGCGCAGGGACCTTGCGCGGGTCGAAACTGGCCAGCGGGTCGGGGGCATTGTCGTCCTGCGCTTGCGCTGGATCGGCCGGTGGCAGGCGCAGGCTCTGCAGTTTGACCACCATGGGCTGCGCCTTGGCATCCTGAATGCGTGCGTTGCCGATCACCTCGCGGCTGTCCAGGCGCAGGTCCCAGGCACTGGCGACACGGGCCAGGCGTACTACGGCCTGGTTCAGCTGGGTGCCGAAAGCTTGTATCTGGCCGATGCTCAGATCGACGCTTTGCAGAGTCTGCCGGGCACTGCCACCGGGGTCATCGCCGGCCAGGCGCTGTGCCTGCTGCTGCCACGCGTCAAGATCGAGTGTGTCGAGCCGTCCACGCACGCGCAGGCCCTTGCCACCAGGCAGTTGTGGCTCGCCCGCGCCCAGCAGCAGCTCGCCGCGGCCTTGGTCAAGCTTGCCGCCCGGCGCTGCGTAGGCGAAGCGTGTGCTGTCCCCATAGCGGGCATCGAAGCGTCGCTCGTTACCTTGCAGGGTCATGCTGAAGCGGCTGTCACGGGTATCCTGGGCAGCCTTGGCAAAGGGCGCCGGTAAGTCGATGCTGAGGCCTTTGAGCGAAGAGTCGACGGTCAGGCGATTGTCCCGGCTGCCCAGGCTCAGCTGCAGCTGATAGGGAATCTCGCCGCTGGCAGGCAAGGCCTGCTTGACCTGCAGCCAGTCGGTCAAGGTCTTCAACGCGACCTGGCCAGAGGCATTGATGCGGGTCTGCATCTGACCGGGCTGGCCCTCGGCGACAATTTGCGCGGTGACCGGTTTGCCAAAGGCCTGCAGGCTGATGTTGTTGCCGCTCAGGCCCTTGTCCAGGTCGAAGGTGAAATCGCCCTTGAGCTTGCTCAGTTGCAGCTCCGGCGGCGCGACCTTGAGGCGCGCATCAGCGGTGCTGAAGTCGACCTTGATCTTGGGTAGCTTGCCGTGTGCCATTGGGATATCGAGGTTGAGCTTGCCCTTGAGCGGGCCTTCACCTTCCCAGCCAGCGAAAATATCAGCAGTGCCGATAGGCGCCTCCTGGAGGATCTTCAGGCCATCGCTGAGCGGGCCGGCGAAGTTGCCGGTCAGGTACAGATGGCTGTCCTGGCCAGCGTCAACGTGGGGGATGTTCACCGTGACATCGCTGACCTTGGTGTCGAGCAACAGGCCTTGCCGGGCCTTGATGCGCACGCCGCTGTCTTCAATCAGCACATCGCCGGCCACCTGCTGCACCTGAGGCCAGCCCGGCTGGAAGTCCAGCGCCGCGTCGCGCACCTTGAAGAACAGGCTGATACTGCGCGCTTCGGGGGTGGCATCGTGGTTCAGCGAACCTTGGTACTGGAAGTAGCCCTCATCCACAGTGCCTTTGACGATGGCACTGCGCAGCCATTCATCGAGGGCCGGGCTAAGGACTTCGGGCAGATATTTGGCGGTGTAGCGACCATCGCCTTCGGTCAGGCCGACGCGCAGGTCCATGTAGTCTTCGCGGCCTTCCTCGAACAGCAGGCGGATCAGGAAGTCGCCGGCGATCTTGCCTTCTTCGCCAAGTACCTTGAGGTACGGTGCGATCAGGGTGAAGCCCTCCTGATCCAGGCGCCAGGTGAGCAAAGCATTGGCTTTCTGGTAATGCCAGGGTTTGGCGAAGATCGGATACAGATGCAGCATGAACGCGTCGGTATCCAGGCGCAGTTCGCCATGACCGAGGTCGCCGCTGATGCTGCCGCTGACGTTTCCCGCCGCCGGTGCACCGTGGTAGGCGTTGAAGCCGATACGGTCCAGGTTGGCGGCAAACTGCAGGCGCTGATCACCTTCGGCCTTGGGTCGGATATCCAGCTTCACGTTATGCAGCGCGCCGGTCACCTTGAGCCCGTCGACCACCGCCATGAGGTTGTCCGGCAACGGCGCCAAAGCATTGATCAAGGGGGTCAGAGGGGTCAGGTCGAGGGTGTCGGCCTGGACCTGCCAGGAGTCTTCGACGGGTGTCGAAGCGCTGTGCTGTCGGGCTTGCAGGTGGGTTTCCCAACGCAGCTTGCCGATGCTAGCCGCCACCGAGTCGAGCACTAGCTGGTAACCGTCCTCACCACGCTGCAACCAGGCGGACAAGGCAAGGTCATCCAGGCTGACGGGCTTGCGGCTGCTGTAGGCACCGCGCAGGTGCGGCGCGTTGAGGCGCACACTTGCGTGCTGCAACTGGCCCTTGCGCACACCTACCCAGAATTCGCCGCCCGCGCGCAGCGCTTCGGCGCGCCACTGGCCAAGCAGCTTGGGTGGCAGCCAGTGCGACCAGTCGCTTTGCGGCAGGCTCAGGTAGCCGTCCAGGGAGCCATCGCGCCAGTTATCAGCCGTGGCACGGCTACGCAGATTGAGCGCCAGTGGCTGCCCATCGGGCAGGGTCGCCCGTGCATCCAGCGCCTGGCGCGAGGCGCCGGCCTGCAAGCCAACGCTGACGTAAGTGAGGGTCAGTGGATCGCGCTGCCAGGGGTGCAGTGTGACCTGGCTATCGAATACATCGATCCGCCCCAGCTGCTGCAAGCGCTGCAGCAACTGCGCAGGGTCGAGCGGGGCGTCGTCTTGCTTGGGCAGGCCTTCCAGCGCCCAGGAGCCCTGCTCATCCTCGCGCAGAATCAACTGCAGGCCGCCCAGCTGGATGCGCGCCAGGCGCACTTCGCGGGCCTTGAGGCTGGCCCACAGATCAGGCACGGCCTTGACGTCATCCAGGCGCAGCGCATCGGCGCCCTCGCCCAGCTGCAGATCACGCACACGCAGCACCGGTGCCAGGCCACTCCAGCGGCCTTCCAGTGCGCCGATATGTACCGGCATGCCGAGGGCCTGCTCAGCCTTGCTCTCAACGTCGGCGCGATACTCTGCCACCAGCGGCACCAGTTGCCGGCCGATGCTCACATACAGCGCCACCAGCACCGCCAGCAAGGCACACAAGCCCAGCCCCCAACGGGTCAAGGCGCTCAGAACGCGGGTCAGACGTTCCATGGCCATGGCCCTCCAAAACGTGCCTTAACTATGGCTGCAAGCGCGACTTTCGCCAACCGGCGATGGTTTTCAGGACGCGTCAGAGGAGCACCACATCGTATTGTTCCTGGGAGTACATGGTCTCGACCTGGAAGCGGATGGTGCGGCCGATGAACGCTTCCAGCTCAGCAACGTTGCCGGACTCTTCATCGAGCAGACGATCGACCACCTTCTGGTTGGCCAGCACACGGTAGCCCTCGGCCTGATAAGCCCGCGCTTCACGGAGGATCTCGCGGAAGATTTCGTAGCAGATGGTTTCGGCGGTTTTCAGCTTGCCGCGGCCCTGGCAGCCCGCGCACGGCTCGCACAAGACTTGCTCAAGGCTCTCGCGGGTGCGCTTGCGGGTCATCTGCACCAGACCCAGCTCGGTGATGCCGATGATGTTGGTCTTGGCGTGATCACGTTCGAGCTGTTTTTCCAGGGTGCGCAGCACCTGGCGTTGGTGCTCCTGATCTTCCATGTCGATGAAGTCGATGATGATGATCCCGCCGATGTTGCGCAGGCGCAGCTGGCGGGCGATCGCCGTGGCCGCCTCGAGGTTGGTCTTGAAGATGGTTTCTTCGAGGTTGCGATGGCCGACGAAGGCGCCAGTATTGACGTCGATGGTGGTCATCGCCTCGGCCGGATCGACCACCAGGTAGCCACCAGACTTGAGCGGCACCTTGCGCTCGAGGGCACGCTGGATTTCGTCTTCGACGCCATACAGGTCGAAGATCGGCCGCTCGCCCGGATAGTGTTCGAGGCGATCGGCAATCTCCGGCATCAATTCACCGACGAACTGCGTGGTTTTCTGGAAGGTTTCCCGCGAGTCGATGCGGATTTTCTCAATCTTGTGGTTGACCAGGTCACGCAAGGTCCGCAGCGCCAGGCCGAGGTCTTCGTAAATGACCGTCGGTGCACCGCAGGTCTGGATCTGGCTGGCGATCTGCTCCCACAGCCGGCGCAGGTAGCGGATGTCCTGAAGGATGTCGTCCTGGCGAGCGCCTTCGGCAGCGGTACGCAGGATGAAGCCGCCGGCGTCCTTGACGTTTTCCTGCTCGATGCAGCTGTTGACCACCTGCTTGAGGCGCTCGCGTTCGGCTTCGTCCTCGATCTTCAGCGAAATACCGACGTGACTGCTACGCGGCATGTACACCAGATAGCGCGACGGAATCGACAGCTGAGTAGTCAGCCGCGCGCCCTTGGTGCCGATCGGATCCTTAGTGACCTGCACCACCAGTGACTGGCCTTCATGCACCAGCGCAGTGATGGTCTCGACCGCCGAGCCTTCGCGCTGGGAAATCTCCGAGGCATGAATGAACGCCGCGCGGTCCAGGCCGATATCGACGAAGGCGGCCTGCATGCCCGGCAGAACCCGCACCACCTTGCCTTTGTAGATATTGCCGACGATACCGCGACGCAGGGTGCGCTCGACATGCACCTCCTGCAGAACACCGTTTTCAACCACTGCCACGCGCGATTCCATCGGCGTGATGTTGATCAGGATCTCTTCACTCATGGCAGGTTCTCATCAAAGGTCTGGGGTAATGATGGATCGCTGACCGATCCCTGGCTAGCGCTGCGTTCAACCCTCTGCCTGAGCTGCTGGCAGTTGCCAGCAGGGAATGCCGAACTGGCCGAGCAAGTCGGCGGTTTCGCTGAGCGGCAGGCCGACCACGGCCGAATAGCTGCCGCTCAGTGCGGTGACAAAAATCGCGGCCAAACCCTGGATGGCATAGCCGCCGGCTTTGTCCAGCGGCTCGCCGCTGGCCCAATAGCGGCTGGCCTCGTCAGGGCTGATCGAGCGAAAACGTACGGTGCTGGCGACGCACAGGCTGCGGACCTGCTGGCCATCATCCAGAGCAACTGCGGTAAGTACCTGATGCTCGCGCCCAGCCAGCTCAGCGAGCATAGCCAGGCCGTGTTCGCGGCTTTCAGGCTTGCCGAGAATGCGCCCATCCAGCACCACCGCAGTATCGGCGCCGAGTACCACACCAGCACCCGTGATATGGGCCAGTCCGGCAGCTGCCTTGGCGCGAGCCAGGCGCTCGACATAAACCTCGGCGTTTTCCTCGGCAAGCGGGGTTTCATCGATGGGTGCGCTGACGGTGGTGAACGGCACGCCAATCTGGGTCAACAGTTCACGACGACGCGGCGAGCCAGAGGCGAGATAGAGCGGCTTCATGTGG
Source organism: Pseudomonas sp. 1121_17 (assembly GCF_052850745.1). NCBI lineage: Bacteria > Pseudomonadati > Pseudomonadota > Gammaproteobacteria > Pseudomonadales > Pseudomonadaceae > Pseudomonas > Pseudomonas sp. 1121_17. Next base: position 468,033 of record NZ_VXCX01000003.1, read on the forward strand.
ACATATCCCTGTCAGGCGCGGCAATGCCGGTCAGTTGATGTGCAGGCGGCGACGCAGGTCGCGCAAGGCAAAGCTGATCCACGGCCAGAGCAGCGCACTGATGACTGCCGACCACACCAGCGCCAGGGTCGGCAGGCGATTGCCGGTCAGGGCACTGAGCCACAACTGGATCAACTGGGCGATGCCGAAGATCACCAGGATCACCAGGCTCTGCTGCCACAGCGGGAACATGCGCAGGCGCTGCTGCAACGACAGCACCAGGAAGGCGATCAGGGTCAGGATCAGCGCGTTCTGCCCCAGCAAGGTGCCGTACAGCACATCCTCTGCCAGGCCCAGCACGAAGGCGGTGGTCATGCCAACCTTGTTCGGCACGTTGAGTACCCAGAATGACACCAGCAGGGCCAGCCACATCGGCCGGAACACTTCCATGAACTGCGGCATCGGCGAGACGCTGAGCAACAGGCCGATGGCGAAGCTGAGCCAGATGACCCAACCGTTTCTACTGCGCGAACCGGCCATCATTGCCTCCGCGGTTGGCTGGGCGACGCAGGCGTCGCAGCCGGATTGACGGGTACCGCGGGCGTTGCCGCAGGGGCAGCCGGGGTGGCGGGCGCAGTGCTTGCTGGCGCACTGGCAGCAGGTGTGGCTTGCTCGGTAGCAGCTGCGGCTGGCGGCTGCGCCGTACCCTGCCGATCAGCTTCTTCCTGGGCCATGGCTGCCTCGGTCGCACGCTGCTCCGGGGTGCGCCGGTCGCTGAACACAAGCAGCATATAGCGGCTGCGGTTGAGCGCCGCAGTAGGAATGGCGCGCACAATCGCGAACGGCTGACCGGAGTCGTGGATCACTTCGTTGACCGTGGCCACCGGGTAACCGGCCGGGAAGCGCTGGCCCATGCCCGAGCTCACCAGCAGGTCGCCCTCTTTGACATCGGCAGTGTCGGCAACATGGCGCAGCTCAAGCCGCTCCGGGTTACCGGTACCACTGGCGATGGCGCGCAAGCCGTTGCGGTTGACCTGCACCGGAATGCTGTGGGTGGAGTCGGTGAGCAGCAGTACCCGCGAGGTGTAAGGCATCAGCTCGACCACCTGGCCCATCAGGCCGCGGGCATCGAGCACCGGCTGGCCGAGGAAGACGCCGTCGCGCTCGCCCTTGTTGATCAGGATACGGTGGGTGAACGGGTTGGGGTCGACGCCGATCAGCTCGGCCACTTCAACCTTCTCATTGACCAGCGCCGACGAGTTGAGCAACTCGCGCAGGCGCACGTTCTGCTCGGTCAGGGCCGCCAGCTTCTGCAGGCGCCCCTGCAACAGCAGGGCTTCGGTCTTGAGTTTTTCGTTCTCGGCGGCAAGCTCGGTGCGGCTGCCGAACTGGCTGGCGACACCCTGGAATACGCGCTGCGGGAGGTCTGTGAGCCAATACGACTCCATCAGCACCAGGCCCATCTGGCTACGCACTGGCTTGAGCAGGGCGAAGCGCGAGTCGACCACCATCAAGGCAACCGAGAGCACCACCAGTACCAGCAGACGAACGCCCAGCGAAGGGCCCTTGGAGAAAAGCGGTTTAATGGGCCGTTCCTCGTGGACGACGATTCAGGAGGTGACTGGGCATGAAGCGGAGCACCGGCCTGCTGCGAATTGACGGAAACAGCGCCCCACGGACGCCAACCCAGCGCATACAGGTAGCACTGCGAGTGCTACCTGTAAACCAGGCGATCATTACCGGACGTTGAACAGCGCCGTGAATCACTCGCTCGAGAGCAGATCCATTGCGTGTTTGTCCATCATTTCCAACGCACGACCACCGCCACGAGCCACACAGGTCAGCGGGTCTTCGGCGACGATCACCGGCAGGCCGGTTTCCTGTGCCAGGAGCTTGTCGAGGTCGCGCAGCAGCGCGCCACCACCGGTCAGCACCAGACCGCGCTCGGCGATGTCCGAAGCCAGTTCCGGCGGCGACTGCTCAAGGGCGCTCTTGACCGCCTGGACGATGGTCGCCAGGGATTCCTGCAGCGCTTCGAGCACTTCGTTGGAGTTCAGGGTAAAGGCACGCGGCACGCCCTCGGCCAGGTTACGGCCACGTACGTCGACTTCACGTACTTCACCACCTGGGTAGGCGGTGCCGATTTCCTGTTTGATGCGCTCGGCGGTGGACTCACCGATCAGGCTGCCGTAGTTGCGGCGCACGTAGGTAACGATGGCTTCGTCGAAGCGATCACCGCCAACCCGTACCGATTCGGCGTAGACCACACCGTTGAGCGAGATCAGCGCGATTTCAGTGGTACCACCACCGATATCGACGACCATCGAGCCACGCGCTTCTTCGACCGGCAGGCCGGCACCGATGGCCGCAGCCATTGGCTCCTCGATCAGGAATACTTCACGTGCACCGGCGCCCAGCGCCGATTCACGGATGGCGCGGCGCTCGACCTGGGTCGATTTGCACGGCACGCAGATCAGCACACGTGGGCTGGGCTGCAGGAAGCTGTTTTCGTGAACCTTGTTGATGAAGTACTGCAACATTTTTTCACAAACGCTGAAGTCGGCGATGACGCCGTCTTTCATCGGACGAATGGCTGCAATGTTGCCGGGCGTACGGCCCAGCATACGTTTGGCTTCAGTCCCGACGGCGACGACGCTTTTCTGGTTGCCGTGGGTACGGATGGCAACAACCGAGGGCTCATTCAGGACGATACCGCGCTCACGCACGTAAATAAGGGTGTTGGCAGTACCCAGGTCGATAGACAGATCGCTGGAAAACATGCCACGCAGTTTCTTGAACATGGGAAAGTGACCCTGGGGAAAGCGTGGGTAAAAAAGTGCGGCAAACTCTAACAATGGCAGGGATTTTGGGCAAGGAGCCAATATGTTAAATTGGCAGTTTTTCCGAGCAAGCCTGCAGATGATCGCGGCTGTATGACCGCCAAACTGCCGGCATGTTCCTCATCGCGGAACTTATTCCGTTTGGTTTTTCTGGAGATTTCCCATGGCGCTGCAACGCTCCGACGTGGAAAAGATCGCCCATCTGGCCCGACTGGGGCTGAATGAAGGCGAACTGCCGCGCATCACCGATGCCTTGAACAGCATCCTCGGGTTGGTCGACCAGATGCAAGCTGTCGACACCAGCGGTATCGAACCGCTCGCCCACCCCCTGGAGGCCAGCCAACGTCTGCGCCCCGACCAGGTTACCGAAAGCAACCAGCGCGACGCGTATCAAGCCATCGCCCCGTCGACCGAGAACGGTCTGTACCTGGTTCCAAAAGTCATCGAGTAAGGGAAAGCACCTGCCATGCATCAATTGACCCTGGCCGAGATCGCCCGCGGACTCGCCGACAAGTCGTTTTCATCCGAGGAGCTGACCCAGAGCCTGCTGGGCCGGATCAAGCAACTCGACCCGCAACTGAACAGCTTCATCAGCGTCACCGAAGAACGCGCGCTGGATCAGGCGCGCGCTGCCGACGCCCGTCGCGCCGCTGGCGAAACCGGCCCTCTGCTGGGCGCGCCGATCGCCCACAAGGACCTGTTCTGCACCCAGGGCGTACGCACCAGCTGCGGCTCGAAGATGCTCGACAACTTCACCGCGCCGTATGACGCCACCGTGGTCAGCAAGCTGGCCGACGCCGGCATGGTGACTCTGGGCAAGACCAACATGGACGAATTCGCCATGGGTTCGGCCAACGAATCCAGCCACTACGGCCCGGTGAAGAACCCGTGGAACCTCGAGCACGTGCCGGGCGGTTCGTCCGGTGGTTCGGCGGCAGCCGTGGCGGCACGCCTGCTACCGGTGGCAACCGGCACCGATACCGGCGGCTCGATTCGCCAGCCGGCGGCACTGACCAACCTGACCGGCCTGAAACCGACCTACGGTCGCGTTTCGCGCTGGGGCATGATCGCCTATGCATCGAGCCTCGATCAGGGCGGCCCGATGGCGCGTACTGCCGAAGACTGCGCCCTGCTCCTGCAAGGCATGGCCGGCTTCGACACCAAGGACTCGACCTGCATCGACGAGCCAGTGCCTGATTACAGCGCCAACCTCAACGCGCCGCTGCAAGGCCTGCGCATCGGCCTGCCGAAGGAGTACTTCGGTGCCGGCCTGGACTCGCGCATCGCCGACCTGGTGCATGCCAGCGTCAAGGAGCTGGAGCAGCTCGGCGCGGTGGTCAAGCAGATCAGCCTGCCGAACATGCAACACGCCATCCCGGCGTACTACGTGATCGCCCCCGCCGAAGCCTCGTCCAACCTGTCGCGCTTTGATGGCGTGCGCTTTGGCTATCGCTGCGAAGATCCGAAGGATCTCACCGACCTCTACAAGCGCTCGCGCGGTGAAGGTTTCGGCGTTGAAGTACAGCGCCGGATCATGGTTGGCGCCTACGCGCTGTCGGCCGGTTACTACGACGCCTACTACCTGCAGGCGCAGAAGATTCGCCGCCTGATCAAGAACGACTTCATGGCAGCCTTCGAAGACGTCGACCTGATTCTCGGCCCAACCACGCCCAACCCGGCCTGGAAGCTTGGCGCCAAGAGCAACGACCCGGTCTCCGCCTACCTCGAAGACGTCTACACGATCACCGCCAACCTGGCCGGCCTGCCCGGCTTGTCGATGCCGGCCGGTTTCGTCGACGGCCTGCCCGTCGGCGTGCAACTGCTGGCGCCGTACTTCCAGGAAGGCCGCCTGCTCAACGTCGCGCACCGCTACCAGCAAGTCACCGACTGGCACACCCGCGCCCCTACCGGCTTCTGAGGAATTCACACATGCAATGGGAAGTTGTGATCGGGCTGGAGATTCATACCCAGCTCGCCACCCAGTCGAAGATTTTCTCCGGCAGCGCTACCACCTTCGGCTCCGAGCCGAACACCCAGGCCAGCCTGATCGACCTGGGCATGCCTGGCGTACTGCCGGTGCTCAACCAGGAAGCCGTGCGCATGGCGTGCATGTTCGGCCTGGCCATCGAAGCCGAGATCGGCCCGCGCAACGTGTTCGCGCGCAAGAACTACTTCTACCCTGACCTGCCCAAGGGCTATCAGATCAGCCAGATGGACCTGCCGATCGTCGGCAAAGGGCACCTCGACATCGCCCTTGAAGATGGCACCATCAAGCGCGTCGGCATCACCCGTGCGCACCTTGAAGAAGACGCCGGTAAAAGCCTGCACGAAGACTTCAATGGCGCCAGCGGCATAGACCTCAACCGGGCCGGCACGCCGCTGCTGGAGATCGTATCCGAGCCGGACATGCGCAGCGCCAAGGAAGCCGTGGCTTACGTCAAGGCGATCCACGCGCTGGTGCGTTACCTGGGCATCTGCGACGGCAACATGGCCGAAGGTTCGCTGCGTTGCGACTGCAACGTATCGATCCGGCCGAAGGGTCAGGTCGAGTTCGGCACTCGCTGCGAGATCAAGAACGTCAACTCGTTCCGCTTCATCGAGCGCGCCATCAACAGCGAAATCCAGCGCCAGATCGAGCTGATCGAAGACGGCGGCCGGGTCATCCAGGAAACCCGCCTGTACGACCCGAACAAGGACGAGACCCGCTCCATGCGCAGCAAGGAGGAAGCCAACGACTACCGTTACTTCCCCGACCCTGACCTGCTGCCGGTGGTGATCGAGAGCAGCCTGCTCGAGAGCATCCGCGCCAGCCTGCCAGAGCTGCCACCGCAAAAGGTCGAACGCTTCCAGAGCCAGTACGGCCTGTCGGCCTACGACGCCAACGTGCTGGCCGCCAGCCGCGAACAGGCCGACTACTTCGAGGCCGTGGTGCGCATTGGTGGCGACGCCAAGCTCGCCGCCAACTGGGTCATGGTCGAGCTGGGCAGCCTGCTCAACAAGCTCGGTGTCGAGATCGACCAGGCGCCGGTCAGCGCCGAGCAACTGGGCGGCATGCTCCTGCGTATTCGCGACAACACCATCAGCGGCAAGATTGCCAAGACGGTGTTCGAAGCGATGGCCGCAGGCGAAGGCGACGCCGACAGCATCATCGACAGCAAGGGCCTCAAGCAGGTCACCGACAGTGGTGCAATCGAGACCATGCTCGACGAAATGCTGGCAGCCAATGCCGAGCAGGTCGAACAGTACCGCGCCGCCGATGAAGCCAAGCGCGGCAAGATGTTCGGCTTCTTCGTCGGCCAGGCGATGAAAGCCTCCAAAGGCAAGGCCAACCCGGGGCAGGTGAACCAACTGCTCAAGGCCAAGCTCGAAGGCTAAGCCCTGCGCGGTGCACGGTCAGCCACGACCGTGCACCGGCAACTCATTCTTTGCGGAGCGTACGCGAGCATGCGGCATACCCTTGGCGCACTTGCGCTTTTCTCCCTGCTGGCCGGCTGCGCCAGTCACGATATCGACCCTAGCGGTTACGACAAGACCGGCACCGCCTCCTATTACGGTTCGCGCCATCATGGCAAACGGACCGCCAGTGGCGAGCCCTTCAACCAGCACGGCCTTACCGCCGCCCACCGCAGCCTCGCTTTTGGCAGCCGAGTGCTGGTCACCAACCTGGCCAACCAGCGCAGCGTCGTGGTGCGCATCAATGACCGCGGACCACACAGCCGTGGCCGTTTGATCGATCTGTCCCGCGCGGCCGCAGAAAAAATCGGCATGATCCGTAGCGGAACCGCGCGAGTGCGGGTACAAGGTCTGAGCGACTGAGCCAACGGGAGCCTGACCATTTTCGACCTCGCCACCCTACCCACCTTCAGCCTCCTACAATTGGCTGTGGGCCTTGTCCTGCTGGTGCTCGGCGCCGAACTGCTGGTGCGCGCCGCCCTGCGCCTGGCTACGCGTCTGCATGTGCGGCCGCTGATCATCGGTTTGAGCCTGGTTGCCTTCGGCAGTACCGCGCCGCAATTGACTGTCAGCCTGCAAGCGGCCTATCAAGGTGCGCCTGACGTCGCTGTCGGCAGCGTGATCGGCAGCAACATCTTCAATGTGCTGGTGATTCTCGGCTTTACCGCGCTGATCATCCCGCTGCGCGTGTCGCGCCAACTGGTGCGTCTGGACATCCCGTTGATGGTGGCCGCCAGCGCCTTGGTCTACCTGCTCGCGGCCAACGGCCAGCTGGGCCGCTTCGAAGGCGCGCTGTTACTGCTCGGGCTGCTCGGTTATCTGTTGATCCTCTGGCACCAATCGCGCCACTACGCGCGTACTTATCCGGCACCGAATGCCCTGGAGGTCAGCCGCCTGCGCTTCTGGAGCGGTGCTGTGGGGCAGATCGCGTTGGGCCTGGTATTGCTCAGCATTGGCGGCCATCTGCTGCTGGAAGCCGCAGTGGAAGTGGCCACTGACCTTGGCCTGTCGGAACGGATCATTGGGCTGACCGTAGTCGCCGTCTGCACCTCGCTGCCGGAACTTGCCGCTGCGCTGGTTGCGGCGCTGCGCGGTGAGCGCGAAGTAGCGGTAGGTACAGTGATCGGCAGCAACCTGTTCAACTTGCTGGCAGTGCTGGGCGCGACCGCGCTGGTCACCCCTGCCCCGCTGTCGATTTCACCAAATGCACTGGCCTTTGACTTGCCGGTGATGCTCGGCGTCGCCTGCCTGAGCCTGCCGGTGTTCTACTCCGGCTACCGCGTCACCCGCGCCGAGGGGCTGGTGTTTCTCTGCCTGTACCTGGCCTACGGCCTGCATGTGGTGACCTTCACCACCGGCATGCCGTTGGCGGGCAAGCTGGAGAAACTGATGCTGTTCTACGTGCTGCCGCTGCTTGCTCTGACGCTGCTGTACACCACCGTGCGCGCCTGGCGGCGCCAGCACTGAGGCCTGCGCAGGTTTAGCCGCGCAGGCCTTGCAGCAAACACCTCAGCGCTTGGCCTGGCGCTGCTTCTTGAGCTTGAACGCAATGCCCAGTGCGGCAATCCACAGCGGGATCAGCATCACCGAGATGCGGATCGGCGGAGTCAGGTACATCACCACCAGGATCAACACGATGAAGGCCAGGCACATGTAATTGGTAATCGGGTGGCCCCAGCTGCGGTAGAACGGCGTATCGCCGGCAGCGATCTTGGCCTTGCGGAATTTCAGGTGGGTGATGCTGATGCTTGCCCAGTTGATAACCAGCGCTGATACCGCCAGCGCCATCAACAGGCCGAAGGCTTCGCCCGGCATCAGGTAGTTGATCACCACGCACAAACCGGTGGCCGCTGCCGACACACCCAGCGCGGTCAGCGGCACGCCGCGACGGCTGACCTTGAGCAATTGATGCGGTGCATCGCCCTGGCTGGCCAGGCCGAACAGCATACGGCTGTTGGCGTACACGCAGCTGTTGTACACCGACAGCGCCGCCGTCAGTACCACCACGTTGAGAATGGTCGCGACCAGGTTGCTGTCCAGTTCATGGAAGATCATCACGAACGGGCTGCCGCCCTGCACCACCTTTTGCCACGGGTACAGCGACAGCAAGATCGCCAGCGCACCGATGTAGAAGATCAGGATGCGGTACACCACCTGGTTGGTCGCCTTGGGAATGCTCACCCGCGGGTTTTCCGCCTCGGCGGCAGTGATACCGACCAGCTCCAGGCCGCCGAACGAGAACATGATCACCGCCAGAGCCATGATCAAGCCGCCGACGCCATTGGGGAAGAAGCCGCCGTATTGCCACAGGTTGGCGACGCTGGCATCCGGGCCACCCTGGCCGCTGGTGAGCAACCAGGCGCCAAAGCCGATCATGCTGACAATCGCCACTACTTTGACCAGAGCGAACCAGAACTCCATCTCGCCGTAGACCTTGACCTGAGTCAGGTTGATCAGGTTGATCACCACAAAGAAGATTGCTGCCGTGGCCCAGGTCGGGAAGTCCGGCCACCAGTACTGCACATAGATGCCAACTGCGGTCAGCTCGGCCATGCCTACCAGCACATAGACCACCCAGTAGTTCCAGCCCGAGACAAAGCCGGCGAACTCGCTCCAGTATTTATGGGCGAAGTGGCTGAAGCTGCCGGCAACCGGCTCTTCCACCACCATTTCGCCAAGCTGGCGCATGATCAGGAAGGCCATCAGGCCGGCAATGGCATAACCCAGCAACACCGAGGGGCCGGCCATCTGGATGGTCTGGGCAATGCCCAGGAACAGCCCGGTGCCGATGGCCCCGCCCAGCGCGATCAACTGGATATGGCGATTTTTCAGGCCGCGCTGTAACCGCTCGGGCGAGTTCTGGTCTTGCATGGAGTGTCCTTAGGTCAGGTGGCAGCGTTGTTGCTGTTGTTGTTCTGTTCAGGCGGCAAGGATCTAGATCCAGCCGCCCCACTGCAAGATGAAGATGCCGATATTGGTGGTAATTGCCGCCATCAGGGTAGTAATGACGATGATCGCCGCCGCTAACTGATGATTGGCATTGGCCGCACGGGCCATGACATAGCTGGCGGCAGCGGTAGGGCTGCCGATGTACAGGAACAGGATGCCCAGCTCGGCACCGCGGAAACCACACAGCCAGGCGCCGAGGGTGCCGATCAGCGGCAACCAGACCATCTTCACCAGGCTGACATCCACCGCCAGCTTGCCGCTGTCGCGCAGCGCCGCCAGCGACAAGGTGCCACCAATGCAGATCAACGCCAGTGGCAGGGTCATTTGCGCCAGATAGTCGCCCGAGGTCAGCAGCCAGTTCGGCAGCGGCACCTGGGCGTAGGCCATGGGTGTGGCGAGCAGCACGCTGATGATCAGCGGGTTGCTGAAAACACTTTTGCAGATGCTCCACGGATCGGACTTGAGGTCCGGGCTGTATACCGCCAGCACCACCGCCGACAGCGAGTTGTACAGGAGGATCACTAGGCCGGCGAGCACCGCGCCCAGCGAGATGCCGTAATCACCGTACAGGCTGGCCGCCAGGGCCAGGCCGATAACGCCGTTGTTGCCGCGAAAAGCCCCCTGGGTGTAGATGCCGCGCTCGGCCAGCGGCGCGCGCCAGATCGCCAGGCCCCAGGACAAGGCGAAGCCGATCAGGGTAATTACGGTGAAGTAGACCAGCACACCGGGTTTGATCGCTGCATCCAGATCGGCATGGTAGATGCCAAGGAACAGCAGCGCCGGCATGCACACGTTGAACACCAGCGTCGAGGCAACCTTGGTGAAGTTGTCGTCGATCAGGTGCAAACGTTTGAGCAATACGCCCATGAACAGCATGGCGAACACCGGTGCAGTGATGTTCAGCGTCTGGATAAGAAGGGCGAGCATGCGCGAGCGGTCCTGGTTTTGGGGTTGCCGTTAGGGGGCTAATGATACGCCAGGCGCTGGGTTTTGCGGACAATAGCCACTGCTAAAAGGATATTTCCTACACAACTGGCGCTTTTTGCTGTCAGCCTCGCCCCCTGCACAGCGGCCGATTCAAGAAATCCGAGTGCCCAGCACTTTCAGGAACGCTGCCAGCCAGGCGGGATGCGCCGGCCATGCTGGCGCGGTAACTAGATTGCCCTCGACGTGGGCCTGATCCACTGCGATGTCGATGAAGGTGCCTCCAGCCAGGCGCACTTCCGGCGCGCAGGCAGGGTAAGCGCTGCACTCGCGACCATGCAGCACGCCTGCCGCTGCCAGCAACTGGGCGCCATGGCACACCGCGGCAATCGGCTTGCGCGCCTCGTCGAAAGCCCGCACCAGCGCCAGCACCTGCTCGTTCAGGCGCAGGTATTCAGGTGCGCGGCCGCCCGGGATCAGCAAGGCGTCGTAGCTTTCGGCGCGGGCCTGGACGAAGTCGAAGTTGAGGGCAAAGTTGTGCCCGGGCTTTTCGCTGTAGGTCTGCTCGCCTTCGAAGTCGTGGATAGCGGTACGCACCGTCTGCCCCGCGATTTTCTCCGGGCACACCGCATGCACGGTGTGGCCGACCATGCTCAGCGCCTGGAACGGCACCATCGCTTCGTAGTCTTCGACATAGTCGCCCACCAGCATGAGAATCTTCTTGCCTGTCATCGCCACCGCTCCTTGCCTAGCCTGGGATCAATCTGAGCACGATAGACCGCTTCGGCGCTTACCGATATGCGCGTTCATCTCAATTGCGCCGATCCAGCAGGTTGGCCACCAGCCGGTCCATCCAGCCCCAGATCCGTTGCTTGACTCGCCGCCACAACGGTCGCGCGTTCCAGTGGGCCAGATCGACCTCCTCGCTGAGGGCAAAGTCACGTTCGAAGCTGGCGCTGACGGCTGCGGTCAGGGCGGGGTCGAGCGCCTCGATGTTGGCCTCTAGGTTGAAGCGCAGGTTCCAGTGGTCGAAGTTGCACGAACCGACGCTGACCCAGTCATCGACCACGACCATCTTCAGGTGCAGGAAGCACGGCTGGTATTCGAAGATGCGTACGCCGGCGCGCAGCAGTCGCGGGTAGTAACGGTGCCCGGCGTAGCGCACCGAGGGGTGGTCGGTGCGCGGGCCGGTCAGCAGCAGGCGCACGTCGATGCCGCGCGAAGCAGCCCGGCGCAGAGAACGGCGCACGCTCCAGGTCGGCAAAAAATACGGCGTCGCCAGCCAGATGCGCTGCTGCCCGCTGTTCAGGGCACGCACCAGCGAATGCAGAATGTCGCGGTGTTGCCGGGCATCGGCGTAAGCCACCCGGCCCATGCCCTGCCCTTGCACCGGCACTTTGGGCAGGCGTGGCAGACCGAACCCAGCTGGCGGTCGCCAGGCTGTGCGACGGTCATTGGCATGCCATTGGCGATCGAACAACAGCTGCCAGTCGCTGACCACCGGCCCCTGGATCTGCACCATCACTTCATGCCATTCGCTGCGCTCGGCCTGCGGCTGCCAGAACTCATCGGTGACGCCCGTGCCGCCGACTACCGCCCAGCGGCTGTCGACCAAGAGGATCTTGCGGTGATCGCGGTACAGATTGCGCACACCGCGGCGCCAGTGCAGGCGGTTGTACCAGCTCAACTGCACACCGGCGCCAAGCAAGCGCTGGCGCAGCGCCGTGGTGAAGGCCAGCGAGCCGTAGTCATCAAACAGGCAACGCACCTGCACGCCGCGCCGGGCGGCCTGCTCCAGCACAGTGACCACTGCCTCGGCGCACGTGCCGGCCTCGACCAGATACAGTTCCAGATCGACCTGGCGCTCGGCCTCGGCAATCAGTTGCAACATCCGCGGGAAGAACTCGGGGCCGTCGATCAGCAGCTCGAACTGATTACCGTCGCGCCAGGGAAAGACCGGCCCCGGCATATCAGCGGGCGTTGAAGATCAGCACCGCATTGACCGGTACCGAGGGGTTGATGGACTTCAGCTTGGCGAACTTGCGCAGGCTCTCGAGCCCGGGCAGCAGGCCATAGTCAGCAGCGCGCAGGATCAACGGTTCAAGGGTCACCACCTGAAAGCGCCGCTCGTCCAGGCGCGTGGCCATCAGCAATGCGTTGTAGCTATGCGAGTGGCCGTGCAGGGTGACGGTCAGCGGCAGGCGCAGTTCGATCTGCGCGCCGTTGGCGAGGTTGTCGATCGGGCGCAGGTCGATCTGCGCCTTGACCTTCGCTTCGGGGAACTGGTCGACCTCGAACAGGCCATCGCGCATGCGCTCGTCACGCAGCGGGATACCACTACTGACCGAATCCATCTCGATCCGCAGGCCGGCTGCGCCCTTGCGATCGACGCTGCCGTGCAGCACCAGAAAGCGATGCACTTCGGTGGTCTCGCCGTTTTTGCCGGTGACGAACGACAAGCGCGAAGACTCACCGTCCAGGTGCCAATTGGCATGAGCGGGCAGGCACAACGCCAGGAACAGGGCGGGAAGCAGACGGGCAAGCATGGGCATGGGGAATTCCGTGAAACAAAGCCGTGAACATTACCCGCCCGCCTTCGGTGCAGCAAGCAGCAGTCTCGCGGCCCCTCAGGTACGGCCAGCGGTGGCTGTCACGCAAGCATCACCAAAGATTCACCGAGGTGACACCCCCCCTACCTAGGCTGACCTTGCACAACAAAGCCGACCGGCAGCCCCGCACATGGTTGGCCAATGGAGACTCGCAATGACCCGGATCGCTCGCTCAGGCGACACCAGCACTGAACGCCGTCTGCAAGCCGAGCGCCTGCTAGGCGCTGCGGCCCTGCAAGAAGCCCAGGCCCTGCGTTTCAAGGTGTTCAGCGGTGAACTCATGGCCAAGCTCAAGGGCGCCGAACAGGGCCTGGACATGGACGATTTCGATATCCACTGCCGCCATATCGGCGTGCGTGACCTGAGTACTGGCCGCCTGGTTGCCACCACCCGCTTGCTCGACCACCAGGCCGCGAGCAGCCTCGGGCGTTTCTACAGCGAAGAAGAGTTCAGCCTGCACGGCCTGCTGCAATTGCAGGGGCCGATCCTTGAACTGGGCCGCACCTGCGTCGACCCGGCCTATCGCAACGGCGGCACCATCGCCGTGCTCTGGGGCGAGTTGGCCGAGGTGCTCAACGAAGGCAGCTACAGCTACCTGATGGGCTGCGCGAGCATCCCCATGCAGGATGGCGGCGTGCAGGCCCACGCGATCATGCAACGCCTGCGTGAACGCTACCTGTGCACCGAAAACCTGCGCGCCGAGCCGAAAAAACCGCTGCCGACTCTGGCCCTGCCGAACAACGTGATTGCCGAAATGCCCCCGCTGCTCAAGGCCTACATGCGCCTGGGCGCGAAGATCTGCGGCGAACCGTGCTGGGACGAAGACTTTCAGGTCGCCGACGTGTTCATCCTGCTCAAACGCGACGACCTCTGCCCGCGCTACGCCCGCCACTTCAAGGCAGCCGTGTGATGCTGAGGCTGCGGGTCGCCGCCCGCCTGGCACGTTTGCTGTGGGTGCTGCTGATCGGCATGGCCATGGCCAGCGTTACTGCGCTTGGCCAGCGTCTGCGTGTGCCGGTGTCGCTGGCTCTGCGCCAGCGCTGGAGCCGCTGGTACATGCAGCGCCTGGTCGGCGCGCTGCCATTTCAGGTCGAGGTGCTCGGCGAGCTGCCCCAGCGGCCGATGCTGTGGGTCGGCAATCACGTGTCATGGACCGACATTCCGCTGCTCGGCATGCTCACCCCGTTATCGTTTCTGTCCAAGGCCGAAGTCCGTCACTGGCCGCTGGCCGGCTGGCTTGCCGAGCAGGCCGGGACGCTGTTCATCCGCCGCGGTGGCAGTGACGCCCAAGGCCTGCGCGAGCAGATCAGCCAGCAATTGGGCGATGCCCTGCCGCTGTTGATCTTCCCGGAAGGCACCACTACCGATGGCCGCAGCCTGCGCACCTTCCACGGCCGCCTGCTGTCCGGCGCCATCGATGGCGCTACCCCACTGCAACCGGTGGCGATTCAGTACTGGCGCAGTGGTGAGGTTGATCCGATTGCACCTTTCGTTGGCGATGACGACCTGGTTTCGCACCTGCTGCGCTTGTTTGCCCAACCGCGTGGGCAGGTACGCATTCAGTTGCTGGCACCGATCAGCAGCGTCGGCAAGGAGCGCGCTCAGCTGGCGTTTCAGGCACAACAAGCCATTCATGGCGCCCTGTTCGGCCACGAGCAAGTCGAGTTGGCCCGGCGCCGGCTAGCGCGAGCGGCTTGATCAGCAGGGCCAGCGGGCGCTGGCGAACGCCTGCAGCTGTGGATAAAACTCTCTGAAGTCTTCCAGCAACGGCTGGTACAGCACCTCCAGTTCGGGCATCACTCCCGCCAAGCCTTCGGGGCGCGACAGGCGCCGGCCTATCCCACGGAACACGTACTCCAGCGTGGCAAAATCGCCGTACGCGGCCAGCCAGTCGTCCGCGGCCATCATCGGGGCGATATGCGCAAGCCGGCCTGGCAGCTCGGGCTCGGCGAGCAGGACCTGGTAAAAGCGCTGGGTAAACTCAGTCAGCGGCTGGACGGCGTAGTCGTGCCAGTGGTGCGCCAGGCAGTGGTCGAAGAACACATCGAGCACGATTCCGGCGTAGCGCCGCCGCTCCCGCGGGAAACGCGCCAGTGCGGCTAGCACTATGGGGTGGCTGTCGGTGTAGCTGTCGATCGAACGGTGTAGCTGGATGGCGGCTTCCAGGGTGGGTGGGAAGCGGCCGTGCAGGGTGCCTTTGACGAAATCGCCGTATAGGCTGCCGAGTAGTTGTTGCGGCTGTTGGCCGCCTAGGTGCAGGTGGGCTAGGTAGTTCATGGGGACAGTATAGGGTTTCTGCGGGTTGGTCGGCTTGGGATGATGGATAGCTGGCTGCGGGCTTATCTGGTTTCTGTGGTGGTTCTGCTGGCCCCTCTCGCCGTAAGGCAAAGGGGGCCTGAATAAACACTACAGCTAATGGAAAAGCCCACAACTCAAAGCCCTCCGGATCAGCAAAAGGCCCGCCCTCAATATCGTTATAACCCGATATAGCGATTCGACCCGAGCTAAGACCAACATCATATTTGTATATCGCGAAATACCGATTTATATTTCGCCCCATCGCGATATAGCGCCCTACCCAAGAGCCTCCCCATGCCCCTGGACCTCGACGAAACCATCAAAGCCCTGTCCCACCCAGTCCGCCGCGAAATCCTCGGCTGGCTCAAAGACCCGGCCAGCCAGTTCCCCGATCAACAGCACAGCATCGAGCACGGTGTCTGCGCCGGCCAGATCGACCAACGTTGCGGCCTCTCGCAATCCACCGTGTCGGCCCACCTGGCCACCTTGCAACGCGCAGGCCTGATCAGCAGCCAGAAAATCGGCCAGTGGCACTTTTTCAAACGCAACGAGGACGCGATACAGGCGTTTCTCAAGCAACTGAGCGCAACGCTCTGACGAGGATTCAGCAATGCCCCTTCCACTCTTGATGCTGGCGCTGAGCGCCTTCGCCATCGGCACCACCGAATTCGTCATCATGGGCCTGCTGCCCGAAGTGGCGAGCGACCTTGGCGTGTCCATCCCCGGTGCCGGCTGGCTGGTTACCGGCTATGCCCTGGGCGTCGCCATCGGCGCACCGTTCATGGCCCTGGCCACCGCCCGCCTGCCACGCAAAGCCGCACTGGTCACGCTGATGGGCGTGTTCATCGTCGGCAACCTGTTGTGCGCCGTCGCCGCTGACTACAACCTGTTGATGTTCGCCCGTGTAGTCACCGCGCTGTGCCATGGGGCCTTCTTCGGCATCGGTTCAGTGGTCGCCGCCAGCCTGGTACCGGCCAATCGCCGCGCCTCCGCCGTAGCCCTGATGTTCACCGGCCTGACCCTGGCCAACGTGCTCGGCGTGCCGCTGGGGACCGCGCTGGGCCAGGTCGCCGGCTGGCGTTCGACCTTCTGGGCAGTGACCGTGATCGGTGTGATCGCGCTGATCGGCCTGATCCGCTACCTGCCGCTGCAACGTGACGAAGAGGCGGTCGACATGCGCGCTGAACTGGCCGCGCTGAAAGGGGCCGGTATCTGGTTGTCGCTGAGCATGACTGTGCTGTTCTCGGCTTCGATGTTCGCCTTGTTCACTTATGTCGCGCCGCTGTTGGGTGATGTCACCGGGGTTTCGCCCAGCGGCGTGACCTGGACCTTGCTGCTGATCGGCCTTGGCCTGACTCTGGGCAACATCATCGGCGGCAAGCTCGCCGACCGCCGTCTGGGCGCAACTCTGATTGGCGTGTTTGTGGCCATGGCGGTGATCTCGACGGTGTTCAGCTGGACCAGCAGCGCCGTGATCCCCGCTGAAATCACCCTGTTCCTGTGGGCCACAGCTGCCTTTGCCGCCGTGCCGGCACTACAGGTCAACGTGGTCACCTACGGCAAGGCTGCACCGAACCTGGTGTCGACCTTGAACATCGGCGCCTTCAACCTGGGCAACGCCCTCGGCGCCTGGGTCGGCGGTAGCGTGATCGCTCACGGCCTGGGCCTGACCCGCGTACCGCTGGCCGCCGCAGCCCTGGCGCTGTTGGCCCTGATCGTCACCCTCATCACTTTCAACCAGCGCGGCAACGATGCCGAG
Organism: Pseudomonas sp. 1121_17; assembly: GCF_052850745.1. NCBI lineage: Bacteria > Pseudomonadati > Pseudomonadota > Gammaproteobacteria > Pseudomonadales > Pseudomonadaceae > Pseudomonas > Pseudomonas sp. 1121_17. The sequence continues at coordinate 484,844 of NZ_VXCX01000003.1, forward strand.
CTGGCCACCGCTGGCAACTGAACCTTTGCGAGGCTGAACCGATGACTACGCTATTCGATCCACTGCTGCTGGGTGACCTGCAGTTGCCCAACCGCATCATCATGGCGCCGCTGACCCGCTGCCGCGCCGACGAAGGCCGCGTGCCCAATGCGCTGATGACCGAGTACTACGTGCAGCGCGCCAGCGCCGGGCTGATTCTCAGTGAAGCGACTTCGGTGACGCCAATGGGCGTTGGCTACCCGGACACCCCCGGTATCTGGTCCAACGACCAGGTGCGCGGCTGGCACAGCCTGACCAAGGCAGTGCATGCTGCCGGCGGGCGGATCTTCCTGCAGCTGTGGCACGTCGGGCGCATCTCCCACCCCAGCTACCTCAACGGTGAGCTGCCGGTTGCACCCAGCGCGATCCAGCCCAAGGGCCATGTCAGCCTGGTGCGTCCGCTGGCCGACTACCCAACCCCGCGGGCACTGGAAAGCGAAGAGATCGCTGACATTGTCGAGGCCTATCGGATCGGTGCCGAAAACGCCAAGGCGGCGGGCTTTGATGGCGTCGAGATTCATGGCGCCAACGGCTACCTGCTCGATCAGTTTCTGCAAAGCAGCACCAACCAGCGCAACGACAACTACGGCGGTTCACTGGAGAACCGTGCCCGGCTGTTGTTGGAAGTGACCGATGCGGTGATCGAAGTGTGGGGCGCCCAGCGCGTCGGCATGCACCTAGCGCCACGCGCCGATGCTCATGACATGGGCGATGCTGACCGCGCCGAGACCTTCACCTACGTCGCCCGCGAACTGGGCAAACGCGGTATCGCGTTTATCTGCTCGCGGGAAAAACTCGCCGACGACAGCCTCGGCGCGCAGATCAAGCAAGCATTCGGTGGGCCGTACATCGTCAACGAACGCTTCGACAAGGCCAGCGCCAACGCTGCCCTTGCCAGCGGCCTGGCCGATGCTGTGGCGTTTGGCGTGCCGTTCCTTGCCAACCCGGACCTGCCAGCACGTTTGGCCGCCGATGCGCCGTTGAACGAGGCGCGGCCGGAGGGGTTCTATGGCGGTGGCGCGGTGGGCTATATCGACTATCCACGGCTGTAAGCAGATGAATGGGGCCGCCTTGCGCGGCCCCATCAGCATTACCACTATGGCCGGGCGTTGATCTGCTGTTGCAGGTTCTGCACCTGGTTCTGCAGGGTGTTCAGGCTGCGCGTGGTCTGCCCCCTGAAAGCGTCGAATTCCTGCACCGAGGCGCCGCTGCTGGCCGCTGCTGCGGGGCGATTGTCGATCTGGCTCTTCAGCACCAGCACATCCTGCTCCAGACTGTTGATCGCCGCGCTCGGGTTGCCCTGCTTCTTCAGCGCGGCAATCTCGCTGTTCAGGCTCTTGAGCTCGTTGTCGAGCTTGCCGCCATCCAGCTGGCCCGCCTTCAGCGCCGCCAACTCGGCATTCACCGCCTTCAACTGCGCCTGCAATTGGGTCTGCAATTCAGTTACAGCTTTTTGCTGCTCGCGGGTATCGGCCAGTACCTGTTCCAGGCGCTTGCCAAGGTCGCCGGCCTGGCCGGCCACGCCCTGCTGCTGCTTGCCCTGCTCGGCAAGGCTGGCCTGCAACTGGCGAATCTGCAGTTTCAAGGCTTCGCTGCCGGTGCTGACACTGGCATCGCTGGCTTCGACCTTGCCGCTGATCGCTTGCAGCCGGCCGGCGGCTTCCTCGCTGATGCGGGCAAAGCTCTCCTGGGTCGCGACCAGTTGCTGCTCCATCAGCGAAATCTGCTGGAAGCTCCACCAGCCGAGCCCGGCCAGGGCGATGAACGAGGCAACCAGCAAAGCCCAGAGCGGCGCGGTGTTGGTCGGCCGTGCGGCTTTTTGGCGGCTGCGCGCCACGTGCTCGGGGAGCAGTTCATCGTCATCTCGGGTGCCGGCACGCAATGTTGGCACGTCGTCGAAGTCGTCGCGAAGGTCGTTACGCATGGGGGCTTTCAACCACAGTCATAGCAAAGAGACACAGTATAAACCGCCAGCGCGTTACGTTGATGACCATCATCAAGGCGCGCGCTTCAGCGGTTGTGCGGGACGTTCTTCCACCAGCCGCAGAACTCGTCGAGCGCGCTCCACAGGCTGACCTGAGGCCGGTAATCCAGATGCTGCCGGGCCCGACTGATGTCGAGGGTGAAGTCCTTGCTCATGACCTGCATACCCAGGCGTGACAAGGTTGGCTGCGGGCGGCCAGGCCAGAGCATGCACGCCGCTTCGTTGAGTGCTGCCAGGCTGTAACCCAGGCCGTAGGAGCGGTAGCGGGTGACCTGCGGCAACTGCATCTGACGCATGACGTAATTCACCACATCCCACAGCGGCAGCGGCTGGCCGTTACTGATGTTGTAGGCCTGGCCGAGCGCCTCATCATCTGCAAAGAGTGCGCTGAGCAACGCTTCGTTGAGGTTGTGCACACTGGTGAAGTCGGCCATGTTCAGGCCGTTGCCGATGATTGCCAGGCGGCGCTTGCGCTGCATCTGCAGCAAGCGCGGGAAAATGTTCGCATCGCCGGCCCCGGTGACCAGCCGTGGGCGCAGGGCGAGCACTTCGAGGCCGAACTCCTGCGCGCCGAAGACCTTCTGCTCGGCGAGAAATTTGGTCGTGGCGTAATGATCGTGCATGCGCCGCGGCAGCTGCTGTTCCTGCACATTCAGGCGTGAGCGGCCATTGAAGTAGATCGACGGCGATGACAGGTGTACCAGCCGGCGCACATGCTCCTTGAGGCAGCCTTCAACGATGTTTTCGGTGACCACCACATTGCCCTGATGGAAATCCTGGTAGCGTCCCCAAGCGCCGGTCATGCCCGCGCAATGCACCACGGCATCGACGCCCTGGCACAGACGCCGGGCCAGTTCGGCATCACCGAGGTCACCTGGGATGAACTGCGCGCCGCGCTTGACCAAATGCTCCACGCCTTCGGCACGCCGCCCGTTGACCCGGACCTCAAGGCCCTGCTCCAGGACAAAACGCGCAAAGCGCCCGCCGATGAAGCCGCTCGCGCCGGTGACCAGAATTCGCATGTAACACTCCGCCTTGCCAGATTTCAGATGCAGTTGACGTCGCTGCCGGCTACAACGGCACTAGCCAACCTGGCGCCGTTTGGCGCAGGTGCTCGGTCAATTGGGCGAGCAGTTGCCCGCCATTGCGCCAATGATGCCAGTACAGCGGCACATCGATGGGAGTATCGGCGCAGATTTCCACCAGTTCGCCACACTGCAGCTGCGCAGTCACCTGCCGCTCCGGCACCAGGCCCCAGCCCAGGCCGGCTTCGGTCATGCGCAGAAAGCCCTCCGAGGACGGGCACAGGTGATGCAAAAATCCATCGGCAATGCCTAGCGATGCGAGATAACGGTGCTGGAGGAAATCGTCCGGGCCGAACACGATCGCCGGGGTCCGCGCCAGCCGGCTGGCGTCGAAGCCATGCGGGAAATGCCGGGCCATGAATGCCGGGCTTGCCAAGGCGCGATAGCGCATGGCGCCCAGTGGCTGGCTGCGCGCGCCGGCCACCGGGCGTTCGCTGCCACACAGGCAGGCCGCAACCTCACCGGCGCGCATGCGCTTGAGGCCGACGTCCTGATCCTCGACTACCAGGTCCAGCAACACCGGCTGTTCGGCGCAAAACGCGCCCACCGCACCGGCCCACCAGGTCGCCAGGCTATCGGCATTAAGCGCAATGCGCAGACGCTCGGGCATGCCGCCTTCGTCCAGCGCCGGCACCTGGCGCTGCAGGTCACGCTCGAGCAGGCGCACCTGCTGCACATGGTTGAGCAGTTGCCGGCCGACTTCGGTCGGGCTCGGCGGCATGGCGCGCACCAGCACCGGCTGGCCGACCCGCGCTTCGAGCAGCTTGATCCGCTGCGACACGGCCGATTGCGACAGGCCAAGCACTTGTGCTGCCCGCTCGAAACCGCCTTGTTCGATGACCGCCGCCAGGGCCGCGAGGAGCTTGTAGTCGAACATCGATTTCTCTAATGCCTGATCAGCTTTATTGGTTTTTCTTATACAACGCCACTCGGCACAATGGCCAGCATTCGATCAAGCAATCAGCGCCAGCCAATCGGTTGGTGGCAGTGGAGTGTCTGCGCTATGTGGCAAAGTTATATGAACGGCATGCTGGTTGCCTTTGGCCTGATCATGGCCATCGGCACGCAAAACGCGTTTGTCCTGGCGCAGAGCCTGCGCCGTGAACACCATCTGCCGGTGGCCGTCCTCTGCGTGGTCTGCGACGCCCTGCTGGTTGCCGCCGGAGTGTTCGGACTGGCCACGGTGCTGGCACAGAACCCGACGTTGCTGGCTGCTGCGCGCTGGGGCGGCGCGGCGTTCTTGATCTGGTACGGGGCCAAGGCCTTGCAACGGGCCTGTTCCAAGCAAAGCCTGGAGCAGGAGCAAGGCCAGGGCTCCCGCTCGCGCCGGGCGGTGCTGCTCAGCGCCTTGGCAGTGACCCTGCTCAACCCCCATGTGTATCTGGATACTGTGCTGCTGATCGGCTCGCTGGGCGCCCAGCAAAGCGTGCCCAGCGCTTACGTAGCGGGTGCGGCCAGCGCCTCACTGGTGTGGTTCTTCACCCTCGCCCTCGGCGCAGCCTGGCTGGCACCGTGGCTGGCACGGCCGGCGACCTGGCGCCTGCTCGACCTGATGGTGGCAGTGATGATGTTCGCGGTGGCAGCGCAGCTGATTCTGGGCTGAATGCCATTGGCGCCGGCGCTGCAACTATTTGTCCCTATAGTTGTTGCGTGGTTATGCGCGGGGGCTGGTGATATGATCCAAGGCTTGCGTCGCAAAGAGTACAAACTCGCCGACGTACCTCGGGCCGCCCGTGATCGGCCTTGCGCAAACCGCGAATTAGACCTGAATCAGGAGATCCACCATGGCTTTTGAATTGCCGCCGCTGCCGTACGCCCATGATGCCCTGCAGCCGCACATCTCCAAGGAAACCCTGGAGTATCACCACGACAAGCACCACAACACCTATGTCGTGAACCTGAACAATCTGGTCCCAGGCACCGAATTCGAAGGCAAGACCCTGGAAGAGATCGTCAAGACCTCTTCGGGTGGCATCTTCAACAACGCCGCTCAGGTCTGGAACCACACCTTCTACTGGAACTGCCTGGCACCAAACGCCGGCGGCCAACCGACTGGCGCACTGGCCGAGGCCATCAACGCTGCCTTCGGTTCGTTCGACAAGTTCAAGGAAGAGTTCACCAAGACTTCGGTCGGCACCTTCGGTTCCGGTTGGGGCTGGCTGGTGAAGAAAGCTGACGGTTCCCTGGCACTGGCCAGCACCATCGGCGCCGGCAACCCGCTGACCAACGGCGACACCCCGCTGCTGACCTGCGACGTCTGGGAGCACGCTTACTACATCGACTACCGCAACGTCCGTCCAAAGTATGTCGAGGCGTTCTGGAACCTGGTCAACTGGAAGTTCGTTGCCGAGCAGTTCGAAGGCCAGACCTTCAAGGCCTGATCGACTTCGCTTTTGGCACAGAAAAAACCCGGCACTCGCCGGGTTTTTTTATGGCTGCTCGCACCGCTGTAAATCCAGCTTGATCCGCCCGCATAGCGCGCTAACATCAAAACTCTGGGAAAGTTGGCGCATAGCACTAAAGTAGCAAGCCTGCGCAACCGATACAGTAGCAATGCAACAAAGGGTCGATAGTGTCTTGCCACAACTACTGGCAAAATAATGGCATGCGCATGGATTAAGGAATCCCCATTGAAGCTGCAATTGCGGAACAGCTTATCGGTCAAGTTGCTCAGGGTAGTGCTGCTGTCGGCGCTCGCGGTTGGCGTCGTCCTTAGCTGTGCGCAGATCGTCTACGACACCTACAAGACGCGTCAGGCGGTGAACAGCGATGCCCAGCGCATCCTCGACATGTTCCGTGACCCGTCGACGCAGGCGGTGTACAGCCTCGACCGGGAAATGGGCATGCAGGTCATGGAAGGCCTGTTCCAGGATGACTCGGTGCGCATGGCCTCGATCGGCCACCCCAACGAAACCATGCTCGCAGAGAAATCGCGACCGCTGCGCGACATGTCGATGCGCTGGCTGACCGATCTTTTGCTCGGCCAGGAACGCACCTACACCACGCAACTGGTCGGCCGCGGCCCCTACAGCGAGTACTACGGCGACCTCAGCATTACCCTCGACACTGCCGCCTATGGCAAAGAATTCCTGATCAACGCCGTGATCATCTTCATCTCCGGCGTACTACGGGCGCTGGCCATGGGCCTGGTGCTGTACCTGGTCTACCACTGGCTGCTGACCAAGCCGCTGTCGAAGATCATCGAGCACCTTACCCAGATCAACCCTGATCGGCCCAGCCAGCATCAGATTCCGCTGGTCAAAGGCCACGAAAAGAATGAACTGGGTTTGTGGGTCAACACCGCCAACCAGCTGCTGGCCTCGATCGAGCGCAATACCCATCTGCGCTATGAAGCCGAGAACAGCCTGCAACGTATGGCTCAGTATGACTTTCTGACCGGCTTGCCCAACCGCCAGCAATTGCAGCAGCAACTGGACAAGATCCTCGTCGATGGCGGCCGCCTGCAGCGCCGAGTGGCGGTGCTGTGCGTAGGTCTGGATGACTTCAAAGGCATCAACGAACAATTCGGTTATCAGGTCGGTGACCAGTTGTTGCTGGCCCTGGCCGACCGTCTGCGCGCGCACAGTGGCCGCCTCGGCGCCCTGGCCCGGCTGGGCGGCGACCAGTTTGCGCTAGTCCAGGCCGATATCGAGCAGCCTTACGAGGCGGCCGAGCTGGCACAGAGCATCCTCGACGACCTGGAGGCGCCGTTTGCCCTCGAGCAGCAGGAAATCCGCCTGCGCGCGACCATCGGCATCACCCTGTTCCCGGAGGATGGCGACAGCACCGAAAAGCTCCTGCAAAAGGCCGAGCAGACCATGACTCTGGCCAAGGCGCGCTCGCGCAATCGCTACCAGTTCTACATCGCCAGCGTCGACAGCGAAATGCGCCGACGCCGCGAACTGGAAAAGGACCTGCGCGAAGCCCTGCCGCGCAACCAGCTGTACCTGGTCTATCAGCCGCAGATCAGCTACCGCGACCACAGCGTAGTCGGCGTCGAGGCCCTGCTGCGCTGGCAGCATCCGCAGCTGGGTATGGTCCCGCCCGACCAGTTCATCCCGCTGGCCGAGCAGAATGGCCACATCATCCCCATCGGCGAATGGGTCCTCGACCAGGCCTGCCGGCAACTGCGCGAATGGCACGACCAGGGCTTTGGCGAGCTGCGCATGGCGGTCAACCTGTCGACCGTGCAACTGCACCACAACGAGCTGCCGCGGGTGGTCAACAACCTGCTGCAGGCCTATCGCCTGCCGCCACGCAGCCTTGAGCTGGAAGTCACCGAAACCGGCCTGATGGAAGACATCAGCACCGCCGCCCAGCACCTGCTGAGCCTGCGTCGCTCAGGTGCGCTGATTGCGATTGACGACTTCGGCACTGGTTATTCTTCGCTCAGCTACCTGAAGTCGCTGCCGCTGGACAAGATCAAGATCGACAAGAGCTTTGTCCAGGACCTGCTCGATGACGACGATGACGCCACCATCGTTCGCGCTATCATCCAGCTCGGCAAGAGCCTTGGCATGCAGGTCATCGCCGAAGGCGTGGAAACCGCCGAGCAGGAGACCTACATCATTGCCCAGGGCTGCCATGAGGGGCAGGGCTATCACTACAGCAAGCCGCTGTCGGCGCGCGAGCTGACTGCCTACCTCAAGCAGGCGCAGCGCAATCAGGTCTCAGTGCTGTAAACCCCGCCAGAACAGGAAAATGCCCCACCAGCGGGCATTTTCATGAATTCACTGCCCACCCCTTTACAGCAAATGCAAATCTTTCGCATGATGTGACGGTTTCGCGTGCCACGGCACACGTCCAAACCCACCACGCAGGAAACCAACAATGATTCGTATGCCTCTGGCCTCCGCCAGTCTGCTGGCCATCGCTATCGCCCTCGCCGGTTGTGGCGAAGGTAAAAATGACAAGGCCGCCGCTCCGCAAGCCCAGGCACCTGCTGCCGCCAGCACCACCGCCGCGACCGCCGGGGCGATCGACGAGGCGGCTGGTAAGGCCGTGGTCAAGCACTACGCAGAGCTCGTCTCGGCCGTCTACAGCGACTCGCTGAGCACCGCCAAGACCCTGCAAAGCGCCATCGACGCGTTCCTCGCCACGCCGAACGACGAAACCCTGCAAGCCGCCAAGGATGCCTGGGTCGCTGCCCGCGTCCCGTACCTGCAGAGCGAAGTGTTCCGCTTCGGCAACACCATCATCGATGACTGGGAAGGTCAGGTTAACGCCTGGCCACTGGACGAAGGCCTGATCGACTACGTCGACAAGAGCTACGAGCACGCGCTGGGCAACCCTGCCGCCAGCGCCAACATTATTGCCAACACCGAAATCCAGGTTGGCGAAGACAAGATCGACGTCAAGGACCTGACCCCGGAGAAACTCGCCAGTCTGAATGAGCTGGGCGGTTCCGAGGCCAACGTCGCGACCGGTTACCACGCAATCGAATTCCTGCTCTGGGGCCAGGACCTGAACGGCACCGGCCCAGGTGCGGGCAATCGTCCGGCGTCTGACTACCTGGAAGGCGCTGGCGCCACCGGTGGCCACAACGACCGTCGCCGTGCCTATCTCAAGGCGGTCACCGACCTGCTGGTCAAAGACCTCGAAGAGATGGTCGGCAACTGGGCACCAAACGTCGCCGACAACTACCGCGCCACGCTGGAAGCGGAGCCGGTCAACGACGGCGTGCGCAAGATGCTGTTCGGCATGGGCAGCCTGTCGCTGGGTGAACTGGCGGGCGAGCGCATGAAGGTTTCGCTGGAAGCCAACTCGCCGGAAGACGAGCACGACTGCTTCAGCGACAACACCCACTACTCGCACTTCTACGATGCCAAGGGTATTCGTAACGTCTACCTGGGCGAGTACACCCGCGCCGACGGCAGCAAGCTGACCGGCCCAAGCCTGTCGTCGCTGGTGGCCAAGGTTGACCCGGCTACCGACGCCACCCTGAAAGCTGACCTGGAGGCCACCGAGGCCAGGATCCAGGTGATCGTCGATCATGCCCTCAAGGGTGAGCACTACGATCAGCTGATAGCCGCAGACAATGCTGCCGGCAACCAGATCGTGCGTGATGCGATTGCTTCGCTGGTCAAACAGACCGGTGCGATCGAGCAGGCTGCGGGCAAGTTGGGGATTGCCAACCTGAATCCGGATACTGCTGATCACGAGTTCTGATTAGGGCTGTAAACCTACTTGATTGGGGCCGCTTTGCGGCCCCAATTGCAGCAGCAACCTGACAACGATTTCATCCAGTAATTGCAAATTGCTCTTATTCAAACAATCCCGTCCTGCTAAGCTTGCACGCCGGTTTTTTGCCCAAGCCCAGGATTGTTGATGTCCTTGCTCCGCCTAAGCCCCCTGCTGCTGGCCGCTGTTCTGGTCGCCTGTGACGACGCCCCGCGTTTCACTCAGGCCGAACCAGGCGAGGCCCTGTCCGGTGGCAAGGCAACCGTCCTGCGCAGCGATCGCCAGGCCTTCTCCCTCCCCTCTGCCAACCTCAGCCCCGAACGGCGGCTGGACTTTGCCGTGGGCAACAGCTTTTTCCGCAACCCGTGGGTAATCGCTCCGGCGACCACCACCGCGCGTGACGGGCTCGGCCCGTTGTTCAACACCAACGCCTGTCAGAACTGCCACGTCCGCGACGGCCGCGGGCACCCGCCGGAACTCGACGACAGCAACGCAGTGTCGATGCTGGTAAGGCTGTCGATCCCCGACCAGCCCGCCTACGCCAAGGAAATCGAACGCCTGGGCGTGGTTCCGGAGCCGGTCTACGGCACTCAGTTGCAGGACATGGCCATCCCCGGCATCAAACCCGAGGGCAAGGTCCGCGTCAGCTACAGCAGCGAGACCGTACGCTTCGCCGACGGCCACGCGGTGGAATTGCGCCGCCCGCAATTGCAGATCACCCAGCTCGGCTACGGCCCGATGCACCCCGACACGCGTTTCTCGGCGCGGATCGCGCCGCCGATGATCGGTCTGGGTTTGCTCGAGGCAATCCCCGAAGCGGCGATTCTGGCCAACGCCGACCCGGACGATCGCAATGGCGACGGCATCCGCGGGCGCGCCAATCAGGTCTGGGATGACGCCCAGGGCAAGACCGTGCTCGGTCGCTTCGGCTGGAAAGCCGGGCAGCCCAACGTCAACCAGCAGAACGTGCATGCCTTTGCCGGCGACATGGGCCTGACCAGCACGCTCAAGCCCCATGACGACTGCACCCCGGCCCAGACCGATTGCCTGGCCGCGCCCAACGGTGACGGCGCCGACGGCGAGAAAGAGGTCAGCGACAATATCCTGCGCCTGGTCACCTTCTATACCCGCAACCTGGCCGTGCCGGCCCGCCGCAACGTCGACGCACCACAGGTGCTGGCCGGCAAGAACCTGTTTTTCCAGGCCGGCTGCCAGGGCTGCCATACGCCGCAGTTCACCACGGCCAGCGCAGGCGTCGAGCCGGAGCTGGCCAACCAGCTGATTCGCCCCTACAGCGACCTGCTGTTGCATGACATGGGCCCCGGCCTGGCCGACCAGCGCAGCGAGTTCGCCGCCGGTGGACAGGACTGGCGCACAGCGCCGCTGTGGGGCCTGGGCCTGACCGAAACGGTCAGCGGCCACACTCAGTTTCTGCACGATGGCCGCGCCCGCAACCTGCTCGAAGCCGTGCTCTGGCATGGCGGCGAAGCGCAGGCGGCGCGCGACCAGGTCTTGACCTTCAATGCCGAGCAACGCGCCGCGTTGCTGGCTTTTCTGAATTCACTTTAACGCGCAAGGAGCCGGGCATGTTCCGACCCAAACTGTTGTTCACCAGCCTCGCCGCAATCGCCCTCGGTGCTTGCTCGCCGCAAGACCCGCAGGCCGTCACCTCGGCGGCAATCGCCAAGCAGGTGATCTTGCCGACCTACAGCCGCTGGGTCGAAGCTGACCGCCAGCTGGCCGCCAGCGCCCTGTCCTACTGTGAAGGCAAAACCACCCTGGACGCCGCCCGCGCCGACTTCCTCAACGCGCAAAAAGCCTGGGCCGAGCTGCAGCCTCTGCTGGTCGGCCCGCTGGCCGAAGGCAACCGCCCGTGGCAGGTACAGTTCTGGCCCGACAAGAAAAACCTGGTCGGCCGTCAGGTCGAGCAACTGGTCAACGGCGACAAGCCGATCGACAACGAGACCCTGGGCAAGTCCAGCGTCGTCGTGCGCGGTCTGTCGGCCTACGAGTACATCCTCTTCGACAGCAAGCCAGACATCGCCACCCCTGAGCAGAAGGCCCGCTACTGCCCACTGCTGGTGGCCATCAGCGAACACCAGAAGGCCCTCGCCGAAGAAATCCTCAAGGGCTGGAACAGCACCGACGGCATGCTTTCGCAGATGACCAAGTTCCCCAACCAGCGCTATGCTGACTCGCACGAGGCGATCGCCGATCTGCTCCGCGCCCAGGTCACCGCACTGGACACCCTGAAGAAAAAGCTCGGCGCACCGATGGGCCGCCAGAGCAAGGGCATCGCCCAGCCGCTGCAGGCCGAAGCCTGGCGCAGCCACTCTTCGATGAAGAGCCTGGAAGCCAGCCTGAAAGCCGCCCAGGCGGTCTGGGTCGGGGTCGACAACCGCGGCTTGCGCGGCCTGCTCGGCAAGGACCAGAGCGCCCTCGCCGACAAGATCGACGCCGCCTATGCCAACGCCCTGAAGCTGCTGGCCGCCAACGACAAGCCCCTTGGCGAGCTGCTCGCGGACGACGCTGGCAAGCAGACCTTGAACGATATCTACGACAGCCTCAACGTGGTCCACCGCCTGCACGAAGGCGACCTGGCCAAAGCGTTGAACATCCAGCTGGGCTTCAATGCCAACGACGGTGACTGACATGCTGCGACGCCAGGCCCTGAAACTTGCCAGTATCGCCCTTAGCGCCCTGACCCTGGGCGGCTGGAGCCTGCTGCGCAACAAAGGCAGCGAGCCACTGCTGCTGTCGGCCCGCGACGATGCCGACGGCAAGCACTACGCCGTCGGCTATCGCCTCGACGGCAACCAGGTGTTCGCCACCGAAGTGGGCCAGCGTTGCCATGCCATCATTCATCACCCGCAACAGCCGATTGCGCTGTTCGTGGCGCGTCGCCCCGGCACCGAAAGCTATCTGGTCGACCTGCGTGATGGGCGTTTGCTGCAAACCCTGACGGCGCAGCCCAACCGGCATTTCTATGGCCATGCGGTGATGCACAAGGACGGCGAGTGGCTGTACGCCACCGAGAACGACACCACCGATCCGGGCCGTGGCGTACTCGGGGTGTATCGCTTCGACGGTGAACGCCTGGTGCACAGCGGCGAGATCTCGACCCACGGCATCGGCCCGCACGAGCTGGCGTGGATGCCCGACGGCGAAACCTTGGTAGTGGCCAACGGCGGCATTCGCACCGAAGCCGAAAGCCGGGTGGAGATGAACCTCAACGCCATGCAACCAAGCCTGGTGATGATGCAGCGCGATGGCACCCTGCTGTCCAAGGAAACCCTCGGCCAGCAGATGAACAGCGTGCGCCACCTGGCCATCGGCAACGACGGCACCCTGGTCGCTTGCCAGCAATTCATGGGCGCATCAGATGAGACCGCCGAGCTGCTGGCGATCAAGCGCCCGGGCGAGCCATTCCAGGCCTTCCCGGTGCCGGAGCGGCAATTGCAGTCGATGGCTCAGTACACCGCCAGTGTGGCCATCCACAACGAGTTGCGGCTGGTCGCCCTGACTGCGCCGCGGGCCAACCGGCTGTTCATCTGGGACCTGGACACGGCAGCGGTCAAGCTCGACGCACCGATGCCCGACTGCGCCGGCGTGGGTGCGGTGAAGGACGGTTTTGTGGTCACCTCCGGGCAAGGCCGTTGCCGCTTCTACGACTGCCGCAAACAGCAGCTTGTGGGCCAGCCCCTGGAGCTGCCCTCCGGCTTCTGGGATAACCACCTGCACCTGGTTTGACCCGTTTCCGGCACTTGATCTGGCCTGCTCGCTGCCTGTACGAGCAGGTCAGATCAATGCCTGCATAGCCCCTCCCCTAGTTGCGCAAAACCGGCGATACTCAGTGCATTCGCACGTGGGCAGGAACGCCCGTGGTCGTGCCTCAGCCATAACAATGACTACCTCCAGGGAAGTGGACCTATGCTGCGCCGGCGCATGCTGATCATGTTGGCCATCGTGCTGTTGATCGTGTTGATTCTGGGGGGCTACAAGGCCTTTTCGATCTATCAGCAGATCCAGATGTTTACCGCACCGAAACCTCCGGTCAGCGTTGCCGCCGCAACGGCTGAACAGCGCCCATGGCAGCAGCGCCTGCCGGCGGTCGGTAGCCTCAAGGCGTTGCAGGGCGTCGAGCTGAGCCTGGAGCAGGCCGGGACGGTGAAGTCGCTGCACTTCGAGTCTGGCCAGCAGGTCAAGCAAGGCCAGTTGTTGCTGCAACTGGACAGCGATCAGGAAGCCGCCCTGCTCGGCACCGCCCAGGCTGATCTGGGCCTGGCCAAGGTGGACTACGGCCGTGGTAGCCAGCTGGTTGGTGACCAGGCTATCTCTCGTGGCGAGTTCGACCGATTGACTGCGCAGTACCGGCGTAACCAGGCGGTGGTCGATCAGCTCAAGGCCTCGCTGGAGAAGAAGAGCATCAAGGCGCCGTTCAGCGGCACCATTGGTATCCGTCAGGTCGACATCGGCGACTTTCTTGCCAGCGGCACGGTAATCGCCACCCTGCAGGACCTGTCCAGCCTGTACGTCGACTTCAACATGCCGGAGCAGAGCCTGCCGCAACTGGCCCTTGGCCAAAAAGTGCTGCTGCAGGTGGCGGCCTTCCCTGGCCAGACCTTCAATGCCACGCTTAGCGCGATCAACCCCAAGGTCGACGAAAACACCCGCAACCTGCTGGTCCGCGCCAGCCTGGCCAACCCCGACGGCAAGTTGCTGCCGGGGATGTTTGCCAGCCTGCTGGTGCTGCTGCCCGATCCTCAGCCACAGGTGGTAGTGCCGGAGAGCGCCATCACCTACACCCTGTATGGCAACTCGGTGTACGTGGTCAGCCCGAAACAGAACTCAGACGGCCAGCCGCAGCTGATTGCCGAACAACGCACCATCCGCACCGGCGAGCGCCGTGACGGTGTGGTGGTGGTCAGTGAGGGGCTCAAGGCGGGAGAACGGGTGGTCAGTGCCGGGCAACTGAAGCTGACTCCGGGCGCGGCCATCCAGATCACCGAGCAAGCGTCGACCACCCCAGCCAGCGCTCCGCGCGGCAACTGAGCAGGAGGCTGACATGGCGTTCACAGACCCGTTCATCCGCCGCCCGGTGCTGGCCAGTGTGGTCAGCCTGCTGATCCTGCTGCTCGGCTTTCAGGCCTGGAGCAAACTACAGATCCGCCAGTACCCACAAATGGAAAACGCCCTGATCACGGTGACCACCGCCTACCCCGGGGCCAACGCCGAGACCATCCAGGGCTACATCACCCAGCCGCTGCAGCAGAGCCTGGCCAGTGCCGAAGGCATCGACTACATGACCTCGGTGAGCCGGCAGAACTTCTCCATCATCTCGATCTACGCGCGGGTTGGCGCCAACAGCGACCGGTTGTTCACCGAGCTGCTGGCCAAGGCCAACGAAGTGCGCAACAAGCTGCCGCAGCAGTCCGAGGCACCGGTGTTGAGCAAGGAAGCGGCAGACGCCTCGGCGCTGATGTACATCAGCTTCTACAGCGAGCAGATGAGCAACCCGCAGATCACCGACTACCTGTCGCGGGTGATCCAGCCCAAGCTGGCGACCCTGCCTGGCATGGCCGAGGCCGAGATCCTCGGCAACCAGGTGTTTGCCATGCGTATCTGGATCGACCCGGTCAAATTAGCCGGCTTTGGCCTGACCGCCAATGACGTCACCGATGCCGTGCGCCGCTACAACTTCCTCTCGGCCGCAGGCGAGGTCAAGGGCGAGTACGTGGTCACCAGCATCAACGCCACCACCGAATTGAAATCACCGGAGGCGTTTGCTGCATTGCCGCTGAAGACGGCCGGCGACACTAGGGTGCTGCTCGGCGATGTCGCCCGGGTCGAGATGGGGGCCGAAAACTACGACACGGTCAGCTCGTTCGACGGTACGCCCTCGGTGTACATCGGCATCAAGGCCACGCCGTCGGCCAACCCGCTCGAGGTAATAAAGGAAGTGCGGCGGGTCATGCCGGAGCTGGAAGGTCAACTACCGGCCGGGCTCAAGGTGTCGATTGCCTACGACGCCACGCTGTTCATCCAGGCCTCCATCGACGAAGTGATCAAGACCCTCGGCGAAGCGGTGCTGATCGTCATCGTCGTGGTGTTCCTTTTCCTCGGCGCGCTGCGCTCGGTGCTGATCCCGGTAGTCACCATCCCGCTGTCGATGATCGGCGTGCTGTTCTTCATGCAGACCATGGGCTACTCGCTGAACCTGCTGACCTTGCTGGCGATGGTGCTGGCGATCGGCTTGGTGGTGGACGATGCGATCGTGGTGGTGGAAAACATCCATCGCCATATCGACGAAGGCAAGACGCCGTTCGATGCGGCGCTGCAAGGCGCCCGCGAAATTGCGATACCGGTAGTGTCGATGACCATCACCCTGGCTGCGGTGTATGCACCGATTGGTTTTCTCGAAGGCCTTACCGGTGCGCTGTTCAAGGAGTTTGCCCTGACCCTGGCAGGTGCAGTGGTGATCTCCGGCATCGTCGCCCTGACCCTGTCGCCGATGATGTGCGCGTTGCTGCTGCGCCGCGAGCAGAACGCCAGTGGCCTGGCGCATCGCCTCGACCGGATCTTCGACGGCCTCAAGGTGCGTTATCAACGGCTGCTGCACGGCACTCTCGACAGCAGGCCGGTCGTGGTGGTGTTTGCCGTGATCATCCTGTGCCTGATCCCGGTGCTGCTCAAGTTCACCCAGAACGAGCTGGCGCCCGACGAGGATCAGGGCGTGATCTTCATGATCAGCAGTGCGCCGCAGCCGACCAACCTTGATTACCTGAACACTTATACCAATCAGTACACCGGGATCTTCAAAGGCTTCCCGGAGTATTACTCGTCGTTCCAGATCAACGGCTTCAATGGCGTGCAGAGCGGCATCGGTGGCTTCCTGCTCAAGCCGTGGAACGAGCGCGAGCGCAGCCAGATGGAACTGCTGCCACTGGTCCAGGCCAAGCTTGCCGAAATCGCCGGCCTGCAGATCTTCGGCTTCAATCTGCCGGCGCTGCCCGGCACTGGCGAGGGTTTGCCGTTCCAGTTCGTGATCAATACCGCCGGTGATTACCCGGCGCTGCTCGAGGTCGCCCAGCGGGTCAAGGAGCGCGCGCAGGCGTCCGGCAAGTTCGCCTTCCTCGACATCGACCTAGCGTTCGACAAGCCCGAGGTGGTGGTCGACATCGACCGGGCCAAGGCGGCGCAGATGGGCGTGTCGATGGACGTGCTCGGCGGCACCCTGGCCACCCTGCTCGGCGAAGGCGAGATCAACCGCTTTACCCTCGAAGGGCGCAGCTACAAGGTCATCGCCCAGGTCGAACGCGCCTATCGCGACAACCCCCACTGGCTCAACAGCTACTACGTGAAGAACAACCAGGGCCAACTGCTGCCGTTGTCGACCCTGATCACCCTGAGCGACCGTGCTCGACCGCGCCAGCTCAACCAGTTCCAGCAGCTGAACTCGGCGATCATTCAGGGCGTGCCACTGGTGAGCATGGACGAAGCGCTGGCGACGGTGCGGCAGATCGCCGGTGAAGAAGCGCCAGAAGGCTTCTCGTTCGACTACGCCGGGGTATCGCGGCAGTTCGTCCAGGAAGGCAGCGCGCTGTGGGTAACTTTCGGCCTGGCGCTGGCGATCATCTTCCTGGTGCTGGCGGCGCAGTTCGAGAGCTTCCGTGACCCGCTGGTGATTCTGGTGACGGTGCCGTTGTCGATCTGCGGGGCCTTGCTGCCGTTGTTCCTGGGCCTGTCGAGCATGAACATCTACACCCAGGTCGGCCTGGTGACGTTGATCGGGCTGATTACCAAGCACGGCATTCTGATCGTCGAATTCGCCAATCAGCTGCGCAAGGACAAGGGGCTGGATGTGCGCGAAGCCATCGAAGAGGCGGCGGCGATCCGCTTGCGGCCAGTGCTGATGACGACCGCGGCGATGGTGTTCGGCATGGTGCCGTTGATTCTGGCGACAGGCGCTGGGGCGGTCAGCCGCTTTGACATCGGTATGGTGATTGCCACCGGGATGTCGATCGGGACCTTGTTCACGCTGTTTGTGCTGCCATGCATCTACACGCTGCTAGCGCACAAGACCGTGGCACGGGAGGCGGAAGTAACGCGCGTGTGAAGTACACGCTGCCGGCTGGATCGTCACTCGACCCAGCCGGCAGCGCTCACTTCAGCGGCGTACCGGGCGCTTCTGCAGCTTGCGCTGCAAGGTGCGCCGGTGCATGCCCAGCGCCCGCGCCGTGGCGGAGATATTGCCTTCGTGCTCGCCGAGCACGCGCTGGATGTGTTCCCACTGCAGGCGGTCTACCGACATGGGGTTTTCCGGCACCAGCGAATCCAGATCAGCGTGCTCGGACAGCAGCGCGGCCAGCACGTCATCGGCATCGGCCGGTTTGCACAGGTAATTGCAGGCGCCACGCTTGATCGCCTCGACCGCAGTGGCAATGCTTGAGTAACCGGTGAGGATCACCACGCGCATTTCCGGGTCCATCTCGAGCAGCTTGGGTAGCAGCACCAGGCCCGAATCACCCTCCATTTTCAGGTCCAGCGCGGCATAGTCGGGCAAATCGTTCTGGGCCAGGATCAGACCTTCCTCGGCCGACGATGCGGTGCTTACGCGGAAACCGCGGCGGCTCATGGCCCGGGACATGACCCGGGTGAAGGTGGCATCGTCGTCTACCAGCAACAGGTGCGGCAGCTCTTCGCCGTCGATCTGGGTTTCATCAGTCATCATTCATCTCCTCGCTTGCCACGGGGCAGGCGCAGCTCGGTAAGCGTGCCGCCCTGCTCATGACTATAGAGTTTCACCGAGCCGCCCGCACGCGTAACGCTGGCCTTGCTCAGAAACAGGCCAAGACCGAAGCCTTTGCCCTTGGTGGTAAAGAAGGGTTTGCCGATGGCCTCGGCAATGGCCGGAGGAATGCCCGGGCCATGGTCGCGGATACTGATGATGATGTCCTCGGCGTTCCAGTCGAGGCGCACTTCAAGGTCATCCGGGCAGGCATCGGCAGCATTGTTAAGCAGGTTCAGCAGCGCTTGGGTCAGGTCGGGCGGTGGGGTCAGTTGCGGCACCTCGCCATCGCGCAGGCGCTGGAAGCGGTAACTGGCTTCGGGGCGCATCAGGTGCCAGCGGTTGAGTGCTTCGTCGAGCCAGGCGGTAACGTCCTGCTTGACGATGGCCATGCGCCGGTTAGCCTCGGCGGCGCGCACCAGTTGCTGCAGGGTCTGTTTGCACAGCTTGACCTGGTCTTGCAGGATCGCCAGGTCTTCCTGCAACTGCGGGTCGTGATGGTCCTGGCGCATCTCGTTGATCAGCACGCTCATGGTCGACAGCGGCGTGCCCAGCTCATGCGCGGCACCGGCGGCTTGCGTGGCGACGGCCAACAATTGCTCATCGCGCAGACTCTCTTCGCGGCGCTCGCCACGCCATTGCTCCTGGCGGCGCAACTCTTCGGCCATGCGTGCGGCAAAGAAGGTGATCACCGCCGCGGCCAGAGCAATACTCAGCCACATGCCGTAGACCTGCATGGTGTCGCGCGCCAGCGGCAGCGTTTCCAGCGGATAGAACTGCACCAGCAACAGGCTGTAGGCGACCAGGGCCAGGCCCGAGAGCACCAGCGAGTAGATCCACGGCAAGGTCACCGCAGCAATCGCCAGCGGCACCAGGTAATAGGAGACGAACGGGTTGGTCGAGCCACCGGAGTAGTAGAGCAAGGCGCTGTGAATCAGCAGGTCACAGGCCAGCTGGAAGGCGTACTCGAGTTCGGTAACCGGCAGCGAAAGGCGCAGGCGCAAGGCGGTGAAGGCGCACAGCAGCGATGACAGCGCCAGGGTTGCCGCCAACGACAGCCACGGCAGCGGCAGCAGTTCGGTCCA
The DNA here is from genome assembly GCF_052850745.1 of Pseudomonas sp. 1121_17. Taxonomy (NCBI): domain Bacteria; kingdom Pseudomonadati; phylum Pseudomonadota; class Gammaproteobacteria; order Pseudomonadales; family Pseudomonadaceae; genus Pseudomonas; species Pseudomonas sp. 1121_17. The sequence continues at coordinate 504,005 of NZ_VXCX01000003.1, forward strand.
GTAGGCAACGCCGACCGAGCCGGCTTGGGCGGCCAGCACCAGGACCCGAATCACGGTCAGGCGCCAGAGGTTCTGGCGAGTTGCAGACAACGGTTGGGCGGCAGCGAGCATGAGCTCTCCTGATGAGTGCTCCAGGGACATCGGCGGGAGTATACCCAAGCCTGGCCTTGCACTGCAGCGCTGCGGCAAAGCGCCACACTTTGTCACAGCTTGATGATGGCACTTTTGAACCCACTACACTGAAACCGGTCTTATGGGCCATGCGTGGCATGGACAATTACTCGCCACGCCTATTCTTCGCCAAGGAGTCACCTATGCATATGTCTCGTCGCAGCACTGCCCTGCTGCTTTCCTGCGGCCTGTTGGCCAGCCTCCCGGCGCTGGCTGAAGAGCCGCGTTACAACCAGGTCTCGCTGCGCGCCGAAGTCAGCAAGGAAGTGCCCCGCGACCTGATGGTCGTGACCCTTTACAGCGAAGCCCAGAACAGCGATCCGGGCAAGCTGGCCAAGGACATTACCGAGACCATGAACAAGGCCATGCAGCAGGCGCGTCAGGTCAAGGAAGTGAAAATCAGCCAGGGCAGCCGCAACAGCTACCCGGTCTACGACGCCAAGGGCCAGAAGATCACCGCCTGGCGCGAGCGTGCCGAGCTGCGCCTCGAGAGCGCCGACTTCCCGACCCTGTCCAAACTCACCGGCGAGCTGCTGCAGGACCTGAAGATGGGCGGCATGGACTTCTCCATTGCCCAGACTACGCGCAAGACCAGCGAAGACGAGTTGCTCAAGGATGCGGTAAATGCCTTCAAGGCTCGCGCTCAGCTGGCGACCGAGGCCCTCGGCGGCAAGGGTTACAAGGTGGTCAACCTGAACCTGAACAGCAGCGGCTATCCGCGCCCTTATATGCGCAGCGCGCCAATGGCGATGAAAGCCATGGGGGCTGATGAGGCGGCGGTGGCGCCTGAAATCGAAGCGGGCACTAGTGAAGTCAGCATGAATGCTGACGGTTTGATTGAAGTACTGATGCCTTGATCGATTGATCTGCACGTTATACCGGAAGGGGCCGCTTTGCGGCCCCTTCTTACATCGCTTTAAGCCCTTTCCTACGCCCAATGCGGCGCTTTCTCCTTGACATCCCGCTGCGCAACATGTGGCAAAAAGCCGCCATCTTCGCCGCGCAAACGGTCAACTTCGCCATCACTTACACCCAGGCGACATTATCGTACGATCGTTCCACATTCCGCCTGCCAGCCCTCCCCCACACTGTTGCATTGCCAATCTGCCGCGCATAAAGATCGATGGGTCGGCTCACAAGGCCATCTCAGCTAAAAAAGACAACAATGAGGCCATCATGCTCAAACATGCAGTCATTCCGCTTTTATTCGGCGCAGGCTTGCTCGCCGTGGCGCCGGCGGCCTTTGCCGCGAGCAACCTGGTGTTTTGTTCGGAGGGCAGCCCGGCAGGCTTCGATCCTGGTCAGTACACCACAGGCACCGATTTCGACGCTTCGGCCGAGACCATCTTCAATCGCCTCAGCCAGTTCGAGCGCGGCAGCACCAAGGTGATTCCGGGTCTGGCGACCAGTTGGGAAGTCTCCGACGACGGCAAGACCTGGACCTTCCACCTGCGCGAAGGGGTCAAGTTCCACACCACGCCGTACTTCAAACCGAGCCGCGACTTCAATGCCGATGACGTGCTGTTCACCTTCCAGCGCATGCTCGACAAGAACCACCCGTTCCGTAAGGCCTACCCCAGCGAATTCCCTTATTTCACCGACATGGGCATGGACCGCAACATCGCCAGCGTCGAAAAAATCGATGAGCACAGCGTGCGCTTTACCCTCAATGAGGTAGATGCAGCGTTCATCCAGAACATGGCGATGAGCTTTGCCTCGATCCAGTCAGCGGAATACGCCGATCAACTGCTAAAGCAGGGCAAGCCGGCCGACATCAACCAGAAGCCGATCGGCACCGGCCCGTTCGTTTTCAACAAGTATCAAAAGGACGCGCTGATCCGTTTCAAGGGCAACAAGCAGTATTGGCAAGCCGGTGAGGTCAAGCTCGACAACCTGATCTTCGCCATCACCACCGACGCCTCGGTGCGCATGCAGAAGCTCAAGCGTAACGAGTGCCAGGTGACGCTGTTCCCGCGACCGGCCGACATCCAGCCGCTCAAGGCCGACAAAGACCTGAAGATGCCTGACCAGGCTGGCTTCAACCTGGGCTATATCGCTTACAACGTGATGGACCAGATCAAAGGCAGCAACCAGCCCAACCCGCTGGCCCAGCTCAAGGTTCGCCAGGCCCTGGACATGGCGGTGAACAAGCCGCAGATCATTGAATCGGTGTACCAGGGCGCCGGCCAGCTGGCAGTCAATGCCCTACCGCCGACCCAGTGGTCTTACGACAGCAGCATCAAGGACGCCCCCTACGACCCGGAAAAAGCCAAGCAGCTGCTCAAGGAGGCCGGTATCAAGGAAGGCACCGAGATCACCTTGTGGGCCATGCCCGTGCAGCGCCCATACAACCCCAACGCCAAGCTGATGGCCGAGATGCTCCAGGCCGACTGGGCCAAGGTTGGCATCAAAGCCAAGATCGTCAGCTATGAATGGGGTGAGTACATCAAGCGCTCCAAAGGCGGCGAACAGGGCGCCATGCTGATCGGCTGGAGCGGTGACAATGGCGACCCGGACAACTGGCTGGGCACCTTGTACGGCTGCGATGCGGTCGACGGCAACAACTTCTCCAAGTGGTGCTACAAGCCCTATGACGACCTGATCAAGCAGGCCAAGGCCACCCCTGACCAAGCCAAGCGCAGCGAGCTGTACCAACAGGCGCAGCACATCCTCAAACAGCAGGTGCCGATTACCCCGATCGCTCACTCGACGGTGTACCAGCCGATGCGCAGCACGGTGCAAGATTTCAAGATCAGCCCGTTCGGCCTCAACTCCTTCTACGGCGTCAGCATCGCCAAATAACCCCGCCAGGCCCACTGCCAGCCCTTGGCAGTGGGCGCTGTAATTAGGCCATCGGACGGATCCCCCACCTCCGTCGGAAAATCCCTACAGCCTTTGGGGAAATCACAACCTGTCGCCCCCTTCCCTCCCGACGTAACGTCAGGAACGAGCAATTGCTGCCGTTCCAGCACCCCCGCTGCGGCTGACGTTGGATGAGGAGAAGGATCTGCCATGCGCCATATTCCGCTGTATTCGGTTGTATTAGGCCTGGGCCTGCTGACCCAGGCATCGCTCAGCCATGGCAACAGCCTGGTGTTCTGTTCCGAGGGCAGCCCGGCCGGCTTTGACACCGCCCAGTACACCAGCGCCACCGACAATGACGCCGCCGAACCGATCTACAACCGCCTGGTCGAGTTCGAGCGCAGCGGCACCGCAGTGCAACCAGCGCTGGCCGAAAGCTGGCAGGTCAGCGACGACGGCCTGCATTACTCCTTCAAGTTGCGTGCGGGGGTGAAATTCCACAGCAGCTCAACCTTCAAGCCAAGCCGCGACTTCAACGCCGATGACGTGCTGTTCACCTTCCAGCGCATGCTCGACCGTCAGCACCGCTTCCGCCTGGCGTACCCCAGCGAGTTTCCCTACTTCGTCAGCATGGGCCTGGACAAGAACATCGCCAGGATCGAAAGCAACGATCCGCTGAGCGTCAGCTTCACCCTGAATAGCGTCGATGCAGCGTTCATCCAGAACATCGCCATGAGCTTCGCCTCGATCCTCTCCGCCGAGTATGCCGAGCAGCTGCTCGCCACCGGCCGCCCGACCGACATCAACCGCAAGCCCATCGGCACCGGGCCGTTTGTGTTCAGCAAGTATCAGAAAGACTCGCAGATCCGCTACAAGCGCAACGCGCAATACTGGGCGCCTGAGCAAGTGCAGCTGGACAACCTGATCTTTTCGATCAACGTCGACCCGTCGGTGCGAATGCAAAAGCTGCGGCGTAACGAATGCCAGGTGACCCTGAATCCAAGGCCTGCCGACCTGCCGATGCTCAGCACTGACGACAACCTGCAGGTGTTGAGCATGCCGGGCTTCAATCTCGGCTATATCGCCTACAACACCCAGCACGCGCCGTTTGACCAGTTGCAGGTGCGCCAGGCCATGGACATGGCGGTCAACAAGCAGGCGATCCTGCAGGCGGTTTACCAGGACGCCGGGCAACTGGCCGTCAATGCCATGCCGCCGACGCAATGGTCCTACGACACCAGCATCAAGGACGCACTCTACGACCCGGCCAAGGCCAAGCGCCTACTAGACGAGGCTGGGGTCAAGCCCGGCACCGAAATCACCCTCTGGGCCATGCCCGTGCAGCGCCCTTACAACCCCAACGCCAAGTTGATGGCAGAGATGCTCCAGGCCGACTGGAACAAGCTCGGCTTCAAGGTGCGCATCGTCAGCTACGAGTGGGGTGAATACGTCAAGCGGATGAAAAGTGGCGAGCATGACGTCGCCCTGATCGGTTGGACCGGCGATAACGGCGACCCCGATAACTGGCTGGGCACGCTTTACAGCTGCGCCGCCATCGGCAGCAACAACTACTCGCGCTGGTGCGATCGCGAGTACGACCAACTGGTCCAGCAGGCCAAACAGGTCACCGACCCCGCCCAGCGCAGCGCGCTGTATCAACAGGCCCAGCAGCGCCTCAAGCAGCAGGTACCAATTACCCCGGTAGCCCATTCGACGGTCAATCAGCCGCTCAGCACTCGGGTCCAGGGCTTCAAGGTCAGCCCATTTGGCCGCAACGACTTCACTGGCGTCAGCGTCGACTGAGCCGCTGCGCCCGCCCTCTTCGCGGACACCCCGCGTCCTCCGGCAACACCGCAACCACCCGCGCTCACAAGGCGCGGCGATAACTAAAAAAATACAATGGAGCTGTAGTCATGAAACTACCCGTAACCACTGCACTGGCACTGTCGCTAGGTGCGTTCTGCACGGCCGCCCAGGCCGACACGCTCGGCGATGAGTTCTTCACCCTGAAGCTCAGGCCCAGTGCCCAAGCCGAGGCCAGCGGCTTTTTCGACGGCCAAAGCGTCACCGGCAGCACCCGCAACTGGTATGCCCGCGAACGCGCAGCACGCGCGCCGTTGTGGAAGTACAGCAAAAGCGACGGCAGCCGCCACGACACGCATAGCCGCAGCAACTGGCTGCAGGGCAGCATCCTCAACTACAGCTCAGGCTTCACCCAAGGCACTGTCGGCTTCGCCGCAGAAGTGGCGGCCTACAACGCTGTAGCCCTGGAGCGCGACCGCCGCTCGGTGGCCGGCCCCAACAACCGTACCCTGACCCACAGCAATGGCGACCCGCTCGACCAGTGGAGCAAAGCCGGCCTGGCCAATATCAAGGCGCGCATTTCCAACACCACCCTGACCGCGGGCCGCCAGTCGCTCGACACACCGATGCTGGCCAGCATCGGCAACCGTGCTCTGCCCTCGAGCTTTCAAGGCGTCAGCCTGCACAGCGCCGAATTCGACAAGCTCTCGTTCGACTTCGCCAGCTTCGACCGAGTCTCACCACGTACCGAACAAAGCTTGAGCAAGTTCCGCAGCGAGTATGGCGCTGCTGGCCTGGAAACCGACCGCGCCAGAACCGTCGGCCTCAACTATCAGCCGCTGCCCAACCTGAGCGCCAGCCTGTACGCGGCCAAAGTGGATGACTTCTGGAACCAGTACTACTTCGGCGCCAACCATGTGCTGGGAGACAGCGCAAGCCTGAGTCTGACCAGCGCCCTGCACTACTACAAAACAGAGGACGAAGGCCGCAAGAAGCTCGGTAAAATCGATAACGACACCTACAGCCTGTCGCTGGGCCTGACTCATCAGGCGCACAGCCTGACGGCGTCCTGGCAGCAGGTCATGGGCAACGAGTATTTCGACTACCTGCATGAAACCAACGGCATCTACCTGGCCAACTCATTACTCTCGGACTTCAACGGCCCCAACGAGAAATCGCTGCAGCTGGCCTATGTTCTGAACATGGCTTATTACGGAGTGCCCGGGCTCAAGTTCAATCTGTACAACGCCCGCGGCTGGGGCATCGACGGCACCCACTACCGCGGTACGGCCTATGACGTGCGCGGTCTGGACGGCGAGACCCACTACGAGTGGGGTGTCGGCAGCAGCTATGTGCTGCAGAGCGGCCCGTTGAAAGACACCAGCATCCGCGCTACCTATACCACCCACCGGGCCAGCAAGGCGCAGTCCGACGGCAGCCTGGATGAACTGCGCATCGTCACCACCATCCCTTTCAACATCCTTTGACCGTTGCCGCCGCGGCTCGCTGAGGCCGGCCGTGGCGGCTACGCTGGATCATTCATAGCAGGGAGGTTGCATGACATCTCTATCCCTACGCGCTGCCCTGGCAGCCCTGTTGACCCTCGCCGCAGCGGCAAACGTGGCGGCCAAGCCGCTGGTGGTGTGCACCGAGGCCAGCCCGGAAGGCTTCGACATCGTCCAGTACACCACCGCAGTGACTGCCGACGCTTCGGCCGAGACCGTGTTCAACCGTCTGGTCGACTTCAAACCCGGCACCACCGATATCCAGCCAGCGCTGGCCGAGCGTTGGGAGATCAGTGCCGATGCCCTGACCTACACCTTCCACTTGCGCCCAGGAGTCAAATTCCACAGCACCGATTACTTCACGCCGACCCGCGACTTCAACGCCGATGACGTGCTCTGGAGTTTTCGCCGCCAACTCGATCCGAACCATCCCTGGCACAACAAGACCAGTGTCGGTTATCCGTACTTCGAAAGCATGGCGTTCAGCAAACTGATCAAGTCGGTCGAGAAGACCGATCAGCTCACCGTGGTCTTTACCCTCAATCGGCCGGAAGCGCCGTTCCTGCGTGACATGGCCATGGCCTTCACCTCGATCTACTCCGCCGAATATGGCGATCAACTGCTCAAGGCCGGCACCCCCAACCTGCTCAACAGCAGGCCGATCGGCACCGGGCCGTTCATCTTCCAGCGTTATCGCAAGGATGCTCAGGTGCGCTACAAGGCTAACCCGGAGTATTTTCGTGGCAAGCCGGCGGCCGACCCGCTGATCTTCGTGATCGCCACTGATAACAATGTGCGGATACAGAAACTGCGCGCCAACGAATGCCAGGTCGCGCTGTATCCCAAGCCTGATGATGTGCCTTTGATCAAGCAGGACAAACGCCTGAAGGTGGCAGAGCTGGAAGCGCTGGTCACCGGCTACATTGCCATGAATACCCAGCGCAAATACCTCAGCGATGTGCGCGTGCGCCGCGCGATAAATCTGGCCTTCGACCGCCAGGCGCATGTTGACCAGCTGTTCGGCAAAGGCAACGCGCTTATGGCGGTCAACCCTTATCCGCCAAGCATGCCCGGCTTCAATACCGACAACCACAACCCACCTCGCGATCTGGACAAGGCCCGCGCGTTGCTGGCAGAGGCAGGTGTGCCGCCCGGCACCGTGCTCACCCTGTTCACGCGCAACGGCGGCGGCCCGACCAACCCCAACCCGCGCTTGTCTGCCGAGATGCTCCAGGCCGACCTCGCCCAGATCGGCATCAAGCTGGAGATCCGTGTGATGGAGTGGGCCGAGATGCTGCGCCGAGCGAAAAATGGCGAGGCCGACCTGGTCTCTACAGGCTGGGGCAGCGACAACGGCGACCCGGACAACTTCCTCACTCCGCTGCTCAGCTGCGATGCGGCCAAAAGCGGCGAGAACTATGCACGCTGGTGCAACTCTGAGTTTCAGGCACTGATCAGTCAGGCGCGCACCGTGATCGACGAAGATCAACGGGCAAACCTCTATTTCAAGGCCTTGGCGGTGTACGATGGCGACCAACCCTGGATCAGCATGGCCCATCCGAAAATGTTCACGGCCATGCGTGCGAATGTGGAGGGTTACCAGCTCAACCCTCTGACCAACAATAACTTCGCCACAACCCGGCTGGAGTAGCACGACAACAATGACCGCTGGCAGCCTGCACGGGAGCCGGCGGCGCAATCCGGACCAGCCGCCCCGATGGCGGGCTGGCCGGCTGATGAGGTACACCAAGCATGTTGAGTTTTATTGCCCGACGTCTGGGCCTGCTGATTCCGACGTTCTTCGGTATCACCCTGCTGACCTTTGCCCTGATTCGCCTGATCCCCGGCGACCCGGTCGAAGTGATGATGGGCGAACGCCGGGTCGACCCTGAAATGCACGCCCAGGCCATGGAGCGCCTGGGCCTGAACAAGCCGCTGCCGGTGCAGTACCTGGACTACATCGGCCAGCTCGCCCAGGGCGACCTGGGTGAATCGCTGCGTTCTCGCGAAAGCGTCTGGAGCGAGTTCACCACGCTGTTCCCGGCAACCCTCGAACTGGCCCTGGCGGCGCTGTTCTTCGCCGGCGTCGTCGGTTTGCTCGCCGGGGTGATCGCCGCCCTCAAGCGCGGTTCGCTGTTCGATCACGGGGTGATGGGGCTTTCTCTGGCCGGCTACTCGATGCCGATCTTCTGGTGGGGCCTGATCCTGATCATGTTGTTCTCGGTGAGCCTTGGCTGGACGCCGGTATCCGGGCGCATCGACCCCTTGCTGGATATTGAGCCGCGGACCGGCTTCATGCTCATAGATAGCCTGCTCAGTGACGAAGAAGGCGCGTTCAAGGATGCGCTCATGCACCTGATTCTGCCGGCCATCGTGCTTGGCACTATTCCACTGGCGGTGATCGCCCGCATGACCCGCTCGTCGATGCTCGAAGTGCTGCGCGAGGACTACATCCGTACCGCCCGCGCCAAGGGCCTGTCGCCAGCGCGGGTGGTGTTCGTGCATGGCCTGCGCAATGCGCTGATCCCGGTGCTGACGGTGTTCGGCCTGCAGGTCGGCGCGTTGCTGGCAGGCGCGGTCCTGACCGAAACCATCTTTTCCTGGCCGGGCATCGGCAAATGGCTGATCGAAGCCATCGGCGCCCGTGACTATCCCGTGGTCCAGAACGGCATCCTGCTGATCGCCTGCCTGGTCATTCTGGTCAATTTCGTCGTGGACATTCTCTACGGCCTGGCCAATCCACGTATCCGTCACCAGCGCTGAGGCCCCGTCATGAGCAGTAATACACGCAACACCGTGACCGCGCCCAGCCCGGTCGATCAAAGCCTGCTGTACCCGTCACCGTACAAGGAATTCTGGCAAGCGTTCGCGCGCAACAAGGGCGCGGTCGCAGGCCTGGCATTCATGACCCTGGTGGTGTTTTGCGCGCTGTTCGCGCCATGGGTTGCACCGCACAGCCCGAGCGAGCAGTACCGCGACTTCCTGCTGACCCCGCCGGTGTGGCTCGAAGGCGGTACCTGGCAGTTCATCCTCGGCACCGACGAGCTTGGCCGTGACCTGCTGTCGCGGCTGATCCAGGGCGCGCGCCTGTCGCTGCTGATCGGCCTGTCGTCGGTGGTGATTTCGCTGATCCCGGGCGTGCTGTTCGGCCTTTTGGCCGGGTTCTTCCCGCGGATTCTCGGGCCGTCGATCATGCGCCTGATGGACGTGATGCTGGCCCTGCCTTCGCTGCTGCTGGCAGTGGCCATCGTCGCGATTCTCGGCCCTGGCCTGATCAATACCGTGATCGCCATCGCCATCGTTTCGCTGCCGGCCTACGTACGCCTGACCCGCGCCGCGGTGATGGGCGAACTCAACCGCGACTACGTCACCGCTGCCCGCCTGGCCGGCGCCAGCCTGCCGCGGCTGATGTTCGTCACCGTGCTGCCGAACTGCATGGCGCCGCTGATCGTGCAGGCGACCTTGAGTTTTTCCTCAGCCATCCTCGATGCCGCAGCACTGGGCTTTCTTGGCTTGGGTGTGCAACCGCCAACGCCTGAGTGGGGCACCATGCTGGCCTCGGCCCGCGACTACATCGAACGCGCCTGGTGGGTGGTGAGCCTGCCCGGTTTGACCATATTGCTCAGTGTGCTGGCAATCAACCTGATGGGCGACGGACTGCGCGATGCGCTGGACCCGAAACTCAAGAACGCCGCCTGAGGACCACGCCATGTCACTATTGCAGATCAACAACCTCAATGTGCGCTTCGGCGATGCCTCGGCAGTGCCGGTGGTGGATGGCCTGGACCTGGCGGTCGATGCCGGCGAGATCGTCGCCATCGTCGGCGAGTCCGGTTCGGGCAAGTCGGTGACCATGATGGCCCTGATGGGCTTGATCGACGCCCCCGGCTGGATCACCGCAGACACCATGAGCTTCGCCGGCACCGACATGCTCAAGCTCAGTGGCCGGCAGCGGCGCAAGATCGTCGGCAAGGATATCGCGATGATCTTTCAGGACCCGATGACCGCGCTCAATCCCAGCTACACGGTCGGCTTCCAGATCGAAGAAGTACTGCGCCAGCACCTTGGACTGAAAGGCAAAGCGGCCCGACAACGGGCCCTGGAGCTGCTCGAAAAAGTCGAGATTCCGGCTGCCGAAAGCCGCTTGCAGGCCTACCCGCACCAACTTTCCGGCGGCATGAGCCAGCGTGTGGCGATTGCCATGGCCATCGCCGGTGAGCCCAAGCTGCTGATTGCCGACGAGCCGACCACGGCGCTGGATGTGACCATTCAGGCGCAGATCATGGAGCTGCTGGTCAACCTGCAGCAGGAGCGCAACATGGCGCTGATCCTGATCACCCATGACCTCGCCGTGGTGGCCGAAACCGCCAAGCGGGTCTGCGTGATGTATGCCGGTCAGGCCGTTGAAGTTGGTCAGGTGCCTGAACTGTTCGACGTGCCCGCGCATCCCTACAGCGAAGCCTTGCTGGCGGCTATTCCCGAGCACAGCATCGGTGCCGAACGCTTGGCCACCCTGCCCGGCATCGTCCCCGGCCGCTATGACCGGCCGCAGGGCTGCCTGTTGTCGCCGCGCTGCCCGTATGTGCGCGACAACTGCCGCAGCCAGCGACCAGCGCTAGAGCCCAAGAGCCAGAGCCTGGCACGCTGCTTCTATCCACTGAACCAGGAGGTGGCGTGATGACTGCCGTACTCAGCGCACGTGACCTTACCCGCCATTACCAGGTGTCTCGCGGCCTGTTCAAGGGCCATGCCCTGGTGCGGGCACTCAATGGCGTGTCGTTCGAGCTCGAAGCGGGCCAAACCCTCGCGGTGGTCGGCGAGTCGGGTTGCGGCAAGTCGACCCTGGCCCGCGCCCTGACCTTGATCGAAGAACCCACTGCCGGCTCGCTGCAGATCGCCGGCACCGAAGTCACTGGCGCCAGCAAGGAGCAGCGCAAGCAACTGCGCCGTGATGTACAGATGGTGTTCCAGAGCCCGTATGCCTCGCTCAATCCGCGGCAGAAGATTGGCGACCAGTTGGCCGAGCCATTGCTGATCAACACCTCGCTGAGCAAGCAAGAGCGCCGCGAGAGGGTCCAGGCAATGATGCAGCAGGTGGGTTTGCGACCGGAGCATTACCAGCGTTATCCGCACATGTTCTCGGGTGGCCAGCGCCAGCGCATTGCCTTGGCCCGGGCGATGATGCTGCAGCCCAAGGTGCTGGTGGCGGATGAACCAACATCGGCGCTGGATGTGTCAATCCAGGCCCAGGTGCTGAACCTGTTCATGGACCTGCAGAAAGAATTCAACACCGCTTACGTGTTCATCTCGCACAACCTGGCGGTAGTGCGGCATGTAGCTGATCAGGTGTTGGTGATGTATCTGGGCAGGCCTGCGGAGATGGGGCCGAAGGCGGATATCTATGACAAGCCGCTGCACCCTTATACCCAGGCGTTGTTGTCAGCGACGCCGGCGATTCATCCAGACCCGTTGAAGCCGAAGATTCGCATTGTGGGGGAGCTGCCCAATCCGTTGAATCCGCCAGATGGCTGTGCCTTTCACAAGCGTTGCCCGTATGCCACGGAGCGGTGCAGCAAGGAAGTGCCAGCGTTTCGGCAGGTGGGCACGCGGCAGGTGGCGTGTCATTACGCGGAGCAGTTTCTTTAGATAGCTGGGGGCTGCTTCGCAGCCCATCGCGACACAAGGCCGCTCTACAGGGACCGCGCATATCCTGAGGATGGCGCGGTCGGTGTAGGAGCGGCCTAGTGTCGCGAAAGGGCCGCAAAGCGGCCCCGGTTTTATCAGTGCATGAAGATCGCGATCAAAATGATCACAGGGATCGGTACCCCAATCATCCAAAGCAGAATCGAGCGCATGGTAGTTCTCCTGGTCAGTTCAGTTGATTAGCGAATCGGCGCGCTGTTGGTGTGAACGGTACGGCGACCGACATAAGCCGCGTCGTCGACGTCGATCCAGCGAGCCTGATCACGCTGACGGCCACCAAACAGGGCAGCAAGGCAAGCGAAGAACGCGCCGCAAAGCAGGCCGATGAAGGTCCACAGAGCGGTCCAGGCAGCGACCTTGGCGGCGGTATCAGCGGCTTCTTGAGCAGCTACCTTGGCTTTCTGTGCATCCTGCTGCACTTCGGTATAGATCTGATCGACGCGAGCTTCGGCCTCGGCCTGAGTCAGGCGAGTACGCTGAGCGACCAATTGCGCCAGGTAGGTACGGTCATCAGCAGACAGAGCACCATCGTTGGCTACGGCACGGGCAACGATGCGACCGGCAACTGCCGTGGCAGCGTCGTCTGTTACAGGCGCTGGGCCTTCGCTGCGGAACAGGTTGTCGATGTAATAGCCCATTGGGTCAGCATCGGTCTTGCCAACTACTGCGGTCGCAGCGGTAGCGGCGCCGCCCACTGCAGCTGCACCGGCCTGCGCGCCAGCGCTGAGGACGTTGCCGAGCATGCTGACGATCAGCACTGCAGTTACCAGAGTCGCCACGGCCCAGGCCAGGAAGCCATGCGCGGTGTCGCGGAAGTACACTTCATCAGCATGCAGATTGGCCCACTTTACCCGCAGGCGACCGGCAATATAGCCACCGGCGCCCGAAGCAATAATCTGCGTCAGCAGCAGCCAGATGATGGTCGAGATACCCAGCGCCTTGGCACTGGCGCCCTCATGAGCCCATGGCGAAGTTGCAGCGAAGCCCAGGCCCGCGCCCAGGATCATCAGGATCAATGAAAGGGCCGCAGCAGCAGCGGCACCGGCGAAGATCGCCGCCCAGGATACGCCCGAATGGTTCGAGGCATCGGCGACAGTGGGTGATAGCTCGGCAGTGGTAATCATGTGGCAGCGCCTTTTGTAGTTAGCAACGGTTCCGTTTGCTTGCACTTGCACTGGTGCAGACACTGTGCCAATTGCGACAAAAAATTACATTTATATAAATCAAAGAGTTACAAAAAAACGTATAGGGAGGATCGTGCATAAAACCCGAATGACCATATACCGCTCAGGGTTTCTGCAATGGGGCCTCGGCAACGCGCACTTGCCCGGCGCTGAGCGGCCCGGCACCATCACCCCATGACATCGATTACCCTGCCCGACGGCCCCGCCCAGACGCCCGTTACAGCCGACACCGTGCTGCGCTATCACCTATGCTGGAAACACCGCGACCTCGATGGGGTGATGGCCCTCTATCACTCCGACGTCGAGTACCACGACTTCTTTCAGAACCGTGTAATGGGCCATGCCGAGCTGCGCGAATACGTACGCGTCTGCCTGCCCCGTGAAGCAGGCGAAGACATCATTCACAGTGACCGCATCAGGGTCGACGGCTGCACCGCCTTCATCCAGTACGAGGTCACGGTGCAGGGCGGCGATGGCCTGACTGCGTTTCACTCCAGTGAGGCGATCACCGTCAAGGACGGCTTGATCTGGCGGGTCAACGAATACGCCACACTGGTCCGTCAGGGCAGCAAGAGCATCAGCAACGGCGGCCTGCGCCCTGCCACCAGCCGGCTGGGCCTGTCACCGCGTCAGCTGAGCACCATGGCTCAGGATCTTGAGCATTACTTTCAGCGCCAGCGGCCCTACCTGGACCCTGAGCTGGACTTGCAACAAGTGGCCAAGGACAGCGGCTACAGCCGCAATCAGATTTCCTATCTGCTTAATCAGGTGCTCGGCCAGAGCTTCTATCGCTACGTCAACCAGGCGCGTCTGCAGCACCTGCTGGCCGGGCTCGACGGCAGCAGCGGCGGTGCCACCATGGATGCGCTGGCGTTCGGCGCCGGTTTCAACTCACTGTCGGCGTTCTACAAGGCGTTTCGCGAGCACACCGGGCTGTCGCCCAAGGCTTACGTAAAACAACTTTCGCTGCGTGCACGCACGTAAGACAGCCGCCGCCAGCGCAACCTAGGATCAGCCACAGACCTTACCGATGTGGAGCTGCACCTGATGCAACCCTGGCGCACGATCAGCCTTTGGATGGACCAGCTCGACGAGCCCCTCGACGCCCGCCCGGCCCTGGCCAAGGACCTCGATGTCGACGTGTGCATCATCGGCGCTGGCTACACCGGCCTGTGGACCGCTTATTACCTGAAACAGCAGGCGCCGCAGTTGAGCATTGCCATTGTCGAAGCCAACATCGCCGGCTTCGGTGCCTCCGGGCGCAACGGCGGCTGGCTGATGGGCAACCTGCTGGGCGAAGACCGCCTGCTCGCTACCCTGTCGCCGCAGCTGCGCCGCGCCAGTATCGACCTGCTGCATGGCATCCCTGACGAAGTGCACAACGTGCTGCAGCATGAGGGCATCGACTGCGACTACCGCAAAGGCGGCGTACTGTACTGCGCAGCGCGGTATCCGGAGCAGGAGCGCAGCCTGCGTGCCCACCTCGACGACCTCTACCGCCAGGGCATGAACGAAGACGACTACCGCTGGCTGCGTCCTGAACAACTGGATGCACAGCTGCGCGTTAGCAGCCCTTACGGGGCGATCTTCAGCCCGCACACCGCCACCATCCAGCCGGCCAAACTGGTGCGCGGCCTGGCCCGGGCGGTCGAGCGCATGGGCGTGACCATTTACGAGAACAGCCCTGCGCTTGATCTGCAGCCTGGCATGGTGCGCACGCCCCATGCCAACGTCCGCGCTCATTGGCTGGTGCCGGCCGTGGAGGGTTACGCAGCCAGCCTGCCGCCGCTAGGCAAGCACCAATTGCCGGTGCAGAGCCTGCTGGTCGCCACCGAGCCGTTGCCGGAGTCGACCTGGGAGCAGATCGGCCTGAACCAGGGGCAGGCCTTCAGCGAGAACAGCCGCCAGGTCACCTACGGCCAGCGCACCGCCGACAACCGCCTGGTGTTCGGTGCGCGTGGTGGCTATCGCTTTGGCGGCCGCCTGCGCGAAGACTTCAACCTCAAGGACCACGAGATCGAGCTGCGCCGCTATCTGTTAGGCGAGCTGTTCCCGCAGCTGAAAAACGCCCGTATTACCCATTCCTGGGGCGGCAACCTGGGCATGGCCAGGCGCTTCCGCCCGCACATGCTGTGTGATCGTCAGCGCGGCATCGCCCTCGCCGGCGGCTACGGCGGCGAAGGTGTAGGCGCGACCAACCTGGGCGGGCGCACCCTGGCGGCGCTGATTCTTGGCCAGCACAACCAGCTGACCGCACAGCCCTGGGTACACGACAACTGCCCGCTGACGAGCCTGGCGAGCTGGCCGCCCGAGCCCTGCCGCTGGCTGGGCTACAACGCGATCATCCGCAGCTTCGTCCATGAAGACCGCACCCTCGCCAACCCCGCCAGCGCCCCCTGGCGCCGGCGCCTGGCCAGCGGTGTGGCCGACTTCATGGAAGGCTTCATGCACTGACTTGCCCTTTTCTCAACACAGGATTCACTGGTCATGAGCATCACCCAGTTCAAACACACCGACAGCGCCGTACTCGAGGAATCCAACCCGGTCGCCGTGCCGCTCGGTGAGCCAGTCGCCGTGACGTCGGTGACCAGCGTCGAACGCAGCGATGGGGTCGAAACCGGTATCTGGGAGTGCACCCCAGGGCGCTGGCGCCGGCAGATCGTGCAGCAGGAGTTCTGCCACTTCATCAAGGGCCGCTGCACCTTCACCCCTGATGGAGGCGAACCGCTACTCATAGAAGCCGGAGACGCACTGATGCTACCGGCCAACAGCACCGGAATCTGGGACATCGAAGAAACCGTGCGCAAGACCTATGTATTGATTTTCTGATCGCTGATCGCCTCTGCCGTCCTTCGATAACAACACACAAAGCAAGGTACCCCGGACATGCGCACGCTTCTAATCGCTCCCCTGATGCTCGCCGCTTGTGTCAGCAACGCCGCCGAGTCGGTAAAGATCTACAACTGGTCGAGCTACATCGCCCCCGATACCCTGAAGAACTTCCAGCAGGCCAGCGGCATCGTCCCGACCTATGACGTGTTCGACAGCAACGAGACCCTCGACGGCAAGCTGATGACCGGCAACTCCGGCTATGACGTGGTGTTCCCGTCGAACCACTTCATGGCCCGGCAGATCCAGGGCAAGGCCCTGAAGAAGCTCGACAAGAGCCAACTGCCCAACTGGCAGAACCTCAATCCGGTGCTGCTCAAGGCGCTGGAGGTCAACGATCCGGGCAACCAGTATGGCTTCCCCTACCTGTGGGGCAGCACCGGCATCGGCTACAACATCGACAAGGTCAAGGCGGTGCTCGGCGACAACGCGCCGGTCGATTCCTGGGACCTGATCTTCAAGCCCGAGTACATGAGCAAGCTCAAGAGCTGCGGTGTGGCGGTGCTCGACAACGGCCCCGAGCTGCTGCCGATTGCCCTGCACTACCTCGGCCTGCCGCACCACAGCCAGGATCCGAAGGACTACGAGAAAGCCAAAGAACTGCTGATGAAGGTGCGCCCGTACATCAGCTACTTCCACTCATCCAAGTACACCGGCGACCTGGCCAATGGCGACGTGTGCGTGGTGGTCGGCTTCTCCGGCGATGTGCTGCAGGCGAAGAACCGCGCCGAAGAAGCCAAGAACGGCGTCAGGGTTGGCTATTCGATCCCCAAGGAAGGTGCGCCGATGTGGTTCGACATGGTCGCTATGCCAGCCGATGCGCCCGACGAGAAGCAGGCCTACGCCTACATGAACTACCTGTTGCAGCCTGAGGTGATGGCCAACATCAGTAACCATGTGCAGTACGCCAATGGCAATCTCAAGGCCGACACGCTGGTCGACCCTGCACTTAAAAGCAACACGATGATCTACCCGAGCGACGATGTGATGGGCAAGCTGTACGCACTGGAGGCGATGCCCGCCAAGATCGACCGCATTCGCACTCGCCTGTGGACCAGTATCAAAGCCGGTAACTGAACAGCATTGGGGCCGCAGATGCGGCCCCAATAATGAGATCAGTGATGTTCCCGCGTGGCGCGGAATTTCACGTCCGGCCAGCGCTCTTCCATCAGCGCCAGGTTGACCCGAGTCGGGGCGAGGTAGGTCAGGTGACCGCCGCCATCGACGGCAAGGTTCTCCACAGCCTTGGTCTCGAATTCCTCGAGCTTCTTCTTGTCATCGCAGCTGATCCAGCGCGCCGACCAGACCGTGATCGGCTCGTAGCCGCACTCGACCTTGTACTCTTCCTTCAAGCGGCTGGCGACCACGTCGAACTGCAGCACACCGACCGCACCGAGGATGATGTCGTTGCTGCGCAGCGGGAAGAACACCTGGGTCGCGCCTTCTTCGGCGAGCTGCTGCAGGCCCTGGCGCAGCTGCTTGGACTTGAGCGGGTCTTTCAGCCGCACGCGGCGGAACAATTCCGGGGCGAAGTGCGGGATGCCGGTGAAGCCTAGGCTTTCGCCTTCGCTGAAGGTGTCGCCGATCTGGATGGTGCCGTGGTTGTGCAGGCCGATGATGTCGCCGGCAAAGGCTTCTTCCAGTTGCTCACGCTCGGAGGAGAAGAAGGTCAGGGCGTCGCCGATGCGTACGTCCTTGCCGGTGCGCACGTGACGCATCTTCATGCCCTTTTCGTACTTGCCCGAACAGATGCGCATGAAGGCGATGCGGTCGCGGTGTTTCGGGTCCATGTTGGCCTGGATCTTGAACACGAAGCCGGTGAATTTCTCTTCGACCGGCTCGACGGTCCGCTCGTTGGCTACGCGCGCCAGCGGGCGTGGCGCCCAGTCGACCACAGCATCGAGCACATGGTCGACACCGAAGTTGCCCAGCGCGGTACCGAAGAACACCGGGGTCAGTTGGCCGTTGAGGAACTCTTCCTGGTTGAACTCGTGGCAGGCGCCTTGTACCAGCTCCAGTTGCTCAAGGAAGCGATCGTACTCGTCACCCAGGTGCGCGCGGGCTTCATCGGAGTCGAGTTTCTCGATGATCTTGACCTCGGTGCGCTCGTGACCATGGCCTGGGGTGTAGACGATGATGTAGTCGCCGGCCAGATGGTAAACGCCCTTGAAGTCGCGATAGCAACCGATCGGCCAGGTGATTGGCGCGGCCTTGATCTTGAGTACCGCTTCGATCTCGTCGAGCAGCTCGATAGGGTCGCGGATATCGCGGTCGAGTTTGTTGATGAAGCTGACGATTGGCGTGTCACGCAGACGGCAGACGTCCATCAGGGCGATGGTGCGTGGCTCGACGCCTTTACCACCGTCGAGCACCATCAGGGCCGAGTCGACTGCGGTCAGGGTGCGGTAGGTGTCTTCCGAGAAGTCTTCGTGGCCCGGGGTGTCGAGCAGGTTGATCATGTGTTCGCGGTAAGGGAACTGCATGACCGAGGTGGTGATGGAGATACCGCGTTGCTTCTCCATTTCCATCCAGTCGGAGGTGGCGTGGCGGTCGGACTTGCGCGACTTCACGGTACCGGCGACGGCAATGGCCTTGCCCATCAGCAAGAGTTTCTCGGTGATGGTGGTCTTACCGGCGTCGGGGTGGGAAATGATTGCGAAAGTGCGGCGCTTCGCGACTTCGGCGGCCTGGTTGGTCATGGGAAATCGCCTGAATGGGGATCGAAAAAGGGGCGATATTGTACCTGAACTTGGCGGCCAAGCCAAAAGGCCTGCTGACGAGAGCGAACCCGCCCAAAGCATGCCGATCTATCGCTACCTACTAAGCGAGGGCTGCGCCCTGTCAGCCAAAGCGCCGCGGAGCCTTTACTGATCGTCCATCAACTCCTCGCCGATATGCAGCACTTCAAGCCGTACATCCAGCACCTCACCTTTGCTGGTATTCACATAGGCAAACCAGTGATCGGCGACATGCTCGGGCTCCATGGCGCGCAGAGCAAGATTGGAGCGGGTCCAGATCTGCCCGTCGAGCTGCTGGCCTGCCTCGACAATCGAGGTCATGCTGGCCTGGTTACCGTCCTCTTGCCGAGTGATGAACTTCCACAACCTGGCATCTTCAGGCACCTGTGGGTACAAGCCTGGATAACCGTTGTGATTGAAGTCCAGGTGACGATTGCTGGATTGGAAGTCGCGGCCGGTGCGCCGGCTCCAGGACTGGATATCGTAGTACGGCCGTCCCCTGGACTCGTCAAACAGGCATCGGAACCAGAACAGATGCGGCTCGCGTAACGTCAAGGACGTGACGATCATCCAGTCATCCGCAGCGCGGGCAGCCTGCCCTTCGCGCTCTGCCAGTTTGGCGCAATCAAAATAGCCTTCACGCCCAGGCGTGACGCACTGGATGGTGGCGATAAATGACCGATCGTAGCTGTGATTCAACATGATAAAAGCCGCCTTATTGGTAATTTGCATGAGTGCACGACCGCTCGTCGGAGTTGGCCGCGCGCCTTGATTCAATAGGGCTACAGAGCAAAAGTGCATCTGGAAACAAGGGCTTGCGAAGAATAATTGGCTGGCCAAATGCCGCCTCAGATGGGAACCTTTGCGTCCCCGGAGACGTCCACCCCCCGCTGACCATTGCAGTTTGGGGCTGGTAATACCTGCATTTTCGAGCCCGACGGGGCTTGGCTCATGGCATGTCCGCGCAGCTTCGCTGAGCGCCACGCTGCTACTCGCGATCACTCTGCCCGCCGCCTGCACTGGCCGCGCTGCGCAGCACTGTTCGCCGACGACAAGAAAAGGAGTCCACCTGTGGCTAGACGCTACGGAAAAGGGCTGATGGGATGGGCCACCGCGCTTGTCATCCTGGCCCTGCTGATCCACTGGATCGGCCTCGACACGATCGCGCGTTATCGCGACGATCTGTGGTTTTACCTGCAAGCGCACCTTGTGCTGGTGCTGGCTTCGATGGCGGCGGCGTTGGCCGTGGGCATCCCCGCCGGGATTGCCTTGAGTCGACCGCACCGGGTCGACAAAGCCGAGCGCTTCATGCAGTTCTTCAACGTAGGCAACACCATCCCTCCCCTGGCCGTACTGGCCATCGCCCTGAGTGTTCTGGGCATCGGCGCAGGCCCGGCGATCTTCGCGCTGTTTCTCGCCTCCCTGCTGCCGATCGTGCGCAACACCTACGAAGGCCTGAAAAACGTCCCCGCCTCACTCAAGGAAGCCGCTACCGGCATCGGCATGACTCCGCGCCAGCAACTCTGGCAAGTCGAACTGCCCAACGCCGTGCCGATCATTGTCGGCGGCGTGCGGGTTGCTCTGGCGCTGAATGTCGGCACCGCGCCGCTGGCGTTTCTGATCGGCGCCAACAGCCTTGGCAGCCTGATCTTCCCTGCCATTGCCTTGAACAATCAGCCACAGCTACTGCTCGGCGCGGCCTGCACGGCGGCGTTGGCGTTGTTGCTGGATGTGCTGGTGAGTTTCTCCAGCAAGCGCTGGCTGGAACGCGGCCTGGCTCAATAAGTAGAGGGAACCCATGAGAAAAACCATCGCCTTGTTGCTTGGCGCGGGCCTGCTGTTGGCAGGATTTGCCCAAGCGGCGGAAAAACCGCTGATTCGCATCGGTGCCCGGGTGTTCACCGAGCAGACGGTACTCGCCGAAATCACCGCGCAATACCTGCGCGCCAATGGCTTTGCCGTGCGCGTGACCGGCGGCCTGGGCAGCAGCCTGGCGCGCCAGGCGCAAGAGACCGGCCAGCTCGATTTGATGTGGGAATACACCGGTGTGTCGCTGGTCTCGTACAACCATATCGAAGAGCGTATGCCCAGTGCCGAAGCGACCTACGCCAAGGTCAAACAGCTGGACGCGAAAAAGGACCTGATCTGGCTGACCCCGTCGCGGTTCAGCAACACCTACGCCTTGGCCCTGCCCAGCAAGGTCGCCGAAGAGTATCCGCAGGTGCGCAACATCAGCCAGCTCAATCAGGTGCTGCGTGATGAGCACAAGCGCAAGCATCTGGTCGCGCTGGACACCGAGTTCGCCAATCGCCCGGATGGCCTGGTGGGCCTGAAAGAGCTGTACGACCTGCAGGTCGGCCGCGCCAACATCCGCCAGATGGACGCCGGCCTGGTCTATACCGCGCTGCGCAACGATCAGGTGTTTGCCGGCCTGGTGTACACCACAGATGGTCGCCTCAACGCGTTCAATCTGACCTTGCTGGAAGACGACAAGCACTATTTCCCCGATTACACCGCTGCGCCGGTGGTACGTAAAGCGGTGCTCGACGCCAACCCGCAATTGGCCACCCTGCTCAAGCCGCTGGCCGAGCAACTGGACGACGAGACCATGCGCCAGCTCAATGCCAAGGTCGACGTCGAACACCAGAGCCCGTCGGTGGTTGCCGCTGCATTCCTGCGTGAGCATCCGCTGCCCGGCACTGCCGACAAAGAGGTACAGCCATGAGCCTGTTCGATACCTTTGCCCACCTCGACTGGGCGCTGGTGCTGCAGCTGACCTGGCAGCACATCACCCTGGTCGGCATCGCGGTCAGCCTGGCGATTGTCTTCGGCGTGCCGCTGGGCATTCTGATGACACGCTTCCCGGTCCTGGCCGGCCCGCTGCAGGCCAGCGCCACGGTGCTGCTGACCATTCCCTCGATTGCCTTGTTCGGCCTGCTGCTGCCGTTCTACTCCAAGTTCGGCCAGGGCCTGGGCCCATTGCCGGCGATCACGGCGGTGTTCCTTTATTCACTGCTGCCGATCCTGCGCAACACCTACCTGGCCTTGACCAACGTCGAACCGGGCATCCGTGAAGCCGCCCGCGGTATCGGCATGACCTTCGGCCAGCGCCTGCGCATGGTCGAGCTGCCGATCGCCGTGCCGGTGATCCTCGCCGGGGTGCGCACCGCCGTGGTGATGAACATCGGCGTAATGACCATCGCCGCGACCATCGGCGCCGGTGGCCTGGGTGTACTTATTCTGACTTCCATCAGCCGCAGCGACATGTCGATGCTGCTGGTCGGCGCGGTGCTGGTGAGCCTGCTGGCGATTGTCGCCGACCTGCTCCTGCAAGCCCTGCAACGTGCCCTGACTCCACGAGGACTGCGCTCATGATCGAATTGAAGAACCTCAGCAAGACCTTCCATGCCAACGGCAAGGACGTCAAAGCCGTCGACTCGGTCAACCTGACCGTCAACGAAGGCGAAATCTGCGTGTTCCTCGGCCCGTCGGGCTGCGGCAAGAGCACCACCTTGAAGATGATCAACCGCCTGATCACACCGACCTCAGGCCAGGTGTTCATCAACGGCGAGGACACCACCGGGCTGGACGAAGTCAGCCTGCGCCGCAGTATCGGCTATGTGATTCAGCAGATCGGTCTGTTCCCCAACATGACCATCGAAGAGAACATCACCGTAGTGCCGCGCCTGCTCGGCTGGGACAAGCAGCGCTGCCACGACCGCGCGCGCGAACTGATGAGCATGATCAAGCTTGAACCCAAGCAGTACTTGCAGCGTTACCCCCGCGAGTTGTCCGGTGGCCAGCAACAGCGCATCGGCGTGATCCGCGCACTGGCCGCCGATGCGCCGGTGCTGCTGATGGATGAACCGTTCGGCGCGGTTGACCCGATCAACCGCGAGATGATCCAGAACGAGTTCTTCGAGATGCAGCGGGCGCTGAACAAGACCGTGATCATGGTCAGCCACGACATCGACGAAGCGATCAAGCTGGGTGACAAGATCGCTATCTTCCGCGCGGGCAAGCTGCTCCAGCTGGATCATCCGGATACCCTGCTGGCGCACCCGGTGGACGACTTCGTCAGCAACTTCGTCGGCCAGGACAGCACCCTCAAGCGGCTGCTGCTGGTGCGCGCCGAGGACGCCGCCGACAACGCGCCGTCGGTCAGCCCGGAAACACCAGTGGCCGATGCGCTGGAGCTGCTCGACGAGCACGACCGCCGCTACGTGGTGGTGACCGACGCGGCGAACAAGGCGCTGGGCTATGTGCGCCGCCGCGACATGCATCGGCAACAGGGCACGTGTGCTGACTTCCTGCGTCAGTTCAACGCCACCGCTTCGCACGATGAGCACCTGCGCATCCTGTTGTCGCGGATGTACGAGTTCAACCGGGCGTGGTTGCCGGTGCTGGACGCCGAGCAGGTGTTCCTTGGCGAGGTTACCCAGGAGTCGATTGCCGCCTACCTGAGTTCGGGGCGCTCTCGCGGTGCCAAGACCAGCATCGTCTCCCCGGCCGAGACGGTGGCCTCCTGAATCAACGGGGGCGTCTGTGAGCGGGCGCCCCCGCTGTAGTAACAAAAAATTTATGCTTTTTTTGGCCACTCGCAGGCGCTGACTGTGTGGCCATAAATGTGAACACTCCCTGCCTCGACGGGTGACCCAGCGAACCACTGACCAACGGTTTACAGAGCTTACTTGTGGGTTCTTGCAGTGAAATATCACCGACCTGCAATGAACACAGCTTTTCAGGGGTTCGCCGCCAGATCCCTGCCTGTTCCACAATTATTTACGTTTGAGCCTGCTCAGGAACATCTGTCGGTAATACGAGTCGGTTATTCCAGTAACTGCTCGTCGATCCGCGACGAACAGGTGGGGATTGCCTGTTGATCTTGCCTGGTTCACGCCCTAAAGTGCGCGCCGAACGTCCATGCTGGAAACGATCCATCCGGCTCAAGTACTGACGACGAGACAGCAGGCGCAACCATACGGTTGGCCTTTTTGCTTTCGGCGACATGCCTTGGGAAGTAGGCGAACCAAAGTGGGGATACGGAGGGCGTTCAGTTTGCAGCCACTTTCTTTTTCAGTTTGCCCATGGAGTCCTTGAGCATGTCGATCCAAGTCGAAGATTATTTCGCACGTGACACCTTCCAGAAGATGAAGGCGTTCGCCGACAAGCAGGAAACCCCGTTTGTGGTCATCGATACGCAGATGATCAGCAAGGCCTATGACGACCTGCGCGCCGGTTTCGAGTTCGCCAAGGTCTACTACGCAGTCAAGGCCAACCCAGCGGTCGAGATCATCGACCTGCTCAAGGACAAAGGCTCGAACTTCGACATCGCCTCGATCTACGAGCTGGACAAGGTCATGAACCAGGGCGTCAGCCCGGACCGCATCAGCTACGGCAACACCATCAAGAAGTCCAAGGACATCCGCTACTTCTTCGACAAGGGCGTGCGCCTGTACGCGACCGACTCCGAGGCCGACCTGCGCAACATCGCCAAGGCTGCGCCGGGTTCCAAGGTCTACGTGCGCATTCTCACCGAAGGCTCGACCACTGCCGACTGGCCGCTGTCGCGCAAGTTCGGCTGCCAGACCGACATGGCCATGGACCTGCTGATCCTTGCCCGTGACCTGGGCCTGGTACCTTACGGCATCTCCTTCCACGTCGGTTCGCAGCAGCGCGATATCAGCGTCTGGGACGCGGCCATCGCCAAGGTCAAAGTGATCTTCGAGCGCCTGAAGGAAGAAGACGGCATCGTTCTCAAGCTGATCAACATGGGTGGCGGCTTCCCGGCCAACTACATCACCCGGACCAACAGCCTGGAGACCTACGCTGAAGAAATCATCCGCTTCCTCAAGGAAGATTTCGGCGACGACCTGCCGGAAATCATCCTCGAGCCGGGCCGTTCGCTGATTGCCAACGCCGGTATTCTGGTCAGCGAAGTGGTGTTGGTTGCACGCAAGTCGCGTACCGCGGTCGAGCGCTGGGTGTACACCGACGTGGGCAAGTTCTCCGGCCTGATCGAAACCATGGACGAGTCGATCAAGTTCCCGATCTGGACCGAGAAGAAAGGCGAGATGGAAGAAGTGGTGATCGCAGGCCCTACCTGTGACAGCGCCGACATCATGTACGAGCACTACAAGTACGGCCTGCCGCTGAACCTGGCCATCGGTGACCGCCTGTACTGGCTGTCGACCGGCGCCTACACCACCAGCTACAGCGCAGTGGAGTTCAATGGTTTCCCGCCGTTGAAAGCTTACTACCTGTAAATCATAAACGGGGCCGCAAGGCCCCGTTTATGTATGTAAACGCAGCGCTTCGCTAGCCCCGCTCACGCTGGCGCAGCTCCTGCGCAAACTCTGCCGCCTCCTCAGCCAGCAACCGTCCAGCACCTTGCAGGGTCAGCACTGCACTGCGCAGGAAGTTGACGTTGCCTTGCACCCGCGCATGCGCCAGCCAAGGCCGCGCCTCGCCCAACTGGCCACGCTCGATCAGCACCATGGCCAGGCTGAACATGCCGCGAAAATCACCACCCTCGGCCGAGCGCCGATACCAGCGAAACGCCCGCGCCGGGCTGGCAGGGCCGGCGATGCCTTGTTCCAGGTAACGCCCATAGAGGTTCATCGATTTGGCGTGGCCCAGATGTGCAGCCTTCTCGTAGCAGGCCAGCGCCAGCTTCTGGTCAAGCTCGACACCGCGCCCGGTGGCCAACAGGTTGCCCAGGTTGTACCAGCCCCAATCCAGTCCCTGCGCGGCTGCGCGCTGGTACTGCACTGCTGCGCCAGGCAGGTCGGCCGGCCCGCCCCAGGCGTGCTCCAAGCAGCGCCCAAGCATGTTGTGCGCCATGCCGCTGCCGGCGCGGGTGGCAATGCTGAACCATCGCCGCGCCAGCTGCGGATCACGCTCGATGCCGCGGCCATCGAGCAGGATCTGGCCCAGCAACAACTGCGCCTCACTGACGCCCTGCCCGGCCGCTGCCAGGATCGCTTGGGCGGCCTTACCGGGGCTGGCTTCGAGCATGGCTCGCAGCGCTGTGACATCCACGATCTCATCGCGGCGTAACGGATAGGACATGTTCAGACCTCTGCCCAGCGCCGCAGCAAGTTGTGATAGGTGCCAGTCAGTTGCAGCAGTGAAGGGTGATCGGGCAGGTCAGCACTGAGCTGCTGAATGGCATTGTCCATCTCGAACAGCAGCGCCCGCTGGCTGTCTTCACGGACCAGGCTCTGAGTCCAGAAGAACGCCGCGTAGCGCTCACCGCGAGTGACCGGGTTGACCTTGTGCAGACTGGTGCCGGGGTACAGCACCATGTGGCCTGCGGCCAGCTTGATCTGCTGCGGGCCATAGGTGTCCTGAATCACCAGTTCGCCGCCGTCATAGCTGTCCGGATCGCTGAGAAACAGCGTCGCTGACAGGTCGGTGCGCACTCGCTCGGCGCTACCCTTGGGCTGGCGCAGGGCATTGTCGATGTGGAAGCCGAAATTGCCACCCTCGCGATAACAGTTGATCAACGGCGGGAACACCTTGTGTGGCAGGGCCGCTGACATGAACTGCGGGGTCTGCCAAAGACGCTCGATGAGGGCGCTGCCGATTTCCTTGGCCAATGGATGCGCCTCTGGTAGCTGCAGGTTGTGTTTGGCCTTGGCCGATTGGTGGCCTGCGGTGACCTTGCCATCGGCCCAATCTGCCTGCGCCAGCGCTTCACGGATCCGCAAGAGTTCATCGGCGGCGAACAGGCTAGGGATGTGCAGCAGCATGGAAATGGACCGGGTCGGGACTAGGGCGCCAATGATATTGATTCCCTTTTACTCACGGCAAGCCCTTTCACCAGGCCCTAACGAATGAGACCGGAGAAAATGCAGGGTTAAATTGTAAAGAATGTAAATTTGTACCGAATGGTAATATTTCTCAATTGTGACTTACAATTGCTTACATTACTCTTCGCGGCCTTCACACCTTGGGGAAGGTCATAAAAAATGCGCCACGTGCCGTCTGCTGTAAGTTCACCACGCCTGCTCGCCTCAGCCATTGGCGTTGCCATCAGTGCTTCGTCTGCCTATGCCGCAGAGCCCGCAGCCATCACGCTCGACGCGACCAGCGTCAACGGCAAGGCAGAACAGGCCGCAACCGAGTACAAGGTCGACAAAGCCTCGTCGCCCAAGTACACCGCGCCGCTGGTGGACACCCCGCGCTCGGTAACCGTGATCCCGCAGCAGGTGATCAAGGAAACCAACGCGCTGAGCTTGCAAGACGCCCTGCGCACCGTCCCAGGGATTACCTTCGGTGCCGGCGAAGGCGGCAACCCCCAAGGCGACCGGCCGTTCATCCGCGGCTTCGATGCCCAGGGTGATACCTACCTGGACGGCGTGCGCGACACTGGCGCGCAAACCCGGGAAATCTTCGCTGTTGAATCGGTGGAAGTGGCCAAAGGGCCGAACACGGCTGTTGGCGGGCGTGGCGCCGCCGGCGGCACCATCAACCTGGTGAGCAAGCGCGCGCACCTGGGCAACTCGCTGGACGGTGCCTGGACCTGGGGCAGTGACCAGACCCAGCGCTACACCCTGGATGGCAACTACCAATTCAGCGACAGTGTCGCCGGGCGGCTCAACCTGATGACTCACGAGAGCAACGTCGCCGGACGCGACAAGGTCAATTACGACCGCTGGGGGATTGCCCCGTCGCTGGCGTTCGGCCTGGGCACGCCAACCCGGGTCAACCTTGACTACTACCACCTGGAAAGCGACGACCTGCCGGACTCGGGGATCCCCTATTCGATCCCGACCGCGGGCAGCAGCGCGCGCACCTCGGCCCACCCGAGCAAACCGGATGACGGTGGCGACAGCGACAACTTCTACGGCCTGACCGGGCGTGATTTTCGCAAGAGCCGGGTCGACATCGCCACCTTCGCGATCGAGCATGACCTGACCGACGCGCTGACCATCAAGAACACCCTGCGTCATGGCAACAGCATGCAGGACTACATCCTCACGCAGCCCGACGACAGCAAGGGCAACGTCAACAACGGCAGCGTCTGGCGCCGCGCCAACACCCGAGTTGGCAACACCGCTACCACAACCAACCAAACCGATCTGTTTGGCGAGTTCTACCTGGGCGGCATGAAGAACAGCTTCTCCACCGGCATTGAGCTGAGCCGGGAAGAAAGCCAGCGTTCGTCTTACAACGTCAATACCAACACCGGCGGCGCAACAGCATCTACCTGCACCCCGGGCCTGATCGGCCCTAACAGCGGCTACAACTGCACCTCCCTGAGCAATCCCAACCCGGACGATCCGTGGAACGGCGCCATCGCGCGCAACTATGCTGGCACTGACACCAAGAGCAACACCCGCGCGCTGTATGTGTTCGACACGCTTGAGCTGACGCCACAGTGGCTGCTCAACATGGGCCTGCGCTATGACCACTTCGACACCCAGTACCGCGGCTATACCGCCTCTGGCGCTACCGCCGTCAACAGCAAGGGCGTTGCATCCAAGGGCAGTGACACCAGCGAGTTCATCACTGGCCAACTGGGCCTGGTGTGGAAGCCCGCCGAGAACGGCAGCATCTACGTTTCCTACGCCACCTCGGCAACCCCACCCGGCGCGCAGTTGGGCGAAGGCTCCGAAGGCAACCCGCTGGGCAACACCACCGACCGCGCCGGCAACCTGTTGGCCAGCGACATGGAGCCGGAAGAAACCACCAACTACGAACTCGGTACCAAGTGGGATCTGCTCGACGAGCGCCTGTCGCTGACCGCCGCTGTATTCCGCACCGAGAAGGAAAACGCCCGCGTTCAGGTCAACACCACCACCTACGAAAACATCGGCGAGACCCGCGTGCAGGGCGTCGAACTATCGGCCAGTGGCAAGCTCACCGACAAATGGCAGGTGTTCGCCGGTTACACCTACATGCAGGCCCGCCAGATCGACGGCGGTGCGCTGGGTGCGGTCAACGACGGCAATCAATTGCCGAACACGCCGAACAACAGTGCCAGCCTGTGGACCACCTATGCCCTTACGCCAAAGCTGACGGTGGGTGGCGGCGCCTTCTACATGGATGAGGTATACGGCAACATCGCCAACACCACCATGGTCGACAGTTATGTGCGCTATGACGCGATGGCTGCGTACAAGCTGAGCAAGAACGTCGATCTGCAGTTGAACGTACAAAACCTCACCAACGAGGTGTACTACGACAAGGCGTTTTCTACTCACTTCGCCAACCAGGCAGCCGGACGCACAGCGTTGCTGACCACCAGCTTCCATTTCTGACGCAGCAATCGCCAAGCCCCGCTCACGCCAGTGAGCGGGGCTTTCGCGTAGCAAGGCATAATGCCCGCCGGTTGAGTTTGCGCGGCAAGACAAGGTGATCGACGTGCTGAAAAAGTCGCTGTTTCAATTGCACTGGTTGTTTGGCATCACGGCCGGGCTGGTCTTGGCATTGATGGGTACCACCGGGGCGATCTGGTCGTTTCAGGAAGAACTGCTGCGCCTGTTCAATGCCGATGTGCTCAAGGTGCAGGTGCGCGCCGAAGGCGTGCTGCCACCGGCAGAGCTGGTGCGGCGGGTCGAAGCGGCGCACGGCGACAAGGTCGCGATGCTGCGGGTCGACACCCGCGAGGGCAATGCCGCACGGATCTTCTTCACCGCACCACCCGGTCAGCGCCGCGGTGAGATGCGCTATGCCGACCCTTACACCGGCGAGATCAAGGGCGAGGTCGCCGGCCAAGGCTTCTTCGACCTGATGCTCAGCCTGCACCGGTTTCTCGCCATGGGCGAAAGCGGCCGGCAGATCACCGGTGCCTGCACCCTGATGCTGATCTTCTTCTGCCTGTCAGGCCTGTATCTACGCTGGCCCCGCAAAGCGCTGAACTGGCGCACCTGGCTGACCCTGGACTGGGCGAAGAAGGGCCGTGCGTTCAATTGGGACCTGCACGCCGTGTTCGGCACCTGGTGCCTGCTGTTCTATCTGCTGTTTGCCTTGACCGGTCTGTCATGGTCGTACGAATGGTACAGCCGAGGGCTGAACAAGCTGCTCGGCGACGCCCCGGCTGCGGGCCAGCAGCACGAGCGTGGCGAAGGCGGTGGCCGCCGTAACCCGCAGTCGGTCAACCAAAAGGCCCCGCCGCTGCGGGTCGACTACGACGCCATCTGGAGCAACCTGCAGGCTGCGGCCGGACCCGGCCTGGCTGGCTACAACCTGCGCCTGCCGCCGGTTGGCGGGCAGCCGGCGACGCTGTTCTATCTGCTGGACGATGCCGATCACGAACGCGCCTTTGACACCGTCACCCTCGACCCGGCTACCGGCACGTTCACGCGCATCGAGCGTTATGCAGACAAGTCGCTCAGTGCTCAGCTGCTGCAAAGCATCTATGCCCTGCACGTGGGTAGCTATTTCGGCTTGCCCGGGCGGATCATCGTTACCATCGCCAGCCTGTGCATGCCGCTGTTCTTCATCACCGGCTGGCTGCTGTACCTCGACCGCCGGCGCAAGAAACGCCAGATCCGCGCGGCCCGTGGCAGTGTCGACAGCACCACGTCGGCAGGTGACAGCTGGTTGATTGGTTTTGCCAGCCAGAGCGGCCTTGCCGAGCAATTGGCCTGGCAGAGCGCCGGCCAGCTCCAGGCGGCAGGCCTGTCGGTGCAAGTACGCACCTTGGCCGAGCTGGGTGAAGATGACCTGCGCCAGGCACGCCGGGCGCTGTTTGTAGTCAGCACCTTTGGCGACGGCGAGGCACCCGACAGCGCCCGTGGTTTCGAGCGCAAGATACTCGGCCAGGCATGGCCGCTGGAGCATCTGGACTATGCCCTGCTCGCCTTGGGTGACCGCCAGTATCAGCATTTCTGTGGCTTTGCCCGGCGCTTGCAGGCATGGCTTGCCGAGCGCGGCGCCAGCACTGCATTCAGCCCGATCGAAGTTGACAACGCCGACCCAGCCGCGCTCCAGCACTGGCAGCAGCAACTCGCGCAGTTGACCGGCGCCAGCGTCGTCAGCGCCTGGCAACCGGCCGCTTTCAGCAACTGGACCCTGACCGCGCGTACGCTGCTCAACCCCGGCAGCCAAGGCCAGCCGGTGTACCTGCTTGACCTGCAATCCGAACAGGCTGTGCGCTGGGACGCGGGTGATCTGGTGGAGGTACTGCCGCGCAACGCCCCCGCCCAGGTTCAAGCGTTTATCCAAGGCCTGGGCCTGAGTCTGGATACCCCAGTGCAACTTGAAGGTTCGCGCGAAACCCTGGGACAGGCACTGGGCAGTCGGCAACTGCCGGTCAGCCGTGAGCATCTGGTCGGCCTGCACGCGCAGGCGGTTATCGATGCGCTGGTGCCGATCGGCACGCGTGAATACTCGATCGCATCGATTGCCAGCGATGGCGTGCTGCAGCTGATCGTCCGCCAGCATCGGCACACTGACGGCAGCCTTGGCCTGGGCTCAGGCTGGCTTACTGAGGTGCTGCCTCTGCAAGGCTCGCCGAGCCTGCGCCTGCGCCGCAACAGCAGCTTCCACCTGCCAGTGGCCCCAGCACCGATGCTGCTGATCGGCAACGGCACCGGGCTGGCCGGGCTGCGCAGCTTGCTCAAGGCACGCATCAGCGAAGGTGAACAGCGCAACTGGC
The DNA here is from genome assembly GCF_052850745.1 of Pseudomonas sp. 1121_17. Taxonomy (NCBI): domain Bacteria; kingdom Pseudomonadati; phylum Pseudomonadota; class Gammaproteobacteria; order Pseudomonadales; family Pseudomonadaceae; genus Pseudomonas; species Pseudomonas sp. 1121_17. The sequence goes on from NZ_VXCX01000003.1 coordinate 535,410, forward strand.
TACTGTTCGGTGAGCGCAATCGCGCCAGCGATCTGCTCTGCGCCGATGAACTGCAAGGCTGGCTGGCGCGCGGTGAGCTGCGCAAGCTGGACCTGGCGTTCTCGCGTGATCAGGCTGAAAAAGTCTATGTCCAGGACTTGCTGCTGGCGCAGGCCGACGAGGTGCGCCGCTGGGTCGCCGACGGCGCCTGCATCTATGTTTGCGGCAGCCTGCAGGGCATGGCCGCGGCAGTCGACGCGGCGCTCAGGGGCATCCTCGGCGAGGCCATGCTGCAACAGCTGGTCGAAGACGGTCGCTACCGACGCGACGTGTACTGAGTCGGTCGAACGGCCGGGGCACTATGCCCCGGCCGGCAACGCTCAATGCAGGTCGAAGGTATCGGCATCCAGGTTGGCCGGGAAACGGCTGCGGTACGCCGCCAGTTCCGCCGCGCGCAGCTCGACGGTGAATACGCCATCCGCTTCGCCGGCACTGAGCAGGCTCTCGCCCTGGAAATCCAGCACCTGGCTGTCGCCTGAGTAGGCAAAGCCTTTGCCGTCGGTGCCGACCCGGTTGACCGCCGCCACGAAGCACAGGTTCTCGATCGCCCGCGCCGGCAACAGCCGGTTCCAGTGCAGCCGCCGCGCTGCCGGCCAGTTGGCGGTGTACAGCAGCAGATCAGTGTCATGGGCATCGCGGCTCCAGACCGGGAAGCGCAGGTCGTAGCAGATCAATGGGCGGATCCGCCACCCCTTCAGCTCGAACTGCACCTGGCGCTCGCCCGGGGTGTAGTGCTTGTGCTCGCCGGCCATACGGAACAAGTGGCGCTTGTCGTAGTGCAGGATTTCACCGTCCGGGCGCGCCCACAGCAGCCGGTTACGGTGGCTGCCGTCAGCGGCCTGGATGATCACGCTGCCGGTGATCACTGCGTTGAGCTTCTTTGCCTGGGCCTTGAGCCACTTGGCGGTCGGGCCGTTCTCGGGCTCGGCGAGGCGCTCGGACTCCATCGAAAAACCGGTGGTGAACATCTCTGGCAAAATCACCAGGTCAGGGCTGCCGACTTGCTTGAGCAACTCTTCGAAATGGGCGTAGTTGGCCTCGCGGTCATGCCAGGCCAGCGTGGTCTGCACCATGGCAATTTTCAGGTTGGGCAGTGCGGTCAGATCGCGCATAGTTTCTCCGCTGCCTGCAGCAGCGTCTCCTCTCGTTTGGCAAAGCACAGGCGGATCAAGCGTTGCTGCGGGACTGGCGTCTGGTAGAACACCGACACCGGAATACTCGCCACGCCATGCTCGCGGGTCAGCCACAGGGCCATGTCGAGATCGTTCAGATCAGGGCGGATGGCGCTGTAGTCGACCAACTGGAAGTAGGTGCCTGGGGTACGCTTGAAGCTGAAGCGTGAGCCTTGCAACAGATCACAGAACAGATCGCGCTTGGCCTGATAGAAGCCCGGCAATTGCTCGATGTGCTCAGGCTGTTCGGCCATGAAGTCTGCCAGCGCGCACTGCAACGGCGTGACTGCGCAGAAGTTGACGTACTGGTGTACCTTGCGCAGCTCGGCGCTCAATTGCGGCGGCGCGATCACGTAGCCGGTCTTCCAACCAGTGACGTGGTAGGTCTTACCGAACGAGCTGATGACGAAGGCGCGCTGATAGAGCTGTTCATGAGCCAGCACGCTGGCATGCGCCACGCCGTCGTAGATCAGGTGTTCGTACACTTCATCGCTGACCAGGTAGATATCGCGGTCGGCAATCAATGCCGCCAGCTGGTCGAGATCGGCACGGCTGATCAATGCTCCGCTGGGGTTGTGCGGCGAATTGAGCACGACCATGCGCGTGCGCGGCGTGAGGGCATCGCTGAAGCGTTGCCAGTCGATGGCAAAATCGTCGTTGCTCAGCGGCACATGCACGCAGCGCCCGCCGGCCAACTCTACCGAAGGCTCGTAGCTGTCGTAGCACGGGTCGAAAACGATTACCTCGTCGCCCGGATTGATCACTGCCTGGATCGCGCAGAAGATCGCCTCGGTGGCGCCTGGGGTGATGGTGATTTCCTGCTCGACATCCACGCTAACGCCATACAGCCGAGCCACCTTCGCAGCCACTTGCTGGCGCAGGGCCGGCAGACCGGTCATGGGCGCGTATTGATTGTGCCCGGCGGCCACGTGCCGGCCTACGGCATCCAGCAGCGCCTGCGGGCCGTTGAAGTCAGGGAAGCCTTGGGACAGGTTGAGCGCGCCGGTTTGCACGGCCAGCTGCGACATGGTGGTAAAGATGGTCGTGCCGACGTTCGGCAGTTTGCTGCGGATCATGAAGCCCTCTTTCCTGGGGGTATCCGGCACGGACTGGAGTCCGAGCATAGCGGATTGAGCAATCAGGAAAAAGGTTGAAACAATGCACTGATGCAACAGGGGCCGCGCAGCAGCCCCGGTGCAGGGTCAGGCCAGAATCAGCGCTTGTCTTTGCGCTTCTTCTCGGCCTTCTTGTGGTGAGACATCAAGCGTCGCTTCTTGTTGACCTGGCGGTCGGTGAGGGTGTTCTTGTTACCCTCGTACGGGTTCTCGCCGCCTTTGTACTCGATGCGGATCGGCGTACCGACCAGCTTGAGCACGCGACGGTAAGTGTTCTCCAGGTAGCGCGAGTACGAGCGTGGAATCTTCTCGGTCTGGTTACCGTGGATCACGATGATTGGCGGGTTGGCGCCACCCAGGTGAGCGTAACGCAGCTTGATCCGGCGGCCATTGACCAGCGGCGGCTGGTGGTCGCCGATAGCGTCTTCCAGAATCTGCGTCAGGCGGCTGGTCGGCCAGCGGGTGACCGCCGACTTGAACGCGGCCTGCACCGACTTGTACAGGTTGCCCACGCCGGTGCCGTGCAGCGCCGAGATGAAGTGAATGTCGGCGAAGTCGACAAAGAACAACCGGCGCTCGAGCTCGGTCTTGACGTAGTCGCGCTCGCCCGGCTGCATGCCATCCCACTTGTTCAGGGCGATGACGATGGCGCGGCCGGCTTCAAGGGCAAAGCCGAGCAGGTTGAGGTCGTGGTCGACCACACCTTCGCGGGCGTCCATGACAAAGATCACCACGTTGGCGTCTTTGATCGCCTGCAGGGTTTTCACCACCGAGAACTTTTCGACTTCCTCGTGGATCTTGCCGCGCTTGCGCACCCCGGCGGTGTCGATGAAGGTGTACTTGTCACCATCACGCTCGAACGGGATGTAGATACTGTCGCGAGTGGTGCCTGGCTCGTCATAGACCACCACGCGCTCTTCACCGAGCATGCGGTTGACCAGGGTCGACTTGCCCACGTTGGGGCGGCCGATGATGGCGATTTTGATGCCGTCTTTTTCGCTCGGGCCTGGAATCCGAACGGCCTCTTCGCCTTCGGCAACTTCCTGGTCGAGCGCGTCTTCTTCCTGATCGCGCGGGATGTGCCCGAGCAGCTCTTCCATCAGGGCGTTGATACCGCGGCCCTGGGAGCCGGCGACCGGAATCGCGTTGCCCATGCCCAGCGGCGAGAACTCCGCACGTGCCAGGTCAGGATCGATGTGGTCGATCTTGTTGGCGACCAGCACCGCAGACTTGTTCCGCTTGCGCAGGTGGTCAGCGATCATCTGGTCAGCAGCGGTCATGCCGGCACGGGCATCCACCAGGAACAGCACGTAGTCGGCCTCTTCGATGGCCATCAGCGACTGCTCGGCCATCTTCTCGTCCATGCCCACTTCGTCACCGGTGATACCGCCGGTGTCGATCAGGATGTACGAACGGCCCTGCCACATGGCATCGCCGTACTGGCGGTCACGGGTCAGGCCCGAGAGGTCGCCGACAATGGCGTCGCGGGTTTTGGTCAAGCGGTTGAACATGGTGGACTTGCCGACGTTCGGCCGCCCCACCAGGGCGATTACGGGAACCATACGGCTCTCCACTCTTGAATTCTTGAAAATGCAAAGGCCGCTGCAGAGCAGCGGCCGGAGTTCGCGCGGCGCATCATGCGCCACTGCTCGAAGCCTCACGGCTTCAAGCTTAGCCTCAGCGGATGGTCAATGCCTCGAGCTTGCCGCTGTTGCCGAAGACATAAATGGTGTCGCCGACCACCAAGGGGCGGGCGCGCAGGCCATCACTGTCAATACGCTCACGGCCAACGAAGCGACCATCGACCTGGCTCAGCAGGTGCAGGTAGCCTTCGAAGTCACCGACTGCGACGTAGCTGGAGAACACTTCAGGGGCGCTCAGCTGACGGCGCGCCATGGAATCGTTGCTCCACAGTGCGCTCGACGAACGCTCATCGACGCCTTCAACGGTGCCGGAAGCTTCGCTGACGTAGACGTTGCCAAAGCCCTGGGCGACACCGACGTAGCTGGACGCATCACGCTGCCACAGCACGCGGCCGCTTTCCAGGTCCAGACCGGCAACCCGGCCCTGATAGGTACCGACGTACAGGGTACCACCAGACAGCAGCAAACCGCCGTCGATATCGACGACGCGTTCGAGTTCGGAGCGACCTTGCGGGATCGCGACGCGGCTTTCCCAGACCGGCACGCCGTTCTGGATGTCGACAGCAACAACCTTGCCGGTCGACAGGCCGGCAACGGCCATGCGGTTGGTCACGATCGGTGCGCCAGTGCCACGCAGAGTCAGTACCGCTGGAGTGCTTTCGTAGATCCAGCGACGGTCGCCGGTCGCGGCGTCCAGACCAATCAGACGATCGTCCTGAGTCTGCACCACCACCACGTCACCGTTGTTGGCCGGCGGCGCCAGCACCTCGCTGGTCACGCGGGAGCGCCAGCGCTCCTCACCGGTGCTGCTGTCCAGGGCGATCACTTCACCCTTTAGGGTGCCGAGCATGACCAGGCCATAGCCGACGCCGACTGCGCCGGAGACCGGCAGGTCGAGGTCCTGTTTCCAGACGATGTCGCCGGTGTTGCGATCGAGCGCGAAGACTTCGCCGTTGACGTCGGAAGCGTAGATGCGGTCGTTTTCGATGGCCGGCACCAGGGTATTGTAGGTCTCACCCTGACCGTCACCGATCGAACGGCTCCACTGCTTTTTCAGCACGACTTCTTCGGTGAACTTGGTCAGCTCGGCCGGAGGCAGTTCCTTCTTGCTGTTGCTGCTGCAACCCACGACCAGTACGGCCAGGCTCAGCACTGCTGCTTGTTTCCAACCGATCACGTCAAGCGTCCCCTTTGGCCAGGTCATCCAGCTTCAGTTGCAGGCCACCGACCGCTGCTTCATCAGACAACGCGGCCTTGGCTTTTTCGTATGCGCTATGGGCATCGCCAGCGCGGCCCAACTGTACCAGCAGATCGCCTTTGAGCTCTTCGCGGCTGGCCTGGAACGCCTTGTCAGCGTCGCCATTGAGCAGCTTCAGTGCTTCGTCAGCCTTATCCTGAGCAGCCAACACACGGGCCAGACGCTGGCGTGCGATCTCGCCCAGGGTGGCATCGGCAGGTTTTGCCAGCACGCTGTTGAGTTCGCTGGCTGCGTCGTCCAGCTTGCCGCTGTCAACCGCGACCTTGGCCACGAACAGGCTGCCGTACTGGGCGTAGGCGGTGCCGCCAAACTCGCTCTTGAGCTTGCCAGCCAACTCGGCAACCTTGCTTGCATCAGGCTCGCCGGTCGGCGTCAGGGCCGTTTCCAGCAGGTTCTGGTACAGCACCGAAGCGCCTTGTGACTGATTGCTCTGGTACTTGTGCCAGGTCTGCCAGCCAGCTACCAAAGCAGCAGCCAACAGGGCGCCGGTCAGCAGCGGCTTGCCGTTGCGATCCCACCAGTCCTTGGCCGCGCTCAGGCCATCATCATCGGTACTCGACACCCCAATACTCCTATTCAGCAAATTCGGCTGTTGACTGCTTCACGCGTTCGCGAGGGCAGCTTGCAGGTGCTCGGCCAGAGCATCCCAGGCTATGTTCTGTTGTTCGCCCTGGCCACGCAGGGGTTTGAAACCTACCACTTGTTGCGCCAGTTCGTCGTCCCCCATGATCAGGGCAAACAACGCCCCGCTCTTGTCGGCCTTCTTGAACTGGCTCTTGAAACTGCCGCCACCGGCGTTGACCGCCAGGCGCAGGCCCGGTACCTGGTCACGCAACCGCTCGGACAGGCCCAGACCGGCCAGCTCGGCCTGCTCGCCAAAGGCGCACAGGTAAACGTCGATCTGGCGACTGATCGACTCCGGGACCTTGCCCAGGGTGTCCAGCAGCAATATCAACCGCTCGATGCCCATGGCAAAGCCAACGCCAGTAGTCGGCTTGCCGCCCATCTGCTCGACCAGACCGTCGTAACGACCACCAGCACATACGGTGCCTTGGGCGCCGAGCTTGTCGGTGACCCACTCGAACACGGTCTTGCTGTAGTAGTCGAGGCCACGCACCAACTTGGTGTTGATCACGAAGGGGATGCCGGCAGCGTTCAGGCGAGCCTTGAGGCCCTCGAAGTGCACACGGGATTCTTCGTCCAGATAATCTTCCAGCTTCGGCGCGCCGACCAGCACGGCCTGGGTGCCCTGATCCTTGCTGTCGAGAATGCGCAGCGGGTTGCTCTTGAGCCGACGCTGGCTGTCTTCATCAAGCTGCTCAAGGCGCGCCGAGAGAAACTCGACCAGCGCGTCGCGATAGCGTGCACGGGCTTCGCTGGTGCCAAGGCTATTCAGCTCGAGCTTGACCGCGTCCTGAATGCCCAACTGGCCCCACAGGCGCCAGGTCAGCATGATCAGCTCGGCATCAATGTCCGGGCCATCCAGGTTGAACACCTCGACGCCGATCTGGTGGAACTGGCGATAGCGGCCTTTTTGTGGGCGCTCGTGGCGGAACATCTGCCCGATGTACCAGAGTTTCTGCACTTGGCCGTTGCCGGTGATGCCATGCTCGAGCACGGCGCGCACGCAGGCAGCGGTACCCTCGGGACGCAGCGTCAGCGAATCGCCGTTACGGTCCTCGAAGGTGTACATCTCTTTTTCGACGATGTCGGTGACTTCACCGATCGAGCGTTTGAACAGCTCGGTGAATTCGACGATCGGCGTGCGGATCTGGCTGTAACCGTAGCCGTCCAGCAAACTGGCGACCGTGCCTTCGAAGTAACGCCACACTGGCGACTGGTCAGGCAGGATGTCGTTCATGCCACGAATGGCTTGCAGCGATTTGCTCACGAAAAGTCCTTTCGAATCTGTGTATCAGCCGCGGGCGATCAGCGCCGCGTCGGCTTCGACCTTTTCGGCCGCTTTCTGGCGAATGAGCTTTTCCAGCTCCTCGACCAGGTTGTCGTTGTTCAGTTTCTGCGCAGGCTTGCCGTCGATGTAGATCAGGTTCGGCGTGCCGCCCGTCAAGCCAACATGGGCTTCCTTGGCTTCACCCGGGCCGTTGACCACACAACCGATCACGGCGACGTCCAGCGGGACCAGCAGGTCTTCGAGGCGCCCTTCGAGTTCGTTCATGGTCTTGACCACATCGAAGTTCTGCCGCGAACAGCTCGGGCAGGCGATGAAGTTGATCCCACGCGAGCGCAGGCGCAGCGACTTGAGGATGTCGTAGCCGACTTTGACTTCTTCGACCGGGTCGGCGGCGAGAGAGATCCGGATCGTGTCGCCGATGCCTTCGGCCAGCAGCATACCGAGGCCGACCGCAGATTTCACCGTCCCCGAACGCAAACCACCGGCTTCGGTGATGCCCAGGTGCAGCGGCTGGATGATCTGCTTGGAAAGCAGACGGTAGGCTTCAACGGCCATGAACACGTCGGACGCCTTGACGCTGACCTTGAAGTCCTGGAAATCCAGGCGATCGAGGTGCTCGACATGGCGCAGGGCCGACTCGACCAGCGCTGCTGGGGTCGGTTCGCCGTACTTCTTCTGCAGGTCTTTTTCCAGCGAGCCGGCATTGACCCCGATGCGGATCGGAATATTACGATCGCGCGCAGCATCGACCACCGCGCGCACGCGGTCTTCACGGCCGATGTTGCCTGGGTTGATGCGCAGGCAATCAACGCCCAGCTCAGCCACGCGCAGGGCGATCTTGTAGTCGAAATGGATGTCGGCCACCAGCGGCACGCTGACTTGCTGCTTGATCCGGCCGAAAGCCTCGGCGGCGTCCATATCCGGGACCGATACACGGACAATGTCGACACCGGCATCGACCAGGCGCTGGATCTGCCCGACCGTGGCTGCGACATCATTGGTGTCGGTATTGGTCATGCTCTGCACCGCGATAGGCGCATCACCGCCCACCGGCACATTGCCAACCCAGATCTTGCGGGTTTCGCGACGCTTGATTGGAGATTCGCCGTGCATGAGTTACTGCCCCAACTTCAGGCGAGCGGTTTCGCCACTGGTGAACGGTGCAACATCAACGGCCTGGCCGTTGTAGCTGATCTGAGCGGCACGGGCGAAGCCCAGGCGTACCGCGAACGGTGGTGTGCCGGTGACTTCAAGGCTGTCGCCCTTGCGCTTGGTGGCGTTGACCAGCAGCTTGCCGTTGGCATCGGTGACCTGAGTCCAGCAGTCTGCCGAGAACTGGATCGCGACACGGCCACTGCCGGCGGGGACTGGCGCTGCTGCGACAGGTGCGCTGGGGGCTGTGGCGGCAACGGCTGGTGCGCTGACCGGCGCAGCTGGCGCAGGTGCAGTCGGTGCGGTGGCGGCATTATTGGTCGCGGCCGGGGTCACCGGGGCGGCGGCAGTGCTCTCGGCGACCGCCGGGCTTGCCGGAATGGCTTCTTCGTTGGCCGAGCCACTGCTCTCGCCAGTGGCAGCCTGTTCCAATGGCAGCGGCGCACTCTGGCCTTGCTGGGCTTCGCTGACAGCCTGGTCTTCTGGCTCATCCAGCGGGTGAATCTGGGTGGTGCCGTCGGCGCTCTCGACTTCGACGTGCTCCAGGGCGATTTTGCCAAGGTCGCTGTTGCGCAGGCTGCTTTGGTCCTTCCAGAGGAAGAAGCCGCCACCTACTACTGTTACCAGCAGAACAAGGCTGACAACGCGCATGACGTTGTGCGACAGGCGCACCGGTTCTTCGATTCGTCCCAGCGAGTGCACCTGGCTGCCTTGCGCGTGGGTGCCGGTGACCTGGTCAAAGGCGGCGACCAGAGGCGCCTGGTCCATGTCCATCAGCTTGGCATAGGCACGGATGTAACCACGGGCAAAGGTGTGCCCTGGCAGCTTGTCGAAGGCGCCGGATTCGAGATTGTTCAGCGAGCTCAGGGTCAGGTTGAGCTTGCGGGCTACCTCGGCCTGCGTCCAGTCGCGGTTTTCGCGGGCCTGGCGCAAGGTCTCACCGGGGTGCTGGTGAGTCGCTGCTGCTACTTCGGGATGCGCGGCTTTCATCATTGCTCCGACAGGTATTGCTGATATTCCGGCGTACCGGGATAAAGTCGTTGTAGTTGCTGGCCCAGCTCGGCCACCGTTGCCGGTTGCTCGAACACCCGCGCCAGGCGGCTGCCCATCAGCAGGCTGCGAGCATCCGGGGCGCTCAATTGGCTGAAACGATCGTAGTAATCCCGGGCTGGCACATAATGCCTGTTTTCGTAGGACAACTCAGCCATTTCGAACAACGCTCGCGGTTGTCGTGGGTTCAGCTGCAAAGCCTTGTGTAGATGCGCCTGGGCATCATCGCGGCGACCTTGCCTGAGAACCGTCAGGCCAAGGTTTTCAAAGACGCGCGAGCGCTCAGGATACAGGGTATCGGCAGCAGCCAGGCGAAACACTGACTCGGCTTCGGCAAAACGTTCCTGAGCATATAGGAAACTGCCATAGTTGTTGCGAATCCGGGTGTCATCCGGACTTTGCGCCAGCGCCTTGTGGAAATGCTCGGTGGCCAGCGTCGGCTCGCCCTCGGCCTGGAACACCAGCGCGAGCGCGGCATGCGCATCGGCATCACGGCTGTTCAGGGCAAGTGCCTTGACCAGCGGCGCCTTGGCCTGCTCGGTCAGACCTTGCTGCAAATAGCCCAGTCCCAACTGCACATACGCCCTGCCCGCCTCGGCCCGCCCCTGTTGGGTGGCCAAAGGGTCATTGCTGCCGCCCGAAACGCAGCCGGCCAGCAGCAACAGGGTCAGCAGCGACAGCGCTGCGCGCAGGATCATCGCTGCCGGCCCGCTCAGTGACGCGCAGCGTTGTCGGCGATCTGCACGTCGTCATTGAGCTGACGCACAGCGATGTAACGCTCGCTGCGGCGGGTACGGTCCATGACCTGACCAACCAGCTGCCCACAAGCGGCGTCGATATCCTCACCACGGGTGGTACGGGTGGTGACATTGTAACCACCGTGGTGGAGCAGGTCCTGGAAGCGGCGGATTGCATTGTTGCTCGGCCGCTCGTAACCGGAGTGCGGGAACGGATTGAACGGGATCAGGTTGATCTTGCACGGGATATCGCGCAGCAGCTCGATCATCTGCTTGGCATGCTCGGGCTGATCGTTGACGTCCTTGAGCAGGGTGTATTCGACGGTCAGTACACGCTTGCCACCGAGGGTGGCCATGTAGCCCATGCACGACTCGAGCAGCACCTTGAGCGGGTACTTCTTGTTGATTGGCACCAGCTTGTTACGCAGCTCGTCGTTCGGCGCGTGCAGCGACAGTGCCAGGGAAACGTCGATGTGCTTGGCCAGCTCGTCGATCATCGGCACTACGCCTGAGGTCGACAGGGTGACGCGACGCTTGGAAATGCCATAGCCCAGATCGTCCATCATGATCTTCATGGCGGCAATGACATTATCGAAATTGAGCAACGGCTCGCCCATGCCCATCATCACCACGTTGGTAATCGCGCGGTCGACTTTGGCCGGGATGGTGCCGAAGGATTTGTTCGCAAGCCACACCTGACCGATGACTTCGGCGGCGGTGAGGTTGCTGTTGAAGCCTTGCTTGCCTGTGGAGCAGAAACTGCAGTCCAGGGCGCAGCCCGCCTGCGACGATACACACAAGGTGCCACGGTCGTCGGTCGGGATGTAGACGGTTTCGACGCAGCTGCCGGAGGCAACGCGGATCACCCATTTGCGGGTGCCGTCGGCGGAAATGTCTTCACTGACCACTTCCGGTGGCCGAATCTCGGCAACAGCCTCGAGCTTTTCGCGCAAGACCTTGCCGACATTGGTCATGGCGGCGAAATCATCGACACCAAAATGGTGAATCCATTTCATTACTTGACCGGCACGGAAGCGCTTCTCGCCAATGGAGTCGAAGAATTGTTCCATTTCCGGCTGGGTCAGACCCAACAGGTTGATTTTGCCAGTAGATGTCGTCATGGATTCACCCTCACCCGTAAGCTTTCGCTTAGCGAGCGGTTACCTCGGTAGCTGCGAAGAAGTAAGCGATTTCGCGAGCGGCAGCAGCTTCGGAGTCCGAACCGTGAACGGCGTTGGCGTCGATCGATTCAGCGAAGTCAGCACGGATGGTGCCGGCAGCAGCTTCTTTAGGGTTGGTAGCGCCCATCAGCTCACGGTTCAGAGCGATGGCGTTTTCGCCTTCCAGAACCTGAACAACAACTGGGCCGGAGATCATGAAGGCAACCAGATCACCGAAGAAACCGCGCTCGCTGTGCTCAGCGTAGAAGCCTTCGGCTTCGGCTTTGGACAGTTGCTTGAGTTTCGAAGCGACGATTTTCAGACCAGCTTCTTCGAAGCGCGAAGTGATCTTGCCGATGACGTTTTTGGCAACTGCGTCAGGCTTGATGATCGAGAAAGTACGTTGAACAGCCATGGTAACTCCAGAAAATTGAGTATTACGAAAAATTAAACCCGCGAATTATACGCGGGTTCCAGGGGAATGCCTAACCTGCAGGTGACGCTCAGTCGGCTTCTTCGATCCAGGCCCCCTGGATCGCCTCAAGCACCTTCTCTCCGCCGCGTGTCGGATCGTCGCTGAACTCTGGCAGAGCCACTACCCAGCGGTGCAGATCGAGGAAATTCACATAACGAGGATCAACCTCCGGCTTGCTTTCTGCAAGCTGGATGGCGATCTCAAGTACATCAACCCATTTCAGACTCATGCCAGCCTCCAGGCTTCAGTGCGGCGCTTCGGCGGCGTGGTTGAGCGAATACTTGGGGATTTCGATGGTCAGGTCGGTATCACCGACGACCACCTGGCAACCCAACCGGGACTGCGCTTCCAGGCCCCAGGCCTTGTCCAGCATGTCTTCTTCGAGCTCGTCGGCTTCGTCGAGCGAGTCAAAGCCCTTGCGCACGATGCAGTGGCAGGTGGTGCAGGCCTTGACCCCGCCGCAGGCGCTTTCCATCTCGATGTGATGGTCGTGGGCCAGCTCCAGGATGTTGGTCCCGGTTGCGACTTCCACGGTCAGCCCTTCGGGGCAAAACTTCTCATGCGGCAGGAATGTCACCAGCGGCATCGATTACTCCTCGATCTCATTCAGGTTGCGCCCGGCCAGTGCGGCTTTGACCGTCGAATCAAGGCGACGGGCGGCAAATGCATCGGTCACCTGCGACAGACGCTTGGTCTGTTGCTCGATGGCAGGGCCATCGGTGCCGGCCAGCAAATCACGTAGTTGTTGCATCTGGAAGCCAATGGCTTCGCGCTCTTCGGCGCTCAGCAGGCGCTCACCGTCGGCGTCAAGCGCACCCTGCACCGCTTCGAGCAGGCGTTCGCCGTCGACCTGGTGCTCGCGCAACTGGCGGGCCTGCTTGTCGGTGCCGGCGTGCTCGAACGAATCCTTGAGCATGCGGGCGATTTCACCGTCGGTCAGGCCGTACGACGGCTTGACCTGAATGCTTGCTTCCACGCCCGAGCCCAGTTCGCGCGCAGCGACGCTGAGCAGGCCATCGGCGTCGACCTGGAAGGTCACGCGGATCTTCGCCGAGCCGGCGACCATCGGCGGAATCCCACGCAGTTCGAAGCGCGCCAGCGAGCGGCAGTCGCTGATAAGTTCGCGCTCACCCTGCAGGACGTGGATCATCATGGCCGTCTGGCCATCTTTGTAGGTGGTGAATTCCTGAGCGCGGGCCACCGGGATCGTGGTGTTGCGCGGGATCACCTTTTCCATCAGGCCGCCCATGGTCTCCAGACCGAGCGACAGCGGGATCACGTCGAGCAACAGCAACTCGCCACCTTCGCGGCGGTTGCCGGCGAGGGTATCGGCCTGGATCGCGGCGCCAATGGCGACTACCTGATCAGGGTCGATCGAGGTCAGCGGAGCACGGCCGAAGAGGCCACCGACGGCTTCACGCACACGCGGTACGCGAGTCGAACCACCGACCATTACCACTGCAACCACTTCTTCGAGCTCGACCCCACTGTCACGCACGGCGCGGCGGCAGGCCTTGAGGCTACGGGCGATCATCGGCTCGATCATCGCTTCGAAGTCTGCCCGGCTCAACTCACCCTGCCAGTCACCGTGGGCAACGCGCACGCTGGAGGCATCGGTCAGGGCTTCCTTGGCCGCGCAAGCGGTCTGCAACAGTTGACGCTGAGTCGCTGGATCCAGATCAGCCGACAAACCGGCCTGCTCAATGATCCAGCTGGCAATCGCGTGATCGAAGTCGTCACCACCCAGGGCGGTATCGCCACCGGTGGCCAGCACTTCGAAGACGCCCGCAGTCAGGCGCAGGATGGAGATATCGAAGGTACCGCCGCCCAGGTCGAAGATCGCCACCAGGCCTTCAGCGTTCTGGTCCAGGCCATAGGCCACGGCCGCAGCAGTCGGCTCGTTGAGCAGGCGCAACACGTTCAGCCCGGCAAGCTTGGCGGCGTCTTTGGTCGCCTGGCGCTGAGCATCGTCGAAGTAGGCCGGGACCGTGATGACCGCACCGACCAGGTCGCCGCCGAGGGTTTCCTCGGCGCGCTGACGCAGCACCTTGAGGATGTCGGCAGACACTTCGACCGGGCTTTTCGGGCCTTGTACGGTTTCGATGAACGGCATGTGCGACTCGCCACCGACAAAACGGTATGGCAGTTGCTCGCCGAGCTGCTTGACGTCGGCCAGGCCGCGTCCCATCAGACGCTTGACCGAAAGGATGCTGTTGAACGGGTCGCTTGGCGCTGCTTCGCGCGCAGCCTGGCCGACTTCGACAGCCGCCTCCAGGTAGCGCACAGCCGATGGCAGGATGACCTGCCCCTCGGCATCGGGCAGCGGTTCGCTGCGGCCGCTGCGCACGGCAGCAACCAGAGAATTGGTAGTACCCAGGTCAATCCCTACCGCCAGGCGGCGCTGGTGCGGCTGGGGGCTTTGACCGGGTTCGGCGATCTGCAGTAGGGCCATGCTTATCTAGCTACCTTAGGCGTTGTCACGGCAACACCGGGTTAATCGTCGAGGCGCTCTTCGAGCTGGCGCACTTCCTGGGCGAGCTTGTCGAGAAACTGCATGCGGCGCATCAGGCGCTCGGCCTGTTCACGCTGCGCAGCATCATCCCAGCAGGCGGCGAATTCCTCGAACAGCGTATCTTGCGCGAGCTTGAGGCGCTTCTTGAATACCGCGACACCGTCGAGGTCGGTCAGCTCTTCAAGTTCTTCACGCAGCTCCATCTGCTGCAACAGGAAGGCCGGATCATGTACGGTGACTTCCTGCGGCACTTCGTGGCCACTGATGGCCAGCAGATAGCGCGCCCGACGGGGGGCGCTGCGCAAGGTCTGATAGGCGTCGTTCAACGCTGCCGAGTTTTCCAGGGCGACACGCTGCTCGCGCTCGGAAGCATCGGCGAAGCGGTCCGGATGGACCTCACGGGCAAGTTCGCGGTAACGAACGGCCAGTTGCTCGAGGTCCAGGCGAAAGCCCGGCTGCAGATTGAACAGGGCAAAATGACAAGGAGTACCCACATCAAGCCTCAAACATTGAAGCTTTCGCCGCAGCCACATTCACCGCGCACGTTGGGGTTGTTGAACTTGAAGCCTTCGTTCAACCCTTCCTTGACGAAATCGAGCTCGGTGCCGTCGAGGTAAACCAGGCTTTTCGGGTCAATGATGACCTTCACGCCGTGGTTCTCGAAGACCTCGTCTTCGCCTGCCACTTCGTCGACGAACTCCAGCACGTAGGCCAGGCCCGAGCAACCGGTGGTGCGTACGGCCAGGCGAATGCCTTCACCCTTGCCACGCCCGTCGAGGGAGCGCCGCACGTGGTTGGCGGCGGCTTCTGTCATGCTGATAGCCATCGGAACTCCTTAGCGTCCAGTCAAACGACTCAGATCAAGCCTTTTTTCTGCTTGTAATCGCGTACGGCCGCCTTGATGGCGTCCTCGGCGAGTACCGAGCAGTGGATCTTGACCGGTGGCAGCGCCAGCTCTTCAGCCAGCTGGGTGTTCTTGATGGTCTCGGCTTCGTCCAGGGTCTTGCCCTTCATCCACTCGGTGGCGAGGGAGCTGGAAGCGATAGCCGAACCGCAGCCATAGGTCTTGAACTTGGCGTCTTCGATAACGCCCTGCTCGTTGACCTTGATCTGCAGACGCATCACGTCACCGCAGGCCGGCGCGCCGACCATGCCGGTACCGACGTCCGGGTCTTCAGCGTCCATCTTGCCGACGTTGCGCGGGTTTTCGTAGTGGTCGATGACTTTTTCACTGTATGCCATGGTGCAATTCCTTCCTCATCAGGTAGCCGCTCTTGCCGGCGACTGCTTAGTGGGCGGCCCACTCGATCTTGGAGATATCGACGCCGTCTTTGTACATGTCCCACAGCGGCGAAAGTTCGCGCAGCTTGGTGACAGCCTTGCAGACTTCCTGCGCGGCGTAGTCGACTTCTTCTTCGCTGGTGAAGCGGCCGAAGGAGAAGCGGATCGAACTGTGTGCCAGCTCGTCGTTGCGGCCCAGGGCGCGCAGTACGTACGACGGTTCGAGCGAAGCGGAGGTGCAGGCCGAACCGGACGATACCGCGATGTCCTTGAGGGCCATCAGTAGCGACTCGCCTTCAACGTAGTTGAAGCTCAGGTTCAGATTGTGCGGCACGCGCGCAGTCTGGCTGCCGTTGACGTACAGCTCTTCGAGGTTGGAAACCTGCTTGAAGAAGCGATCGCTCAGCGCCTTGATGCGGGCGTTTTCGCTGGCCATCTCCTGCTTGGCGATGGCAAATGCCTCACCCATGCCGACGATCTGGTGCGTAGGCAGGGTGCCGGAACGCATGCCGCGCTCGTGACCACCGCCGTGAATGATTGCCTCCAGACGCACGCGTGGCTTGCGGCTGACGTACAGCGCGCCGATACCTTTAGGGCCGTAGGCCTTGTGCGCGGAGAACGACATCAGGTCGACCTTGAGCTTCTGCACGTCGATCTCGACCTTGCCGGCCGATTGTGCAGCGTCAACATGGAACAGCACGCCGCGGGCACGGGTCAGTTCACCGATTGCAGCGATGTCGTTAATCGAGCCAACTTCGTTGTTGACGTGCATCAGCGAGACCAGAACGGTGTCATCGCGCAGCACCGCTTCAACCATGCCCGGGGTAACGATGCCGTCTTCGCCTGGCTCAAGATAGGTCACTTCAAAACCTTCGCGCTCGAGCTGGCGAGCGGTATCGAGCACGGCTTTGTGCTCGATTTTGGAGGTGATGATGTGCTTACCCTTGGTCTGATAGAAGTGCGCAACGCCTTTGATCGCGAGGTTGTCGGACTCGGTGGCACCGCTGGTCCAGACAATTTCACGCGGATCGGCGTTGATCAGCTCAGCCACCTGGCGACGGCCGTTTTCGACCGCTTCTTCAGCGCGCCAGCCAAACACGTGGGAGCGCGACGCCGGGTTACCAAAGTTGCCGTCGACCAGCAGGCATTCGGCCATCTTCTGGGCAACGCGTGGGTCGACCGGCGTGGTCGCGGAGTAATCGAGGTAGATCGGCAACTTCATTGAATATCTCCTATCAGGCGGTGGCGTCGCTCGTGACCAATGTCAGTCGACGGCGGACGTCTCAATCTTGTCCAGCTGGGCGGATCGACCTGCAACACGGCGCAGGTCCTGGCGATGAGCGACTTCTTGCACCTCACGGCGCTTGACGAGGTCGGCCAGGCTGATGCCACTGAGGAATTCATGGATCTGCTGACTGAGGTCACACCACAGGTGGTGGGTCAGGCAGGTATCACCGGCATGGCAGTCACCCAGGCCCTGGCAACGGGTAGCGTCGACCGATTCGTTGACCGCGTCGACGACCTGGGCAACCTGGATGGTTTCCATGCCGCGCGACAGCTGATAGCCGCCGCCTGGACCGCGCACGCTGGAAACCAGGCTGCTGCGGCGCAGCTTGGCGAACAGCTGCTCCAGATAAGAGAGGGAGATGCCCTGGCGCTCGGAAATATCGGCCAGTGACACCGGCCCATGCTGCGCGTGCAACGCCAGGTCAAGCATGGCGGTCACTGCGTATCGGCCTTTGGTAGTCAGTCGCATGGCGTATGGGTACCACGGGAGTTACAGAATGTGAGCAAGTATGCGATTCCCGAGCATTTAAGTCAACTATTAGACCTACTGCTTTAGTCGGGTTTGCACTCGAAGGGCGGGCGCGAGTGTAGCAGACACTGGCCGCGAGCACACGCCCACGGCTAGCGCCATCGTCGCTGTCAATGTGGCTGGGTGTCGCTCTGCGCCTGCTGCCTTGCCTCGACCGGAGCGACTTCAACGAAATCTTCTTCGGGCAGTGCCGGCAGCGCCTTGCCGTGATAGTCGCTACCCAGCTTGGTCAACGCGCCGCACATGCCCTGCAGACGCTCGTCGACCGCTTGCAGGTGGTCGAGCATCTGGCCAATGGCGCGGGCGACCGGGTCAGGCATGTCGCCACTGACGCCATAGGCATCGAAACCGATCTTCTCGGCCATGGCCTTGCGCTTGGCTTCGACTTCGGAGTCTTCCTGCGCCTTGACGATAATGCGACCGGGGATACCCACTGCGGTGGCGCCTGGCGGAACCTCCTTGGTGACCACAGCATTGGAGCCGATTTTGGCTCCGGCGCCGACAGTGAATGGGCCGAGCACCTTGGCGCCGGCACCGACCACCACGCCATTGCCCAGGGTCGGGTGGCGCTTGCCGGCGTTCCAGCTGGTACCACCGAGGGTCACGCCCTGGTAGAGGGTAACGTCGTCACCGATCTCGGCGGTCTCACCAATGACGATCCCCATGCCGTGATCAATGAAGAAGCGTCGACCGATGGTCGCGCCCGGGTGGATTTCGATGCCAGTCATCCAGCGGCCGAAGTTCGACACCAGCCGCGCCAGCCACTTCAGATCACGCGTCCAGAGGGCGTGGCCAAGGCGGTGCAGCCAGATCGCGTGCATGCCGGGATAGCAGGTCAGTACTTCAAAAGCGTTACGCGCCGCAGGGTCACGATGGAATACGCTTTGGATATCTTCACGCAGACGTTCGAACATTGCTCAATCCTTCCGCTTATGCGACTCACCCCGAGCAACCTTCTGAGTCTCGGTGAGGATGCCGCGTAAAATGCTCATTTCCGTACGCTCTACCGAACTGCGACCGTACAGACGACGCAGGCGCGCCATCAGGTGCTTGGGTTTGTCCGGATCGAGGAAGGCGATGTCCACCAGGGTTTTCTCCAGGTGGTCGTAGAAACGCTCCATCTCGTCCAGGGTCGCCAGTTCGACGGCATCGGCCTTGTCATTGATCGACGGCTCGCCCTGCGCGGCCAGCCAGGCCATCCGCACCTCATAGCCAAGCACCTGCACGGCGGCGGCCAGATTGAGCGAGCTGAAGTCAGGGTTCGAGGGAATGTGCACATGGAAGTGACATCGCTGCAATTCGTCGTTGGTCAGCCCGGCATGCTCGCGACCGAACACCAGGGCGATTTCGTCACCCATGGTGGCACGCTCGACCGACTTGGCGCCGCACTCGCGCGGATCCAGCATCGGCCACGGCAGGCTGCGGTCGCGGGCACTGGTGCCGATCGCGAGACTGCAGCCAACCAGCGCCTCTTCCAGCGAGTCGACCACCAGCGCGCCACTGAGCACGTCGTCTGCGCCAGAAGCTCGGGCGCTGGCGTCAGCTGCCGGAAACTCCTGCGGCTGGACCAGCACCAGGCGCGACAAGCCCATGTTTTTCATGGCACGCGCAGCGCCGCCGATGTTGCCGGGGTGGCTGGTATTGACCAGAACAACACGAATATTTTGCAGCACGGTGGGTGCTCTCAAAGGCAGATATCAGGGCGGTCGATCTTACAGAACCGACGGACGTTACGCCATGAAAGCAAATGCGGCGCTGCCGTTGTCAAAAAACTCTGCTAAAATGGCCGGCTTTCTTCTTTAACATCTCCAGGTGAACCGCCCATGCAGCCTATGCTGACTATCGCCCTGCGCGCTGCTCGCAGCGCCAGTGAACTGATTTTCCGCTCCATCGAACGCCTGGACACCATCAAGGTGGACGAAAAGGACGCCAAGGACTACGTGTCCGAGGTTGACCGCGCTGCCGAGCAGAAAATCGTCGATGCTCTGCGCAAGGCCTACCCGAACCACTCGATCCAGGGTGAAGAGACCGGCTTCCACGCTGGCTCAGGTGAAGAAGGCAAAGACTACCTGTGGATCATCGACCCGCTCGATGGCACCACCAACTTCCTGCGTGGCATTCCGCACTTTGCAGTGAGCATCGCCTGCAAATACCGCGGCCGCCTGGAGCACGCAGTGGTACTGGATCCGGTTCGCCAGGAAGAGTTCACCGCCAGCCGTGGCCGTGGCGCCCAGATCAACGGTCGCCGCCTACGCGTCAGCTCGCGTACCAGCCTTGAAGGCGCCCTGCTGGGTACCGGCTTCCCGTTCCGCGACAACCAGATGGCCGACCTCGACAATTACCTGGGCATGATCCGCGCCCTTACTGGCCAGACTGCCGGCATCCGCCGCGCCGGCTCTGCCAGCCTTGACCTGGCCTATGTAGCGGCCGGTCGTTTCGATGCGTTCTGGGAGTCGGGCCTGTCCGAGTGGGACATGGCTGCAGGCGTACTGCTGGTGCAGGAGGCTGGCGGTCTGGTCAGCGACTTCAACGGTGGCCACGAATTCCTCGAGAAAGGCCACATCGTTGCTGGCAACATCAAGTGCTTCAAAGCCGTGCTGACTGCCATCCAGCCGCACGTGCCACAATCGCTGAAGCGCTAAGCGCCGGTCAGCCACAAAAAAGCACCCCCCGGGGTGCTTTTTTGTGTCCGCAAGAACCGCGCCGCTCATCGTAGGGGCCAGTGATCCTGCGCAGGCTTACTGCCCGTTCTGGGCCTGACTCAGCACCAGCTTGCCATTCTCGTCCAGCGGAATGGTCGAACCTGGCTCGTGGTCCATCTTCACTTTGCCGACCTTGTCGCCAATCGAATAGGTGACGTTGTAGCCAACCACTTTCTCGCTCAGGTCATGCACGGTGTTACAGCGGGTCTGGGTGGTAGTGTAGGTGTCACGCTCTTGCATGCCTTCCTGCACCTTGTTACCGGCGTAGCCGCCGCCGACCGCACCGGCCACGGTGGCAATCTTCTTGCCGGTGCCGCCACCGATCTGGTTGCCGAGCAAGCCACCCGCCAATGCACCGACCACGGTACCGGCGATCTGATGTTGATCCTTGACCGGCGCCTGGCGCGTCACGGTCACGTCCTTGCACACTTCACGTGGAGTCTTGACCTGCTGCTTGATCGGCTGCACGTCGGTCACCTCGGCGACCTCTGGGCCTTTGTTCACCAAGCTGTAGGTCGCCATTGCGCCTGCGGCAGTTACACCGACGGCACCGAGCACCGCACCCACCAGCATTGATTTATTCACGTGAACCTCCTGATCGTACCAGCGGGCCATAACCCGCGCTTGTCCCAGCCTTGGAGCAAAAAAAAAGCCGCGAGTTCAACATTCGCGGCTCTCTTGGGGCCAAACGGCGACGGCTTGCGGTTATGGACGCTCGTCCACACCCTCGGCCTTGACCGGTGGAATCAGGTCTTCGCTGTTCAGGTTCAGCCAGATCAATACCACGTTGGCGATGTAGATCGACGAGTAGGTACCGGCCATGACCCCGATGAACAGAGCCAGGGAGAAGCCGAACAGGTTGTCACCCCCGAAGATCAACAGGGCGGCGATCGCCAGCAAGGTCGAAACCGAAGTGGCGACAGTGCGCAGCAGGGTCTGCGTGGTCGAGACGTTGATGTTCTCGATCAGCGAGGCCTTGCGCATCACGCGGAAGTTTTCCCGCACGCGGTCGAATACCACAATGGTGTCGTTCAGCGAGTAACCGATGATGGCCAGCACTGCCGCCAGCACCGTCAAATCGAAGGTGATCTGGAAGAACGACAGGATACCCACGGTCACGACCACGTCGTGGATCAGCGAGATGATCGCGCCGACGGCGAATTTCCACTGGAAGCGGAAGGCTAGGTAGATGAGTACCCCGCCCAGCGCCAGCAGCATGCCCAGTCCGCCCTGGTCACGCAGTTCTTCACCTACCTGCGGGCCGACGAACTCGACCCGCTTGAGGGTTGCCGGGTTGTCACCGCCGACTTTCTGCAGCGCTGCAGCAACCTTGCTGCCCAGTTGCGGGTCGTCGCCCGGCATGCGCACCAGCAGGTCGGTAGTCGCACCGAAGCTCTGCACGATGGCGTCCTCGAAGCCCGACTGAGCGAGCTCGGCGCGGACCAGCTTGAGGTCTGCCGGACGCTCGTAGGTGAGCTCGATAAGCGTACCGCCGGTGAAGTCCAGACCGAAGTTCAAACCCTTCTGCCACCAGCTGAACAACGCCAGGATGGTCAGCAGGACAGTGACGGCGAACGCAACGTTGCGCACGCCCATGAAGTTGATGGTTTTCATGGTTATTCCCTCAAACCCACAGCTTCTTGATGTCACGCCCGCCGCAGGTCAGGTTGACCATTGCGCGGGTCACCATGACGGCGGTGAACATCGAGGTGAAAATCCCGAGGGACATGGTTACCGCGAAGCCTTTGACCGGCCCGGTGCCCATCGCGAAGAGGATACCGCCGACCAGCAGGCTGGTCAGGTTGGCGTCGATGATCGCGGTGTAGGCACGGCTGAAGCCTTCGTGGATGGCGCGCTGCACCGACATGCCGTTTTTCAGCTCCTCGCGAATCCGCGAGAAGATCAGCACGTTGGCGTCAACCGCCATACCCATGGTCAGCACGATACCGGCGATGCCTGGCAGGGTCAGGGTGGCACCCAGCAGGGACATCAAGGCCAGCAGCAGGATCATGTTGCCGGTCAGGGCAACGGTCGCGATCACGCCAAAACCACGGTAGATGGCGATGATGAAGATGGACACGAACAGCATGCCCCACAGCGATGCTTCGACACCTTTGGTGATGTTGTCGGCACCCAGGCTTGGACCAATGGTGCGCTCTTCAGCGAAGTACATCGGCGCAGCCAGCCCACCGGCACGCAGCAGCAGGGCCAGTTCGGACGATTCACCCTGGCCATTGAGGCCGGTGATGCGGAACTGGCTGCCCAGTGGCGATTGAATGGTCGCCAGGCTGATGATCTTTTTCTCTTCCTGGAAGCTCTGTACGGCAACTTCCTTCTCGACGC
Source organism: Pseudomonas sp. 1121_17 (assembly GCF_052850745.1). NCBI lineage: Bacteria > Pseudomonadati > Pseudomonadota > Gammaproteobacteria > Pseudomonadales > Pseudomonadaceae > Pseudomonas > Pseudomonas sp. 1121_17. Next base: position 557,777 of record NZ_VXCX01000003.1, read on the forward strand.
CGTCGACGGTCTGCTTGACGTAGCGGGTGATCGGCTTCTGCTCGATGAAGATTACTGCCATGCTGCGGCCGACGTTGCTGCGGGTCGCGCGGCTCATCAACTCGCCGCCATGGCCATCGAGGCGGATGTTGACCTGTGGCCGGCCTTGCTCGTCGAAGCTGGCTTGGGCGTCGGTGACCTGGTCACCGGTGATGATCAAACCACGCTCGACCGGCGCCGAACGGCCGCCGTCACGGAATTCGAAGACCTCGGTGGTGGCCTTGGAGGCACCTGGTTCGGCACCGAAGCGGAACTCGAGGTTGGCGGTCTTGCCGAGGATGCGCTTGGCTTCGGCAGTGTCCTGCACGCCTGGCAGCTCGACCACGATACGGTTGGCGCCCTGACGCTGCACCAGCGGCTCGGCCACACCCAGTTCGTTGACCCGGTTACGCACGGTGGTCAGGTTTTGCTTGATCGAGTATTCGCGGATCTCGGCAACCTTGGCCGGGGTCAGCGCCAGACGCAGCACAGCGAGCTCGTTGCGCTCGGTGGTGGTCAGGTCAAAATCGGTGAAGCTCTTGCGAATCAGGGCACGGGCCTGTTCGCGGGTGGCGTCGTCAGAGAAGCCCAGCACAATGCCGCCATCCTGCTGAGGCAGGCTGCGGTAGCGGATGCGCTCTTTGCGCAACAGGGTCTTCACTTCGCCTTCGTAGACCTTCATGCGCGCGCTCATGGCCTTGTCCATGTCCACTTCGAGCAGGAAGTGCACACCACCGGACAGGTCCAGACCGAGCTTCATCGGGCTTGCACCCAGGTTACGCAGCCACTGCGGAGTGGTCTGAGCCAGGTTCAGGGCCACGACGTAATCATCGCCCAGGGCCTTGCGCACCACATCCTTGGCTGGCAGTTGGTCTTCCTGGTCGGTCAGGCGTACCAAGCCACTGCCCTTCTCGCCCAGGCTAGTGCCCTTCACGGTGATACCCGCTTCGGTCAGCGCCTTGTTGACGCGATCGAGGTCGGCCTGGTTGACCTGCAGCGCCGAGCTGGCACCACTGATCTGTACAGCCGGATCATCCGGATAGAGGTTGGGAGCGGAATAAATGAAACCGATCGCAAGTACCAGCACGATCAGTGCGTATTTCCACAGAGGGTATTTGTTCAGCATCACGCCGCCCGTTCAAGACGCGGGGCGCTTTGCGCGCCCCGACTGGAAAAAGTAAAACCGGTACCTCAGATAGCCTTGAGCGTACCTTTAGGCAGGGTCGCAGCCACGGCGCCCTTCTGGAACTTCATCTCGACGGTGTCGGACACTTCCAGTACCACGAAGTCATCGGAAACCTTGACGATCTTGCCGGCGATGCCGCCGTTGGTGACAACTTCGTCACCTTTCTGCAAGTTGCCCAGCAGGTTCTTCTGCTCTTTGGCGCGCTTGGCCTGTGGACGCCAGATCATCAGGTAGAAGATGACCAGGAAGCCGACCAGGAAAATCCACTCGAAACCACCACCCATAGGGCCGGCGGCAGGGGCTGCGGCGTCCGCGTAGGCGGCGGGGATCAAAAAGCTCATGTGACACTCCAGTTGTTATGTTGCAACGTGTTGGGTTGGCAAACGGTTACAGTCAGTCAGTCCAAAGGCGGCACAGCAAGCCCGCGTTTGGCATAGAAGGCGTCGACAAAGGCGGTCAATTTACCTTGTTGAATAGCCTCGCGTAAACCGGCCATCAGGCGCTGGTAATGACGCAAGTTATGGATTGTATTCAACATGCTGCTCAACATTTCGCCGCACTTGTCCAGATGGTGCAGATAGGCGCGCGAGAAGTTGCTGCAGGTATAGCAATCGCAGGTCGGATCCAGCGGCGAATCATCATGGCGATGGAACGCGTTGCGGATCTTGATCACCCCGGTGTCGATGAACAGATGGCCGTTGCGCGCATTGCGCGTCGGCATCACGCAGTCGAACATGTCGACGCCGCGGCGCACACCCTCCACAAGATCCTCCGGTTTGCCTACCCCCATAAGGTAACGAGGTTTGTCAGCGGGCATCATCGCCGGCAGGTAATCGAGCACCTTGATCATCTCGTGCTTCGGCTCACCGACCGACAAGCCGCCGATCGCCAGGCCGTCGAAGTCGATGTTGACCAGCGCCTCCAGCGAGCGTTCGCGCAAGTCTTGATACATGCCGCCCTGAACGATGCCGAACAGCGCCGCAGTGTTGTCGGCGTGGGCGTCCTTGGAGCGCTGCGCCCAGCGCAGCGACAGCTCCATCGAGGTGCGCGCGACGTCATGCTCGGCCGGGTACGGCGTGCATTCGTCGAAGATCATCACGATGTCCGAGCCCAGATCACGCTGGACCTGCATCGACTCTTCCGGGCCCATGAAGACCTTGGAGCCATCGACTGGCGAGGCGAAGGTCACGCCCTCTTCCTTGATCTTGCGCATGGCGCCAAGGCTGAACACCTGGAAGCCACCGGAGTCGGTCAGAATCGGGCCTTTCCACTGCATGAAATCGTGCAGGCCGTTGTGCTTCTTGATCACCTCGGTGCCCGGGCGCAGCCACAGGTGGAAGGTGTTGCCAAGAATGATCTCGGCGCCGGTGGCCTCGATGTCACGCGGCAGCATGCCTTTGACCGTGCCATAGGTGCCCACCGGCATGAACGCCGGGGTCTCGACCGTGCCTCGGGGGAAGGTCAGGCGGCCACGACGGGCCTTGCCGTCGGTGGCCAGCAGTTCGAAGGACATACGACAGGTGCGACTCATGCTTGATCCTCGGGGCCGCGCGGCGCCGGATTGCGGGTGATGAACATCGCATCACCGTAACTGAAGAAGCGGTAGCCATGCTCGACCGCAGCGGCATAGGCCGCCATGGTTTCGGGGTAACCGGCGAAGGCCGAGACCAGCATCAGCAGCGTGGACTCCGGCAGGTGGAAGTTGGTGACCAGGGCATCGACCACATGGAACGGCCGGCCCGGGTAGATAAAGATATCGGTGTCGCCGCTGAACGCCTTGAGCTGGCCATCACGTGCGGCACTCTCCAGCGAGCGCACGCTGGTGGTGCCGACGGCAACCACTCGGCCGCCACGCGCACGGCACGCGGCCACGGCATCGACTACCTCCTGGCTGACTTCGAGCCATTCCTTGTGCATATGGTGGTCTTCGATCTTGTCGACCCGCACCGGCTGGAAGGTGCCGGCACCCACATGCAAGGTAACGAACGCACTCTCGACGCCCTTGGCTGCGATTTTCTCGAGCAGCGGCTGGTCGAAGTGCAGGCCTGCGGTTGGCGCGGCGACGGCACCTGCGCGCTCGGCATAAACAGTCTGATAGCGCTCGCGGTCGGCGCCCTCGTCCGGGCGATCGATATACGGCGGCAGCGGCATATGGCCGACGCGATCGAGCAGCGGCAGCACCTCTTCGTTGAAGCGCAGCTCGAACAGCGTGTCATGGCGGGCGACCATCTCGGCCTCGCCGCCGCCGTCGATGAGCAACTGTGTACCGACCTTGGGCGCCTTGCTTGCACGCACATGGGCCAGCACCCGGTGGCTGTCGAGCACGCGCTCGACCAGCACTTCGAGCTTGCCGCCCGAGGCTTTTTGGCCAAACAACCGCGCCGGGATCACCCGGGTGTTGTTGAACACCATCAGGTCACCCGGGCGCAGGTGTTCGAGCAGATCGGTGAATTGCTGATGAGCCAGCGCGCCGCTCGGTCCATCAAGAACCAGCAGTCGGCTGCCATGGCGCTCGGCCAGTGGGTGGCGGGCGATCAGGGAATCGGGGAGTTCGAAGGAAAAATCGGCGACGCGCATGATTGTGTTCGGTTCGACAGGGCCGCGAAGTTTAGCCCAAGCTGTGAAAATTCTCCATGAAAGCCGATTGACCGACCCGCGGAGCCTCTCTATACTGCCGCCCCACAAGCCCTGATGGCGGAATTGGTAGACGCGGCGGATTCAAAATCCGTTTTCGAAAGGAGTGGGAGTTCGAGTCTCCCTCGGGGCACCAAACGCAACACATAGACGCCTTACCAGCGTCTACGCAACATCCCAAAGGCCCGCTGATTGCGGGCTTTTTAGTTTCTATAGTTTGAACGCTTTCTTCAGCAAAGCAGTGCTCTTTGATGTGGTGCTCAGTCAGTTATGCCCTCAAGCGCATAAGCACCAGCCGTCAACTGCTCAGTCAGAAACTCAAGGCACACTTTGATTTTTTCCGACTGCGAAGCACGGATCGTGGTGACCGCGGAAATATCCGCAACCTGATGCCAAGCAGGCAGCAGTCGCATGAGCTTGCCCTGCGCAAAACTGGGGGCGACGTCCCATGTGGAGGCCATGATGATGCCCAGCCCTTCATGCGCCCACTCGCGCACGATGTCGCTGTTGTTCGATGCCATGGGCCCGGTCACCTTGACGCTCTCCATGCCACCTGGCCCCTCTAGACGCCACAAACCAAAGCTACTGTCCCTGTCGCGCAGCAGCAGGCAGTGGTGCTGTGCCAGATCAGCCAGCGAAGCGGGATGGCCTCGCTCGGCGACATAGCTCGGGGCGGCGCACAGAATCCTCTGGCTGCTGGCGATCTTGTGGGCAATCAGATGCTGCTCGGTCACCTCCCCTACTCGAATATCGATATCGAACTGTTCACCGATGAGGTCCGTGCGCCTGTCCATCAACTCGATCCAGACCTCGAGTTTTGGGTAGCGCTTGCGCAGCAGGCCGAGGATGGGTGCCACGTGGAAACGGCCCAGTCGTTGACTGGTGCTGATCCGCAGCAGGCCTTTGGGCTCTACCCGGTCTCCATGGGACGTCTCCAGCATGCCGTGGACGTTTTCCAGAATCTGTTTGGCCCAGACCAGCATCGCCTCGCCTTCACGGGTGATGGTGACGCGGCGCGTCGTACGGTTGAACAGCTTGCAGTTGAGGCTTTGCTCAAGTGTCGCGATGCGCTTGCTGACGTGCGCTGGCGAGATACCCAACTCAGCCCCTGCGCTGACGAAGCTCGAACAGCGGGCGATCGCAGTGAAGAGCAAAAGGTCACGCAGAAACGGGTCATTGTTCAGTAATTGAGAATTCTGATATTCCATCTGAGCCCATTATGACCTTCGCCGGCGATAGTAGGCTGGATCCTAACAGCACCTGATGAGCCTGCGCTGCTCCTCAGGCACACAAAAACAACTGTGAAGATCAATCATGTCCAGAATCAGAATTGCGGTGGCCGGCGTCGGCATGATCGGTCGCCGCCATATCGAACTTGTCCAAGCGAGCCTGTCTTGTGAACTGGTTGCCGTTGTTGATCCGGTGAGGATCCCGGAAGATTACCTGACCGCTCTGGGCGTTCCTCAATATGCTGATCTGGCGGCCTTGTTCGACAACGTCAAACCGGACGGCGTGATCCTTGCCACGCCCAATGCTCTGCATGTTGCGCAGGCGTTGCAATGCGTCGACGCGGGGGTTGCCGCCTTGATCGAAAAACCCGTCGCCCACAGCGTTGCAGAAGGTCAGCGTCTGCTCGCTGCGGCAACCGCAAAGGGTGCGCGCTTACTGGTCGGGCACCATCGAGCACACAGCCCTGTGCTGGCCAAGGCACGGGAGATCATCGGCGAAGGCGTGCTCGGCGACATTGTTGCCGTGCAGGGCAGCGCGCTGTTCTACAAACCGGATGATTACTTCGACGCGGCCGTGTGGCGGCGCCAGGAAGGTGGCGGCCCGATCCTGATCAACATGATTCACGAGATCGGCAACTTGCGCTCGCTGTGCGGAGAGATCGTTGCCGTCCAGGCCATGCAGTCGAGTGCCGCGCGTAACTTTCCGGTCGAAGACACAGTGTGTATCGGCCTGCGCTTTGCCAACGGAGCCCTGGGCTCGTTTCTGCTATCGGACTCTGCGGGGTGTGCCCGCAGTTGGGAGCAGACGTCCCAGGAGAATGCGAGCTACGCCTCCTGCGCCGATGAAGATTGCTATGTAATCAGCGGCAAGAACGGGTCGCTTGCAGTGCCGACAATGCGCCTCAAATACTATGCCCGCGCTGAAGAGCGCTCATGGTTCAAGCCTTTTCAAACGGCGACCGCCGGTGTTGAACGTCGGGATCCACTGGAGCTTCAGCTCGAGCATTTCTGCCGGATCATCCAGGGACTTGAAGCGCCGCTGGTCACGGTGCGCGATGGCCTGAGGAATCTGATCATCACTGAGGCCATTGCCGAAGCGGCGAAGACTGGAGCGGTCGTCAGCACAGCCCCTGTCTGAACGACTACAAGCTGGGGTATGCAGCCACTCGCCACGCAGGCCCCAAGCGCTGTACATGGCGTCGCTGCCAATGGTGCTGAACTCGTATGAAGGCCCAATCGCATACTGATTGCTGGCGTCGTGATAGCTATAGCCAGCGTTGCTGATCAGCGTGCTCTCGTTGTACATGCTCTCTTTTTCGTAGGCCTGGCCGTACAGCAGTGAGCGTACGAACATGCCGTGATGACCGCTGATGGCCATGCGTTTGTTCAGCGTGGCTTCGAAATCCTGGCCGTGGGCAGACGCTGCCTTGGGCAGCGAGCGCTTGACCACAATGGTCTCTTCAGCTGTGACGTAGCGGTAGGTGACAACACTTCCGGAAGATTGGTTGAGGTTGTCACTCCAGGTCGGACCGATGGCCAGCGAGCCTTGCCAGTCTTCGCGGTGATCAAGGGCCTGGATGAAACTGTCGACGGTCTTGCCCCACACCCATGGCCTACGCGTCTGACGGGCTGAGGCCGGTGCTGATCTGCTGAAATGCCTGCACCGCCTCGCGATCCTTGCGGTTTTCGAACTGCACCCGCGCCAGCTCCAACCGGCCGGGAAGAAATGT